>CAIOAK010000129.1 GCA_903855945.1 uncultured Anaeromyxobacter sp.
GGATGTCCGACATTCCCGTCCCGGAGGTGGAAAACGCATGACCGCGCCGTTCGTCGCCCTCGCCCTGTCCCTCGCCGTGGCCCAGGCCGTCCCCGCACCCGAGGCGAAGGGTTCGCTCCCCTCACCGGCGAAGGCGCCGGCCGAGTCGGTGAAGCAGTGGGCCACCGAGGTGGCCGGGATGTTCATGTCGGGCAAGCTGGACGGCATCGCGGCCCGGTTCGACCCCCGCCTCGCGACCCTCCTCTCCCCGGAGGCCTTCAAGGACGGCTGGGTCGGGATCGAGGCCAAGAACGGGAAGCTGAAGTCGATCGGGGCGCCGGTCCTGAAGGACGCCGGGCCCCTCGACATCGCCGTGATGGCGGCCGCGTTCGAGAAGGTGGAGTGGACGCTCGGAGTGGCCTTCGACGTGCAGGGGCGAATCACCTCGCTCCGCTTCACGCCCATGAGCCCGAACGCGGCGGCCAACGCCCCGCCACCGGTCGAGTACCGGGCTCCCCCCTACGCCGAGCCGAAGAAGTTCCGCGACAGCGCCGTGAAGTTCGGCGACGAGAAGTGGCCACTCCCCGGGACGATCTCCATGCCGGCGGGGAAGGGTCCCTTCCCCGGCGTGGTCCTGGTGCACGGCTCGGGCCCGCTCGACCAGGACGAGACCGTCGGTGGGACCAAGGTCTTCCGCGATCTCGCCTGGGGGCTCGCCTCGCAGGGGATCGCGGTCCTCCGGTACGACAAGCGGACCCGGGTGCACGGCGACAAGGTCGGCTCGGCGCCCATGACCGTGAAGGACGAGGTGATCGACGATGCCCTCGCCGCGGTGGCGACGCTCCGGCAGACACCCGGAGTGAACCCCAGGCGCATCGCCGTGCTGGGCCACAGCCTGGGCGGCTACCTGGTGCCGCGCATCGCGGCGGCCGACAAGCACCTGGCCGGCGTCATCGCGCTGGCCGGATCGACGCGCCCGGTCCACGAGCTCATCCAGGACCAGCTCGACTACCTGGTGGAGAACGGTGCGGCCAGGGAAGAGGACGTCGCGCCCATGCGCGCCGACGCCGCGGCCATCCAGGCGATCGATCCCGCCAAGACCCCCCCCGCGGGGCGTGTCATGGGGGCCCCGCCCAGCTACTGGCTCGATCTCAAGTCCTACAAGCCGGCGGTCCTGGCCCACCTGAATGCCATCCCCATCCTGGTCCTCCAGGGCGGGCGCGACTACCAGGTCACCTCGAAGGACCTGGACGGCTGGAAGAAGGAACTCGCGGGCGACAAGTTCGCCACCTTCAAGGTCTTCCCCAGGGCGAACCACTTCTTCGTGTACGGAGAGGGCAAGTCGCTTCCGGTCGAGGTGATGAAGCCGGGCAACGTGGACGGCGAGGTGGTGCAGACGATCGCGAAGTGGGTGAAGGGTCTTCCGCCCGCGAAGTGATCAGAACTCCAGCACGACCTTCCCGAACGAGTCGTTCCGCTCCAGTTGCTCGTGGGCGGCCTGGACCTCGGCGGCGGGCCAGCAGCGGTCGAGCACCGGCTTCACCTTCCCGGAGGCCACGAGCGGCATCACGTCGCGCCCGAAGGCCTGCGTGGCCTGGATCTTCTCGAAGAGCGGGCGGGGTCGGAGCACGGTGCCCACCACGCTCCCGCGCGCGCGCATGAGCAGCCCCAGGTCCACGGTGGCCTTGGCCCCGCCCATCGTCCCCACCACCACGATCCGCCCCTGCTGCGCGAGCGAGCCCACGTTCTCGGCCATGTAGGCCGCGCCCACGAAGTCCACCACCACCGGGACCCCCTTGCGCCCGGTGATCCGCTTCACCTCGTCGGCGAACTTCGGCTCCTCCTTGCCGAGCAGGATGGCGTGGTCGAGGCCGAGCCCCTTCGCCTTCTCGATCTTGTCGGCGGTGCGCGCCGTGCCGATGACCGTGCCGCCCATGGCCCGGGCGATCTGCAGCGCCATCGTTCCCACGCCCGAGCCGATGGCGTGCACGAGCGCCGTGCCGCCCGGGCGGAATCCACCCAGCGTGACGAGCGCGTCGTGGGCGGTGATGCCCGCCTCGGGGATGGCGGCGGCGAGCGGGAAGGACATCCCGTCCGGGATGCGGAGCAGCATGAACGGATCGACGAGGACGAACTCGGCCTGGGCCTCTCCCGAGGCGATGGCCATCACCCGGTCGCCCACCTTCCAGCCGGTGACCCCCTCGCCGAGCGCCGCCACCTCGCCCGCGAACTCGAGGCCGGGGACGTCCTCCCGGTAGCCGGGGGGAGGCGGGTAGAGCCCCCGCCGCTGCAGCAGGTCGGCCCGGTTGAGCGCCGCGGCCCGCACCCGGACCAGAACCTCGCCCCGCTGCGCCCGGGGCTCCGGGATCTCCTGGATCCGGGCCAGCTCCGGCCCACCCTTTCCCGCGAAGACCACTGCCTTCATCCCGTCCTCCTCGTCCGCGGCGCGAAGGGTGCCGGCGGCGGCCCGGAGGATACCCTCGCGCGCCGGGCGGCGCGACCCCGGTGTAGGATGCGCGCCCGGTCATGGAATCGCTCGTCTCCTCCTTCCTCCTCGTCGCCGTGAGCGAGATGGGGGACAAGACCCAGCTCCTCGCCTTCTCGCTGGCCACCCGCTACCGCCGTCCGTGGGTGGTGATGGCCGGGATCCTCGTGGCCACCGTGCTGAACCACTCGCTCGCCGCCGGCGTGGGGGCGTGGGTATCGGCCCAGGTGCCGCCGCGGGTCATGGCCGGGATCCTGGCGGCCACCTTCATCGGATTCGGCATCTGGACGCTCGAGCCCGACACGCTCGACGAGGAGCGTGGCCCCGCGGGCCTCGGCCCCTTCCTGACCACGACCGTGCTCTTCTTCCTCGCCGAGATGGGGGACAAGACCCAGCTCGCCACCGTCGCGCTGGCGGCCCGCTACCGGTCGCTCGTCCTGGTCACCGCCGGGACGACGCTCGGCATGCTGGTGTCCGACGGACTCGCGGTCTTCCTGGGGGAGAAGCTCGCCACCCGGGTGTCGATGAAGGCCGTCCGTCGCGTGGCGGCCGGCATCTTCCTCGTCTTCGGGCTGCTCTCGCTCTGGGCGGCCCTGCGGGGCTGACGGCTACACCGAGAAGCGGATGTTCAGGATGTCGCCGTCCCGGACCACGTACTCCTTGCCCTCGAGCCGCAGCTTCCCCTCGGTGCGCGCCTTGGCCTCGCTGCCGAGCGCCACGAAGTCGTCGTAGTGCACCACCTCGGCGCGGATGAAGCCCCGCTCCAGGTCGGAGTGGATGCGCCCGGCGGCGCGCGGGGCCTTGTCGCCGCGGCGGATGGTCCAGGCCCGGACCTCATCTTCACCCACAGTGAAATATGAGATGAGGTCGAGCAGGTGGTAGGCGGCCCGGATGAAGCGGGCCCGGGCCGGCTCGGAGAGCCCCAGGGAGGCCAGGAACTCGGGCTGCTCGGCCGGGTCGAGGTCGGCGATCTCCGCCTCGACGGAGGCGCAGAGGGAGAGGGTCTCTGCGCCGAGCGGGTGGGCCGCCTCCTCCACCGCGGGGGGCGGGGGCGCCGCAGCGTCCGCCTCGGCCGCGTTCACCGCCACGAGCAGCGGCCGGCGGGACAGGAAGGCGAAGTGGGCCATCTCCTTCTCCTCGGCGTCGCTCCAGGCCATGGTCCGCAGCGGCCGGCCGGCGTCGAGCTGGCCGTGGAGCCGCTCCAGCTCGTGGTACTCGCCGCTGCCCTTCCCGTGCTCCTTGCGCATCCGGTCGAGCCGCTTCTCCACGATGGCGAGGTCGTGGAGCACGAGCTCGGCGTCGAAGTCGGCGAGCTCGCGGGCCGGGTCGGAGGGCGATCCGTCCACGCCCGGGAAGCCGCGCACCACGAGGCAGAAGGCGTCCACCTCGGCGAGCGCCCGGAGCGACTCCGCGTCGAGCCCGGTGCCCTTGCCGGCCGGGCCGGGCACGTCCACGAAGCGCATCTCGGTGAAGGTGGTCTTCTTCGGCTGGAACATCCCGGAGAGACGGTCGATCCGGGGGTCGGGGACCTTGATGGCCCCGAGGTTCACCTGGCCTCGCCCGCCCGAGGCGCCCTTGTGGAGGCCGGTGAGGGCGTTGAAGAGCGTGGTCTTCCCCGACTGCGCGTATCCGACGAGCCCTGCCTTCATGAGGGGACACGGTAGCACCGCCCGGGCAGTCGGGGTAAACGGACCGGATGGCCATCGCCGGCATCCTCCTCGCCGCGGGCGCCTCCACGCGGATGGGGCACGACAAGCTGCTCGTCGAGCTCGAGGGGGAGCCCCTCGTGCGCCGGGCGGCGCGCCGGGCGCTCGAGGCGGGGCTCGAACCCCTGCTCGTCGTGGTCGGGCACGAGGCGGAAAGGGTGGAGGCGGCGCTCGCCGGCCTGCCGTTCCGCCCGGTCCGGAACCCCGCCTGGGCGGAGGGGCAGGGCGCCTCGCTCGGCGCCGGGGTCGCCGCCGTCCCGCCGGAGGCCGAGGCGGTGGTGGTGCTGCTCGCCGACATGCCCGAGGTGACCGCCGACATGATCCGGGCGCTCGGCGGGCGGTGGCGCGAGACCGGCGCGCCGATCGTGACCAGCCGCTACGGAACCGTGACCGCGCCGCCCACCCTCTACGACCGACGCGTGATGGCCGAGCTCCTCGAGGGAGCGGCGGAGGGGCGTGGGCGCGAGGTGATGCGGCGCCACGGGGCCTCGGTGGTCCGCGTGGACTGGCCGGCGGCGGCGCTCGCCGACCTGGACCGGCCGGAGGACCTGGCCCGGTTCGGGGGCGCGGCGCGCTCCGGCGCGACCGACGAGGAGGTGCTCCATCGCGCGGGCGCCTGGCTCGCGGCCGGGCAGGGGGTGGCCATCGCCACGGTCACCTCGACCTGGGGGTCGTCGCTGCGACCCGCGGGCAGCCAGCTCGCGGTGAGCGAGGCGGGTGCGCTCGCCGGGTCGGTCTCCGGAGGCTGCGTCGAGTCGTCGGTGGCGGCGGAGGGCATGGCGGCCATCGGCGACGGCCGGATGCGCCGCCTCGTCTACGGCGTCAGCGACGAGCAGGCCTGGGCCGTCGGCCTCCCCTGCGGCGGCAACGTGGAGGTGGCGGTGAAGCCGGTGGACCGGGAGGTCCTGGCCAGGCTGCGCGCCGACGTGGCGGCGCGGCGGCCGGTTGTGCTCGCGACACACCTCTCGACCGGCACGGAGTGGCTCGTCCACCCGGACGAGGAGGGCGAGGGGGCGTCGGACGGGCTCCTCGCCGCCGCCCGGGAGGCGCTCCGGCTCGATCGCGCGGCGACCTGGCGGGACGGGGAGGCGGAGACCTTCCTCCGCCCCTACCAGGCGCCGCCACGGCTCGTGCTGGTGGGTGCCGTGCACATCGCCCAGGCGCTCGCCCGCATGGCCGAGGCGTGCGCCCTGGACGTCGTGGTGGTCGACCCCCGCCGCGCCTTCGCCACGCCGGAGCGCTTCCCCGGCGTCCGGCTCGTCACCGCCTGGCCCACGGAGGCGCTGGCGGCGCTGGGCCTGCGGGGGCGCGACGCGGTCGTGACCCTCGCCCACGATCCGAAGATCGACGACCCGGCGCTCACGGCTGCGCTGCGGGCCGGCTGCTTCCACGTGGGAGCGCTGGGCAGCCGTCGCTCCCACGCGGCCCGGCTGGGCAGGCTCCGGCGCGAGGGGATCCCCGAGGAGGAGCTGGCCCGCATCCAGGGGCCGGTGGGGCTCGACATCGGCGCGGTGACGCCCGGCGAGATCGCGGCCTCGATCCTGGCCGGCGTGGTGGCGGCGCTGCGCCGTCCCCGATGATCAGGAGGTAGCGTAGAGCATGACGTCGTGGTCGATGCCGGGGAGGCGCGTGGTCGCTTCGCGCGCCATGCCGACCCGCTCGAGCACCCGGATCGACGCTTCGTTGTCCGGATCGGTGATGGCGACGACCCGCGAGATCCCGAGCACGCGGCGTGCGTGGTCGAGCACCGCCGCCGCCGACTCCCGCGCGTACCCGTGCCCCCAGGCCTCGGGGAGGAAGGCGAATCCGACGTCGGGATCGGCGAGGCCGGCGCGCCGGACGAGGCCGCACATGCCGACCGGTTCGCCGCTCTCCCGGAGGGCGACGCACCAGAGGCCGAATCCGTTCCGGGCGTAGCTCGCCCGCGGTCCGTCGTCGAGGTATCGCACCGCGTCCGGGAGGGAGCGCACGCCCCGGTCGCCGATGAAGCGGAGCCAGGAGGGCTCGTTCACGAGCCGGAAGACGAAGGCGGCATCTGCGTGCGTGAACTCGCGGAGGAGGAGGCGCGGGGTCTCGAGCACGGTCCGCCCGGCGGTGAGTGTTTGCGTCGGCACGCCCTTCGGCTTATCACGCCCGCCATGGATCACGATCCCAACCCGCACGCGGAGCAGATGGCCGACGAGTCGATGGTCCGGAACCTGGCCGCGCAGGCGGAGGCGATCTGGCCGCAGGAGCTCCCCTTCCTCCGACGGTACCGGCTGCCCGCGGCCCCGCGCATCCTCGACGCCGGGTGCGGAACCGGCGAGGCGAGCGTGCGGCTCGCCGAGGCCTTCCCGTCGGCCACCCTCCTGGGCGTGGACCTGCTGGAGGCGCACCTCGAACGGGCGCGCGCCCGGAGCGCGCACCTCGGTGGACGGGCCCGCTTCGAGAACCGCTCCATCTTCGAGCTGGGGATCCCCGCCGCGTCCTTCGACCTCGTCGTCTGCCGCCACGTGCTCCAGGCGGTGCCGCACGCGGAGCGGGCCATCGCCGAGCTGGTGCGCGTCACCCGGCCGGGCGGCACCGTCCACCTCTTGCCCGAGGACTACGGGATGGTCCACTTCCCCCCGGGGCGCTTCGATCCCGACGACATGTGGCCGGCGATGCCGGTTCGTTTCGCCGAGGCCACCGGCACCGACATGCGGGTGGGGCGCCGCGTCCCGGCCATGCTCGTGGCGCTCGGGCTCGTTGACGTCCGGATGGACTTCGTGGTGGTCGACACGCTGCGGGTTCCGAGGGAGACCTTCGCCCGGATCTGGGAGGCGTGGCGCGACGGGTACGCCGGGGTGACGGCGGAGTACGGTCGCTTCCCGATGGAGGAGGCCCTCGCTCGATGGAACGAGCAGATCGCGACCATCAGGGACCCGGGCAGCTACGCGGCCTGGCTGATCCCGGTGGTGAGCGGAACGGTGCCGACCATCGAGCAGTAGTGGACCCATGGCTCCCGGACGATCGGCGCGAAGAGGACCTGCTCGCCGGTCGCTCCGGGCTGAACGTGCGATTGCGCATGGCGAGCCTTCCGCAACTTGGCCAACAGGTCCCTGGACACGGTGAGGTGGATCCGGCTCTGCGTGGCGGTCAGCGGCTCGACGAGGGTGCGCGGAACTTCCAGGTGAATCGGAGGAAATTCATTCGAATGAATCGCGCAAGTACCTGAATTTCCTGTAGCGGGGTTCTGCAAGAGTGCGATCGGAAGGCTCGGCACCACCGGGACGACCGTCCTTCGCCTCCTCCCGGGAGCGGTGGAAGAATCGGTATCCGCCCGCCCTATCGAACTCGGCGAGGTGACGGGAAGTGACGTGCGCTGCGGAGAGATCGAGGTCGTTCATGGAACGAATGTCTCATGCGAATTCCGGGCCCCCGGAAACGCACGCGGCGGCCCGCTGGAGCGTTCCCCGGTGCGGACACCTCGATCCTCGCCGGGAATCCCGAGCGCGTCTCGACGGCCGCGCCACCCCCGACGGGCCTCGCCCCCTCCACCGGAGAAGATGCGGCTCGCGCCGTTTTGTGACCGACCCCGCTATCCGGCCGCCGGCGCCGAGAGCCGCCGCATCACCGGGAGCAGCGCCACCGCCACGAGCGTCCCCACCGTGGCCACCATGCCGAGACCCAGGAACAGGTTCACGTAGAGGGGCAGGGTGAGCAGCGGATCGGTCACCTTCTCCGGAACGCTCGCGAAGTTGGCCACGTAGGCTCCGAGGTACTGCGAGACCCCCGTGGCGAGGAACCAGAGCCCCATCACGAAGCCGCGCATCCCCGGCCCCACGTAGCGCGCCACCATGGCGAGCCCGAGCCCGCTGATGAGCAACTCCCCCAGCGAGTAGAGGCCGTACCCGCCGATCATCCACCACACCGAGACCCGGCCGTCGTGCGCGAAGCGCCCCGACACCCCGAAGACGAAGAAGCCGAGCGCCAGCACGGCGAACCCCACGGCGAACTTGGCGGCGATGGAGAGGTCGCCCCGTCCGCGCGCCATCCGCTCGTAGCTCCAGGCGACGAGGGGACCCAGCGCGAAGATCCAGATGGGGTTGAGCGCCTGGAGTTGCGCCGGCGGGATCTCGTAGCCGAAGAGGAAGTGGAGGTCCACGTTCCGGAGGGCGAAGAGTGTCAGCGACGTGGACATCTGCTGGTAGAAGATGAAGAAGAGGATCCCCTGCGCGGTGAGGATGAAGACCGCCGCGAGCCCCTTGCGCTCCTGGGGGTTCCCCCGCCGGATGAGGACCGCGAAGATCGCGAGGATGGCCGCGCCCGCGCCCCACATCACCATTCGGGCGAGCTTCAGGTCCTGCACCACCACGGTGACGAAGGCCACCGCCACGGCCGACCCGAGGAGCACGAGCAGGAGCTTCCCCTTCGGCAGCGGCCCGAAGTCGGGCGGCGATCCCACCTTGGCCAGGTGGCGGCGCATCAGGAAGTAGTTCCCCACCGCGAGCAGCATGCCGCCCGCGCAGACCGCGAAGGCGGCGTTCCAGCCGGCCCAGATGGCGATGAGCGGCGTCAGGATCTGGGAGAAGGTCGCCCCGACGTTGACGGCCATGTAGTAGAGGGTGAAGGCGCTGTCGATGCGGGACGGCTCCCCCTCGTAGACGCGGGAGACCAGGCTGGCCGGGTTGGCCTTGAAGAGCCCGTTTCCCACCGCCACGACGCCCAGCGCGGTGAAGAGCGGCCCCCCCGGGATGGCGAGCAGCACGTAGCCGAGCGCCAGCACGAGCGCGCCGAGGACCGTCATCCGCCGGCTGCCCAGCACCCGGTCGCCGATCCAGCCTCCCACCGCCGGCGCCGCGTAGACGAGGGCCGTGAAGGCGCCGAAGGTGAGGTTGGCCCGGTCGTCGGTGTAGCCGAGCTGCTGCACCATGAAGAGCAGCACCACCGCGGTCATCCCGTAGTAGCCGAACCGCTCCCACATCTCGACGAGGAAGAGGGTGGCGAAGGCGATCCTGCGCTGCCCCTGCGGCATGGTTGCGGCGGCTGTGGTCATGGCGATGCACTGTAGTGCTCCGAGCGCCCGCTTGAAAATGGGGCCGCCTCGCGCGTAGCCTCCCGCCATGTCGCGAGAGGCATCCCTGCTGGGCGCCAAGGTCCGGGCGCTGCGCCGCCAGAAGAGCATCAGCCAGGTGCAGCTGGCCGACCGGCTGGGCATCTCGCCCTCCTACCTGAACCTGATCGAGCACAACCGGCGCGCCATGCCCGCGCCCCTGCTCATCAAGATCGCCGAGATCTTCGAGCTCGACCTCAAGGCGCTCTCCACCGAGCACGACGCCCGCACGGTGGCGGATCTCATGGAGGTGTTCGGCGATCCGATCTTCGAGCACGACGATCTCACCACCGCCGAGGTGCGCGACCTGGCCGCGCACGCCCCCGTCGCCTCGCGCGGGATCCTGAAGCTCTACCATGCGTTCCGGGAGGCCCGGGAAGCGGCCGACAACCTGGCCATCAAGATCTCCGGGCGAAGCGACCTCACCGGAGTGGACGCCTCGCGCATGCCCACCGAGGAGGTGTCCGATCTCATCCAGCGCCACTCCAACCACTTCCCGGAGATCGAGGACGGGGCCGAGCAACTGCACCGCGAGCTCCAGCTGCAGGGGGACGACCTGCAGCAGGGGCTCGAGCAACGGCTCGAGCGCGTGCACGGGATCCAGGTGCGCATCGAGCGCAGCGCCGACATGGGGGACGCCATCCGGCGCTTCGACCGGGAGCGGCGGGTCCTCTACCTGTCGGAGGTGCTGCGCCGCGGGTCGCGCAACTTCCACCTCGCCTACCAGGTCGGACTGGAGACCCAGCAGCCGGCCCTGGACCGGCACGCCGCCGACCCGATGCTCACCTCCGACGCGGCCCGGGCGCTGACGCGGGTCCTGCTCGCCAACTACTTCGCCTCCGCCGTGCTGATGCCCTACAGCCCCTTCCTGGAGGCGGCGCGGCAGGAGCGCTACGACATCGACCTGCTCGGCCACCGGTTCCGCACCAGCTACGAGCAGGTCTGCCACCGTCTCACCACGCTCCGGCGCCCCGGCGCCGAGGGCATCCCCATGCACTTCGTCCGCGTGGACGTGGCGGGAAACATCTCCAAGCGGTTCTCCGCCTCCGGCCTTCGCTTCGCGCGCTTCTCCGGCGCCTGCCCGCGCTGGAACGTCTTCCAGGCCTTCCTCACGCCCGGGATGATCCGTACCCAGGTCTCCCAGATGCCCGACGGCACCACCTACTTCTGGGTCGCACGCTCCGTGTACAAGGAGGGGGGCGGGTACCACGCGCCGCGCACGCCGCTCGCCATCGCCATCGGCTGCGAGGTGGGGCACGCGCGCAAGATGGTCTACGCCGACGGCATGGACCTCGATTCGCGCGAGGCGGTGGTGCCGGTGGGGCTCACCTGCCGGCTCTGCGAGCGCACCGACTGCGAGCAGCGTGCCTTCCCGCCCATCCAGCACCCGCTTCAAGTTCAGGAGCACGTGCGCGGCGTCAGCTTCTTCGCGCCGGTGGGGGACAAATAGCAGCGCGTCCCCCCGGGACGCGCAACTACCCGTGTTCGCCCGCGTCGGCCTCCGTCACCCAGGGTGTGACGAGGAGCAGCACCGCCACGAAGCCGTACCCGATCACGAACGGCCAGGCCGGCCGCAGGTCCATCACCGCGTCCTGCGGCGTGAGCCTCCAGGAGTGGACGAGACCCAGCGCCGACAGCGCCGCCCCGGTCGCGAACCATCCCGCCGCCGTCCGGAAGCGCCCGTCGATGATCATCGCCGTCCCCGCCGCCAGGATCATCGCGGTGAAGATGAACCCCTGATCCAGCGCGAAGCCGCCGCGGATCCAGACGTCGGAGGCGAGGAAGGCGTCCAGGACCCCGGCCGTGAGCGGCGGACCTCCCGGCGATCCCACGCCCGCGGCGCGCAGGCCGGCCTTCGCCATGAGCACCCCCCAGGCGGCGATGCCCGGCAGGATCCCCATGACCACCGCCGGCGCGTGCTCCTTGCGGACGACCTGGAAGGCCTGCGCCGAGATGACCACGCCGATCCAGACGACGATGGCGAGCCCGGCGTCGATGGGGACCGCCCAGGCGATCCAGGAGAGGGTCCCGGTGAGGGCCACCGCCGCCACGAAGATCCCGTTCAGGACCGAGTAGCCGGCCCGGGCTCCGAGCGCCTTCCAGCCCGGGTGGCCGATGTAGAGGGTGGTCGGGAAGCAGGAGCCGAGCAGCGCCGCCAGCACCGTGGAGAGCCCGTTCACCATGAGGGAAGGGCGGGTGGGGTAGGCGTCCCCGGCCGCCTCGGCCGACTCGACGTTCTGCAGCGAGCCCACCAGCGTGAAGAGCCCCATGGGCAGGATCACGGAGAGGTAGGTGGCCAGGTGGCCGCCGCGCAGCGCCTCGAGGAGCGCCCCCACCGCCGAGGTCGGGGGGCAGAAGGAGGCGGCCGATTGCGGCGCCGCCCCCACCGGCGCGAGGCCGGTCGCCCAGGCCAGGAAGGTACCGAGGACCACCGCCACGAGCCCGCCGGGGATGCGCCCGCGGAAGCGGACCCGGCCGAAGTAGGTGACGAGCACCACCCCGAGCGTGGCGAACCCGACCACCGGACGCGCGAAGGCGCGCAGGAGGAAGCCGAGCGAGATGAACCCCAGCGCGATCCCGGCCAGTGTGGAGAGGAGCGCGGCCCGGGGCGTGGCGCGCCGGATCCGCTCCGCCACGAACGCCCCGCCGAGCTCGATGAGCCCCGAGGCGAGACAGGCGACGAGCCCCGCCTGCCAGGCCACCCGGGCCGGGTCGGCGGCTCCGGCCGCCTGGGCGGCGAGCTTCGCGGGGAGCATCACCAGGAAGACGAAGGCGAAGAGGGACACGGTGTTGATGCCGAAGGGGAGCGCGGTGACGTCGGCGCGCCCCGTCTTCCGGGCCAGCTGCATCGCCTGCCAGGCGTAGTAGAGGTTCCCGACCAGCACCGAGAGGGCCGCGCCGGGGAGGATCGTCCCCCGCACGAGCGATTCGGGGAAGCCCAGCGCGTGCCGGCAGAGCGCGTCGATGACGAGCAACTGCACCAGGTTGTCGAGGGCCAGACCGAAGAAACCATCGACGTCGCCGCGGACGAACCAGCGCAAGGTGACCTCCCCGGGCGGCCTTCGCCCGCGGGGCGCATGGTAGCGCAGCAACGGTTGCGGGGTCGCGGGACGCGCTCTACCCTCGCATCATGGGAAAAGCCCCCTCCACCGCCGCCACCCGCCTCCTCCGCGAGAAGGGGGTGGCCTACACCGAGCACCTCTACCGGTACGAGGAGAAGGGGGGGACCGCCGTCTCCTCCCGCGAGCTCGGCGTGGAGGAGCACGCCGTGGTGAAGACGCTCGTCATGGAGGACGACGCCGGCGACCCCGTCGTGGTGCTCATGCACGGCGACCGGGAGGTCTCCACGAAGGCGCTGGCGCGCCAGCTCTCCCGGCGGTCGGTGCAGATCTGCAAGCCGGAGGTGGCGAACCGCCACAGCGGCTACCAGGTGGGCGGCACGAGCCCCTTCGGCACCCGGAAGCGGATGCCGGTCTGCGTGGAGCGCACCATCCTCGATCTGCCGCGGGTCTACCTGAACGGCGGCTCGCGCGGCTTCCTCGTCGGGCTCGACCCGAAGGAGATCGTCCGCGTGCTCGAGCCGGTGGTGGTGGACGTGGCCATCGAGGGGTGAGGCGCCGTCACGATCCGAAGAGCCAGCGCACCGCCGCCACCGAGGCCGCGAAGCCGGCCAGGTCGGCGATCAGGGCCGCCGGCAACGCCTGCCGGTACCGGGTGATCCCGACCGCCCCGAAGTAGACCGCCAGCACGTAGAAGGTGGTCTCGGTCGATCCGGCCATCACCGAGGCCAGCCGTCCGGCGTAGGAGTCGGGCCCGTCGGAGCGGAGCACGTCGGCCACCACGCCGAGCGCCGCGCCCCCGGAGAGGGGGCGCACGAGGACCAGCGGCAGCACGCTCGCCGGGATCCCGATCCGGGACGTGACCGGCGCGAGCAGCGCCGCCAGCCCGTCCATCGCCCCCGAGGCGCGGAGCATCCCGAGCGCCACCACCACCGCCACGAGCGGGGGGATGATCCGCACCGCGACCTGGAACCCCTCCTTCGCCCCCTCCACGAAGACGGGATAGACCTTCACCTTGCGTGTAAGGGCCCAGGCGGGGATCCCGGCCACGAGCAGCGGGACGGCCCAGACGGAGAGCGCCTCGAGCGCCGCCCGGATCACGTGCGGTCTCCGGGGGGAGGGGCGGGGAAGAGGCGGCGGAGCGCCCAGGCGGCGCACACCGCGGCCACGGTGGCGCAGCAGGAGGCGAGCAGCGTCGCGGCCAGGATGTCCGCCGGCTGGCGCGCGCCGGCCGCCGCGCGGAGCGCGATGACCGTGGCCGGCACGAGCTGGACGCTCGCGGTGTTGAGCGCGCAGAAGAGGGCCTGGGCGTCGCTCGCCGTGCCCGGGGTGGGGTTGGCCCGTTCCAGCTCCTCCATGGCCCGGATGCCGAAGGGGGTGGCGGCGTTGCCCAGGCCGAGGACGTTGGCGGCGATGTTCATCGTCATCGCCCCCATGGCGGGCGAGTCCTGAGGCACCGACGGGAAGAGGCGGCGCAGGATGGGGCGGGCGAGCCGCCCCAGCGCCCGGACCAGCCCGGCCTCCTCGGCCACCTTCATGAGCCCCATCCAGAGCGCGAGCACGCCGGCGAGCCCCAGGGAGAGGGTCACCGCGCGCCCGGCCGACTCGGCGATGGCGCCGGGAAGCGCCCCCACGCGGCCGGTGACGGCAGCCACCACCACGGAGGCCACGAGGAGGAGGACCCAGATCGCGCTCATCGCCCGGGATGAGAGCCCGGCGCGGAGGGAATTGCCAGTTTCTGCTAAAGGTTCGATCCGGAAACGGATGGGACGAAGAGCCTCCAGACTGCTTCTCGCCGCGGCGCTCGCCTGCTCGGTCGGCACGGCGCGCGCCGCCCCGGATCCGGTGAAGGGCGCGTCGCCCGATCGCCACTGCCGCCCCGGCGCCACGCTGCTCGACCTCGAACCCCGCACCGAGCCCGAGTGGTACGGGCTCTACGTGGGGGACAAGAAGGTGGGTTGGCTCCGCACCTCCTCCGCGCTGGAGACCCGCGACGGCAAGCGCGTCCGGGTCGCGCAGGAGGAGATGCTCGTGGAGGCCCTGGTCGGCCCGCGGAAGGTGCGCCGCGAGGTGCTCGAGGAGCGGGTCTACGAGCCGGGGAAGGGGGGGCGCCTCCTCTCGCTGCGCAGCACCTTCCGGGGGGACGGCGGCGACAGGACCGTCCACGTCACCTGCGGGCCGTCCTCCTGCCATGCCGAGATCGCCTCCCCCGACGGGAAGCGCACGGCCGACATTCCCCACCCCGGTGAGACGGCCGAGCAGGTGGAGGCCCCCCGGCTCGCCGCGCTCACCTGCAGGACGGTGAGCGGCAACCAGCTCCAGTCGGACGACCTCCGGGTGAAGCGGATGACGAGCCGCTACGCCGGCCGGTCCCGGGTGGGCGGCGCCGGAGTCGAGGTGCCGGTCTCGGTGGTGGAGGAACTGGAGGAGGGGGACCGGGTGGCGCCCCGGGTGCTCGTCTCCGACGAGGGGAGGGTGCTCGAGACGCGGGTCGGCGACGGGATGGTGGTCAAGGTGGAGCCGATGGAGACCGCGCGGCGGCTCGACCTCATCGACCTGTTCAGCACGCTGCGCGTCCCCCTCCCGGGGCCGCTCCCGCGCGACGTCCCCATGGCGATCACCTACGCGATGAAGGGGATCCCTCGCGGCTTCGACCTCGACGACGAGCGGCAGCGGGCCGTGGCCGGCCCGGGCGGCGAGACGATCCTCACGGTGACGGCCCGCCCCTTCGCCGGGAAGGACGTCCCCCGGGGGAAGCCCGCGCCCCGCGGCGACGCCGACCAGGCCGCCACCATCGAGATCGACTGGGAGGCCCCCTCCATCCGGGCGCTCGCCGAGGCGACGGTGGGCGGCACCCCGGGCACCTGGGCCGCGTCGCGTCGCCTCTCCCGGGCCGTGTTCGAACGGATCGAGAAGGTCTACGGGCAGAGCGCAGACCGGGCGAGCGACATCCTCCGGCAGGGCAAGGGGGACTGCACCGAGCACACCCGGCTCTTCGTGGCCCTCTGCCGCGCCGCGGGGATCCGGGCGCGCGAGGTGAAGGGGCTCGTCTACGCGAGCTACGGCCAGGGCGGTCCGGGGCTCTACTGGCACGCCTGGGCCGAGGTGAAGGTCGGGGACGGATGGATCGCGGTCGACCCGACCTTCGGGCAGGACGTGGCCGACGCGACCCACGTCGCGCTCGGGCGGGGCACGCGGCAGGACGCCATCTCCCTCGTCGGGGCCCTCCAGGTGACCCGGGCTGACGCGAAGCGCCCGTAGGGAGCCCGTCGTCCGCAGTTGACGTCCGGCGCGCGAACCCGTTTGATCCGGCCCCAACGCACACCGGAGGAACTCCATGAAGGGTCTCGACCACGTCGCCATCCTCGTCGCCGATCTCGACGCCGCCATCCGCCTCTACCGGGACGTCTACGGCCTCGAGCTCGCCGAGGTCGAGGAGGTCCCGTCCGAGAAGGTGAGGGTGGCCATCTTCGGCCACGGCTCGGGCCGGATCGAGCTCGTCTCGCCCTCCGGCCCCGACAGCCCCATGGCGAAGACCATCGAGAAGCGGGGCGAGGGGATGCACCACATCTGCCTGGAGGTGCCCGACATCGAGAAGGCGATGGCTGCGCTCAAGGCCCAGGGGGCTCCGCTGCTCGACGAGAAGCCCCGTCCGGGCGCCGGCGGGGCGCGGGTTGCCTTCGTCCACCCGAAGGGGAGTCGGGGGGTGCTCGTCGAGCTCCGCCAGGGCCCCAAGAGCGCTTGACCCCGAGGGGAATCGCATGGTTAGTGACAGCCCCATGATGCGCCCCCTCCCGTTCCTCCTCGCGATCCCGCTCCTCGTCGGCACGGCGTTCGCCCAGTCGCCCACTCCCCCCGCGGCAGCCCCGGCGAAGGCCGAATCCACGTCGCTCCTGGCCCCGGCGCCTGCTGCGCCGATGACCCAGGCGGAGATGGACCAGAAGATCCAGGAGGCCGTCCAGAAGGAGGTCGCCAAGGTCAAGGAGCAGCTGCGGGACGAGGTGCGCGCCGAGATCCAGGGCGCCCAGTCGGCCGCCGAGTTCCTCGGCGAGCAGGATCAGAAGAAGAAGCTCCACTTCCTCCAGATCGACGGCTACTTCCGCTTTCGCTGGGATCTCTTCAACAACATGAACGGCGGGCAGCCGGCCGATCCGATGGGCTGGTACCTGTGGGGCGGGAACACCGACATCTCCTCCTCGCCGCCGAACGGCACCAACACCGGCGGCAACATGCGCCTGCGCGTCGATCCCACCTTCAACGTCTCGGAGCAGGTCCGGGTGAAGATGGAGATCGACTTCCTCGACAACGTGGTCCTCGGCTCCACGCCCGCCGCCGGCATCTACAACCTCTACGGATTCATGGGCGGGAGCCAGGTCTCGCCGATCGCCGGCTACAACTGGTTCTGGGGCGCCGTGCAGGTGAAGCGTGCCTGGGGCGAGGTGCAGACGCCGGTGGGTCTGCTCAGCTTCGGCCGCATGCCCGCCAGCTGGGGCGCCGGCATCTACTACAACGCCGGCGAGGGCATCGACCAGGACTACGGCGACAACGTGGACCGCATCCAGTTCACCATCCCGCTCGGCCAGTTCCTCGGCGGCCTGGCCGTGACGCCGTACTACGAGTGGGACGGCTCCGGTGTCTCCTACGCGAGCACCTTCAACACCGTGGGCATCGGCCAGCCGATCAACTACACCCAGGACGACGACGTCGGCACCGTGGGCATCATGATCGCCCGGACCGACACGCCCGACCAGGTGCGGCGCAAGATCGAGAAGGGGAGCACCAGCTTCAACTACGGCCTGCTCTTCAACTGGAAGTCGCAGCGGCTCGGGCTGCCCATGCTCACCCCCCAGTCGATGTGGCCGGTGGTCGAGCCGTACGGCGTCTCCACCCCGGTCACCCTGGTCAACCGGGATGCCAGCGCCGGGACGCTCGACCTCTTCCTCCGCTGGACCGGCAAGCGCTTCGAGATCGAGGCGGAGGGCATCGGCATCTGGGGCAACATGGGGAACGTGGGCTCGGATCCGGCCGCGGCCGCCATCCCGGCCACCATCCGGCAGGGCGCGGCGGTGCTGCGCGGCAACTACAAGTTCGGAGAGGCAGCCCGCATCGCCGTCGGCGGCGAGTTCGGCATCGCGAGCGGCGACTCCGCCCCGGGCTTCGGCAACTTCCCGGGCCGGTGCGACTACTCGCTCCCGGCCACCAATCCGAACCGCTGCGGCAACGTCCCGCCGGCGGGCTCGATCGACGGCAACCAGGTGGGCGCGGCCTATCCGGCGCTCAACAACTACCGGTTCAACCCGGCCTACCAGGTCGACCTCATCCTCTGGCGGCGCATCCTCGGCACGGTCACCGACGCCTGGTACGTGAAGCCCACCTTCAAGTGGGACGTGCTCGACGGGCTCACCGTCGGCGGGCAGATCGTCTACTCGCAGGCGATCATGGCCACGTCCACCCCGTCCCAGACCAGCAAGCCGCTCGGCATCGAGCTCGACGTGGGCGTGAAGTACCAGTCGGACGACGGGTTCGTCTTCTTCCTCGACTACGGCCTGCTGCGCATGCTCTCGGGCTTCGATCAGATCAGCTCGTCCAGCGGCGTGGTCACGAGCAGCGTGAGCGGCGTGGCCCAGAACATCCACGCCGGCCTGGGCATCGTTTTCTAGTCGCGGACGACCGTACGGACCTGGAAGGCGGGCTGCGCCTGGATGGCCCGCTTCACCGAGCACTTGCTGGCGACGCGCACCAGCGCATCCCGGTACTTCTCGGGGAACGAGGCCGGCACCTCGATGTCGAGGTCCACGCCCGCGAGCGCGCCGTCCTCCCCGTGGTGGAGCCGCTCCACGACGCGGATCCCATCGGTCGGGAGGTCGCGCTTCTGGCAGAACCCGACCACGAAGAGTCCCGCGCAGGTGGCCAGGGAGGCTGCGAAGAGCTCGAAGGGGGTGGGCGCCGAGTCCTCCCCGCCGTCCGGGACGTGCTGGTCGGTCCGGACGACGTGCCGCCCCACCTGCGCATCCACCCGCATGCCTCCCGGGAAGGTGACGACGATCTCGGACGCTCCTGCCATGGACGACCTCCGTGTGGGTTCCCTGCGATCCTGGGGCTCTCCAGGGTGGGAGCCAAGCGCGAAATCGAGGATTCTTTGATAGCCTCCGCAGCCGCATGAGGAAGATTCGCCGACCCGCCTCCCGGAAGCCGAAGCCCGTCTCCCGCGCCGCCCTCTCCGGGGAGGCCGATCCCCGGCTCGTCCGGATGTCGGTCTCCATCCAGGAGGACGGCGCGCTCCATCCGCAGGACATCCGCGGCAGCCAGGCTCACGTGGCGATGCTGGCCGCCCGGGGGATCATCCCCCGGAAGGCCGCCGAGACGATCCGCCGGGGGCTCGACCGGGTCCGTCGCGAGTTCGAGGCGGGAGCCATCCGGCACGACCCGCGGCTGGAGGACGTGCACACCCACGCCGAGCGGAGGCTCGGGGAGCTCGTGGGGCGCGCCGCCGGCTACCTGCACGCCGGGCGGAGCCGCAACGATCAGGTGGCCCTCGACGAGCGGCTCTTCATCGTCGAGTCGTGCGACCGGCTCGACGAGTCCGTGGCCGGGATGATGCGGTCGCTCCTCGGCCAGGCCCGGCGCCACCAGCGCACGCTGCTCCCCGGGTACACCCACCTCCAGCGGGCCCAGCCGGTGTCCCTCGCCCACCACATGCTCGCCTACGTGGAGATGCTGGGGCGCGACCGGGAACGGTTCGCCGAGGTGCGCCGCCGTGCGGCCATCTCGCCGCTCGGCTCGGGCGCGCTGGCCGGAACCACGCTGCGGCTCGACCGGGAGCGGGTGGCCCGCACGCTCGGGCTCGACGGGGTGACCCGCAACTCGCTCGACGCCGTCTCCGACCGGGACTCGGCCATCGAGCTCGTCTTCGCCTGCGCGCTCTGCGCCGTGCACCTCTCCCGCCTCGGCGAGGAGATCGTCCTCTGGACCACGCGTGAGTTCGGCTTCCTCGACCTGGACGACTCCTTCGCCACCGGCAGCTCGCTCATGCCGCAGAAGAAGAACCCGGACGTGGCCGAGCTGGCGCGCGGGCGGGCCGGGACCGCCATCGGGGACCTGGTGGGGCTGCTCGTCATCGTGAAGGGGCTCCCGCTCGCCTACAACCGGGACCTGCAGGAGGACAAGCGGCCGCTCCTCGGCGCGCCGCGGATGCTCGTGGAGACCCTCGACGCGCTCTCCGGGGCGGTCGAGACGGGCCGGTTCCAGGTGGAGCGGATGCGCGCCGCGCTGGAGGGGGGAGAGTCGCTCGCCACCGACGCCGCCGAGTGGCTGGTGGAGCGCGCCGTCCCGTTCCGGGAGGCCCACGAGGCGGTGGGCCAGGCGGCCGCGTTCGCCACGGCGACGGGCCGGGCCCTGTCGAGCCTCACGGTCGCGGAGTGGCGCCGGTTCCACCCGCGGTTCGACCGGGGCGTGCTCCGCTGCTTCGACCCGGAGCGGAGCGTGGCCCGGCGCGACCTGCCGGGAGGGCCCGCCCCTCGGCGCGTGGCGGCCGAGCTGGCCCGCTGGGAGAAGGTCCTCCGGAGGAGGCGTTGAGCCTCCGTGCGACGCTCGCCCTGGCGCTCGCGCTCACCGCCTGCGGCGTGAGGGCGCCCCCGCGGCCGGCCGCGTCCGCGGGCGCCGACGCCCCGACCGCGCCGCCCCCCGCTGCCCCGAGCGCGGCCACGCCGGCCGCGCCCCCCTGTGACACCGCCTCCGGAGGAGCCTGCGGGAGATGAACCACTTCCAGCGAAGGAACGGCGAGCTCTGCGCCGAGGAGATCTCCCTGGAGCGGCTGGCCCGCGCCTACGGCACGCCGCTCTACGTCTACTCGTCGGCCACGCTCCGACGCCACTGGAAGGTGCTCGACCGGTCGCTCACCGGCCTGCGCCACCTCGTCTGCTACGCCGCCAAGGCCAACGCGAACCTGGCCGTGCTCGACCTGCTCGCCCGGCTGGGCGCCGGCTTCGACATCGTGTCGGGCGGGGAGCTCTACCGGGTGCTCCAGGCGGGCGGCGCCCCGCGCAAGGTGGTCTACAGCGGCGTGGGCAAGACCGACGAGGAGATCGCCTTCGCCCTTTCGCAGGGCGTGAAGTGCCTGAACGTGGAGAGCGGCCCCGAGCTGGGGCGCATCTCGGTGGTGGCTCGGCGGCTCGGGGTCCGGGCGCCTATTTCACTACGAGTGAATCCGGACGTGGATCCCCGCACCCATCCCTACATCGCCACGGGCCTGAAGACCTCCAAGTTCGGGGTTTCGGTCGAGGACGCCCGCCGCCTCTACACGGTGGCCGCGGGCGACCCGGCCATCGACGTCCGGGGCGTGGCCTGCCACATCGGTTCGCAGATCACCACGGTGGTCCCCTTCCTGGACGCCATCGCCCGGGTCCGGGCGCTCGTTCGGGACCTCGGGCGCTCCGGCGTGCGGTTGCGCCACATCGACATCGGGGGCGGGCTGGGGATCCAGTACAGCGACGAGAACCCGCCGCACCCGGACGAGTACGGCGCGGCGGTGAAGCGAGCCATGAAGGGCTGGAGCGGCGAGGTGATCCTGGAGCCGGGGCGGGTGCTCGTGGGCAACGCCGGCGTGCTCCTCACCCGGGTCCTCTTCCTGAAGCGGAGCGGCCGGAAGCGCTTCGCCGTGGTGGACGCGGGGATGAACGACCTCGTCCGCCCGAGCCTCTACGACGCCCACCACGACATCGAGCTCGTCGGCGGCGAGGCGCGCCCGGAGGGGACGATCGACGTGGTCGGGCCGGTCTGCGAGTCGTCCGACTTCCTGGCCCGCGGCCGGCGCATGGCCGTCCCGGAGGCGGGCGACCTGCTCTGCGTCCGGTCGGCCGGGGCCTACGGCTTCTCCATGTCCTCCTCCTACAACGCGCGCCCCCGGGCCGCGGAGGTGCTGGTGGACGGGGACGTGGCGCGGCTCGTCCGGAAGCGGGAGACCTGGCCGGACCTCGTCCGGGGGGAACGGGCGCGCCCGGCCGGACGCCGGTTTCCGGCCCCCCGCCGGATCGGCTAGAGTCTGGCTCCCACTTTTTTCGGAGGATCACCATGAAGCTGCAGGGCGCCATGGTCGCCATCGTCACGCCGCTCCGGGAGGGCGAGCCGGATCTCGCCTCGCTGCGCGAGCTCGTCGAGTGGCAGATCCGGGAAGGTACCGACGGCATCGTCCCCTGCGGCACCACCGGCGAGGGGGCCACGCTGACGGCCCGCGAGCGGGCCGACGTCATCCGCACCTGCGTCGAGGCCGCCCGCGGCCGGGTCAAGATCATCGCCGGCGCCGGCTCCAACTCGACGGCCGAGGCGGTCGAGAGCGTGAAGATGGCCAGGCAACTCGGGGCCGACGCCGCGCTGGTGGTGACCCCGTACTACAACAAGCCCACCCAGGAAGGGCTCTACCAGCACTACATGAAGATCTGGGACTCGGTGGGCTTCCCGGTGGTGGCCTACAACGTGCCCAGCCGCACCGCCGTGGATCTGCTCCCCGAGACGGTGGGGCGGCTCGTCGACGCCGGTGCCATCGCCGGGATCAAGGAGGCCACCGCGAACATGGACCGGCAGGTCCAGCTCGTCGAGCGCTGCGGCCGGGACGCGATCTCCTACCTCTCCGGCGACGACTTCACCGTCCTGCCCTACATCGCCTGCGGTGGTCACGGCGTGATCTCGGTGATCGGCAACATCGCCCCCCGGGCCATGAAGGAGCTCGTGGCGGCGGCGCTGCGCGGCGACACGGCCACGGCGCTCGCGCGGCAGGTGGCCATGGCCGAGCTGAACCGGGTCATGTTCATCGAGACCAACCCCGGTCCGGTGAAGGCCGCCGTGGCCCTGCTCGGCAAGGCCGGGCCCGAGATCCGGCTTCCGCTCTGGCAGATCTCGCCGGCCAGCCTGTCCCGGGTCCGGGACGCGATGGTCCGCTTCGGACTCGTCGTCGCCGCCTGAGCCGTTCCGCGCCCGATTTCCAGGAGGAGAACATGGTGAACGTCGTCGTGACCGGGGTGGCCGGCCGCATGGGTGGGACCATCCTGCGCATGCTGCGCGATACCGACGGGCTGCGCCTCGTGGGAGCGGTGGAGCGGCCGGGCTGGAGCGGCCCGGGCGACGCGGGAGAAGCGGCGGGCTTCGGCCCGATCGGCGTGCCGGTCGGGAACGACCTCGCGGCGGTGCTGGCGCGCACGCAGACGGACGTGGTGATCGACTTCACGAGCCACGAGGCCTCGGTGCGCAACGCCACGGTGGCGGCCGACGCCGGCGTGGCCATCGTGATCGGCTCCACCGGCTTCCCGGCCGACGGCAAGGCCCGCATCCAGCAGGACGCCGCCCGCATCCCGGTGGTGCTCTCCCCCAACATGAGCGTGGGGGTGAACGTGATGTTCGCCCTGGTGGCCCAGGCCGCCCGGGCGCTGGGGGACGCCTACGACGTGGAGATCGTCGAGATGCACCACGGCAAGAAGAAGGACGCGCCCAGCGGGACGGCGGTGCGGCTCGCCGAGGTGGCCGCGGAGGCGCTCCACCGCGATCCCGCCCGCGATGTCGTCTACGCCCGCCACGGCATGGTGGGGGAGCGCACCCCGCGTGAGATCGGCGTCATGACGCTCCGGGGCGGCGACGTGGTGGGGGAGCACACGGTCTTCTTCGCCGGGCAGGGGGAGCGGCTCGAGGTCACCCACCGGGCCACCTCCCGCGATCAGTTCGCCCGCGGGGCGCTGCGTGCTGCACGCTGGGTGAATGGGCGCGCGCCCGGGATGTACGACATGCACGACGTGCTCGGACTCCGGGGGGCGCCGTGAGGACCTGCCGGTTCGCCCACCGCGGCCAGGAGCGGTACGGGCTCGTCGAGGGCTCCGACGTCCGCCCGCTCACGGCGGCGCCCTGGGAGGGCGGATTGCCCGAGGGGGAGCGCATCCCCTTCGCCGAGGTCACCCTGCTCGCGCCGGTCCAGCCCACCAAGGTGGTCTGCGTCGGCCGCAACTACCGGGCCCACGCGAAGGAGCTGGGGAACGAGGTCCCGAAGGAGCCGCTCCTCTTCCTCAAGCCCTCCACGGCCATCGTCGGCCCCATGCAGGAGATCCGGCTGCCGGAGGCCTCGAAGGAGGTCCACCACGAGGCCGAGCTGGCGGTCGTCATGGGCCGGACCCTCACCCGGGGAAGCCCCGTGGACGCGCGGGAGTCGATCTTCGGCTGGACCTGCCTGAACGACGTCTCCGCCCGCGACATCCAGCGCGCCGAGTCCCACTTCACCCGGGCCAAGTCCTACGACACCTTCTGCCCGGTCGGCCCGGTGGTGGAGACCACGCTCGATCCCATGGACCAGGTGGTCATCTGCCGCGTCAACGGGGAGCAGCGGCAGCGCGGCACGACGCGCGACATGGTCTTCGACGCCTACGCGCTCGTGTCCTTCATCTCGCACATCATGACGCTCTTGCCGGGCGACCTCGTCTCCACCGGGACGCCCGAGGGCGTGGGCCCCATCCGGCGCGGCGACTGGGTCGAGGTCGAGGTGAGCGGCGTCGGGATCCTGCGGAATCCGGTGGTCTAGGGCATCCTCGATGCGCGCCTACGTGGCCGTCGGGTCGAACCTGGGGGACCGGTGGGCGCGGCTCGCCGAGGCCGCCCGTGCGCTGCGCGCCGCGCCGGGCGTGGCGGTGGTGCGTGGCTCCCGTGTCTGGGACACCGCCCCGGTGGGCCCGCCGCAGCCCCGATACCTGAACGCCGTCCTGGAGCTCGAGACCACGCGGACGCCGGCGTCGCTGCTCGCGCTGCTCCTCGCGGTGGAGCGGGGCGCCGGCCGGATCCGGAACCTGCGCTGGGGCCCCCGCACGCTGGACCTCGATCTCCTGCTCCTGGGCGACCGCGTCGTCCGGGCGCCCGGGCTCACGGTGCCGCACCCGGAACTGGCGCGGCGTCGCTTCGTCCTGGCGCCGCTCGCCGAGCTGGCCCCCGAGCTCCGGGTTCCGGGTTCCGGCGCCACGGTGGCGGCCCTGCTCGAGGAAGCCCCCGTGCTCGACATCGCGCCGGTGGGTGGCTATCCGCTGTGAGGGCGCTCTCCATCACCCGCGCTTCAAGCGGGCCGTGGTCCTGCTGCTCGCCGGGCCGGTCGCGATCGTGCTCGCGGTGTCGCTCCTGTAGCCGCCGCCAGCGCACGCCCCGCCTCGAGGACCTTCTCGATCGCCAGGTCGGGCAAGGGCTCGCAGCGCCCCAGCGCGCGCGCCCGGGCCGCCACCTCGCAAACCCGCTCCAGCGTCTCCAGCCGATCGAAGGCCTGGAAGAGGTCCGTGCCCAGCGCGAGCGCCCCGTGCCGCTCCAGCAGCATCACGTGGTGCGCCGTCCAGAGCGGGGCGAGCGAACGGGGCACCTCGTCGGTGCCCGGCGTGGCGAACGGGGCCAGGCCGATGGGCCCGAGGACCAGGACCGCCTCCGGGAGCAGGTCGTCGGGCAGGGGCACGCCGGCGACCGTGAAGGCCACCGCGGTGAGCGGGTGGGCGTGGACCACCGCGCCGACGTCGGGCCGGGCCGCGTACGCGGCGAGGTGCATGCGCAGCTCGGAGCTGGGGCGGCCGCGACCCCGGAGCGGTCGGCCCTGGAAGTCGACCACCACGAGGTCGGCGGGGCGGAGATAGCCCTTGTTCACTCCCGACGGCGTCACCAGGAACCGGTTCGCCCCGAGACGGCAGGAGACGTTCCCCTCGCCCGCGCCGACGAGCCGCCGCTCGTGCAGGCGCCGGCAGACCTCCACGAGGTCGCGCCGCAGCCGGTTCTCGCCCGTGCTCGCCATGGTCAGAGGATCCGCGCCGCGAGCAGGTCCTGGACGTCGAGCAGCCCGACGGCCCGGCCCGTGGCGTCCACCACCGGCACCTGGTCGATGCGGGCCTCGCGCATCACCCGGGCGGCCTCCACGAGCCGTTCCTCGGGGCGCACCGTGCGCGGGTTGCGGGTCATCACCGTCGAGACCGGCTGATCGAAGTCGATGCGCCCCTGCTCCACCATCCGGCGCAAGTCACCGTCGGTGAAGACTCCGAGGAGGCGGCCGCGCGCGTCCACCACCGTGGCGGCGCCTGGCCGCCCCGGCGTGCGGGTCATCACGCCCACCGCCCGGCTGAGCGGCGCAGATTCCCGAACGAGGGGGTTGGCCTCGCCGCTGCGCATGAGCTCGTGGACCTTCATGAGGTGCCGGCCCAGCTTCCCGCCGGGGTGGTAGAGCGCGTACTCGTCGCGCCCGAAGGGGCGATTCTCCAGCACCGCCATGGCGAGCGCATCGCCGATCGCGAGAAGCGCCGCCGTGCTCGTGGTGGGGGCGAGCCCCATGGGACAGGCCTCCTCCACGTCGCCGATGGCGAGCACCAGGTCCGACGCGCGGGCCAGCGGGTTCTCCTCGTCGCGGGTGATGGCCACCACCCGGGCCCCGATGCGCTTCACGGCGGGGAGCAGCCGGAGGATCTCCTCCGACTCGCCGCTGTTGGAGAGCGCGAAGATCACGTCGGCGCGGGACACGCGGCCGAGGTCGCCGTGGGCCGCCTCGGCGGGGTGGAGGTAGATGGAGTGGGTCCCGGTGGAGGCCAGCGTGGCCGAGATCTTCTGGGCCACGAACCCCGGCTTGCCGATCCCGGTGAGCACCACCTGCCCCTTGCAGCGCAGGATCCAGCCGACCGCGGTGGCGAACCGCTCGTCGAGCCGGAGGCTTCCGATGGCGCGCGCCTCGGTCTCGAGCACCATCCGGCCGTAGGCCACCAGGGAGCGCGTCCGGGCGGAAGTTCCGCGCCGGGAGGACGAGCGCGGACTGCGTCGGGGCGCGGCTTTCCTGCTGGACATGACCGGTTCCGTATAGCACCTTGCCCCGCACCCCACCATTCCGGAGACCACCATGAAGTTCTTCATCGACACCGCCGACGTGACCGAGATCCGGAAGGCGCTCGACCTGGGGCTCTGCGACGGCGTCACCACCAACCCGTCGCTCGTGGCGAAGACCGGTCGTCCCTTCGAGGAGGTCCTGAAGGAGATCGTGGGGCTCGTCACCGGGCCGGTCTCGGCGGAGGTCACGGCCGTGGACTTCGAGGGGATGCTGCGCGAGGCCCACGCCTACGCCAGGTTCGGGCCCAACGTGGTCATCAAGGTCCCGCTCATCCTGGAGGGGCTGAAGGCGGTGAAGGCGCTCACCGACGAGGGCATCCGGACCAACGTGACCCTCTGCTTCTCGCCGAGCCAGGCGCTGCTCGCCGCCAAGGCCGGCGCCACCTACGTCTCGCCCTTCGTGGGGCGGCTCGACGACGTCTCCGAGGACGGGATGGCGCTCATCGCCCAGATCCTGGAGATCTACCGGAACTACGAGTTCGCGACCCAGGTGCTGGTGGCCTCGGTGCGCAACCCGCTCCACGTCGTGCAGGCGGCGCGCATGGGGGCCGACGTGGCCACCATCCCCTTCTCGGTCCTGGCACAGCTCGTCCAGCACCCGCTCACCGACATCGGCCTGAAGAAGTTCCTGGCCGACTGGGAGAAGGTCCCGCAGTCCCGGTAGGACGATGGCCGCCACCCGCGCACTGCTCCTGGCCGTCGCGGTGGGGCTCCTCGCCGCCGGTGGGACGCGCGCCGACGACGCGGCCGGCGCAGGCGACTCGGGCGGCGACGGCGGTGCGGCCGCCATCGCCTCCCCGGCCTCCAACGCGCTCGTCGTCATCCGGCGCTCCGAGCCCCGGTCGGAGCTGGCCGTGAGCGTGGGCGGCTCGGTCACCGACCAGCCCGGTCGCACCGTGAGCGGCGTCTACGTTCCGGCGCGCGACGGACTGCAGCGGGGCGCGCTCGAGCTGGAGGGAAGCTGGGCCCCCTCGCCGCGCTGGGAGATCTACGCCACGCTGAACGCGCTGGCCTACCGGTGGCTCCTGATCGGCGGGCAGGAGAACCGGCATCTCGCGCTGGGCTCGGCGACGGTGGGGAGCACATGGGTCCCCATCTCCCTCCCCCGGGGGCAGCTCGACGGCGGGGTCTTCGTGCGCCTGCTCCTCCCCACCTCGGACGAGATCCCGGACGCCCGCGCCGTGGGCGCCCAGGTGGGCTTCACCTTCCGGGGCGTGGCCACCCGGTGGCTCGCCTGGTACGGCGGAGTCTCCTTCCGGGCCACCCGCACCTGGGGATCGGTCGCCACCCCGGTCGCCGTGGTCAGCGCCGAGGCGACGCAGACGGGGGGAAGTGCGGCGGTCGGCGTCGCCTTCGTGCCGGCGTCCTGGGTGCGGCTCGTGGCCCAGTGCACCGGGAACGTCCCCTTCGGAAGGGGAACCGACCAGATCTCGCCCGCCGCGGCGGTGCGGTTCGTGAACGGTCCGTTCGCGGCCGAGCTGGGCGTCGTCCTGCCGCTGGGCGGCGTCGGCCGGTCGTTCGGTTCGGTGGCCCGCGTCTCCTGGCGCCTCGGCGGGTAGCGCTACCCGAGGGTCACCCGGAAGAGGTGCCGCTCCGTCAGGTCCACCGCGTGGGCCAGGTCGGGGCGGGTGAGCTTCGCCCCCTCGGCCCACTCCTTCAAGGAGAGGCACTCCTCGCCGACGTAGAGGAGGAGCAGCTGCAACGTCGCCTCGTCGGCGGCGCCCAGGCAGATGGACGGGGCGCGGTTCCGCATGGCCTCGTCGAAGGCCTCGTGCTCCCGGAGCAGGTCGAGCCGCGCGAGCTCCAGGCCGAGCCGGAGGATCTCCTCGCGCGGCGGCTGCGTGAGCCCCGCCTCGAGCCTCCGCCGCAGGTCGTCGGAGAGCCACTCCACGTCCTGCGGGGGCCAGGCGCGGAGCCGGTCCGAGAGCTCCTCCGCGAAGCGCTCCAGGATGACCTCCTTCACCGGGCGCTTCGAGGCGTCGTAGAGGTGGTCCCATCTCCGGTCGCGCACGGAGGAGAGTGTACGGCGCCTCGCCGCGCCGAGGAAACACGTGAACTTTCCAGGGAAACCGGTTATTCGCTTCGCATGCTGGTCGTGATGAAGCCGAACGCCACCGAGGCGCAGGTCGACGCGGTCATCGAGCGGATCCGCTCCCTCGGCCTCGTGCCCCACGCCATCCCCGGCGCCCAGCGGACCGCCATCGGCATCACCGGGAACAAGGGCTCCCTCGACCCGTCGCTCTTCGACGCCATGCCGGGCGTGCGAGAGGCCATCCGGGTCTCGCAGCCCTTCAAGCTGGTTTCACGGGAAGTGAAAGAGGAGGACACGGTCATCGACGTGGGCGGGGTCCTCCTCGGCGGGACGCGCATCGTGGTCATGGCCGGTCCCTGCTCGGTCGAGTCGCGGGATCAGATCCTGGAGGCCGCGCGCGCGGTGAAGGCGGCCGGCGCGACGCTGCTCCGCGGCGGCGCCTACAAGCCCCGGACGAGCCCGTACGAGTTCCAGGGGCTGGCGCAGGAGGGGCTCGACCTGCTCGCGCTGGCCCGCCAGGAGACCGGCCTCCGCATCGTCACCGAGGCCATGGACGTGGAGACCCTCCCGCAGGTGGCGGCCGTCGCCGACCTGGTGCAGATCGGCGCCCGCAACATGCAGAACTTCTCGCTCCTGAAGCAGGCCGGGAAGCTGGGGAAGCCGGTGCTCCTGAAGCGCGGCCCCTCGGCCACCATCCGCGAGTGGCTCATGGCCGCCGAGTACGTGGTGGCTCACGGCAACCCGAACGTGGCGCTGTGCGAGCGGGGCATCCGCACCTTCGAGAACGCCACCCGCAACACCCTCGACCTGAACGCGGTCCCGGTGCTGAAGTCTCTCACCCACCTGCCGGTGGTGGTCGATCCGTCCCACGGGATCGGGATCCGGGCCCATGTCCCGGCCATGGCCCGCGCGGCGGTGGCCGCCGGCGCCGACGGGCTCATCGTCGAGGTCCACCCCTGCCCGGAGAAGGCGCTGTCGGACGGGCAGCAGTCGCTCACCCCCGGCGAGTTCGAGGGGTTGATGGCCCAGGTGAAGGTCATCGCAGGCGCCGTCGGCCGCCCCATCTAGTTCCGAGACGCCGGCGCCCGGGCGCCGAGGAGAAGCCATGTTCATCGCCATGAAGCCCCACGCCACGGCCGCCGAGTTCGAGGCGGTCGTCGAGAAGGTCCGCTCGCTCGGGCTCACCCCGCACCCCATCTCCGGGACCGAGCGGCACGTGGTCGCCGTGGTGGGCAACACCGGGGCCGTCGATCCCGACGACTTCGCCATGCTCCCCGGCGTGGCCGAGGCGCTCCGGGTCTCGCAGCCCTTCAAGCTCGTCTCCCGGGAGGTGAAGGAGGAGGACACCGTCATCGACGTGGACGGCGTGTCCGTGGGCGGCCGGGCCATCACCGTCATGGCGGGCCCCTGCTCCGTCGAGTCGCGGGAGCAGATCCTGGAGACGGCCCGGGCGGTGAAGGCGGCCGGGGCCACCATCCTGCGGGGCGGGGCCTGGAAGCCGCGCACCAGCCCCTACGAGTTCCAGGGGCTCCGCGAGGAGGGGCTGAAGCTCCTCGCGCTGGCTCGCGAGGAGACGGGCTTGAAGATCATCACCGAGGTGATGTCCACCGACACCGTGCCGGTGGTCGCCGAGTACGCCGACATCCTCCAGGTGGGCGCGCGCAACATGCAGAACTACCCGCTGCTGGAGCGTCTCGGCCAGGTGAAGAAGCCGGTGATGCTGAAGCGGGCCCTCTCCGGCACCATCAAGGAGTGGCTCATGGCCGCCGAGTACATCGTGGCCAAGGGAAACCCGAACGTCATGCTCTGCGAGCGGGGCATCCGCACCTTCGAGACCGCCACGCGCAACACCCTCGACATCAACGCCATCCCGGTGCTGAAGTCGCTCACCCACCTGCCGGTGATCGTAGACCCGTCGCACGGGATCGGGATCCGCAAGCACGTCGCCGCCATCGCCCGGGCCGGCGTCGCCGCCGGGGCGGACGGCATCATGGTCGAGGTGCACCCGAGGCCGGAGAAGGCCCTCTCCGACGGGCACCAGTCGCTCACCATCCCCGAGTTCGGCGAGCTCATGCGCGAGGTGCGGGTCATCGCGCTCGCCATCGAGCGGCCGGTCCTGTAGTCGCTCGGCGAGTCGCTCAGCGCCGCAGCGACCGCGACAGCGACGCCACGAAGCGGCGCACCCGCTCGGCCCGCGCCTTGCGCGCGCCGCCTTCAGCGATGCGCTGCACGATGGCGCTTCCCACCACCACGCCGTCGGCGATCCGCCCGACGGCCCGGGCCTGCGCCGGGGTCCCCACCCCGAAGCCGACCACCACCGGGACGCGGCTCCGCTTCCGGACCGCCGCGACCTTGGCGCCGAGGTCGGCAGGCAGCGAGGTGCGCGCGCCGGTCACGCCGGCGACCGAGACGAAGTAGACGAAGCCGGTGGCGGCGTCGCAGGCGGCGGCGATCCGGGCGGGGGTCGAGGTGGGGGCGAGGAGGAAGACCACCTTCACGCCCCGTTCCACCGCGGCGGCGCGGAAGGAGACGGCCTCCTCCGGGGGCAGGTCGGGCAGGATGACGGCGTCCACGCCCGAGGCGGCGCAGCCGTCGAGGAAGCGCTCCTCGCCGTACGCCATCACCGGGTTCACGTACCCCATGAGCGCGATGGCGGCGGGGGTCCGGCGCCGGACCTCGGCGGCGAGGGCCAGGCAGGAGGCGACCGTCGTCCCGGCGCGCAGCGCCCGCTCGCCCGCCGCCTGGATGGTCTTCCCATCGGCGATGGGATCGGAGAAGGGCATGCCGATCTCGAGGATGTCGGCGCCGCCCGCGGCGCAGGCGAGGGCCATCTCGCGGGAGGTGGCGAGGTCGGGATCGCCGCCCATGACGTAGGTGACCAGCACACTGCCGCCGCGTTTCGCGGCGGCTGAAAATGCCGCCTGGATCCGATCGGGAGAAGCGCTCATCGCTTGGCCCTCTTCTTCTTCGCCACCCGCTCCGCCAGCGCCCGTCGGACGTGATCCACGTCCTTGTCCCCCCGCCCGGATACGTTCACCAGGAGCAGACCCTTCGGCCCGAGCTCCCGGGCGAGGTCGCGGGCCGCCGCGACGGCGTGGGCCGTCTCGAGCGCCGGGATGATCCCTTCCGTGCGGGCCAGGTACTGGAGGGCGTCGAGCGCCTCGTCGTCGGTGGCCTGCCGGAGCTCGATGCGCCCCTCGTCCTTCAGCCACGACAGCTCCGGACCCACGCCCGGGTAGTCGAGTCCGGCGCTGATGGAGTGGGCCTCGACGATCTGCCCGTGGTCGTCCTGGAGCAGGTAGCTGCGCGACCCGTGCAGGACGCCGGGGCGCCCCCGGGCCAGCGCCGCGCCGTGCCGGCCCGTGTCGAGACCGTGGCCGGCCGCCTCCACCGCCACCAGCCGGACGGAGCCGTCGGCGAGGAAGGCCGAGAAGATCCCCATGGCGTTGGAGCCGCCCCCGACGCAGGCCACCACCGCGTCGGGGAGCCGCCCGGCGAGCCCGAGCACCTGGGCACGGGCCTCGTCCCCGATGATGGCCTGGAAGTCGCGGACCATGGCGGGGTAGGGGTGCGGGCCGGCCACCGAGCCGATGATGTAGTGGGTGTCGCGGACCTGGGTCACCCAGTCGCGGATGGCCTCGTTCATCGCGTCCTTCAGGGTGCGCGACCCGGACTGCACCGGCACCACGCGCGCTCCGAGCAGCTGCATGCGGAAGACGTTGAGCGCCTGCCGCTCGACGTCGAGCGCGCCCATGTACACGTCGCAGGGCATGCCGAAGAGGGCCGCGGCCGTGGCGGTGGCGACGCCGTGCTGGCCGGCGCCGGTCTCGGCGATGATGCGCCGCTTGCCCATGCGCCGGGCGAGAAGCACCTGTCCGAGCGTGTTGTTGATCTTGTGCGCGCCGGTGTGGCACAGGTCCTCGCGCTTCAGCATCACCCGGCAGCCGCCGGCCTCGGTGCCCATCCGGAGCGCGTCGCCGAGCGGGGTGGGGCGCCCGGCGAAGCGGGTGAGCAGCCGGGTCAGCTCCTCGGAGAAGGCCGGGTCGCGCCGGGCCTCCTGCCAGGCGGCGGTCAGCTCGTCGAGCGCGGGAACGAGCGTCTCCGGTACGAAGCGCCCCCCGTAGGGGCCGAAGTGTCCGGACGGATCGGGCTGGGTCATGGGAGTCGGACCTCGCGGGCGGCGGAGACGAAGCGGGCCATGCGGTCGGCGTCTTTCACTCCGGGTGAAGATTCCACGCCGCTGGCCACGTCCACCGCCCAGGGGCGGACGGCGCGGATGGCGTCGGCCACGTTCTCCGGGGTGAGGCCGCCGGCCAGGAGGACCGGCGCCACGGTGGCCACCCCGGCGGCGAGCGACCAGTCGAACGGGCGGCCGCTGCCCCCGTGCCCCGGGGAGGGGGTGTCCACGAGGAAGGCCTGGACGTCGTAGGCGCGCAGGCGATCGAGGTCGGAGGCCCGGTCGGCCGGGACCGACTTCACCACCGGGAACGGAAGCCGGGCGCAGAGCTCGGGGGACTCGTCGCCGTGGAGCTGCAGGACCTGGATCCCGGTCACGGCCGCGATGGCCCGCAACTCCTCCTCGACCTGGTCCACGAAGACCCCCACCGGCGTGACGAAGGGGGGGAGATGTCGAACGATCTCCCGCGCCACGGCCGGCGCGACGAACCGCCTCGAACCGGGCCAGAAGTTGAAGCCGAGGGCGTCCACGCCCAGGCGGACGGCCGCGAGCGCGTCCGCGAGGCGGGTCACCCCGCAGACCTTGATCCGAACGGAGTTCACCGGGCCGCCTGGAGCTCCGCGAGGAGCGCACCCGGGTCGGGGGCGCGCACGAGCGCCTCGCCCACGAGGAAGTTGGCCGCGCCGGCCCGCCGCAGCCGTGCGACGTCGGCCGGCGTCCGGATGCCGCTTTCGGAGACCCCGCGCACGCCCGCGGGGAGCGCCGGGAGCACCGACTCGCTCGCCGCCAGGTCCACCCGGAAGGTGCGCAGGTCGCGGTTGTTGACGCCGACGATCCGCGCACCCGCGGCCAGCGCCACCTCGGCCTCGGCGAGATCGTGCACCTCGACGAGCGCCGAGAGCCCGAGCGCCTCGCAGTCGTCGAGCCTCCGCCGCAGGAGGTCCCCCGGAAGGGCCGAGACGATGAGGAGCGCTGCATCGGCGCCCCGGACCCGCGCCTCGAGGAGCTGGTAGCGCTCCAGCACGAAGTCCTTCCGGAGCAGCGGGATCCCCACGCGTGCGCGGGCTGCGGCGAGGTCGTCGAGGGAGCCGCCGAAGCCCGGCCCGTCGGTGAGGACCGAGATGGCGGCGGCGCCGGCCTCGGCGTAGCGAGCCGCCTGGGCGGGGGCGTCGAGCCGTGCGTCGATGGCGCCCGCCGAGGGGCTCGCCCGCTTCACCTCGGCGATGATCCGGACCGGCCCTCCGGCGGGGGAGAGCGCATCCTCGAGCCGGCCGCCGCGCGGGGCGTCGGCGAGGCGCCCCTCGAGCTCCCGCTCCGGGAGCTCCGCCCGTCGCGCCGCGACCTCCTGGGCCTTGCGCGCGAGGATCTCGTCGAGGAGCGTCATCCCCGGCTCACCGAGGCGAGCCGCGCGAGCTTGTCGGCCGCGGCCCCCCGGTCGATCGATCCGGCGGCCAGCAGGACCCCTGCCCGGAGATCGGGAGCCGCGCCGGCGGCCACCAGCGCCGCCGCGGCGTTGGCGAGCACGGCGTCCCGGGGCCCGCCCCGCGCGCCCGAGAGCACCTCGCGCGTGATCCGGGCATTCGTCTCGGCATCGCCTCCGGCGAGCGAGCTGGCCGGCCACCGCGCCAGCCCGAGCTCCTCGGGCGTGATGTCGAAGGTCCGCACCGAGCCTCCCCGCACCTCGGCCACATGGGTCGTCCCGGTGACCGCGATCTCGTCGAGCCCCTCGCCGTGCACCACGAAGGCGTGGACCGAGCCCAGCGCGGCGAGGACGCCGCCCAGCACCGGAACCCACCGGCGCTCGTAGACGCCCATGACCTGGCAGGGCGCGCCGGCCGGGTTGGCGAGCGGACCGAGCAGGTTGAAGATGGTCCGGATGGCGAGCTCGCGCCGGATGCCGGCCACCGCCTTGAAGGCCGGGTGGAGCTTCGGGGCGAAGAGGAAGCCGATCCCCACCTCGGCGATGCAGCGCTCCACCCGCTCCCGGGGCGCGTCGACGTCCACGCCGAGCGCCGCGAGCACGTCGGCCGAGCCGCACTTCGAGGAGACGGAGCGGTTGCCGTGCTTGGCCACGGTCACGCCGGCTCCCGCGACGACGAAGGCCGCGGTGGTGGAGATGTTGAAGGTGTTCTGTCCGTCGCCCCCGGTCCCGCAGGTGTCCACGAAGACCTCGCGGTCCACCCGGACCCGCTCCGACCGCTCGCGCATCACCTGGGCGGCCCCGGTGATCTCCTCGACCGTCTCCCCCTTGAGCCGGAGGGCGGCCAGGAAGGCGCCCACCTGGGCCGGCGTGGCGCCGCCGTCGGCCACCTCGCCCATGAGCTCGACCATCTCCGCGCGGGAGAGGTCGCCGCCGGTCACCAGCCGGGAGATCGCCTGAAGGATCACGACTTCCTCCCGGCCCGGACCCGGGCCAGCCAGTTGCCGAGCAGCGCCTTGCCCGGGCCGGTGAGCACCGACTCGGGGTGGAACTGCACCCCCTCGACGTCGAGCCGCCGGTGGCGGAGCCCCATCACCTCGCCCTCGCGGGTCCAGGAGGTGATCCGAAGGTCGCGGGGCATCGAGGCCCGCTCCACCACGAGCGAGTGGTACCGCCCCGCCTCGAAGGGGGACGGGATCCCCTCGTAGATGCCCTTGCCGTCGTGGAGGACCGGGCTCGCCTTGCCGTGGACGATGCGGACGTTGCGAACCACCCTGCCGCCGAAGGCCTGGCCGATGGCCTGGTGCCCCAGGCACACGCCGAGGATGGGCAGCTCGCCGGCGAGGGAGCGGATGGCTTCCAGGCTCACCCCCGCCTCGTCGGGCGTGCAGGGGCCGGGCGAGACCACGAGCGCACGGGGGCGGAGGCGGCGGATCCCGGCCACGTCGATGGCGTCGTTGCGGAAGACCCGGACGTCGGCGCCCAGCTCCCCCAGGTACTGGACGAGGTTCCAGGTGAAGGAGTCGTAGTTGTCGACGAGCAGGACGCGGGGCTTCACCGGCCGGCCCTCCCGCGACGCGGCGCCTTCTTCCGGGGCTCCGAGCCGCGCACCGCTTGTGCCCGCGCGTCCAGGTCGCGGGACTCGGCCTGGGCGACCGCGGTGAAGAGGGCGCGTGCCTTGTTCACGGTCTCCTGGTACTCCGCCGCCGGCTTCGAGTCGTAGACCAGCCCGGCCCCGGCCTGGACCGAGATGCGCCGCCCCGACTGCATGAGCGTGCGGATGGCGATGCACATCTCCATGTCGCCGCCGCGGTCGAAGTAGCCCACCGCGCCCGCGTACGGGCCGCGGCGCGCCGGCTCCAGCTCGTCGATGATCTCCATGGCCCGCACCTTGGGCGAGCCGGAGACGGTGCCGGCCGGAAAGCCCGCCCGCAGGACGTCGAGGGAGTCGAGCCCCGGGGCGAGCCGCCCCCGGACCTCCGACACGAGGTGCATCACGTGGGAGTAGCGCTCCACGGTCTTGAGCTGCGTGACCCGCACCGAGCCCACCGCGCTCACCCGCCCCACGTCGTTCCGCCCCAGGTCAACGAGCATGACGTGCTCGGCGTTCTCCTTGGGGTCGGCGCGCAGGTCCTCCTCGAGCCGGCGATCCTCCTCCGGATCCTTCCCGCGCCGGCGCGTCCCGGCGATGGGGCGCAGCGTCACCTCGCCGTCCTCCAGCTTCACGAGCGTCTCCGGCGAGCTGCCCACGAGCGCCTGGCTCCCGTTCTGGAGGTAGAAGAGGTACGGCGACGGGTTCACCCGGCGCAGCGCACGGTAGACCTCGAAGGGCGGCACCGAGACCTCGGCGTCGAAGCGCTGCGACAGCACGATCTGCTGGCAGTCGCCGGCCTTCACGTACTCCTGGGCGCGCCGCACGGCCCGCTCGAACTGGGCGCGGGTCACGCGGGGGTGGAGCTCGGCAGCGCGGCGGCTCCCGGGCGTGCGCCGGTCGCGCAGCGGCCGGGCCAGCGTCGCGAGCGTCCCGCCGATGCGGGCGAGCGCCGCGTGGTAGAGCGCGCGCGGATCGTCCCCCTCCTCGCAGCGGACCTCCGAGATCACGTGCAGGGAGTGGCGCAGGTTGTCGAACGCCACCACCTGGTCGAAGTCGAGGAAGAGGGCGTCGGGGAAGCCGAGCTCGTCCTCCTTCGCGATGGGGACGCGCGGCTCGAAGAGCTTCACCGCGTCGTAGGAGAGGAAGCCCACGAGCCCGCCGGAGAAGCGGGGGGTCCCGGGGATGCGCACGGCCTGGTGGGTGGCGAGCTCGCGCCGGATCCACGCGATCGGATCGGCGGGCTGGCCGAGGCGCCAGGTCATGGAGCTGCGCGGGCCGGCGCCCAGGAAGCTGAATCGGCCGGACCGCTCCCCGCCCTCGACCGACTCGAGCAGGAAGGCCTGCCGCTTCCCGCGGGAGAGCTTCAGGAACGCCGAGACGGGGGTCTCGGTGTCGGCCTCCACCTCGACGCGCACGGGGATGGCGCGCCCGGGCCGGCAAAGCCCCTCGAACGTCTCCAGGTCGGGCGAGGCGCGCAGGGCGTCAGCGCCAAAGCAACACCGTCATGCCACCACCCGGCGGGCCGGTCCTGCGACCTCGGCCACGTCCTTGGCGACGATGCGGTTCTTCGCGTCGACCAGCACCACCTGCGGCACGTGGTTGCGGGCCTCCGACTCTTCCATCTCGGCGAACGTGGCCAGGATGACCATGTCGCCGGGGCGGTTCAGGTGGGCGGCCGCACCGTTGATGCAGATGATGCCGCTGCCCCGCTCGCCGCGGATGGCGTAGGTCTGGAGACGGGTGCCCCGCGTGATGTTCCACACGTGCACGGCCTCGTATTCCCAGATCCCGGCCGCGTCCAGGAGGTCCTCGTCGATGGAGACCGAGCCCTCGTAGTCGAGGTCCGCGTGGGTGACCGTCGCGCGGTGTATCTTGGACTTGAAGAAACTCCGGCGCATGCTCGGGCTTTGTACCCGGAGGGAGGCTTCCGATCAAGACATCAGGCGACAGGGAGGCGGGGGGGGCACCGATAGCGCCCCGCCGCCTGCGCATCCTCGAGGAGGCATGCGCGCAGGGGGAGGCCTTCCTGCGGCTCGATCCCGCACGCCTCCGCTTCCGTCTCGGAACGTCGCTCGCCGACCTGCGGGTCCCGCTGGTCCTGGGGGGCGACGCGGCCTCCCTGGTCCGCGGGGCGGTGGATCAGCTGGGTCTCCTCCTCTGCACCGGGTACCGGCGCACCTTCCCCGCAGTGGAGATGGACCGGCTCTACCTCCGGGAGGACTACGCCTCCCTGCCGCCCATCGCCGACCAGCTCGGGATCGCCACCGGGGGGCCCGATCTCCGCGGGGCGGCCCGGCTGGCACTCGCCGCGCACCCGGCGCTCACCGGCGGGCTCGTCGCCGCCTGGATGGGACCGGGCGGGAAGGGGCGGTCCCTCACGGCGCTCTGGATCGCCACGCTCCGCCGCGCCGGCGAGGAGATGGCGGCGTCGCCGCGACGGGAGGAGACGCCGTACCTCGTCGCGCTGGGGCTCGCCGAGGCCCTTCAGGGCGCCGTGGGCCGGCTGAACGAGATCCTGCCGCGCCCCCCGCACGACCGCTGGCTGCGGGCCGCGGCGGTGACCGGTCTCTGGGTGTCGGCGCGCACGGGCATCCTCCGGTTCGCCCGGGATGCCGGCCTGCGCGACGAGGATCCCCTCCGGCTCCGGATGGAGGCCGCCGTGAACGCCTCCACGCTGGCGGGCGGACGGGGAGGGCTCCAGGGCGGCGGATCGACCCTGTACGGCCCGGAGCTCCTCGCCGGCATCCCCCGCGCGGACGACGTCGGGGGACTCCTCTCCGCCGGGGGAGCTGCCGAGGCGGCCGTCGCCGCGATCGCGTCGGCGCTGGCCAGCGACGACGAGGGCTCGCGTCGCGCCGAGACGGCGGTCGCCCTCTGGAAGCTGCGCGGAATGCTCCTCGAGTCGGCGCTCTCGGCCGAGGAGGGAAGGAACGGGGGAAGCGCCGCGGAGCTCCGGGCGCTGCTCACGGGCCCCGGGGCGCTCGCCCAGACGGTGGCGGACGAGGACGCCCGGGCCGGCCTCGCCACCCGGCTCTCGCAGGGGATGGGAGGCGCGCCGTCGGGCGGCGGCGCCGCGGCGCTCGAGCAGGCGCTGTGCGCCCTGCGCGCCTGGAAGGCCCGGGAGCCGGCGGCCGCGGTGGGGCTCCTGCGCGGCGAGGCCCGGCAACTCTACGCGCTCGCCGCGGCCGGTGTGCTGGCCGACCTGGCCCTCGAGCGGGTCGCCGCGCCGGTCCGCCAGGTGCTCGTCCCGCCCGCCGGCGCCGGCACCCCCGAGATGGAGTGGGAGGCGGGCCGGCTCTACCAGCTCTCCGCCCGACCCACGCCCATCCTCCTGGAGGCGCGGGAGCAGCCCATCGCCCACCTCTTCGCCGACGTGAAGGATTTCACTCGCCGTACGGGTCTGCTCGGGCCCGCCGCGATGGGGGAGTTCCTGCGGCGGGAGTTCTACCTCCCCATCCTGGCCGCGGCCCGCGACCGCTCCACCGGGATGGACCACCTGCCCGACGGGGGCGGCGTGACGGTGAACAACCTGCTCGGGGACGCCATCTCCTTCTCCGGCGACATCGAGGCGCTCGTGGAGCTGGCCACCGAGATCCGGCGGCTGCTCGCCGCCTACCAGGCCCGGCTGGAGCGGGAGGTGTCCTCGTCGGCCCTGGCCGGGCGGCTGGCCGCGCTGGAGGAGCGGTTCCGGGCCGGGATCGCGAGCGCCGACGCAGCCCGGGATCTGGCCCGCGCCGACGCCGAGCGAGCCCCGGCCGGGAGCGGCGCCCGCGCCGAGGCGCACGCCCGGGCCGCCCTGCACGCCGCCGCGGCGAAGCGTCTCTCCGCCGAGCGGGAGCAGGAGGTCGCGCGCACGCGCGGCGAGGGGCTGGAGGCCGGGGTGTTCGTCTCCTTCGGTCCGGCGCCCCTCGTGATCTCGATCGACGACGCGGTGTTCGGCCGGAACCGGGTGGCCATCGCCGACAAGATCAACGAGTCGGCCCGCGGAACGGCGCGGGCGGGGCCGGCCCTGGCGCGCGCCGACGACGCGCTGGACGCGGCACGGAGCGTGCGGGGAACGCCCGGACTGCGCCACGCCTGGAGCGTCTTCATCGGACAGCCGCTCTCGCTTCCGGTCCCGCCCGACGCGGCGGCCGAGGTGCTCCGGGCGGCGCGTGCCGGCGACATGAACGAGGCGATGCGCGCGGTGGCGCGGCCGGTTCGGCGCGCCATCGAGGCGGCGGCGCGCGCCGATGACGAGGCGGCCGGCGACGTCTACAACGCCGGAGCGGCCCTCTCGGAGGAGGCGCTCACGGCATGGCTGGCTGCCGTGGGGACCCGCCGCCGGGTCCGGCGCGTGGAGATGGACCCGCGCGCGCTGCCCGCCGAGCTGACCGATCGCTGGTGGTTCGGCGACGGCCACGTGAGCCTGGTGGTCACCTTCCACCCCGACGGCCGACCCGGGGAGATGTTCCGTCAGGTCGGGCGCGCCTGGTTCCGGGGGCTGGGGGAGGTTCCCGTGTGGGAGATGGCCGCCGGCACCGGTGGCCCGGCGGCCCTCTTCCAGGCGATGGGCGAGTCCTGGCTCGCGGGGCGGCCTATCCCTTCTGCGGGTTCTTGACGGTGTCCTCGCAGATGCGCTCGTAGAATCCCCCGTCCACCTTCACCCCGGCGCGGCGCAGGTTGGCGGCGCGGGCGAGCTGCTCGTCCACGGCCTTCTTGAAGACGTCGTAGGGCTGGGCCCCGACGAGCTGGAGGCAGTTCACGTATAGTGTGGGCGTGCCCTGCGAGGCGAACCGCGCCCCCGCCCGGGCATCCTCCTCGACGCGGGTCCGCAGGGCCTCCGAGCCGCGGGCCTTCTGGAACCGGGGCACGTCGAGGCCGAGCTGCTTCGCCCAGGCGTCGAACTGCTCCGGGGAGAGCTGCCCCTGGTTCTGGAACATGAGGTCGTGCATCTCCCAGAACTTCCCCTGCTCGCGCGCCGCCTCGGAGGCGAGCGCCGCCGGCATCGCCTGCGGGTGCATGGGAAGCGGGTACTGCTTCCAGACCACGCGGACGTCGTTCGGGTAGGCGGCGAGGAGCTGGGTGAGGGTGGGCTCCACCCGCGAGCAGAAGGGGCACTGGAAGTCGGAGAAGACCACCACCGTGACCGCGGCGTTGCGGGGACCGCGCATCGGGTCGTCCGGGCGGAAGTCGACCTTCTGCGCCGCGGGGGGCGGCGGCGGGGGAGCGGCCTGGGGGGAGGGCTGGGCCGAGCCGGGCAGCATGACCGGGGCGGTGGCCCCCTTCTCGATGATGCGGGCGTAGACGTCCTTCGCCGGCACGCCGGACTTCACCATCTCCTGGGCCCGGGAGAGCTCCTCGTCGATGACCGCCTGGAAGGTCTCGAACGGCACCGCGCCCGGGATCTTCCGGCCGTTGACGAAGAAGGTGGGCGTGCCGCCCGCGCCGAGACCGGTGACGAGCGTCTGGTCGCGGCGGATGCGGTCCTCGTACCGCTTCTCGTCGAGCGCCTTGCCGAAGGCGGCCATGTCGAGGCCGGTGGCGCGGGCGGCCGACTCGAGGGCCGGCCGGTCGAGGGACGGCGCCGAGTCGAAGAGCCGGTCGTGCATCGCCCAGAACTTCGCGCTGCCGCCCTCGGCGCGCGCCTCCTCGGTGGCGATGGCCGCGGGCAGCGCCTTCGAGTGGAAGGGCAGCGGGTTGTGCTTGAAGACGAACCGGACCTTGCCGCCGTAGGTCTCCTCGATCCGCTTCATCGTCGGCCCCACCCGCTTGCAGAAGGGGCACTCGAAGTCGGAGGACTCGACGATGGTCACGAGCGCGTCCGCCGGCCCCTTCACCGGCGAGTCGTCCACCGGCACCCGGTAGACCGCCTTGGGGTCCTCCTGCGGGCGCGCGGGCGGACGCTGCTGGCCCTGCGCGTCCGGGGGGCGCGCTGCGGGCGCCACGCGCGGGCCGCCGCCGGCCATGCGGTCGCCCACCACGCCCAGGATGAGCCCCACGACGAGTGCCAGGATCCAGCTCGTGCGATTCATCTTCATGCTCCTCGTTCTCCGTGGGCCACCCGCGGCGGCCCGGGTTTAGAACCTCGCGACCGCTCCGGCGCGCAGCAGCAGGGGAACCCCGGCCCCGCTCGCGAGCGGGGCGCCGCTGTCGATCTCGCCCATCACGCCGAGCACGTCGGTGATCCGGATGGTGACGCCCCCTCCGAGCAGAAGCCAGCGCCAGGAGAGCGAGCCCACCTGGGTGGAGGCGTCGAAGGCGACCCGCACGTAGAAGGGGGTCTCCGGGATGAACCAGGAGAGGCCCGGCCGGATCGCGAACGACGCCCGGGGCGCCATGCCGAGCACGAAGGAGACCTGCGGCGAGATCCCGAACACGACGTCGTAGGCCGCGCCCACCTCGAGCTCGAAGATGCCCGGGGGATCGTAGGCCGAGCCGGTGCCGAGCTGCCCGCCTCCGCCCAGGTCGGCGGTGACGACGAGCCCGATCGGCCTGGCGGGGCCGGTGGCCTCGGCGGCCGGGGCGAAGGCCGGCAGGGCGAGCACCAGGGCCGCCAGCGCGGCCCGGAGCGGAGAGGGAGCGGGTCTCGCCATCGGGGGCGGGAAGTTACCGCCGCCCCTTCCTTTCGGCAAGGCACGGCGTTAAACGGAGCGACGATGCCGGAGACCCCCCTGCCCTCGCCCGACCTGACCCTCGACACCTCGGGGAGGCTCTGCCCGTACCCCATCGTGGAGATCGCGCGGGCCATGAAGACCCTCGCGTCCGGCGCGGTGGTCTGCGTGGTGGCCACCGACCCCGGGATCGTGACCGACATGCCGATGTGGTGCCGGGCCACCCGCAACCAGCACCTGGGCACCTTCCGGGAGGGCGCCGCCTTCCGGAGCTGGGTGCGGAAGGGGATCCCCGCATGAGCGCGCCGAAGGCCATCGCGATGATCTCCGGCGGGCTCGACTCCACGCTGGCGCTCGCGCTCGTGAAGCGGCAGGGCATCGAGGTGAAGGCCGTCAACTTCTACACCGGCCTCTGCATCACCGAGACCCAGCGGCGCAAGGGCGGCCGCCCCGACGGGACCATCCCGCGCAACGAGGCGCTCCGCGCCGCCTCCGACCTGGAGGTGGAGATCGAGTACGTGGACGTCTCCGACCAGGGCTACCTGGAACTCATCGTGAACCCGCGTCACGGGTACGGCTCGAACGCCAACCCGTGCGTCGACTGCCGCATCTTCATGATGCGGAAGGCCCGCGAGATCATGGAGCGGGAGGGCGCCTCCTTCGTCTTCACCGGCGAGGTGGTCGGTCAGCGCCCCAAGAGCCAGCGGCGCGACACGATGCGGGCGGTCGAGCGGGAGAGCGGCCTCGAGGGGCGGCTGGTGCGCCCCCTCTCGGCCCTGCTCCTCGCGCCCAGCATCCCGGAGAAGGAGGGGATCCTCGACCGGTCCCGGCTGCTCGGCATCAGCGGCCGGTCCCGCCAGCCCCAGATCCGGCTGGCCCGGGAGCTGGGCATCGAGGACTGGCCCCAGCCGGCCGGCGGCTGCTGCTACCTCACCGACGAGGCCTTCTCCCGGAAGTTCTTCGACATCCTCGACGCCCGCGAGGAGGCCGGGGAGGAGCGGCGCATCCTCCGGGAGGACCTGGTGCTCCTCTCCACCGGGCGCCACTTCCGTCTTTCACCAAGAGTGAAAATGATCGTGGGTCGCTCCGAGGGGGAGAACGGCGTCCTCGACGCCTACGCCGGGGGACGGGCGAGGCTGCTGGCGCGGGACCTGAACGGGCCGGTGGCGCTGGTGGAGGGGACGGCCACCTGGGAGGAGCGGCAGCTCGCCGCCCGGATCGTGGCCCGCTACGGCAAGGGCAAGGACCTTCCCGAGGTGGCGATCGACTGGATCGAGGACGGGGTCCCGGAGACCCTCCTCGTCCCGCCGGAGACGGACGAGGCGCGCATCGAGGCGATGCGAATCTAGTCTTCTTCTCGGTCTTTCCTTGACCGGAGGCCCGGCAGGGTGACAATGCCGATATCGCGATGAATCGGCTCCGACTCGCCCCCTGGCTGCTCGCCGTCTTCGGGGCGTTCCTCGTCCTGCTCGCGCTCCCCTGGCCGTTCGCGGCGGCCGGCACCGACGCTCCGGGCGCTCCGGCGCTCCCGCACGACGTGGAGCCGACCCTCCCGGTCGCGGCGGCCGCCGCACCCCCGGCGCCCGCGCAGCCGTCGTCGGAGCTCCGGCTGGCCGAGGCCACGCTCGACCGCGTCGCCGATCGCTACGTGGCGCCGCTCGGCGCGGGGCGCGCCGTCCTCACCACCGTGCCCCGCCTGCAGCAGCGGATCGAGAAGGTCCTCGCCGACCACCGCGTCCCGTGGGCCGCCGCGGTCCTCCTCGAGCCGTCCACCGGCCGGGTGCTGGCCATGGCCGAGCATTCGCAGTCCGAGCCGGGCCGGCGCGGGCTCTCCCTCGAGGCGCGTGCCCCGGCGGCCAGCGTCTTCAAGATCATCACCAGCTCGGCGCTCCTCCGCCGCGGCTTCGAGTCCGGCGCCGAGGTCTGCTACCACGGCGGCCAGCACCGCGTGCAGCAGCGGCTCCTCGCCGACGACCCGCGGCGCGACCTCCGCTGCCTCTCGCTGGCCTCCGCGCTCGGGAAGAGCGCCAACGTGGTCTTCGCGAAGCTCGCCGACCGGGCGCTCAACGCCACGCTGCTGCGCGCCGAGGCCGACCGCTTCCTCTTCAACCAGTCGATCCCCTTCGCGCAGCGGATCGAGACCTCGCGCGCGGAGATCCCCGAGGAGGCCTTCGCGCTCGCCACCACCGCCGCCGGATTCGGATCGGTGCGACTCTCGCCGCTCCACGGTGCGCTGGTGGCCGCCATCGTGGCGAACGGCGGCATCTTCGTCCCGCCCGAGGTGGTGGCCTCCTTCACCGGGGCGGTGCCCCTGCCGCAGGCCGAATCGCGCCGCGTGATCGACGCGAGCGTCGCCGCAGAGCTGGCCGCGATGATGCGGACCACGGTGACCGAGGGAACCGCGCGGCGGGCCTTCCGGCCGCCCCGCTCGAAGTCCTCCTCGCTCACCGACCTCACGGTGGCCGGAAAGACCGGCTCCCTCTCGGAGCAGGACCCGTTCCGCGACTACTCCTGGTTCGTGGGATTCGCTCCCGCCGAGAACCCGAAGGTGGCCTTCGCGGTGGTGGTGGTGAACGACCACAGCTGGCGCGTCAAGGCGCCTGCGGTGGCACGCGCCGCGCTGGAGGCCTGGGGCGACTGGCAGACGGGCCGGCTGGACCGGGTGGCCGAGGCCCCCCGGGTCCGCGCACGCCGGAAGTGACCGGGGCCCTCGCGGGCGACGCTACCCCGCGCGCAGCTCGACCACGCCCCGCTCGACGAATCCCGCGAAGGCCTTGAGCACCTCCAGCTCCTCGAGCGGCGCCACCTGGGCGATCTGCCCGAGGGCGCGCCGCCCGTCGCAGCGGGAGAGCAGGTACTTCTGGGCCGCGTCGAGACCGAGCGCGCCGATCTCGCCCGGGGGGACCTTCACCACCGGTACGGCACGCCGATCCAGCGCCGCCCGCAGCGCAGCGCCGAGCGCCTCGCGTGCGGCGGCGAGCGCCTGGCGAGCCTCGTCGGAGGCCGGCGACGCGCCCAGCGCCCGTCGCGCCACCTGCTCCGCCTCGGCGGGGCGCCCCGCGGCGAGCGAGCGGGCCGACTCCGCGAGCGCCATGGTCAGGGTCTGCCCGTCCTGTTCGAGGGGCTCCTCGACGATCGCGATCTCGGTGGCGACCAGCACGCCCTGCCGGGACAGCGCGTAGAGCCGCTGGTAGAGCTGGAACTCGGTGGCGTGCAGCGCGAGCCCGATCTCGTCGATGGTCCGTCCGTGCACCGCCAGCATGAGCAGCTTGCCGTCGATGGTTCCCTCGCCGGCGGTGGCCGGGACCCGCGACTCGTCCACGAGCAGGGTCGCGCTGCCCGACGGGAAGCGGGCCAGGAAGGCCTCCCAGGCGGTGGTGCGGAACTCGGCCTCCTTCAGGATGTCGGCGAGCGGCAGGGACACCGCCAGCTCGTCGTCGGGCGGGGCGGGCGGATCCTCGTCCACCCGGAACGCGCCGGACTCCCACCGGAAGACGTCGAGCAGGGTCTCGCGGATCTTGATGCCGAGCACCTCGCGCAGGACCCGCGGCTGTACGAGTCCGACCATGGTGAGCACCTTCCCGAGCCGGATCTTGGTCTCCTGCTGGGTGCGGAAGGCCTTGGAGAGCTGCTCCTCGTCGAGGTGGCCGAAGTTGATGAGCAGTTGCCCCAGGAACTCGCGGGCGTCGGTGGAGGCGGCGCCCACCGCGTTGCCGTCGGAGAGGAAGATGGTCTTTCGCACCGCGCCACGCTCGCAGGTGAGGGACCCGGTCGCCCGGCGGCGGACCAGGAAGTCCACCAGCTCCGGGAGCGGCATGAACGAGAGATTTCCGGCGAGCCCGCGCACGCGTGGAGTCTCCACGGAAAGACCCGTGGCGGCAAGGGAACGGTCGTTGTATGACCGGCGGCGCATGGAGACAGCGTCTTCGCCGAGCGGCAATCCTGGAGGCGGCAAGGGCATCGTCGTCGCCGCCGTGGCCCTCTTCGTCGTGGCAGCCGCCGGCTGGACCGCCTGGCAGCTGTCCCGGGAGATGCCGGAGCGGGCGCAGCAGGCGCGCGAGAAGGCCTTCGACGTGACGACGGTGGCGCGGCCGGCGGCTGCACCGCCGTCGCTCGGAACGACGCAGGACGGCGCTCCCGTGTCGCTCGCGACGATGCGCGGCCAGCTCGTCTTCGTGAACTTCTGGGCGACCTGGTGCCCCCCGTGCCGCGACGAGATGCCCTCCATGCTTCAGCTCGGGCGGGAGATGGAGGCGCGCCATCCGGGGAAGTTCCGGATGGTGGCCGTCTCGGTCGACGAGGGCTGGCCCGAAGTGGTGAACTTCTTCTCGGGCCAGCTGCCCGCGGGCGTCGTCTGGTCGCGGGACGCGGAGCAGGCCGTGACCCGGGGGTACTACTGCCAGGCCCGCGGAACCTGTCCGGATTCCTTCAAGTTCCCCGAGACCTACCTCGTGGACCCGAGCGGCAGGCTCGTCTCCTACGTGGTCGGCCCGCGAAACTGGAGCGATCCGGCGGCTCGCGAGTTCCTCGAGCGGCTCCTCCCGAAGTGAAGTCGGGTGCTGGCGTCGGACGGGGGACGACCCACCAGGGTAGACCCTGGGTGTCGCCGACCCATGCGATCGTAAGTATCCGTATTTACTGGTAAATCCATCACTCTTCGGGCGCCATTTCCAGGCGAAAGGGGCGGGTTTCACCCTCCGCGAACTGTTCCTGTTGAAGGTTTTTGGAGGGATGCCATATAACCATCGGGATTTCCGTGAAATCTCGGCACTCCGACCCAGCGGAGTCCGGAGGGATCGTGGCGAACGAGATGGCGGGCATCCCGGTGGTGGTGACCGGCCTCGGCGAGGTGGGCGGAGCCGTCGCCCGCGCCGTCCTTTCGTCGGCCGAGCTCCGGCTCGTGGGAGCCGTTGACCCCAGCCTGGCCGGCCAGACGCTCGACTCCGTGGTGGGAACCCCGACCGGCATCGTGATCGAGGCCGATCCGGCCCGCGCCCTGAAGGCCGCGCGCGGCGGAGTGCTCCTGCTCTGCGGTACCTCCCGGTTCCTCGAGGCGCTTCCGGCCCTGGAGCAGGCGGTGCGGGCCGGGCTCTCGGTGGTCTCCACCTGCGAGGAGCTCGCCTACCCGTGGCTCGCCCACGAGGAGGAAGCCGACCGGCTCGACGCGCTCTGCGAGCGAAACGACGTCGCGGTGGTCGCGGCCGGTGTGAGCCCCGGTCTCGCGCTCGACCGGCTGCCGGCGCTCCTCTCCCAGGGCACCGGGGAGGTGCGGCGCATCGAGGCGAGGCGCGTCGTCGACGTCTCCGCCCGAGGGGAGCTGGCCTGGAGGGGCTGCGGCGCCGGGCTCGACCCGGCCGAGTTCCAGCGCGCCGCCGAGGCGGAGGCCATCGGGCAGCGCGGGCTCGCCGAGTCGGCCACGCTGGCGGCGCTCGGGTGCGGCTTCGACCTCGACGAGCTCGAGGAGGAGGCCGAGCCGGTGCTCTCGAGCCGCGAGCTCACCGGCGTCCTCCGGATCCCGCGGGGGGGCATCTCCGGGATCCGGCAGGTGGCTCGTGGCTGGCAGGACGGCCGGGAGGTGATCCGGCTCGAGGTGGTGACGGCGGTCGGGGCGACCGACCCGCGCGACGAGGTGGCCATCGAGGCCGACCCGCCGCTGCGGCTCGTCGTTCCGGGCGGGTTTCCCGCGGTGGCATCCGCCGCATGGTCGGCGGTCCACGCGGCGCTGGCGGTCACGCAGCTGCAGGGGCTCGTCACGGTGCTCGACCTCCCCCCGGGGCGGTCCTGAGCGAGGCGCGCATGCTCGACAAGAACCTGATCGGACGGGAGAGCGAACCGCTGGAGGTGGAGGTGGAGAAGGGGGCCATCCGCCGGCTCGCCGACGCGATCGGCGACGCCAACCCCGTCCACTCGGACGAGGAGGCGGCCCGCTCCGTCGGCTTCGCCTCCCTCGCCGCTCCGCTCACCTTCCCGGCCCTGCTGGCGCTGAACGAGCGCTTCCGCCACTCGCTCGACCTGGGGACCCGGTCGCTGCTCCTCGGGGAGGAGACGATCGAGTACGGGAGGCCCATCGTGGCCGGCGATCGACTCACCGTGAAGAGCAAGGTGGCGGACGTGCAGGAGCGGGCCGGGACGAGCGGCGCCACCGACGTGCTCATCCTGGAGACGGAGGGGCGCGGGGCCGACGGCGCGTTCGTCTTCCGGGCCCGCGAGACCTTCATCCTGCGGCGCGGCTAGGAAAGGAGAGGGATCGTGCTCCTGGCGAGGCAGCTCTACTTCGAGGCGGTGAAGGTCGGCGACGAGCTTCCCCCGCTCGTGAAGCCCCCGGTGGATCGTTCCCAGGTGGCCCGCTTCGCCGGCGCGACCGGGGACTTCGGCCCGCTCCACGTGGACGAGCCCTTCGCGCGGAACGCCGGTTTCCCGAGCGTCCTCGTGCCCGGGATGCTCGCCATGGGGTTCCTGGGCGAGCTGGTGACCGACTGGCTGCGGGGCGCCCGCGTCAAGCGCTTCAATGCACGCTTCGTGAAGATCTTCTGGCCCGGCGACGTGATCACCGTGCGCGGCCGCGTGGCCGACCGGCGCTTCGAGCCGGGCGGGAAGTACGCCGCCGACATCGAGGTGTGGGGGGAGAACCAGCGCGGCGAGCTGGTGGTCCGCGGCGCCGTGACCGCCCAGCTCTACTACAGCGCCGAGGACGAGACCCGGCAGCGCAACGGGCAGCCGCCGCTCGTGGTGACGCCGGCCGAGGAGGAGGAGCGGCTGGCCCGGCTCTCCCGCAGCAGCGCACCGGCGCGCCCGGCGGTGGGAACCCGACCCGCCGCGCCGGCCGCGAAGCCTGCGGCGACGCCGGCTCGCCCGCCGACGAAGGGGCCGACGCCGCCCCCATCGAAGGGCACGCCGCCCAGGCCGCCCGCGCCCAAGCCCGCGCCCGCGAAGCCCGCGGCGACGAAGCCGCCGCCCGCGAAGCCGGCGCCGAAGAAGCCCGTGCCCGGGAAGGCCGCCAAGCGGCACTGATGCGGCTCGTCGCGCTCGCGCTGCTGGTTGCCTCGGCCGCGTCCCCGCAGCCCCCGGCAGCCGCAGGCCGGACGGCGCAGGTCGCGCGCGGGGACCAGGCCTTCGCCCTGCGGGGCGATCCCGCCCGTCTGGCCGAGGCGATCGAGGCATGGACGGCGGCGGCCGCGGCGCCATCCGGCCCGGACGACCCCGCCATCGAGCTGAAGCTCGCCCGGGCCGAGGCCTTCCGGGCCCTCTCGGACCCCGGTTCGGCTCGCGAGGCCTGGCCCGCCTCGTCGCGCGCCGCCGAGCGCGCCTTGCGCCGGCTCTCGCCCGCATGGTCCGCGGCGGTGGAGGCGGGAGATCTCGTGAGCGCGCCCGCGCGCGTGGGGCCGGAAGGGGCCGAGGCGCTCTACTGGCTCGCGCTCGCCACCTGGTCCTCGGCGCGCGAGAAGGGGCTCGCCGCGCTGCTCTTCGTGAAGGACCCGGCGCTCGCGGCGATGGAGCGGGCGGCCGCACTCGACGCCGCGATCGACTGCGGTGGGCCGGAGCGATCCCTCGGCGCCTGGGCGGCGGCCCTCCCGACCGCGGTCGGGGGAGGGGTGGCCCGATCCCGGAGCCACCTCGCGCGCGCCCGCGAGCTCGGCCCCGGGTGCTGGCTCAACGCGGTGGCCGAGGCGGGTTCCCTGCTCGTCCTCCTGCAGGACCGCGCCGCCTTCGATCGTGCGCTCGCCGGGGTCGAGGCGGCGGGCGAGGGCGACCCGCGTTACGCTCCCGAGAACGAGGTGGCGCGGCGGATGGCCCGGGAACTCCGGGCGCAGGCGCCCCGGCTCTTCTGACGAGGACACCAAGGAGACCACATGGCGGACACGATCGAGCTGGGCAAGGCGAAGGGCGGGATGGCGCAGGCGATGGTGTGGATGCTCGTGCTCTCCCTGCTCCTCTTCTGGATCCCGGTGCTGGGGATGCTCATCGCGGGGATGGTGGGCGGCCGGAAGGCGGGCAGCCTCGGGTCGGCGCTCGGCGCCGCGCTCCTGCCCGCGCTCGTGGTGGCGGTGGTGATGTTCTTCATGGCCACCGCGCTCACCGGGATGCCGATCCTGGGCGTCGTGGCGGGATTCGGCGGCGGGGTCCTCGTGGTGGCGAACGTGGTGCCGCTGCTCGCCGGGGCGGTCGTCGGGGGGATCCTGGCGCGATGACCGGGCCGAAGCTGGGGACGCTGGCGGTTCACGCGGGCGAGGGGGAGACCCTGGCCGTCCCGTCCACGACCACGCCCGTCTACCAGGCGACCACCTACCGCTTCGACACGGCCGCCGACGCGGCCGCGTACCTCGAGGCGCCGGAGGGCCGCTGGCTCTACTCCCGGCTCGAGAACCCGACGGTGATCGCCGCCGAGCGGAAGATCGCCGCGCTGGAGGGGGCCGAGGGGGCCGCCTGCTTCGCCTCCGGGATGGCGGCCATGACCGCGGCGCTCCAGGCCTCGCTCCGCGCCGGCGACGCGCTGCTCCTCTGCGACACGCTCTACGGTCAGACGACGCGCCTCGCGCGCGACGTGCTGGAGCGCTTCGGCGTCGAGATCCGCCCCGTCCCGTTCGAAGGGCTTGCGGCGGCGGTGGCGGCAGCCCCGACGAACGCCCGCGCGCTCGTCTTCGAGACCCCCACCAACCCCACGCTCCGGGTGGCCGACATCCCCGCGGTCGCCGCCGCCTGCCGAGCGCGGTCCATCCGCAGCGTCCTCGACGCCACCTTCGCCTCCCCGATCAACCTCCGCGCGCTGCCCATGGGCGTGGACCTGGTGGTCCACAGCACCACCAAGTTCCTGAACGGCCACTCCGATCACCTGGGCGGCGCGGTGGCCGGCGCGCGCTCCCTCCTCGACGGAGTGCTGGCGATGCGTCGCACCACCGGCGGCAACATGGACGCGGCAGCCGCCTACGACCTGCTGCGCGGCATGAAGACGCTGGAGGTTCGCGTGCTGCGCCAGAACGACACCGCGCTGCGGGTGGCGCAGGCGCTCGAGGGGCACCCGCGGGTGGAGCAGGTGATGTACCCGTTCCTCGCCAGCCATGCCGACCACGCGCTCGCCCGGCGGTTGCTGCGCGGCGGCGGCGGGGTCCTCTCCTTCACGGTCCGTGGAGGCTACGAGGCGGTGGCCCGGGTGCACGACGCACTGGGCCTGGTGGCCCGCGCCAGCTCGCTCGGGGGCGTGGAGAGCCTGGCCTCCATCCCCGTCATCTCCTCCCACCGCAACGCCACGGACGCCGAGCTCCGGGCCCAGGGCATCGGCCGGGGCACGCTGCGGGTGTCGGTCGGCCTCGAGGATCCGGAGGACCTGGTCGAGGACCTCCTGCAGGCCCTGGAGCGGGCGTGATCGGGCGCACCGGAGCCCTGCTCCTCGCGCCCCTGCTCCTCGCCGTCGCCGCCGGCTGCGTCCGGGCCCCACCCCCCGACCTGTCCCGCAACCCCGCCGACCTGCTCGCCCAGGTGAGGCGCGCGCAGGCGCGGGTCGCCTCCTGCAGCGGGTCGGCCCGCCTCTCCCTCTCCGGGCTCGAGGTGGGAGGCTCGCTCGACGCCTGGGTCGCCGCCGAGACGTCGGGCCGGCTGCGGGTGGACCTCTTCGACTTCTTCGGAAACCCGGCCGCGACGCTCGTGGCCAGCGGCGGGCGATTCGCCCTCCTCGACCTGCGGGAGGGGGTGCTCTACCGCGGGGAAGATCGCCCGGAGGTGCTCTCCCGCATCGTCTCGGTCCCGCTCGGCACGCGGGATCTGGCGCGCGTTCTCTGCGGGAGCGTCGCGATCCTCGAGGGCCAGCCGGTGACCGCCGAGCCCGGCGACGGCGCCGTCCTCCTGGAGATCGCCGGGCCGGCCGGGCGGCAGGTGCTGGCGGTGGAGGAGGAGGCCTCGATCCGGAGGGCGAGCTTCCTCCCCGGTCCGGGGGGCGGGAAGGGCTGGCAGGCCGAGTTCTCCGTCTTCCGCCACCCATCCGGCGTGCGCTTCCCGACCGAGGTGGGGCTCACCGGGGGGGGCGCGGGGCTCTCCCTCCGCTGGACGGACGACCTCCAGGTGAACGTCGCCATCGACGGCGGACTTTTCCTGCTCGAGGCGCCCGGCGGCGTGCGGGTGATCGAGCTCGGCCCGGACACGTCCGTACCCGCGCTGGGCCTGCCGATCCGTCCCGCAACTCCCGCGCGGTCGTGAGCCGCGGCCGCACTCGATCGCGCGCCCCGGGCGGTTCGGCTTGAATCCCCCAGGAAATCGGCTAGCTTTGCCCCTCCCCGGGCCCCGGAAAGGCGCACCGCCGTGAACATGGAACTCCTCTCGATCCTGAAGACCGGCGGCGTCGCGATGTGGCTCATCGCGTTCTTCTCGGTCCTCGCGGTGGCCGTCGCGGTCGAGCGGGTGCTGGCGCTGTGGCGGTTCACCGACAAGGCCCGCAGCCTCGCCGACGCCGTCACCCGGTCGCTGCTCCGGGGCGACGTGGAGGACGCGCGCGCCCAGGCCGAGCGCTCCACGTCCGCGGCCGCCGAGGTCTTCCTGGCGGCGCTCGTCCCCAACCCTCCCGGCAAGCGTCCCCCCACCGAGGCCCGGATCGAGGCGGCGGTGGAGCGGCAGCGGCAGGAGGCCAACCAGAAGATCCGGGCCCGGCTCTGGATCCTCGGGACCATCGGCGCCACCGCCCCCTTCATCGGCCTGTTCGGCACCGTGGTCGGCATCATGCGCGCCTTCCACCAGATGGGGGTGACCGGCCAGGGCGGCTTCAGCGTGGTGGCCGCGGGGATCTCCGAGGCCCTCATCACCACGGCGGGCGGCATCGCCGTGGCCATCGAGGCGGTCATCGTCTACAACATGCTGAACGTCCTCGCCGGCCGTCTGCAGCTCCAGCTGAAGCTCCTCACCGAGGAGTTCCTGGAGATCGTGAAGGAAGTCCGGTCCAGCCCGGTGGGGTCGCAGGAGTCCTGACATGTCGATGAGCACACCGGACGACGACGGCGGGGAAGGCACCGGCGGAGGCATCTTCGCCGAGATCAACATCACGCCCCTCACCGACATCTTCCTCGTCCTCCTCATCATCTTCATGGTGACCACCACGGCCATCGCCGAGGCCGGCGGCCAGAACGGCGGCATCAAGGTCAGCCTTCCCAAGGGCGGTCAGGCCAACGCGGTGAAGGAGGTCCACGACCTCGCCATCGCCGTGCTCTCGGATGGGCGGGTGGTGGTGCAGGGCAAGGTGGTCGAGCCGGCCGAGCTGAAGAGGGTGCTCGAGAAGGCTCGGGCGGAGAACCCGGAGACGCTCGTGCTCGTGCAGGCCGACGAGGGCGTGACCCACGGCCGCGTGGTGGCCGTGATGGACATGGCCCGGCGCGAGGGGCTGCCCCGCCTCGCCATCGCGACGCGGGCCGACGGCCAGTAGGCCGCGCGTGGCCGGTCCGATCCGAAAAAAGCTGGGGGAGCTCCTGGTCGAGGCCGGGGTGATCGACGCCACGCAGCTCCATTCGGCGCTCGGCCACCAGCGTCGATGGGGCGGGCGCATCGGCCAGGCCATCGTCGATCTCAAGATGGCCACCGAGGAGCAGATCCTCGCCACGCTCGCGGCCAAGCTGGCGTACGCGCGCATCCCGCTGCGCTCCATCGAGGAAGGCCCGAGGCTCGCCCTGGCGCTCCACCTCGTTCCCCATGATTTCGCCGAGCGGAACCAGGTCCTGGCCTACGCGGCCGATCCGGTCTCGCTCTGGGTGGCCATGGCCGATCCCACCAACGTGAGCGTGATCGACGAGCTCGCCTTCCGGACCGGGCGGAAGTTGCGGATCGGCATCGCCGGCGACCGGGAGATCGAGGAGGCCATCCGGCGCCACTACCAGGCCGAACCCATGGGCATGGAGGCGATCGCGTTCGAGGAGCTCGATCCCGGTCCCGTGGAGATGGTCGGTCCGCTCGACGCGCTCCACGACCACGGGGTCGACGCCTACTTCGTCCGGACCGGGCCGCCCACGACTCCGCCCCCCGCCAGGGCGGTCCCGGTCGGGTCGCGGGTCGAGTCCGTCCTCGAAGGGCTCGAGCGCATCGGGGGGACCCCGGGTTGCCCACCCGAGGCGGCGCACCTGTCCCGCTTCGCCGCGGCGCTGGTCCGCGTCCTCGTGAAGAAGGGGCTGGTGGGCGAGGAGGAACTGGCCCAGGCCTACGCCGAGGCGAAGCGTCCAACGCCGAGGCGGTGAGCGGTGCCGGGGCGGTGAGCGTCGCGCGTCATCGTGTAGGTCCCGCGCATCTGGCCGACCTGCGTGGGCAGGACGCAGAAGCTCGTGTACTCGAACGACTCCCCGGGAGCGAGGTGCGGCTGCTTTCCGAGGGCGTCGACGATGATCCAGTGCTCGTGCCACAATGGTCCCATGCCCCTCGAGCCCCGGCTCCGCGAGATCCTCGGGGAGGTGCGCGACGCCGGAGGCCGCGTGGTGGCCCTCACCGGCGCGGGCATCTCCGCCGAGAGCGGGATCCCCACCTTCCGCGGCCGCGACGGCTTCTGGGTCGTCGGTTCCCGCAACTACATGCCGCAGGAGATGGCGACCCACGCCATGTTCCTCATGGAGCCGGAGGAGGTGTGGCGCTGGTACCTCCATCGCTTCGGCGTGGTCCGTCATGCGGCGCCGAACGCCGGGCACGAGGCGCTCGTGCGGCTGGAGCGGGCCCTCGGCGAGCGCTTCACGCTGGTCACGCAGAACATCGACGGCCTGCACCGGCGCGCCGGGGCCTCCGACGAGCGCACCCACTGCATCCACGGGGACGCGGCCTGGGTTCGCTGCGCCCACGACTGCGGCGTGGGGCTCCTGCCGCACCCCGCGCACCTCGCCGCCCGGGACGGGCGCGCGCCCCTCTCTCCGGCGGAGCGGGAGGAGCTCACCTGCCCCCGCTGCAGGGGCTGGCTGCGCCCCCACGTGCTCTGGTTCGACGAGTGCTACGACGAGGAGAACTACCGCTTCGACTCGACGCTGCGCGCCGCGCGCGAGGCCGACCTGCTGCTCGTGGTCGGGACGAGCGGGGCCACGAACCTCCCCGTGCGCGTGGGGCAGCTCTGCTTCACGGGCGGTGCGGCCCTGGTGGACGTGAACCCGGAGGAGAACCCGTTCTCCGAGCTGGCGGAGCGGAGCCGGCGCGGGTTCTTCGCCCGCGGCTCGGCCACGGCGCGGCTCCCGGAGATCGTCGAGGCGCTGGTGGGGGAGCGGGCGCTCAGCTGAGGACGATCCGGGCGATCTCCGGAGGACTGCCGAGACGCAGGGGCGGGCCCCAGTAGCCGGTGCCCCGCGAGACGAAGATCTGGGAGCCGTTGACGCCCTCCACCCCGTACAGTCCGTGAAGGTAGGGGTAGACGAGCGCCGTGGCGAGGGTGAAGGGGAAGATCTGTCCGCCGTGGGTGTGGCCCGAGACCTGGAGCTCCACGCCGGCCCGGGCGCCCTCCTCCACGCCCCGCGGCTGGTGCGCGAGCAGCACGAGAGCCCGCTCGGGATCGCGCCCGGTGAGCGCCGCGGCCAGATCGGGGCCGTGCCCGGGGGCCATCCCCGCCGAGCGCCAGTCGTCGATGCCCGCGAGGTCGATGGAGGCGCCCCGGTCGCCGATCTCCACCCGCTCGTTGCGCAGCACCCGGATCCCCAGGCGGGAGAGGTGCGCCATCCACGCGGGCGCCCCCGAGTAGTACTCGTGGTTGCCGGTGACGAAGAAGACGCCGTGGCGAGCCTTCAGGCCGGCGAGCGGGGCCACCGCCTCCTCGAGCATCCGGACGCTTCCGTCCACCAGGTCGCCGGTGATGGCCACCAGGTCGGGGCGGAGCCGGTTCGTGGCCTCGACCACGCGCCGGACTTCCCGCTCGCCGATGGTTCGCCCCACGTGCAGGTCGCTGATCTGGGCGATGGTGAGTCCGGAGAGCTGCCGCGGGAGGCGCGCCAGCCGAACCGGGACCTCGTGGATCTCCGGCGCGCCCATGGCGCTCGAGACGGCGAAGGCGGTGGCGCTGCCGGCGGCCAGCACCGCGCCCCCCGCCACCGCGCGGGCGATGAGCTGCCGCCGCGCCGGATCGGTCGGGGTCTCGGGGGCGTTCCGGAGCCAGTCGGCGAGGGAGGTGATGCCGGAGACGGCCAGCCGGGTGAGGTCGACGACGACGAGGGACGAGAGGAGCAGGAAGGCCACCCCCATCCAGAGCATGGCGCCGAAGACGAAGTTGTTCTCCAGCGCACCGGAGCGGGCCCGCATCGCCACGAAGGCCATCGGGACGGCCACCGCGGCGGCGACGATCCCCACCGTGAGCAGCCGGCGCCAGGGCTCGGCCACGGCGGTGTCCCGGACCAGCCGCGTCCAGATGTAGAAGTGCATGCTCCCCACGACGGCGAGAGCGATGACGAAGAAGAGGACGAAGGAGAGCAGGGGGCGGGTCATGCGGGGGGAGAACCGGGCGGCCCGGTCCAGGATTCCGAGATAACCGGCCGGGCGGCGCCGCGCCGCTCGCCGCGCTAGATCCCCGCCACCATGGAAAGAACCTTCTTCGTGCTGGGCGCCCTCTCGGCCTGCATCTCCGTCGGGACCGGGGCATTCGGCGCCCACGGCCTGCGGGCGCGCGTGACGCCGGAGATGGCGGCGGTCTTCGACACCGGCGCCCGCTACCAGATGTACCACGCGCTCGCGCTCATCGCGGCGGCGTGGGCGGCCGCGCGCTGGCCCGGCCCGGCGATCACGTGGGCCGGCTGGCTCTTCGTGGCCGGCACGGTCCTCTTCTCGGGGAGCCTCTACGCGCTCGTGCTCACCGGCGTGAAGGGGCTCGGCGCGATCACGCCCGTGGGCGGGCTGCTCTTCCTGGCCGGCTGGATCGCGCTGGCCTGGGGCGCGCTGCGGTCGTAGCGCGAACCCGCGCTAACCCCGCTCGACGGGCAGCCCGGCGTCCGTCCAGGCCACGAGCCCGCCTTCGAGGTTGTAGGCCTTCTCGCAGCCGCGCTGCGCCGCGGCCGCCGCTGCCGTCAGGCTGCGGATCCCGTGGGCGCACACGAAGATGGCCCGCGCCCGCCCCGGGCGCAGCCCGCCCAGCGGATCGCGGAGCAGCGAACCCAGCGGCACATGGCGAGCGCCCGGGATGTGGCCCGAGGCCCACTCCTCCGGCTCCCGCACATCCACGAGGTCGATGTCGTCGTTGGCGAGGAGGTGGACGGCCTCCTCCGGACTGATGCGATGCACCTGCATGGCGGGATGCTTAACCGGCCCGGCTCCGCACCTCTCGCGAAACTGCTCCCGGGAAGGTCTTCCGGGCTAGACTGTGCCCGCTCATGAGCCAGCCATCCCAGGGGCGCTTCCCCTCGCAGATCCGGTACCTGGCCTGGAACGAGGGGTGCGAGCGCTTCTCGTTCTACGGGATGACCTCCATCCTCACCATCTACATGGTGAAGTTCCTGGGCGTCCGGGAACCCGACGCCGAGGCGAACTACCACTTCTTCGTCTTCGCCGTGTACCTGACGCCGCTCGTCGGCGCCTGGATCGCCGACCGGTACCTGGGACGCTACCGGGTCATCCTCTGGCTCTCGCTGGGCTACGTCTTCGGCCACGCCGCCATCGCCATCTGGGACACGCCGACCGGGCTCGTGCTCGGCCTCGCGCTCATCGCCATCGGGGCGGGCGGGATCAAGCCCACCGCGGCCGCCTACGTGGGCGACCAGTTCGACGCCAGGAACCAGCACCTGCTCGAGAAGGTCTACGACCTCTACTACTGGATGATCAACCTGGGCTCCTTCACGTCCATGCTCGTCATCCCGGAGTTGCTCGCCCGCTTCGGCCCCTGGGTGGCCTTCTCGGTGCCGGGCGTCCTCATGCTCTTCGCGCTCGCCATCTTCTGGCGCGGGCGCCGGCTCTACGTGAACGTGCCGCCCACCGGCCCCAACCCGAACGGCTTCTTCCGGGTGGTGGGGCTGGCGCTCCAGAAGCTCGGGACGAGCCGGCCCGGCGAGCACTGGCTCGACACCGCGCGCGCCCAGTTCCCGGCCGAGGCGGTGGAGGGGGCCAAGGCGGTCTTCCGGATCGTCGGGGTCTTCGCCCCCATCGCCGCCTTCTGGTCCCTCTTCTTCCAGTACGGTTCGTCCTGGGTGCTGCAGGCGGAACGGATGAACCGGGAGGTTCTCGGCTACACCGTGAAGGCCTCGCAGATGGGCTCCTTGAACGCCATCTTCGTGCTCACCACCATCCCGATCTTCTCGGGGCTCGTCTACCCGGCGCTGCAGCGGCGCGGCGTGCGCACGCTGGCGCTCCAGAAGATGCAGATCGGGATGTTCGTCACCGTGCTCTCCTTCCTCTGGGTGATGGGGGTGCAGGTGGCCCTCGACGCCGGACTCGCTCCCCATGTCCTCTGGCAGGTGCCGGCCTACCTCTTCCTCTCCATCGGCGAGGTGCTCGTCTCGGTGACGGCGCTCGAGTTCGCCTACACCCAGGCGCCGCCCGCGATGAAGAGCGTCATCATGAGCCTCTGGTACGTGACCATCGCGGCCGGGAGCCTCCTCACCGCCGCGGTGGCCAAGCTGAACCGCTTCAAGGGGATCTGGTACTTCGCCTTCTTCGCCACCCTCATGCTCGGGGGCGCGCTGGCCTTCTCCTGGGTGGCGCGCCGGTACCGCCCCACGGTCGTCCCGCTGGCGCCCGGCCCCGCGCCGGAGGGGGCACCGTGAGCGCCCCGGCCGCGACGGCAGGCGTGAAGGAGCGCTTCCCGCCGCAGATCTCCTACATCATGGCCAGCGAGGGGGCGGAGCGCTTCTCGTTCTACGGGATGCGCAACATCCTCGTCATCTACATGGTGCAGTACCTTCTGGTCTCGGCCGCGGACTCGAAGGCCAGCTACCACTATTTCGTGATGGCGAACTACCTCATGCCGCTCGTCGGCGGGTGGCTCGCCGACCGGTTCCTGGGGCGCTACAAGGTCATCCTCTTCCTGTCGTTCGGATACGTGGTCGGGAACCTGGTGATCGCCGCCGTGCCCACCAGGATGGGGCTTCTCGCCGGTTGCGCCCTCATCGCCATCGGGGCGGGCGGCATCAAGCCCTGCGTCTCGGCCTTCGTGGGGGACCAGTTCCGCCCGGACCAGAAGGGGCTCCTGCAGAAGGTCTACGGCCTCTTCTACTGGATGGTGAACCTGGGCAGCGCCACCGCCTCGCTCCTCATCCCGTTCATGCTCAAGCGGTACGGCCCCGCGGTGGCGTTCGGCATCCCGGCCGTGCTCATGGTGCTGGCGCTCGTCCTCTTCGTGGCCGGCCGCCGCAAGTACGTGTACGTGCCCCCCACCGGACCGAACGCGCACTCCTTCGTGAAGGTGGTGGCCTCCGCGATCCGCCGGCGCCGGGAGCGAACGGGCGGCGACGACTGGCTCGCGCCGGCCATCGCCGATCACCCGGCGGAGGCCGTGGACGGCGCCCGTGCCGTGGTGCGGGTCTCGGCCGTCTTCGCGATGGTGGCCGGCTTCTGGGCGCTCTTCGACCAGAAGGGCGCCTCCTTCATCCTCCAGGCCAAGCAGATGAACCTGGACGTGGCGAGCTTCGACTTCCTGGGCATGAAGCTGGGCGGCTTCCGGCTCGCCGAATCCCAGATGAACGCCGTGAACCCGTTCCTGGTGCTCCTGATCGTCCCGCTCTTCCAGGGGGTGGTCTACCCGGGCCTCGTGCGGATGGGGATGAAGGTCACGGCCCTGGGGCGGATGAGCGTGGGGATGTTCCTCACCATGTTCTCGTTCGTCGTCATGGCCGGCATCCAGGCCGTCATCGACGGCGGGGCGCGGCCGCACGTCTTCTGGCAGGTCGTCCCCATCCTGATATTAACTGTGGGTGAAGTGATGATCTCGGTGACCGGGCTCGAGTTCGCCTTCACCCAGGCGCCCAGGACGATGAAGAGCACGGTGATGAGCTTCTGGCTGCTCACCTCGGCCATCGGGAACTTCGTGGCCGCGGTGGTCTCCCAGTGGAACCGGTTCCACGGCGCGGCCTACTTCCTCTTCTTCGCGGGGCTCATGCTCCTGTGCGCGGTGGGATTCGTGCTGCTCGCGAGACGGTACCGGCCGGTGGCGTCGGTCGTGGGGGGGTAGGGGCGGTCACACGCTGGGGAAGATGGGCTTCGCGCCGGCATCGTCCGGGTCGAGGATGGCTCGGCGATGGACGTGGCGGCGCACGTTGACGCCGCGGAGTGGGCGATGGACGGGGGAGACCTCGCGCCATGAGCCCGATGCTCCGCTCGATCGTCGCTGGCCGATGCCGACGGGCCGTTCGTGGAGCGGCATGTCTTGCACCGGGCCCGGGCGGGAGCGCTGCGCGAGGACCCGGCCACGAACCGAGGCGAGGGGCGACTCCGGGTTTCACTGGTCGTGACAGGCCAGAAGGGTCCGCGCGGCGGACATCGGCCATTTGGGGCGTGTCCACTCGGAGTGCACCGAAAGTACTTGACGTACTCCGGGGCGGATTCCGTTCCGGCGATGCGGTCCCTGCGGAATGGGCCTTTCCGCTGCGCCAGCGCCCCGTGCGCGTGCGTCGATGGCCTCCGGCGAGGGTCGAGAGGTTTGCGGGCGAAATCGCCCAGCGGCCGTCCCTGCTCGTTTCCGGAGGCCCCGAAATCGCGTGAGAGAGTGGATGTCATGAACGACACCGCACTCCAGGAAGCCCGTGACTTCTCCGGACGACTCGCCGGTCTGCTCCGGCGCGAGCACTCCGCCCTCGTCGACTTCCTCCACCGCGAGCTCCGTCTCTCCCGCGGTGCGGCCCACTACCGGAAGGTGGCGGCTCGCCTGGTCCGCCGATTCTTCTGCCTCTCCAGCATGGAAGCACGGGCCCTCGCCGCCGAGCTCGACCCGGAGGTGCTGCGGCAGAGGACGGTGGTGAGGGTGTTCGCCCCGGGTCACACGAGTTCAGATGAACCGGGCCACGTGATTTCAGGGGGTTGCGCGGTTCACACGAATGAACTCGAGCTCCGGATGCCCTCCACGGCGGTAGCTGCAGCGCCCCGGCCGACCGCCGTCGAACCCATGACCGCCACGGCCTCGCGAATCCACCTCACCGTCCCTCGCGAGTTCGTCACGCTCCTTCGCAAGGCGAAGGCCGGCGAGGCCCACACCCGGCCTCACGCCACCGACGCCGATGTCCTGGTGGAAGGGCTGAAGCTGCTCCTCGAGAAGCAGTCGAGGAGAAAGGCCGGCATCCCGGCCAGGGTGAAGCGCGAGGTGATGAATCGGGACGGCGCCCGCTGCCAGTGGCCCCTCCACGACGGAAGCCTCTGCGGCGCCACGACCCACCTCGAGATCGACCACGTCCACCCGCGCGCCAGGCCTACGGCGACGCCCACATGGACCTCTTCGCGCCGCGGAACCCCGTCGCCGGGGAGGAGGTCGCCGCCTACGTGGTAACTTCCCCTCCATGCTCTGGAAGGAGACCGCCGCCGTCCGGGCCCTCGGGCTCCGCATCCCGCTCCTCCTCTTCGTCGCGCCCCGCGTCCTCGAGCTCGACGACGAGGGGGCCGCAGTCCTCGTGCCGCTCAACTGGCGCACCCGGAACCACGTCGGATCGATGTACGTGGGAACCATGGCCGCCGCGGCCGACCTGGCCTCCGGGATGAACGCCTTCTCCCTCATCCGCTCCCGCTACCGGCGGGTGGTGCCGGTCTTCAAGTACGCCAACATGGAGTTCCTGAAGCGGGCCGACGGCGACACCGTCTTCCGCACACGGGACGGGCGGAAGATCGCGGCCGCCCTGGACGAGGCGGTGCGCGACGGGAAGCGCGTCACCCTGCCCGTGGAGGTGGTGGCGACCGTCCCGACCCGCTACGGCGACGAACCGGTAGCCCGCTTCACGATGGGACTCTCCGTGAAACAGAGGGCCTCCCCGTGAACCTCTCCGACCTCATCGGACGCCCCGTCCCCTTCGCCGACTACCTCGGCATCCGCATCGTCGAGATCCAGCCCGGGCTGGCGCGCCTCGACCTCCCGGTGCGCCCGGAGCTCGAGAACAGCCACGGCGCCGTCCACGGCGGGGTGGTGAGCGCGCTCGCCGACGTGGCGCTCGCGGTGGCGGCCATCGCCCAGGACGGCCACTGCCACGGGGCCTTCACCATCGACCTGTCGGTGAGCTTCATCGGCCCGGGGAAGGGGACGCTCGTCGCCGAGGGGCGCTGCCTCCGGGCCGGGAAGTCGCTCGCCTTCTCGGAGGGCGAGGTGAGGGACGCGCACGGGAACCTGGTGGCGAAGGCCATCGGTTCCTTCAAGTTCAAGCGCTGACGAGCCGTCCCCCCACGAGCTCCGGCACCACGGAGAGGTGGTCCTTCCGGGCCGCCCACTCCACCTCCCGCTCCAGGCCGTACTCCCGCATCATGCGCCCGAGGCGGCCGGCCGACAGGCAGGCGAGCGCGTCGGTCTTCTCGTGGAGCAGGCGCGCCGCCAGCGCGGCGTCGGAGAGCTCCCAGTCCGGCCGGAGCCGCGCCAGGTGCGAGACCAGGTGGCCCGCGCCGTAGAAGTCCTCGAGGTTCATCCGGTCCGACGAGCCGGAGCAGACGAGCAATACCGTCTTCCCCTGGCCGGTCGCCGCCACCCGCTCGGCCACGGCGGCCCCGTTCGCGAGGGCCGCGGCGTAGACCCGATCCGCCCCGGTGGAGCGGTGCAGCGCCACCGTACCGTTCGTGGTGGCGTAGAGGAGCGCCTTCCCCGCGAGCGGAAGGCGCAGGAGCTCCATCGGTGTGGGGTGGGCGAAGCCGGGGAGGGTCACCGCGCCGTACTCGCCGGCGAGCAGGTACGATCCCGCGGGGCGCCGGGCGGCCTCGGCGAGGGCCGCGTCCCCGTCCGGCGCCGGAACCACCTCGGTGGCGCCGTGGGCCAGCGCCGCGGCGATGCTGGTGGTGGCGAAGAGGACGTCGAGGACCACCACCACCTTCCCGCGAAGGCGCTGCCCGTCGAGGTCCCTCTTCTGGACGAGGACGTGGACCTTCATCCGAGCCCGTGGATGCGTCCGCGGTCGAGCGCGCGGGCGGCCTGCGCGCCGAGCAGGTGCACCGTCTGGATGAGCCGCTCGAAGCGGGGGTCGCGGGTGTGGCCGTCCTTCCAGCGCCGGTAGATCTGCTGCACGATGACCGCCAGCTTGAAGAGGGCGAAGACGTAGTGGAAGAGCACGTCGTCCACCGACCGCCCCGACCGCAGCGCGTAGCGCTCCACCACCTCCCGCCGCGACAGGCTGCCGGGCAGGTGGGTGGGGCCGAAGGCCGAGGCCCGCAGCGGGGCCGGGTCGTCGGGGTCGGTCCAGTAGCCGAGCGCCGTGCCCAGGTCCATGAGCGGATCGCCCACGGTGGCCATCTCCCAGTCGAGCACCGCCACCACGCGGGACGGGTCACCCGGGTCGAGAACCACGTTGTCGTACTTGTAGTCGTTGTGGACGAGGGCCGCCCCGCTCGAGGCGGGCATGTGGGCCGCGGCCCATGCGGCGGCCGCCTCGATCTGCGGGACCTCGTCGGTCCGGGCCGCGAAGTAGCGCTCCGTCCACCCCTTCACCTGCCGCTCCACGTACCCGGCCGGCCGCCCCAGGCCGGCCAGCGCGTTCCCGGTCACCGGCACCGAGTGGAGGTCGGCCAGGTTGTCCACGAGCGCGCCGGAGGTGGCGCGGAGCAGCTCCGGCGTGATCGGGAGCCCGGAGCCCGATCCGTCCCCGCGCAGGATGATCCCCTGCACCCGCTCCATGAGGTAGAAGCGCGCCCCCAGCGCCGTCTCGTCGTCGCAGAAGGCGAGCGGCCGCGGCGCCCGCGGGTAGAGACCGCGGAGCGCCGAGAGCAGGTTCCACTCCCGGTCCATGTCATGGGCGCTCTTCACCTTCGCGCCGAAGGGAGCGCGGCGCAGCACCGCCTCGTGGCCGTCGATGCGGACCAGGTAGGTGAGGTTGGAGTGCCCCTTGCGGAACTGGAGGACCGTGACCGGTCCCGACGCGCCCGGGAAGGCCCGGAGCATCCAGGGGCGCACCTTCTCCGGGTCGAAGCGCTCCTCGTCCCGGACCTCGTCGGCCTCGTCCAGCTTCTGCCGGCAGCGCTCGCTCACCGATCGCCCCGCCCCTTCGCGTAGCCGGCCAGGATCCGCTTCGCGACCGACGCGATGTGCACCTCGTCGGCGCCGTCGTAGATGCGCCCGGCCCGCTCGTGGGCGAACCAGAAGGCGAGCGGCGTGTCGTCGGTCATGCCGAGCGCCCCGAGCGCCTGGATGGCCCGGTCGAGCACCCGCTGCAGCGTGCGGGCCACCGTGAACTTGATGATGGAGATCTCCTGTCGAGCGGCCGGAGCACCCTCCCGCTCGATCTTCCAGGCGGCCTGGAGCACGAGCAGCCGGGCCGCGTCGATCTCGGCGCGGCTCTCGGCCACCCACTGCTGCACCATCTGGCGCGATCCCAGGAAGTCGCCGGGGGCGAGCTGCCGGGTGGCGGCGTGGGTGCAGAGGATGTCGAAGGCCCGCTCGCAGATCCCGATCCAGCGCATGCAGTGGTGGATCCGCCCCGGTCCGAGCCGGTGCTGGGCGAGCACGAAGCCGCCCCCCTCCGGACCGAGCAGGTTCTCGAGCGGCACCCGCGCGCCGTGGTACATGACCTCGCCGTGGCTCTGCCAGTCGGAGCCGCGGTGCCCCATCACCGAGATGTTCCCCACCAGCTCGAATCCCGGCGTCTCGGTGGGGACGAGGATCATGCTGGCGCGCCGGTGCGGTTCCTTCTCCTCGGGGTTGGTCACCGCCATGCAGACCGCGAAGGCGGCGCCGTCGGCCGAGGAGGCGAACCACTTGTGGCCGCGGATGACCCACTCGCCCCCGTCCTTCACGGCGGTGGTGCCCATCCAGACCGGGTTCGAGCCGGCGAACTCCGGCTCGGTCATGGTGAAGCAGCTCCGGATCTCGCCGCGGGCGAGCGGCTCGAGCCAGCGCGACTTCTGCTCCCCGGTGCCGAACTCGAGGATGAGCTCCATGTTGCCGATGTCGGGCGCCTGGACGTTGAAGCAGTAGTGGCCGAGCGGGCTCTTCCCCAGCTCCTCGGAGAGGTGGGCGAACTCGGTGAGGGGGAGGTGGGCCCCGCCGTACTCCGGCGGCATGTGGGCGGCGAAGAGGCCGGTCTCCCGGGCCCTCTGCCGGACCTGGCGCAGCTCGGGGAGGATGGCGGAGAAACCCCCGTGCCGGAACCGCTGCTCGAGCGGGAGGATCTCCTTGCGCACGAACTCCCGCAGGAGCCCTCGCATGCTTCGCACCCGATCCGGGATCGAGAAGTCCATGGAATCTCCTTTCAGAACAGCACTGCGCCGCCGTCCACGACCAGGCACTGCCCGGTGACGTGCCGGGACGCCTCCGAGGCGAGGTAGGCCACCGCCCCCTTCAGATCCTCGTCCCCCCCCAGACGGCCGAGCGGCGTCATCGCGATCACCATGTCCCCGATGGCCGAGAGCAGCCCGTGGGTCATCTTCGAAGGGAAGAATCCCGGGCAGATGCAGTTCACGTTGATGCCGTGGCGCCCCCACTCGGCCGCCAGCGCCCGGGTCAGGTTCACCACCGCGCCCTTGCTCGTGTTGTAGGCGATGGTCTGCATCCCGGGCGGGTTGCCGGCGAGCCCCGCCACGGAGGCGATGTTCACGATCTTCCCGGAGCCGCGCGGGATCATGAAGCGACGCCCCACCTCCTGGGAGAGGAAGAAGGTGGCGTCCAGGTTGAGCCGCATCACCTTGTCCCAGGCCTCGGCCGGGTGGTCCTCGGCGGCAGCGCCCCAGGTGGTTCCGGCGTTGTTCACCAGGATGTCGATGGTGCCGAAGCGGGCCGCCACCGCGTCCACCGTGGGGGCGATGCTCTCCCGCCGCCCCAGGTCCACCGGGACCGCCACGGCCTCCACCCCCTGGGCCGCCAGCTTCCTCTCGGCGACCTCCAGCTCGGCCGCCTTGCGCGCGGTGATGGCCACCTTGGCGCCCATCTCGCCGAGCGCCTCCGCCATCTGGAAGCCCAGGCCGCGGGAGCCGCCGGTGACGAGGGCCACCTTCCCCGTCAGGTCGAGCAGATTCTTGAGACTCATCCGGGGCGTCTCCTCCGGGCTTCACCCGGGTTCGGGAAGGGCTATTCTCTCCGGCGCGGTGCGACGGATCCTGGCACCCCGGCCTCGCCACCGTCAACGGAGACGATCATGGACCTCACCTTCAGCCCCGAGGAACAGGCCTTCCGCGACGAGGTGCGGGCCTTCCTCACGACGAGCCTGCCCCCCGCCATGCGCCACCGGGTGCTGGAGGGGCTGCTCGTCCCCGCGGCGGACACCATCGCCTGGCAGCGCATCCTGCACCGGAAGGGCTGGGGCGGGCCAAACTGGCCGGTCGAGTTCGGGGGCACGGGCTGGGATCCGGTGCGCCAGTTCATCTTCGAGGAGGAGTGCGCCGCGGCCGGCACGCCCCGCCTGCTCCCCTTCGGCCTCAAGATGGTGGGTCCGGTGATCCAGGCCTTCGGAAACGCCGCCCAGAAGGCGCGCTTCCTGCCGCGCATCCTCTCCGCCGAGGACTGGTGGTGCCAGGGCTACTCCGAGCCCGGCTCGGGCTCCGACCTCGCCTCCCTGCGCACCGAGGCGGTCCGGGAGGGGGACCACTACGTCGTGAACGGGCAGAAGACCTGGATCACGCTGGCCCAGCACGCCGACTGGATCTTCTGCCTCGTCCGCACCGACAAGGCCGCCAAGGCCCAGGCCGGCATCTCCTTCCTCCTCGTCGACATGCATTCACCCGGAGTGACAGTGCGCCCCATCGTCATGCTGGACGGCGGCGTGGAGGTGAACGAGGTCTGGTTCGAGGACGTGAAGGTCCCGGTGGAGAACCGGGTCGGAGAGGAGAACAAGGGCTGGACCTACGCCAAGTTCCTCCTCGGACACGAGCGGGCCAACATCGCCGGCATCGGCGGGTCCAAGCGGGAGCTGGCGCGCCTCACCCGCATCGCCTCGCTGGAGCGGAAGAACGGCCGGCCGCTCTCCGAGGATCCGCTCTTCGCCGCGCGGCTCGCCCAGGTGGAGATCGACCTGATCGCGCTGGAGATCACCAACCTCCGCGTGCTCTCCGCCGAGGCGGAGAAGCGCACCCCCGGCCCGGAGGCCTCGCTGCTCAAGATCAAGGGGACCGAGATCCAGCAGGCCCTCACCGAGCTCATGGTCCAGGCGGTGGGGCCGTACGCGCTCCCCTTCCGGATCGGGGCGCTCGAGGACGGGTTCCAGGGGCCGCCGGTGGGGCCGGACTACGCCGCCCCGCTCGCCGCCACCTACTGCAACATGCGGAAGGCCTCCATCTACGGCGGCTCGAACGAGATCCAGAAGAACATCATCACCCAGATGATCCTGGCCCTGTAGGAGCGCGCCATGCACTTCGACCTCACCGACGAGCAGCGCGCTCTCTCCGACATGGTGGCGCGCTTCCTGGCGCAGGAGTACGCCTTCGAGGCCCGCAAGAAGATCCTCCGCTCGACCGAGGGCTGGAGCCGCGACACCTGGGCCAAGATGGCCGAGATGGGGCTCCTCGGGCTTCAAGTTCCGGAGGAGCAGGGGGGCATGGCTCCGGCGGTCGTGGAGACCCTGCTCACGATGGGGGCGCTCGGGAAGGCGCTCGTCGTGGAGCCCTACCTCTCCTCGGCGGTGATGGGCACGGCGCTCATCCGCCACCTGGCCAGCGACTCGCAGAAGCGGGAATGGCTCCCGGCCATGGCCGCCGGCGAGCTCATCGCCGTGCCGGCCCACGGCGAGGCCGGCGCGCGCCACGAGCTCTCCCGGGTCTCCACCTCCGCCGTCCGGAAGGGAGCCGGATGGGTCCTCTCCGGGCGCAAGGCGGTGGTGCTCCACGCGCCGGCCGCCGGGCTGCTCCTCGTCACGGCCCGCACCTCCGGGCCGGACGACGCCGAGGAGGGCATCTCGGTCTTCGCGGTCCCGGCCGGAACGAGCGGAGTGGAGCTCGTCGCCTATCCCACCATCGACGGCCAGCGGGCCGCCGACGTGATCCTGGACGGGGTGGAGGTCCCGGCGGCCTCGCTCGTGGGGCCCGAGGGGGGCGCCTTCCCGGTTCTCTCGGCCACCTTCGACCTGGGGGTCGCGGCGCTCTGCGCCGAGGCGGTGGGGGTTCTCCAGACGACGCTCGACGCCACGCTGGAGTACACCCGCACCCGGAAGCAGTTCGGCGTCCCCATCGCCCGCTTCCAGGCGCTGCAGCACCGGATGGCCGACATGCTCATCCACGTGGAGCAGGCCCGCTCGATGAGCTACCTTGCTGCCATGCACGCCATCTCGGGAGACGTCCGGGAGCGGAGGCGAAGCGTCTCGGCTGCCAAGGTGACGATCGGAAACGCCTGCCGCTTCGTCGGCCAGCAGGCGGTCCAGCTGCACGGCGGCATGGGAGTGACCGACGAGATGGCCGTGAGCCACGCCTTCAAGCGTCTCCTGGCCATCGAGCTGTCCCTCGGAGACACCGAGCACCACCTGGAGCGATTCATCATGGAGAGCAAATGAGCCAGGCCAACTACACGACCCGCGGCGCGGTGGCGATCATCACCCTCGACAACCCCCCGGTGAACGGGCTGGGCCACGAGCTCCGGACCGAGCTCGTGGCGGGCCTCGACCGGGCCGCCGCCGACCCGGCCGTGAAGGCCATCGTCCTCACCGGCGCCGGGAAGGCCTTCTCCGGCGGGGCCGACATCAAGGAGTTCGGCTCGTCGAAGATGATCGCCGAGCCCAACCTGCACACCGTCATCCGGGCGGTGGAGCAGAGCCCGAAGCCGGTCGTTGCGGCCATCCACACGGTCTGCATGGGCGGCGGGCTCGAGCTCTCGCTCGCCTGTCACTACCGGGTGGCCTCCCCGGGAGCCCAGATCGCGCTCCCCGAGGTGAAGCTGGGGATCCTCCCCGGCGCCGGCGGCACGCAGCGGCTCCCGCGCGTGGTGGGGGTGGAGACGGCGGTGAACATGATCGTCTCCGGCGCTCCGGTCCCGTCCGAGAAGCTCGCCCGCACGAAGCTCTTCGACGCGCTCCTCGACGGGAACCTGCTCGACGGCGCGGTCGCCTTCGCCGAGAAGGTGGCCGACGTCCGGCCGCTCCCGCTCGTCCGCAACATCCCGTTGAAGGACCCCCGGGCGGCCGGCTTCCTGGGTGTGGCCCGCAACACCGTGGGCGCGATGGCCAAGGACTACCCGGCGCCGAAGAAGTGCGTCGAGGCGGTCGAGGTCGCGGCCACCAGGCCCTTCGAGGAGGGGCTGCGCTGGGAGCGGGACGCCTTCGCGGAGCTCCTCATGAGTCCCGAGTCCCGGTCCCTCCGGCACGCCTTCTTCGCCGAGCGGGCCTGCTCCAAGATCCCCGACGTCCCCGAGGACACGCCCACCCGCCCCATCCAGTCGGCGGCGGTCATCGGCGCCGGCACCATGGGCGGCGGCATCGCCATGAACTTCGCCAACGCGGGCATCCCGGTCACGGTGCTCGAGGTGAAGAAGGAGGCGCTCGAGAAGGGGATCGGCGTCATCCGCAAGAACTACGAGGGCACGGCCAAGAAGGGGAAGATCACCCCCGCCCAGGTGGAGGAGCGGATGGGGCTCATCCGGTCCACCATGGAGTACGCCGACCTCGGCCAGGCCGACATCGTCGTCGAGGCCGTCTTCGAGGACATGGCGGTGAAGGAGGCGGTCTTCCGGAAGCTCGACGAGGTGATGAAGCCGGGAGCCATCCTGGCCACCAACACCTCCACGCTCGACGTGGACCGGATCGCGGCGTTCACGAAGCGTCCGCAGGACGTGGTGGGCACCCACTTCTTCAGCCCCGCCAACGTGATGAAGCTGCTCGAGATCGTCCGCGGCAAGGCCACGGCCAAGGACGTCCTGGCCACCGTGATGGGGCTCTCCAAGAAGCTGAAGAAGACCGGTGTGGTCTCCGGCGTCTGCGACGGCTTCATCGGCAACCGGATGCTCCACGGCTACCTGAACCAGTGCCTCTCGCTGCTCGCCGAGGGGGCGCTGCCGCAGCAGGTGGACCGGGCGCTCGAGAAGTTCGGGTTCGTCATGGGCCCGTTCCGGGTCTCCGACATGGCCGGCAACGACATCGGCTGGTACATCCGCAAGCGCCACTACGCCGAGCACCCCGACGAGGCGAAGCAGATCATCGCCGACAAGGTCTGCGAGCTCGGCCGCTTCGGGCAGAAGACCGGCTCGGGCTGGTACCGCTACGAGGCGGGCAAGCGCGATCCCATCCCCGATCCGGTGGTGGAGGAGATCATCGTGGCCGGCTCCAAGGAGATGGGGCTGACGCGCCGCAAGATCTCGAACGAGGAGATCGTGGAGCGCTGCGCCTTCGCGCTCGCCAACGAGGGGGCGCGCATCCTGGAGGAGGGCATCGCGCTGCGGGCCTCCGACATCGACATGGTCTACCTCACCGGCTACGGGTTCCCGGTCTTCCGCGGTGGGCCCATGCGCTACGCCGACGAGGTGGGGCTCTACAACGTGGTCCGCTCCATGGCCCGATTCGCCGCGCTGCCCAACGCCGACCGGGAGTTCTGGAAGCCGGCCGCGCGCCTCGCCAAGCTCGCCGCCGACGGCAAGTCCTTCACCTAGGAAACGGAGAACGCCATGTCCGACGCCGTCATCGTCTCCACCGCCCGAACCGGCCTCGCCAAGTCCTGGCGCGGGGCGCTCAACATGACCCACGGCGCGACCCTGGGTGGCCACGTGGTGAAGGCCGCCGTGGAGCGCGCACGCATCGACCCCGCCGAGGTCGAGGACGTCATCATCGGCTGCGGACTGCCCGAGGGGACCACCGGAGGCAACGTGGCCCGGCAGATCGCGCTCCGGGCCGGGCTGCCGGTCACCGCCTCCGGCGCCACCGTCAACCGCTTCTGCTCCTCCGGCCTGCAGGCCATCGCCATCGCCGCCCAGCGGGTGATCGTGGACAAGGTGCCGGTGATGGTGGCCGGCGGGATCGAGCAGATCTCCTGCGTCCAGGCCGAGCTGAACCAGCACATGTTCGCCGACCCCTGGCTCGTCGAGAACAAGCCGGCCGTCTACATGAACATGCTGGAGACGGCCGAGGTGGTGGCGAAGCGCTACGGCATCCCGCGCCAGAAGATGGACGAGTACGGCGTGCGGAGCCAGCAGCGGGCCGCCGAGGCGCTCGCGGCGGGGAGGTTCCGGGACGAGATCGTGCCCTTCCCCACCGTGATGGCCGTGGCCGACAAGGCCACCGGGCGCCTCTCCATGAAGGAGGTCACGCTCGACGGCGACGAGGGCATCCGCGCCGACACCACCTACGAGGCGCTCGCCAAGATCAAGCCGGTCACCCCGGGAGGCACCATCGCCGCCGGGAACGCCAGCCAGTTCTCCGACGGGGCGTCGGCCTGCGTGGTGATGGACGGGAAGCTGGCCGAGAAGCGCGGGCTCTCTCCGCTCGGCATCTTCCGCGGCTTCACCGTGGCCGGCTGCGAGCCGGACGAGATGGGCATCGGGCCGGTCTTCGCGATCCCGCGGCTGCTCGAGCGCACCGGCGTGAAGATGGAGGACGTGGGGCTCTGGGAGCTCAACGAGGCCTTCGCGGTCCAGGTGATCTACTGCCGCGACCGGCTCGGGATCCCCGACGACAGGCTCAACGTGAACGGCGGCGCCATCGCCATCGGCCACCCCTACGGGATGTCCGGGGCGCGGCTGGTGGGGCACGCGCTCATCGAGGGGAAGCGACGCGGAGTGAAGTACGTCGTCGTGACCATGTGCATCGGCGGCGGCATGGGGGCGGCCGGGCTCTTCGAGGTGGCCTAGCCCGCCGCGCGAAGCATGCTCGACGCCTGGATCCTCGACGGCCTGCGCACCCCGTTCGGGCGGCACGCCGGGGCGCTCGCCCCGGTGCGGTCCGACGACCTCGTGGCGGGGGTGATGCGGGCCTTGCTGGCGCGGTCGGCGTGGAAGCCGGAGGAGCTCGAGGACGTGCTGCTCGGCTGCACGAACCAGGCCGGCGAGGACTCGCGCAACGTGGCCCGCCATGCGGCGCTCCTGGCGGGTTTCCCCCCGTCGGTGCCCGCACAGACCGTGAATCGCCTCTGCGCGAGCGGCCTCGCCGCGGTGGTGGACGCGGCCCGCGCCATCACGGTGGGGGACGGGGAGCTCTACCTGGCGGGGGGCGTCGAGAGCATGAGCCGCGCCCCCTTCGCGATGGCGAAGGCCGAGGCGCCCTACTCCCGGGAGGTGCGGATCTTCGACACCACCCTCGGGGCCCGCTTCGCGAACCCCAGGCTGGTCGAGCGCTGGGGCGCCGACACCATGCCCGAGACCGGGGACAACGTGGCCCGCGAGCAGGGCATCTCCCGCGAGGAGGCGGATCGATTCGCGGTCCGGTCGCAGGAGGGGGCCGAGCGGGCGCGCGCCGCGGGCTTCCTGGCCGGCGAGATCGTCCCGGTGGAGATCCCCGGGCCGAAGGGGTCGTTCACGGTGGTCCGGGAGGACGAGCACCCGCGCCCCGGCACGACGGCCGAGGCGCTCGCCCGGCTCCGTCCGCTCGCCCCGGGCGGCGTGGTCACGGCCGGCAACGCCTCGGGCGTGAACGACGGTGCGGTGGCGCTGCTCCTGGGTTCCCGCGCGATCGCCGGGCGCGCCGGGGTCCGTCCGCTCGCCCGGGTCCTCTCGGCCGCCGCGGCCGGGGTGGAGCCGCGGGTCATGGGGATCGGGCCGGCGCTCGCCATCCCGAAGGCCCTGGCGCGGGCCGGCTTGACTCTGAGTGACATGGACGTGATCGAGGTGAACGAGGCCTTCGCGAGCCAGGTGCTCGCCTGCCTGAAGCTCCTCGGGATCCCGTTCGACGACCCGCGCGTGAACCCGAACGGCGGGGCCATCGCGCTGGGCCACCCGCTCGGCGCGTCGGGGGCGCGGCTCGCCCTCACGGCGGCCCGCGAGCTGCGCCGGCGCGGGGGCGGGCGGGCGGTGGTCAGCCTCTGCATCGGCGTGGGGCAGGGGCTCGCGATGGTACTGGAGGCAGACGGATGACGGAGAACGTGCGGACGTCCACGGCGGACCGGGTGGCGGAGATCGAGATCCACCGACCGGACAAGAAGAACGCGCTCACCGGCGAGATGTACGACGCGATGTCGGACGCCTTCGGGCGGGCCGATGGCGACCCGGAGGTGCGGGTGATCTTCCTGCACGGGCAGCCGGCCTGCTTCACGTCCGGGAACGACCTGGCCGACTTCCTGGCCGCCGGCGAGGCGCCGGGGCGTGGCGTGGGCACGCCGGCCAGCCGCTTTCTCGGGGTCATCCGCACGGCGAAGAAGCCCGTGGTGGCCGCCGTGGGGGGCGTGGCGGTGGGGATCGGCACCACGATGCTGCTCCACTGCGAGCTCGTCTACGCCGCGCCGAACGCCCGCTTCCAGATGCCCTTCGTCCCGCTGGGGCTCGCCCCGGAGGGCGGGTCGAGCCTGCTCCTCCCCATGGTCGCGGGCTACCAGCGCGCCGCCGAGATGCTGCTCCTCGGGCGCCCCTTCGGCGCCGAGAAGGCGCTCGCCGCCGGGATCGTGAACGAGGTGGTGCCGGAGGATCGGCTCATCGCCCACGCCCGGGACGCGGCGCTCGCCGTGGCGGCGCTCGCCCCGGAGTCGGTGCGCATCACGAAGGAGTGGCTGAAGCGGCCGTACGCCGGCGCGCTCGAGGAGCGCATGGCCGAGGAGATCCGGGTCTTCGGGGAGCGGCTCTCGTCGCCCGAGGCGAAGGCGGCGATGGCGGCGTTCTTCGCGCGGAAGAAGGCGTGAATCGCGGGTTCCCCGCCCGATTTCCCGAACTCCCGCTGCCGCGGAGCATCTCCGACTGGTCCGACGACCACCGACTCCTCGCGCTCGCGGCGCGAGGGGAGGATTGCGTGGGGAACCTCGTGGTCGGCGACGATTCGCTTCGCCGGCTCTCCCTCCGGGATCCGGTGGAGGTGGGTCCCGGCGACTTCCCGGCGATCGCGGAAGGGGCGGCCGCCGACGCGGTCGGATCGTCCGCCGGTGGAGAGCGCCCCAAGTTCGGCGCCTTCGTCGCGGGGCGCGACGGCACGCTGCGGATCGCTCCGGCCTACGACATGCTCCCGATGATCCTGGCGCCGGTGGGCGACATCGTCACCTTCCATCCGTTTGCGCCCGAGCCGCCCAGCGGGGAAAGCATCGACGTCTGGAGCGATGCGGCCGGCTGGGCGGAGCGGTACTGGGGCGAGCTGTGCGCCAACCGGGAACTCGGAAGCGACCTGGCCGCGCTCGCGGAGCGGGCAGGGGGCGCGGTGGCGGAGCTGAGGAGGCGGGTCGGCTGACTACACCCGCTCCTGGAACTCCTTGCCGAGCAGCCCCTCCGGCCGCGCCAGCAGCACGACCACGATGAGAATGAAGGCGAGCGAGGTCTTGAACTCGAGCGAGACGTAGGCTCCGCCGAGCGATTCGGCCACGCCCAGGATGAGGCCACCCAGCACCGCGCCCGGGAGGCTGTTCAGGCCCCCCAGCACCGCCGCCGCGAGCCCCTTGAACATGGCGTCGAGCATGAAGAACGGGTCGAGCATCAGCACCGGCGCGAGGAACACGCCGGCCACCACCGCGAGCGCGGCGGCCACCCCCCAGGCGAAGGCCAGCACCGCGCGGGTGGGGATGCCGAGCGTCTGCGCCGCTTGCAGATTTTCCGACGTCGCCCGCATGGCGAGCCCGAGCCGGGTCTTCTGGGTGACGAGGTAGAGGACGAGCGAGGCGAAGGCGGCGGCCGCGAGCGTCCCGACCGCGAGCTCGGAGACGAAGACCGGCCCCACCTGCCAGACCTTGGTGTCGGAGAGGGGGAAGGGGAAGCGGTCGGGTTCGGCGCCCCACTGGTAGACGGTGAGCCCCTGGAGGATGAGGGCGAGCCCGAGCGTGAGGATCACCTGGCCCAGGTGGTTCGCACCCTTGCGCTGCGCCGGCACGAGCGCGCCGAAGTAGAAGATCACCGCCACCGTGGCGCCCGCGACGATGGCCGCGAGCAGCGACAGCCAGAAGGGCATGCCGCTCGTGACCATGGAGAAGGCGATGAAGGTGCCCACCGTGGCCATGTCGGCGTGGGCGAAGTTGAGGACGCGCGTGGACCGGTAGATGAGCACGAGCCCGAGCGCCACGAGCGAGTAGAGGCTCCCCGCCGAGAGGCCTGACAAGAGATATTGGAGGAATCGCGCCATGCGAACCTACCGGAAGGGCCAGAGGCGGAAATAGAGGCGGGTCTTCAGCCACATGCCCGCGAGCCCCAGCGGCTCGAAGATGAGGACCGAGAGGATGGCCGTTCCGAAGAGCACCGGTACGGCCCAGCGGAGCGAGCCGAGCAGCGCCGGGACCAGCACCACGAAGGCGGCGCCGAAGATGGAGCCCTCGATGGAGGCCAGCCCGCCCACGATCACCGCCACGAAGAAGTTCATCGACTCGGAGATGTTGAAGGCCTGCGGCTCGAGGTGCCCCAGGTACTGGGCCATGAGCGCGCCGCTCACCCCCGTGTAGAACGACGAGATGAAGAAGGCGAGGAGCTTCGTGCGGGAGAGGTTCACCCCCATCGACTCGGCGGCGATGTCGCTGTCCCGCACCGCCACGAGCGCCCGCCCCACGTAGGACGACACCAGGTTGTAGGCGGCGCCGGTGAAGACGAGGAAGATGACGTAGTAGAGGAGGTAGACCCAGGTGTCGCGGGCGATGCCGAAGGGGGGCTGGAGCGGAGGGATGGAGAGGCCGGCCCGACCACCGGAGAGCCACTCCACGTTCGCGAAGATCTGGTAGGTGGCCGTGCCGAACCCGAGGGTGGCGATGGCGAGGTAGGGCCCCTTCAGGCGCAACGACGGGAAGCCCACCAGGTAGCCGGCCAGCCCCGCCGCGACGCCCGCCGCGAGCAGCGCCACCGGGAAGGGCACTCCGGCGATGCGCAGGTGGCCGAACGCGTAGGCGCCGATGGCCAGGAATCCGGCCTGCCCGAAGGAGATGAGCCCCGAATAGCCGATGAGCAGGTTCTGGCCGATCACCCCGATGGCGAGCAGGCAGACCATGGAGGCGCGCGCCAGCCAGCCGGACGGGCACCACCAGGGCAGGACGGCGAGCGCGAGGAGCAACAGCACGAGCAGCGACCGGCCCAGCGGCTTGCGGGCGAACCGGAGCTCCTCGCGGTAGTTCTCGACCAGATCCATCCGTCAGCCCCGGTACAGCGATTCGATGAGCTCGGCGTAGCGCGCCTCGAGGTTGCGCCGCTTCACCTTCTTGGTGGGCGTCACGTCCCCCTCCTCCTCGTAGAAGCGTCGCGGCAGGAGGGCGAACTTCTTGATCGACTCCACCTGGGAGAGGGTCCGGTTCACCTGGTCCACCTCCTGGGCGATGAGCTTCTGGATCTCGGCCGCCTGGGTGAGCTCGGCGAAGGTGGCGAAGGGCAGCCGGTTGTCCTGCGCGAACTTGGTGACGTTGTCCTCGTCGATGAGGATGAGCGCCACCACGAACTTGCGACGGTCGCCGATGACGACCGCGTCCTGGATGTAGGAGCTGAACTTGAGCTTGTTCTCGAGGTAGGCCGGCGCGATGTTCTTGCCGCCGGCGGTGATGATGAGGTCCTTCTTGCGGTCGATGATCTGCAGCCGCCCCTCGACCCATTTCCCCACGTCGCCGGTGTGGAGCCAGCCTTCCGGATCGACGGCCCTGGCGGTCTGCTCCGGATCGCGGAAGTAGCCCTGGAAGACGTGGGGGCCGCGGGTGAGGATCTCGCCGTCCTCGGCGAGGGTGACCTCGATGCCGGGGATGGGCTCGCCCACCGTGCCCACGAGCGGCCGGTCGGGGCGGTTCACCGAGATGACCCCGGTGGACTCGGTCATCCCGTACCCCTCGACGAGCGGGATGCCCAGCGACTGGAAGTAGGCGAAGAGCTCGGGCGAGGCGGGAGCCGCGCCGCTGAAGGCCAGCCGCGCCCGGTCGAAGCCGATGCGCCGCTTGAGCGGCTCGAAGACCGTCCAGTACGTGAGGAAGCGGGCCAGCCGGAGCCCCGGACCGACCTCGCCGACCTCCCGGGCCTCGTACCAGCGTTTCCCCACTTTCACTGCGAGTCGATAGAGGGCGCGCTTCACCCAGGTGGAGTCGCCCATGCGCAGCTCGATGGTGGACGCCAGCTTCTCCCAGATGCGCGGCACGCTCGCGAAGTAGGTGGGGGAGACCTCGCGCAGGTTCTGGAAGAGGGTGTCCAGGCTCTCCACGAAGTTCACGATGAAGCCCACCTGCAGGTGGAGCAGGACCGAGCCCAGGTTCTCGTAGATGTGGGCGAGAGGCAGGTAGGAGATGACGTCGTCGTCCTCCCGCGCGCCGTAGGCCTTCACCAGCGCATCGGCCATGAAGAGCGAGCTCCCGTGGGAGAGCATGGCGCCCTTCGGGTTCCCGGTGGTGCCCGAGGTGTAGATGATCATCGCCGTGTCCTCCGGCGAGACCCCGGCGAGCCGCTCGTCGAGCCGCCCCGGCTCGGCGACGCGGAGCGCGTCCCCCTCCTTCTCGAAGTCCTCGTGGAAGACCACGCGCGGGTCGCGGAAGCCCCAGAGCCCCTTCGCGTCCCAGACCACCATCCGCTCCACCTTCGTCTGCGGGAGGATGGGCAGCACCTTCTCGAGCTGCTCCTCGTTCTCCACGAAGATGACCCGCGCCCCGGAGTGGTCGAGCAGGTAGAGGATCTGCTCCGGGGAGGAGGTGGGGTAGATGCCGCAGGTGGCGCCGCCCGCGGCCATGATGCCGAGCGAGGTGTAGAGCCACTCGGGCCGGTTCTCGCCCAGGACCGCCACGTTCTCCTGGTGGCGCAGCCCGAAGGCGGAGAGGCTCGCCGCCACCTTGCGGACGTTCTCGGCGTACTGGTTCCAGGAGACCCGGTGCCAGATCCCGAGCGCCTTGTGGCGCAGCGCGACGGCGTCGCCGCGCCGGGCGGCCTGGGCGTAGAGGAGGCCCGGGAGGCTCCGGACGGTGCTCACCAGCGCCTCCTCTTCCGGTAGAGCCGGAAGGTCTTCCCCTCGGTGGCCTCGCCCGACCCGAAGCCCAGGTAGACGTCCCGGACGTCGGGATGCTCGGCGAGCTCCTTCGGCGTCCCGGTGAGGACGATGCGCCCGGTCTCCAGGATCGCGGCCCGGTGGGAGACGCCGAGCGCGAGCCGGGCGTTCTGCTCCACGAGCAGGATGGTGGTGCCGGCCTGGCTGATGTGGGTGAGCGCGTCGAAGACGATCCTGGACATCTCGGGGGTGAGCCCCAGCGACGGCTCGTCGAGGAGCAGGAGGCGGGGGCGGCGGAGCAGCGACCGGCCGATGGCGAGCATCTGCTGCTCGCCCCCGGACAGCGTGTCGGCCTGCTGCTGCATGCGCTCCCGGAGGCGCGGGAAGAGCTCATGGACCCGCTCGAGGTCCTCGCGCGATTGCCGGCGCGGCTTGCCCCACATCCCGAGCTCCAGGTTCTCCGCCACGGTGAGCTCGCGGAAGAGGCCTCGGTCCTCGGCCACGAAGACCACGCCGGCGTCGGCCACCTCCTCGGGCTGCTGCCGCTCGATGCGCTGGCCGCCGAGCCGGATGGTGCCCTTCTTGGGCTGGTCCCGCAGGAGCCCGGCGATGGTCTTGAGCAGCGTGGTCTTGCCCGCGCCGTTCGGCCCGAGCACCGCGAAGATCTCCTTCTCGCGCAGCTCGAGCGACACGCCCGAGAGGGCGTAGATCCGGTCGTGGTAGAGGGTCTCGATGCTCGAGACCGCCAGGACGGGGGGTGTCTCGGGCCCGGTCACTGGTCCCCCAGGTACGCGCGGATCACGCCGGGGTGCCGCTGCACCTCCTCCGGCGTCCCCTCGGTGAGCTTGAGCCCGCGGTCCATCACCACCATGCGCTGCGCCAGCCGCGAGGCCACCCGCAGGTCGTGCTCCACGAGCAGCACCGTCACCCCGAAGCGGCCGCGGATCTCGTGGATCCAGTAGGAGACCTCCTCCTTCTCCTCGGCGGTGAGGCCGGAGACCGGCTCGTCGAGGAGGAGCAGCCGCGGCTCGGTGGCCAGCGCGCGCCCGATCTCCACCCGCTTCTGCACGCCGTAGGCGCAGCCCGCGACCCGAGAGTCGCGCCAGGCCTCCAGGTCGAGGAACTCGATGATCTCCTCCACCTTGGCCCGGTGGCGCACCTCCTCGTCCCGCACCCGCATGGCGGCTGCCAGGATGTTCTTCCGGAAGTGGAGGTGGCGCCCCAGCATGAGGTTGTCGAGCACCGTCATGTGGAGGAAGAGGCGCAGGTTCTGGAACGTGCGCGCCACGCCCCGCGCGGTGACGCGGTCGGGGGAGAGCCCGAGCAGGCTCTCCCCCCCGAGCGTGATGCTCCCCGAGGTGGGCTTGTAGAGGCCCGTCACGCAGTTGAAGAGCGAGGTCTTCCCCGAGCCGTTCGGCCCGATGACGGCGAGGGTCTCCCCCGGCGCGATGGACAGGCTGACCCCGCCCAGCGCCGTGATCCCCCCGAACCTCAACGTGAGGTCGCGTACCTCGAGCAGCGCTTCCCCCAAGCGCGATTCCCTAGAAGAGTGGAGCGAAGGTCTGCCAGGGCGTGATCTGCTTCGGCACCGTGTCGGTGGCCTTGCCGGCCCGCATGAGGCGGACGGCGTTCAGGCCGTGGTGGCGGTTGGGACCGAAGGTGACGCCGGGCACGAGCCCGTCCTCGGTGAAGTCCTTGATGGTCTCGAGGGCGGACAGGAACTTCTCTCGCGTGAGGTCGCGCCCGGCCCGCTTCAGCCCCTCGACGAGGATGATCACGTCGGCGCCGCCCTGGACGCAGAAGCCCTCGCGCCCCTTCAGCTTGGGATCGTTCTTCACGACGATGTCGATGATCTTGTCGGCGGCCGGCTCGCCGCGGAGCGCCAGCGCCGAGTCGTAGTAGGCCCCTTCCCAGAGGTCGCCGACCAGGCGGAACATCGTGTCGCGGTCGTAGAGGGTGAAGGAGGCGAAGATCTTGGGGCGGTAGCCCACCTTGGCCATCTCCTTCACGATGTTGGCGGCGTGGACCGGCGTGGCGTAGAGCAGCACCGCCTCGGCGCCCGACTCCTTCAGCTTGTTGGCCTGCGTTCCCAGTTCACGGTCGGTCACCTCGTAGAAGACCTCGCCCACCAGCGAGACGCCGGGATTCTTGGGGAGCGCGCGCTTCACGCCGTCGAGCCCCTGCTTGCCGTAGTCGTCGTTCTGGCCGAAGAGGGCGATCTTCTTCACGTTCTCGAGCTTGGCGGCCTGTCCGACCAGGAACTCGGCCTCGTCGGCGTAGTCCGGGTAGACCTGGAACACGGTCTTCACCTTGTCCTTCGGCTGCTTGGCGAAGACCTGGACGTTGCCGAGCGGGTAGACGAGCGGGAGGCCCGCCTCGGCCACCAGATCCTTGTTGGCGTTCAGCACCGAGGTGCCCACGGTCCCGATGACGGCGAAGACCGAGTCCTTCATCTCGTTGAAGTTGGCGACGGCGCGGCCGGGGTTGTAGCCGTCGTCCTTCAGGACGATCTTGAGCTTGCGCCCGTTCACTCCGCCCTGCGCGTTCACGTAGGCCGCGTAGGCCTCGGAGGCCATGGCGATCGAGCCCCACGCCGCGGCCGGTCCGGAGAGCGGGCCGGTGATGCCGATGGTGATCTCGGTGTCGGTGACGCCGGGTACCGGGGCCGCGCGGGCGGCGCCGGGCAGCAGGAGAAGAGAGAGCAGGGCTACCAGGGGAATTCGGAACGCCATGGGCACCTCCACGTGGGGGAAACCGACCATATATCCGTGCGAGGGCCCAAGCATTGCGCACTGCGTCCACGAGCCCAGGGACCGATCAGAGGCGCGCCGCCAGCCGCGTGCCCTGGTCGATGGCCCGGCGGGCGTCCAGCTCGGCGGCCACGTCGGCACCGCCGATGAGGTGGACCCTCCGGCCGGCCCGGACGAGCGGCTCCAGGAGCTCCCGGAGCGGCTCCTGACCCGTGCAGAGCACGATGTTGTCCACCTCGAGCAGCCGAAGCTTCCCCGGGTCCTTGCCGACCCGGAGGGTGAGCCCCCGGTCGTCGATCCGCTCGTAGGAGACCCCACCCAGCATCTCCACGCGCCGGGCCTTGAGCGCCGCGCGGTGGATCCAGCCTGTGGTCTTCCCGAGGCCGGCCCCGGGCTTGGCGGCCTTGCGCTGGAGGAGGATCACCTCGCGCGCGGGTGCAGGGGGGCGGGGCTTCACGAGGCCGGCGCGTGAGACCTCCGGGTCAGCCACGCCCCACTCCGCCATCCACGCCTGCAGGTCGGGTCCGTGACCCGCTTCGCCTTCGTGGGTCAGGAACTCGGCCACGTCGAAGCCGATGCCCCCCGCCCCCACCACGGCGACCCGGCGCCCCACCGGACTCCCGCGGGCGAGTACGTCCACGTAGGAGAGCACCATGGGGTGGTCCTGGCCGGGGATGCGCGGATCTCGCGGCACGACCCCGGTGGCGAGCACCAGCTCGTCGTACCCGCCCGCGAGCAGCTCGCCGGCCCCGACCCGCCGCCCCAGGTGGAGCCGGACGCCGGTCACCTCGATGCGGCGTCGGAAGTAGCGGAGCGTCTCCGCGAACTCCTCCTTGCCGGGGACGCGCCGCGCCATGTTGAACTGGCCGCCGATCTCGGTGGCCGCGTCGAAGAGGTCCACCGCGTGCCCCCGCTCCGCGAGCAGCGTCGCACAGGCGAGCCCCGCCGGACCGGCCCCCACCACCGCCACCTTCTTCGGCGCGGCGGTGGGTCCCCAGGTCAGCTCGGTCTCGTGGCAGGCGCGCGGGTTCACGAGGCAGCTGCAGGTCTTCCGGGAGAAGATGAAGTCGAGGCAGGCCTGGTTGCAGGCGATGCAGGTGTTGATCTCGTCGGCGCGTCCCGCGGCGGCCTTGGCCACGAGCTCCGGGTCGGCGAGGAAGGGGCGGGCCATCGACACCATGTCGGCCGAGCCCTCGGCCAGGATCCCCTCCGCCACCTCGGGGGTGTTGATCCGGTTGGTCGTGCAGACCGGGATCCCGACCTGGCCGCGCAGCTTGCGCGTCACCCAGGCGAAGGCGCCTCGCGGCACCGAGGTGGCGATGGTGGGCACCCGCGCCTCGTGCCAGCCGATGCCGGTGTTCAGGATCGTCACCCCGGCGGCCTCGAGCGCGCGGGCCTGCCGGACCGTCTCCTCCCAGCTGCTCCCGTCCGGGACGAGGTCCAGCAGGGAGAGGCGGAAGACGATGATGAAGTCGCGCCCCACCGCCTCGCGCAGCCGGGTGACGATCTCCACCGGGAAGCGCATCCGGGCCTCGGCGCTCCCGCCCCAGGCGTCGGTGCGACGGTTCGTGCGCGGGGCCAGGAACTCGTTGATGAGGTACCCCTCCGACCCCATCACCTCGACGCCGTCGTAGCCCGCCTCGCGGGCCAGCGTGCCGCAGCGGACGAAGGCCCGGATCTGCCGCTCCACGCCCCGGGCGGATAGTTCACGCGGAGTGAATGGGTTGATGGGCGACTTGAGGCGGGAGGGGGCCACCGAGAGCGGGTGGTAGCCGTAGCGGCCGCCGTGCAGGATCTGGAGGGCGATCCTGCCCCCCTCCGCGTGGACGGCGTCGGTGATGGGCCGGTGGGCCCGCGCCGCCGACCGGCTGGCGAGGCGGGAGCCGAAGGGGGCGAGCCAGCCCTCCACGTTGGGGGCGAACCCGCCGGTCACGATGAGCCCCGCCCCGCCGCGGGCCCGCTCGGCGAAGTAGGGCGCCAGACGCGGGAGGTCGCGGGCACGGTCCTCGAGACCGGTGTGCATCGAGCCCATGAGGACGCGGTTCCGGAGCCGGGTGAATCCCAGGTCGAGCGGCGCGAGGAGGTGGGGGTAGGGGTTCGGGGGCATGGCCGACCTTCCTAGCGCGCCGGGCCGACCCTGGCTAGACTCGCGACCCATGCGAACCCGTGGCCCGCTGCTCGCCGCCCTCCTGCTCGCCGCGCCGGTCCTCGCCGGCGCCGCCGGGCCGGCCTGGATCTCCGACGACTGGCCCCGGGCCCTCGCGGAGGCCAAGGCCCGCCAGGTGCCGGTCTTCGTGGACGCCTGGGCCCCCTGGTGAAAGACGTGCAACTTCATGCGCGCCACGGTCCTGCGTGACCCGGCGCTCGTGAAGATGGCCGGGCGGTTCGTCTGGCTCGAGATCGACACGGAGCAGGAAGCCAACGCGGGATTCCTCGAGAAGTTCCCCATCGAGGTCTGGCCCACCTTCCTGGTGGTGGACCCCGTCACGGAGCGGCCCGTTCTGAAGTGGCTCGGCACGGCCACGGCCGCCGACCTGTCGCGCCTGCTCGCCGACGGGGAGCGGGCCGTGAAGGGGGGCGTCGGCGAGAGTGCCGATGCGCTGCTCGCCCGGGCCGACCGGGAGAACGGCGCCGGGCATGGCGCCGATGCGATCGTCCTGTGGGAGAAGGCGCTCGTCGCGGGAGGGGCCGGCTGGCCGCGCCGCGCCCGCACCATCGAGTCGCTCGTCATCGGGCTCCAGTCGGACGGGAAGCCCCGTCGCTGCGCCGAGGTGGCGCTGGCCGAGGCGCCGGGCATGGCGCGGGGACAGTCGTTCGCCAACGTGGTCTCCCTGGGGCTCTCCTGCGCCAACGGCTCCGAGGAGCCCTGGGCCCCGCCCGTCGCCGCGAAGCTCGAACCTCTCGCCGTCGAGGCGGTGAAGCGGACCGACGTCCTGGCCGACGACCGGGCCGGCCTCCACGACGCGCTCGTCACCGCGCGGGAGAAGGCCGGCGACGCGGCGGGCGCGAAGGCCCGCGCCGAGGAGGAATGGGCCTTCCTCGTCGCCGAGCGGGCGAAGGGCACGACGCCCGAGGCCCGCACGATGCTCGATTCCTGGATCGTGGGCACCGCCATGGATCTCCACGATCCGGCCCGCGCCGTGCCGCTGTTGCTCGAGTCGGAGAAGGCCACCCCGAAGGACTACAACCCGCCCTACCGGCTGGCGGCGCTCTACCTCGAACTGAAGCGGACCGACGACGCGCTGGCGGCGAGCAACCGGGCGCTCCCGCTCGCCTACGGGCCGCGCAAGATGCGCGTGCTGGCCCAGCGGGCCACCATCCTCGAGGCGAAGGGGGACGTGGCCGGAGCCCGCAAGGCTCTCCAGGACGCCATCGCCCACGGGAAGAAGCTGCCCCCGTCGCAGCAGAACCCGCGCCTCGTTCAGCGGCTCGAGGCGCGGCTCGCGAAGCTCTAGAAAGCCCAGCCCACCTGGCCCACCGCCGACTGGGCGCCGAAGGGGGCCCACTCGACGAGCAGGTCGATCCCGAGCGGCAGGTTGGCCGAGAGGCCGAAGGCCACCTGCCAGTGGGCGACGTCGGTGCCGGTGGTGGAGGTGCCGCCCAGCGACCAGAAGACCGGCCCGCCGAACACCTTGGCCCCGACGTAGGGCGCCACGATCCCGGCGATCGACTTGCCGGCGGCGACCGAGAGCCCCGCGTCGAGGGAGGTGAGCGGTGCCTTCTGCCCCCCCGGCCCGGTGGTGTTCACCCCGGAGGCGGCCAGGCTGCCGGAGAGCGCCAGGAAGGGCCAAGGTCCGCTCCCGTCGAGCGGGATCCATGTGGCGGCGAACCGTGCCAGCCAGCCCGGATCCATCACGTACTCGACGCCTCCCACCGAGAGACCGCCCCCGATGACGGCCCCGGCGCCGGCCGTGACCGTCCAGGCGCTTCCCAGCCGCCGCGTGAGGGAGACCGCCACGCTGCGCTGGTAGAACGGGGCGCTCACGTCCCCGAACCGGAGTTCCGACGAGAGCCAGCCGTAGGCGGCCGCCACGCGCCAGCTCGGTGCGGCTGCGGTCGATACGCCCGGGGCGCCACCGTCGTCCGCGTCGCAGAGACTCCTCGCCATCGCCGTGGGACCCACGGGCGCCGACACGCCTCAACCGCAGGCGTAGGAGGGGAGCATCAGGGTGAAGACCACCGCCGCCGCGCCGACGAGCGACGCGACCCGAACCGCGGAGAGGGGCATGGTCACTTCACCAGGATCTGGGCCTTGATGAGGTCGGCCACCAGCTGGACCTGCAGCGACTGGGCGGCGCTCTGCGCGTCCTGGACGTTGAAGGTGTTGGAGTTGCCGCTCCAGATGAGCGCCTCGGGATTGGTCTTCGTGGAGTAGACGTTGGTCTCGGCGAGCACGTTGGTCTGCTCGCTCATGTAGCCGGGCGAGTAGACGGCGCCGTAGCCGTACCCGTAGTACCCGTACCAGCCGCCGTAGTAGGGCGCGGGCGGGACGTAGGCCACGCTGGGGGGCACGTACTCCTCGACCGTCTTCTTGGTGAGGCGCTGCACGATCACGAGGTCGACCTTGTTGTCGGTCACGTACTTCTGGACCAGCTCCTTGTCGAGCTGCGCCTGGCCGCCCGGTCCGGGCGGGAAGGCGCCGGAGGAGGTGGCGGCATCGAAGCCCTTGGCCCGGAGCTCCTGCGCGAGGCCGTTCTCGAACTGGACCCGGTACATGGGGTTGGGCATCACCCCGATGACGAAGACCCGGTTCACCGGCTGTGCGCGGTAGTTCGGGTCGCGCCAGACCTGGACCAGCGTCGTGCTCGTGCAGGACGGGAGGATCGCCAGGGCGAGGGCGGGGACCGCGGCGCGGAGGAGCATCTTCATGGAGGAACCTTTCTCGAACCCGACGGACGACCCGAAGGGAGGTGGAAACCTGGGAGGGATCCTAATCGGGAAGGCTACGGGGCGCGACAGCGGATGAGGTTCACCTCGAGGGGTCCGTTCCAGAGACGGTGGGACCATTCGGGGCGCATCCCCAGATTGCGCTCCAGGAGCGGATTGCCGGAGAGCACGAGCACGCTCCACCCGTGGAAGCGCCGGAAGGTCTCGCCGAGACCGCGGTAGAAACCGGCGAGCTGCAGCGGCTGGCCGCCGATCCGCTCCCCGTAGGGTGGGTTGGTGCAGATGGTCCCGCCCTCGCCGAAGGGCTCGGCCGCGCGCGCCTCGGCGACCGTGAGCTCCAGATCGGCCTCGACCCCCGCCGCCCGCGCGTTCCGCTGCGCCGCGTCGACGGCCTCCGCGGAGCGGTCGCTCGCCCGGATGGGCGCCGGAGCCCGCGGCAGCACCGCGACCCGGGCCTCCTCCTTCATCCGGTCCCACGCCGACTGCCACTCGCCGCGGTAGCGCGGCCAGCGCTGGAAGCCGAAGGCACGCCGGAGACCGGGGGCCATCCGGCGGGCGGCCAGCGCCTGCTCGATGGCGAGCGTCCCGGAGCCGCAGAGCAGGTCGAGGAAGGGACGGTCGTGGGCCGCCTCGCCGAGCGCCAGCATCGACGCCGCCAGCGTCTCCTTCAGCGGGGCCTCCTGCACCGAGGTCCGGTACCCGCGCCGGTAGAGCGGGGTGCCGGAGAGATCGAGCGAGAGCTCGGCCTGGCCGCGGGCGAGGTGGAGCACGATGCGAACGTCGGGGTCCTTCACGTCCACGTCGGGGCGCCCGCCCAGCGCGTCGCGGAGCGAGTCCACCACCCCGTCCTTCACCTTGAGCGCCACGAAGCCGGTGTGGGTGAGCCCCGGGGCGGTCCCGGTGGCGTCCACCGCCAGCGTGGTCTTCACCGTCAGCCACTCGGTCCAGTCGACGGTGCGGACGCCGGCGTAGAGCGCCGCCGCGTCGGGGCAGGGGAAGGCGGCGAGCGGCGCCAGGATCCGCATGGCGGTCCGGGACCAGAGGCAGGCCCGCATCCCGTCGTCCACCCGTCCCTCGAAGGTGACCGCGCCGCGTGCCCCGCGCAGGTGGCGCATGCCGAGGGCCGCGAGCTCGCCGCGCACGGCGCCCTCGGTGCCCCGCGCGCAGGTGGCGACGAGCTTCATGGCGGCCATGCTACCGCCGAATCCTCCGCCCCGGAGGTTCATGCCGGGAGAGGATCACATTTCACGACACACCCGAACGGGTACATTTCTCCCCGCGGCGCAGCGGTGTCACCTCAACTTCCTGGATCCGACGCAGGACCGTCACCGCACCGCGCGTTAAGACTGGACCGTGCCCAACGTCCTCGTGGTCGACGACGAGCGAGACCTCGTCTCCCTCCTCGACTTCAACCTCCGCCAGTCCGGGTTCGAGACCACCCTCGCCTACGCCGGGGAGGAGGCGCTCTCGGCGGCGCGGCGCCGGCCGCCCGACCTCGTGCTCCTCGATCTCATGCTCCCCGACATGCCCGGCACGGAGGTGTGCCGGCAGCTGAAGAGCGATCCCAGGACGAAGCGGGTCCCGGTCATCGTCCTCACCGCGCGGGGCGAGGAGCTCGACCGGGTGGTGGGGTTCGAGCTGGGGGCCGACGACTACGTGGTGAAGCCCTTCAGCGTGCGCGAACTCATACTCAGAGTGAAAGCGGTGCTGCGGCGCGCCGGGCAGCAGCGGTCCGAGAAGCCGGTGACCGAGCTCGGACCGATCCGGATCGACACCGACGCACACCGGGCCTGGGTGCGCGGCTAGCTGCTCGATCTCACTCCGCTCGAGTTCCGCCTTCTCCACACGCTCGTCCAGCGCGCCGGGCGGGTACAGTCCCGCGAGCGGCTGCTCTCGGACGTCTGGGAGATGTCGAGCGAGCTCGAGACCCGGACGGTGGACACCCACGTGAAGCGGCTCCGCGAGAAGCTGGGTACGGCCCGCGACCTGCTCGAGACCGTCCGCGGGGTCGGCTACCGGCTGCTCGACCCGGCCGACGGGGTCTGAGGCATGGCGGTCTTCCGCGACCCGGTCCAGGCGGCCATCCGGGCCCTCGAGGCGGAGCTGGAGGGCGGCAAGCGCGCCGACCTGCCTCCCGCGATCGATCGCTTCGCCTCCCTGCTCCTCCAGCGGGAGGAGCGGCAGCGGGTTCTCGAGAAAGCCCAGCCGGAGCGGGAGCTGCTCGGCGCCATGCCCGCCGCGGCGGGGCTCGTGGCGGCCGACGGGCGGATCCGCGCCTCCAACATCGCGCTCGACCGCCTCGCCCCCGGGGGACGGGCCATCGGGCTCACCCTGCTCGAGATCACACGCAACGGCGAGCTGGCCGAGGCGGCGCGCCGTGCGCTGGAGGGCTCCCCGAAGCAGCTCGAGATCCCGCTCTCCCAGCGGACCTGGATCGCCGACCTGGTCCCCATGCTCCGGGGCGAGGTGCTGGCGCTCCTGCGCGACGTGTCCGACGCGCGCAGGGCGGAGGCCACCCGGCGCGACTTCGTCGCCAACGCCAGCCACGAGCTGCGCACGCCCGTGTCGGCCATCTCGGGCGCCGCGGAGACGCTCCTCTCCGGAGTCATGGAAGATCCCGGGCAGGCCCGGACCTTCGTCGAGATGATCGCGCGGAACGCCGAGCGGCTGGGGAGGCTCACCAACGATCTCCTCGACCTCTCCCGCATCGAGTCGCGCCAGTGGCCGGTGAAGCTCGAGCCGGTGCAGGTGGAGGAGGTGGCCCGCCGGGCCGTGGAGATCGTGTCCCACCCGGCGCGCCGGAAGCGGATCGAGCTCCTGGTCGAGGTACCGACGAACACCGTCGTGCTCGCGGACGCGCGCGCGCTCGAGCAGGTGCTCGTCAACCTGCTCGACAACGCCGTGAAGTACACGCCCGAGGGGGGCAGGGCCCGGGTGACGGCGGCCTCCCGCGAAGACCGGGTCGAGGTCGCGGTCTCCGACACCGGACCGGGCATCGAACGCCACCATCTGCCGCGCCTCTTCGAGCGATTCTACCGGGTCGACCACGGGCGCTCCCGGGACTCGGGGGGCACCGGTCTCGGCCTCGCCATCGTGAAGCACCTCGTGCAGATCCAGTCCGGAGACATCTCGGTGGACACGGGCTCGGAAGGGACCACCTTCCGGGTCCGCCTGCCCCGACCGGCGATCGCCGGTCGCTGAAACGCCAGACGATCCGGGGGCCTGCCGCAGCGCTGCAACCGACGCGGTCCCGTCACGGATTCTTCACGACCGGCGGGCCCCTGGCCGCGTAGATCGTTCCCCGCAGCAACTCCGGTGAACCCGCGACGAAGACAGCGGGGGAGATCCTGCAGCCGGCGGTCGCCCGCCTTGTCGATTTGCCGGCTGCGGGGCTCCGTTTCGCAGCCCGAGTCCCCGCAGGAACCTTGGCAACCTTTTCCAGGCCGTCACGTGCCCGTCACCGTCGGAAACTAGATCTGACGCGTCCAGCCAGCGAACGAAACGAAGTCGAAAGGGAGACACGCCCATGATGAAGACCGTCCTCGCCGCACTGCTCACCCTGGCGGGCGCCACCGCGCTCGCGGCCGACCCGATCCTCGTTACCGGCGCCGGCGCCACCTTCCCTTACCCGCTCTACTCGAAGTGGTTCTCCGACTACAACAAGCTCCACCCGGACATCCGCTTCAACTACCAGTCGATCGGGTCGGGTGGCGGCATCCAGCAGTTCACCAACGGAACGGTCGACTTCGGCGCCAGCGACGCCCCCATGACCGTGGAGGAGCAGGCCAAGGCCGCCGACGCGGTGCACATCCCGACGGTCCTCGGCGCCGTGGTGGTCACGTACAACGCGCCCATCCAGGGGCTCCGGCTCACCCCGGCGGTCCTCGCCGACGTCTTCCTCGGCAAGATCACCAAGTGGAACGACGCGAAGCTCGCCGCCGTGAACCCCGGCCTGAGCCTCCCCGACGCCACCATCGCGGTGGTCCGCCGCTCCGACGGGTCGGGCACGACCTACGTCTTCACCGACTACCTCTCCAAGATCTCCCCCGAGTGGAAGGCCAAGGCCGGCACGGGCAAGAGCGTCTCCTGGCCGGTGGGTCTGGGCGGCAAGGGCAACGAGGGCGTCACCGGCCTCGTGAAGCAGACGCCGGGCTCCATCGGATACGTCGAGCTCGCCTATGCGAACCAGAACAAGCTTCCCACGGCTCTCCTCCAGAACAAGGATGGCAACTTCGTGGCTCCGTCGATCGCCGCCACCTCGGCCGCCGCCGCCGGCGTGTCCATGCCGGCCGACTACAAGGTCTCGGTGACCGACGCTTCCGGCAAGGACGCCTGGCCCATCGCCTCCTTCACGTACCTCCTCATCCACCAGGATGCGAAGGACAAGGCGAAGGGCGAGGCCCTCGTGAACTTCCTCCGCTGGGCCATCCACGACGGCCAGGCCGTTGCCGCTCCGCTGGAGTACGCGCCGCTCCCCGCCGCAGTCGTGAAGATGCTCGAGAAGACCATCCAGGGCCTCACGGTCCAGGGCAAGCCGGTTGCCGCAGCGAAGTGACATCGGACGTTCCATGGCCATCCCCGTCCAGGCGCGATCCGGAAACGTCGGCGACCGCACCTGGGCGTGGGTGACCGCGATCTTCGGCGGGTTGCTCCTCGTCGTCGCGGGGCTCATCCTCCTCGAGCTGGGGCGCGTCGCCGCCCCGGCCTGGAGTCACATCGGGATCGTGAAGTTCCTCTTCTCCAGCGACTGGGATCCGGTCCAGGAGAAGTTCGGCGCGCTGCCGTTCATCTACGGGACGCTGGTCACGAGCGCGGTGGCCCTGGCCATCGCGTTGCCGGTCTCGGTGGGGCTGGCGCTCTTCCTCTCCGAGATGGGGCCCCGATCGCTCCGGACCCCGGTGGCCTACGCCATCGAGGTGCTGGCCGCCATCCCCAGCGTGATCTACGGACTCTGGGGGCTCTTCGTCATGGTCCCCTGGCTCCGGAGCCCGGTCGAGCCCTTCCTCGCGAAGACCCTCGGCTTCCTCCCGTTCTTCCAGGGCCCTCCCATCGGCCTGGGGTACCTGGCCGCCGGGGTCATCCTGGCGCTCATGATCCTGCCCACCGTCGCGTCCGTCACCATCGAGGTCCTGAAGACGGTACCCCCGGCCCTCAAGGAAGGGGCGCTGGCTCTGGGCGCCACCCGGTGGGAATCGATCCGCATCGCCGTGCTGCCCTACGCCCGGCCCGGGATCATCGGCGCATCGCTGCTCGGCCTGGGGCGCGCGCTGGGCGAGACGATGGCCGTCACCATGGTGATCGGCAACTCGCCCGAGATCCACGCCTCGCTCTTCGCTCCCGGCTACACGCTGCCCGCCGTCATCGCCAACGAGTTCGCGGAGGCGACCGGCGACGTGCACGTGGGGGCGCTCGCCGCGCTCGGTCTCGTGCTCTTCGGCATCACCCTGATCCTGAACGCCATCGCCCGGATCCTCGTCGAGGCGGTGGCCCGCGGCCCCAGGGGGGCCCGGGCATGAACCGGCTTCGCTGGCGGAAGGGCGTGAACGCCTTCTGGACGATGATGAGCGGCGCGGCCGTGCTCGCTGCGGTGCTGCCGCTCGCCTCGCTCCTCTGGCTCGTCATCTCCCACGGCGCGCCCGGGCTCACGCCCGGCTTCTTCACGAGCCTTCCCACCCCGGTCGGCGAGCCCGGCGGCGGTGTGGGGAACGCCATCGTCGGGACCTTCTTCATGGTGGGCATCGCGAGCCTCCTCGCGCTCCCCGTCGGGATCGGCGCCGGGATCTTCCTGGCGGAGAAGGGGGACGGAAAGCTCGGAAGCGTTGTCCGGTTCACATCGGAGGTGCTCTCCGGCGTGCCCTCGATCGTGATCGGGATCGTGGCCTACGGGCTCGTGGTGGCGCGCATGAAGCACTTCTCCGCCCTGGCGGGCGGTGTGGCGCTGGCCCTCCTCATGGTCCCGTCCCTGGCCCGCTCCACCGAGGAGTTCATCCGGCTCGTCCCTTCCGCGCTCCGGGAGGCCTCCCTGGCGCTCGGCGTGCCCGCCTGGAAGACGAGTCTCCGGGTGATCCTCCGGACCGCGATGGGCGGCATCGTCACGGCCGTGCTGCTCGCCGTCGCGCGCGCCGCGGGGGAGACCGCGCCGCTCCTCTTCACCGCGCTGAACAACCAGTACTGGAACACCGACCCCTTGCAGCCCACCGCGTCACTCACCGTGCAGATCTACAACTACGCCATCAGTCCCTACGAGGACTGGCACCAGAAGGCCTGGACGGCGGCGCTCGTGCTGCTCCTCCTCGTCGGCCTGCTGAACTTCGCTGCCCGGTTCCTCTCGCGGAACCGTCTGCAGGGTGCGCCCCGATGAACGCCTTCCAGGAGACCACCGTGGTGATTCCCCCCTCTCGCCGCATGCTCGACCTCCAGGCGAAGCCCGTGGCGCCGGCGCTCCGGACGCCCGCTTCGGCCCAGGAGCCGCCCAAGCTCCAGGTCGAGAAGCTCGACGCCTGGTACGGAAAGACCCACGCGCTCCACGGGGTGAACCTCGTGGTCCCGCCTCGCTCGGTGATGGCGGCCATCGGCCCGTCCGGCTGCGGCAAGTCCACCTTCCTCCGCTGCCTGAACCGGATGCACGAGCTCATCCCCGGGGCGCGTGCCGAGGGGACGTTGCTCCTCGACGGGCAGAACCTGCTCGGGCGCGACGTCGATCCGGTCAGTCTGCGCCGCCGCGTCGGCATGGTCTTCCAGCGCCCCAACCCGTTCCCCACCCTGTCGATCCGGGACAACGTGGCCGCCGGCCTGAAGCTGAACGGCATCGGCGGCAACCACGACGAGATCGTGGAGCGGACGCTGCGCCAGTCGGCCCTCTGGGACGAGGTGAAGGACCGGCTCGCTGCGAGCGCCCTGTCCCTCTCCGGCGGGCAGCAGCAGCGGCTCTGCATCGCCCGGGCGCTGGCGGTCGAGCCGGAGGTCCTGCTCATGGACGAGCCGGCCAGCGCCCTCGACCCCATCGCCACCGCCAAGATCGAAGACCTGATCCACGAGCTGAAATCGCGGTACACGATCCTCATCGTGACCCACAACATGCAGCAGGCCGCGCGCGTGTCGGATCAGACCGCCTTCTTCTACATGGGCGACCTCATCGAGGTCGGTCCAACCGAGAAGATCTTCACCAACCCCTCGGAGAAGCGGACCGAGGACTACGTCACCGGAAAGTTCGGTTAGGCCATGGCCCCGGAAACGCACACCGACAAGGTCTACGAGGCGGAGCTGGCCCGGCTCCGGGAGCGGCTCCTCGAGATGGGCGGGCTGGTGGAGGCGGCCATCGCAGCGGCCGTGCGCGCCATCATGGAGCGGGACACCCCGCTCGCGGAGAAGGTCATCTCCAGCGACCGGGAGGTGAACCGGGCCGAGGTGGAGATCGACGACATGTGCCGGCGACTGCTCGCGCTCCGGCAGCCCGCGGCCAGCGATCTGCGGTTCATCACCACCGCGCTCAAGATCGTCACCGACCTGGAGCGCATGGGCGACCTGGCCGTGAACGTGGCGGAGCGGGCCATCGACCTGACCCAGTCGGCGCCGCTCCGGCCATTCCACGACCTCACCGAGCTCGCCGATCTCTCGGCCTCCCAGCTCGGCAAGGCACTCGATGCGTTCGTCGAGCGGAACGTCGAGAAGGCGGAAGAGGTCATCCACGGCGACGACCTCCTCGACGCCATCTACCACCGGCTCTTCGGCGACCTCCTCACCTACATGATGGAGGACTCCCGGGTCGTCCGCCGGGGGACGAACACGATGTTCGCCGCCAAGCAGCTGGAGCGCTTCGGGGACCACGCCACCAACGTGGCCGAGATGGTGGTGTACATGGTGCGGGGCACCGACGTGCGCCACCCGCACAGCCGCGGTGCAGACCCGGCTCCGGTTCACGACGCGTAGGCCTGCGGTCCGGCTCCGGGAATTCACCCCCGCGCCGTCACCGCGTCACCGCTCCCCCGTGCACGGCCGTGCTCTTCCGCGTCGCCCGGAGCACCAACGCCAACGTGGTCCTGTACGAAGCGCGCCTGCGGAACGGTGGGACGCTCGACGAGGACGAACCCGTACACCCGGTATGGGTGATGCTCGCCGAGGACGGACGCCGGGAAGAGCTGAACTTCCTGGAGCGCGCCATGGCCTACGGCGTCGACGTGCGCGAGCGGATCGTGCCCTCGGGGTGACGTCGACACTTCGTCACCTCGATGCCCCAGCAACTCCACGCAGGGCCGCCAGGATGCTCCTCGAGGAGACCGGAGCGATGACGAGCCACGACCTCTACGCCATCTACGCGAGCGCCTACGCCGAGTGGTCCCACTTCGAGAGCGGGAAGCCGCCGCAGTCCCTGGCCGGGCTGGGGGGGCGGCTGCGCCGGCTCCTCTCGATCGAGCGGGCCATCGAGGAGCTGGGCCGACACGACGCCACCGATGGGCGGCCGATGCGGAGCCGCCACGAGTTCGAGGGTGCGCTGCGCCAAGGGCGACAGGTGCTGACCGGCCTGGGCGTGGCACTGGAAGCCGGGACCTGAACAACGGGTAGGGGAGGTGCACGTGGGTGCGATCCTGTTCGCGGTGGCGGGGCTGGGAGTGGTCCTCTCGCTGGTTCAGTTCCTCGTCCTTCGTCATCACCTCCGCCCACGCGAGGCCGGGTCGTTCCCTCGACCGCCCATCTCGGTCCTGAAGCCCCTCTGCGGGGTCGATGACGACCTCGAGGCGAACCTCACGTCCTTCGCCGATCTGCCCTATCCCGCCTACGAGGTCCTGCTCGGCGTCCGGGATCGCTCCGACGCGGCCTGGCCCGTGGCCCACGCGGCCTCCCGCCGCTGGCCTGGCCGGTTTCGACTGGTCCTGCAGCGCGGGGAGCCTGGGCTCAACCCCAAGGTGAACCAGCTCGTGGGGCTGGCGGCCGCCGCGCGTCACGATGTGCTCCTCGTCAGCGACTCGAACGTGCGCGCCCCGGAGGGCTACCTGGACGACGTGGCCCGCCACCTGGCCGACCCCGGCGTGGGGCTCGTCACGCACCCGGTCAGCGGCACCGGGGAGCGGTCGCTCGGGTCGGCGCTCGAGAACCTCCAGGCGGCTGCGGCCGTGGGTCCGGCCACGGTGGCCGCCCAGCGGCTGGCCGGGCGGGACGTGGTGGTGGGGAAGTCGATGGCGTTCCGTCGCCGGGACCTGGTGGCGCTCGGCGGGTTCGAGGCGGTGCGCAACTTCCTGGCGGAGGACTTTGTACTCGGAGTGAATATCGGCCGGAAGCTGGGCATGCGGGTGGCCATCGGAGCGGTCGCGGTCCCCGGCGTGAGCGAGCGTCGGACGGTGAGCGGCTTCCTCGCCCGCTACGGACGCTGGTGCGTCATGCAGCGCAAGATCGCCGGCACCCCCGTCGCCGCCGCCCAGGCGCTCCTCTACCCGCTCCCCTTCGCGCTGGCCGGCCTGGCGTTCGCGCCGTGCGAGGCCACGATCGCGGCCACCCTGGGTGTCTGGCTCGCCAAGGCTCTCCTCGACGGAGCGACCGCACGGGCGATGAGAGGGCACGGCTTCGGCCTCCCGATCCTCTGGCTCTCCCCCCTCAAGGATCTCCTTTTCCTGTTCGCCCTCGTCCGGGCCCTCGGGGAAAATACCGTGCAGTGGCGAGGGAATCGGCTCCAGGTCTGCGCCGGGTCGAGGCTCCGGCGCATCCCCGAGCCGGCCGCGCCCGGCGCCCTCGCCCTCGGTCGCTGACCCGAATGGGGGAGGCCCAACGTGCCGTCCCGCCGGGGTGGCCGTCGCGTTAGATCGAAGCCATCCCTGTGGAGGTCGGCATGCGTTGCAAGCGGGAACGGCTCTTCGACTGCAGCTGCGGCAACCCCGGCCACGAGTTGCACCTCAGCATCCGCGCCTGGACCCCGGCCGAGGCGGCCAGCGCGATGGAGGATGCGCTCACGGCGGCGGGGGTTCCCCGGTCCGGCGAGATCACGGTGCGGGACGCCCGGCACCGCGTGGTCCTGCGCGTGATGCCCCCGAGGTTCCCCGAGGCCGGGGTCTCCGGAGCGGCCTGAACCCGGGTAGTCCCCTCCCGGCCGACGCCCGAAGTCGCTCCCCGTTCGTTTCGGAGGCGCCACGAGAGCCCAGGTATCCTGGGGTCACCCATGGTGAGATCCGAGGGCAAGCCGAGGACGCTGGTGCATCTCTCCGACCTCCACGTCGGGCGCGACGCCGCGACCGACGAGGCCGCGCGAGCGCTCTCCCGGATGCTCGTCGAGGCGCGCGTGGATCAGGTCCTGCTCACCGGGGACGTCACCCACCGCGGGCTGGCGACCGAGCTGGCCCGCTACGAGTCGATCTTCGCCCCGCTGCTGGAGGCCGGGCGGCTCGTGGCCGTCCCCGGCAACCACGACCGGATGGGCGACGACGCCGGTCGGGCCCTGATGCGCGGGGGGCGGGTGGCCGTCACGACGGCGCCCGGCCTGCACGTGGTCCGGGTGGACTCCACCGCCCCGCACAACCGGTCGCTCATCGACGGGCACGGCGAGCTCTCCATCCGCGACGTCGCCGACGTGCGCATGGCCCTCTCCGAGGCACCCCGGGGCGCCCTGACGGTGGTGATGCTGCACCACCACGTCCTGCCGCTGCCGGTCGAGGACCTGGCGGAGAGGCTCGCCACGCTGGTCGGGCTTCCCTGCGCCGACGAGCTCCCGCTGGGGGAGGACCTGCTGGGCGAGATCCACGGAAGGTGCAAGCTGGTCCTGCACGGTCACCGCCACGTACCCGCGGAGTTCCAGGTCGCGCTCCGGGGCGAGATGCCCATGCGGATCCTGAACGCCGGCAGCTCCACCATCCTGGGTCGGGCGAGGCTCCTCGCCCATGTCGACGGCAGCCTCGCCTGGGAGGGCTGGCTCGCGACCCACACCGTCGCGCCGCGCTCCTGGGCCCCCGCTGCCCGGTTCCGAGCAGGCGTGCGAGCGGCGGTGGCCGTAGCTTGAGTCCCGACCTCCTGGACAAGCACCCGGAACCGATACCGTAAGTGATCGTTGACATCGGTGGTGCCTCGCCTATCTTGCCCCCTCACATCCCCATTTCGTGAGGGCATCAATGAAGAAGCTCGACCACCGGAAGCTCTACCGGCTGCCCTGGAGCGTCACCGACAACGTCATCTCCTGGCTCGAGCCGACCAAGGAGTGCAACATCTACTGCGACGGCTGCTACTCGGCGAACGCCAAGGGCAGCCACAAGTCGCTCGCGCAGGTGCGCTCCGACCTCGACGTCTTCGAGAAGTTCCGCCAGACCGACGCGGTGTCGGTCGCGGGCGGCGATCCGCTCGTGCACCCCGAGATCGTCGAGGTGATCAGGATGATCGCCTCGCGGGGCCTCAAGCCGGTGGTGAACACGAACGGCCACGGCCTGACGCCCTCCCTGCTCCGCGACCTGAAGGCGGCCGGCCTGGCAGGCTTCACCTTCCACGTGGACAGTCTCCAGATCCGCCCAGGGTGGAAGGGTGCCACCGAGATCGAGCTGAACGAGCTTCGCCAGGAGTACGCCGACCGGGTTGCCGAGGTGGGCGGAATCTCCTGCGCCTTCAACTCCACCATCTACGAGAAGACGCTCCCCTTCGCCCCCGACATCCTCGACTGGGCGAAGCGCAACGCCGACAAGGTGCACGTCGTCGTCTTCATCCTCTTCCGCGCGGCGATGCAGGAGAGGTTCGACCACTTCGTCGCCGAGGAGAAGGTGCAGGTGAAGAACCTCACCTACACGCGCGCCGCGCCGCAGCGCACCGACATCGACGCGCAGGAGATCGTGGATGTCCTGCGCCGCCGCTTCCCCGAGTTCGAGCCCGCCGCCTACCTGAACGGCACCGAGCAACCCGATTCCTTCAAGTGGCTCATGACGCTCCTCGTGGGGGACAAGGAGCGCTTCTACGGAAGCGCCGGCCCGAAGTTCGCCGAGCTCTCCCAGGTCTGGAACCACCTCGTGAAGGGGCGCTACCTGGGCTACGTCCCGCCCTCCGTCCACGCCAGCGGTCGGAGCCTGCTCGCCCTCGCCGCCATCGATCCCCGCCTCCGGAAGACCGCGGCCGCGTGGGCGAAGGCGGTGGCGCGGAATCCGTTCCGCGCGGCCCGCCCGCTCCATCTCCAGTCGGTCATGATCATCCAGCCGGTCGACATCCTGGCCGACGGGCGCCAGTCGATGTGCGACTCCTGCCCGGACATGACGGTGCACGAGGGAGAGCTCGTCTGGTCGTGCCGGCTCGAGGAGCGGCTCAAGTACGGCGAGCTGATGCGGCTGCGTCCGGCGGCTGCGCGCCCCGAGACCGAGGACGTGACGAGCTAGACAGCTCGCTCGTCGGCGACCGGAAGCGTTCACTTGCGAAGTCGTCACCCGGGTGGCCCGGAAGGGCCACGCCGGAGCGCGATCCTGCGCGCGCCTGAGGATTCCTGCCTCAGGCGAGCCGCCGCGGGTCGTCCGCGGTCCGGCCACGTCCTCGATCCAAGCTCCAACGGAGACACCACGTGAACCGTCGCCTCTTCCCCCGCTCCTCGACTCTCTCGGCCGTCCTCTCCCTGGCCCTGCTCGCCGTCGGTTGCGGGAGCACCGACACCACGCCCTCGGCCCCGACCCCAACCTTCACCTTCGGATTCGTCAACGACAGCCGCGCATCCGGGGGCGCGGCGGCGAAGTCGAACGGCGTCTCGACCGTCGTGATGAACGCCATCGCCAAGGACATGGTCGCGCAGAACGTGGCCCTCGTCGTGTTCCCCGGCGACATGGTCACCGGCGAGGTGAACGACTCGGCGCTCCTCGGCACCATGTTCGACACCTGGCAGGGCGCACTGGCCGTGAAGCCCCTCTACGACGCCAAGATCCCGATCTACACGACCCGCGGCAACCACGAGTACAACCCGCTCACGTTCGGAGCGGCCAATCCCGCCGACCCCAGCCTCGCCACCTACAAGACCCACTTCCCGCTCATCGCCGGCACGACGAGCGCGACGGGCGCCGAGGCAGGCCTCACCTACTCGTTCACCTACAAGAACGCCAAGTTCGTCGCCTTCGACCAGTACGCGAACCGCACGGCCAGCTTCAACAATACCCTCTACGCGGCCGGGTCGAACAAGGGGCAGATGATGGGCTCCTGGGCTCTCGCCGAGGTCAGGAACTCCACCGCGGGCGTGACCTTCGTGATGTCGCACGAGCAGCTCTGGCCCTCGACCAGCCACTCGGATTGCATGGCGAACGACCCCGACAGCCGGGACGCGCTCGTCACCGCCATGGGCGCGGTCAACGGCACCTTCCTCACGGGGCACGACCACATGCTGCTCACCGGGACGGTGAAGAACGGCACCGCCAAGGTCCCGATGATCATCGCCGGGACGGGCGGTGGCGGAAACTACGACTACGCTGCGTGCCCCGCGGCGACGTGCGGCGCCTACTCCGGCCCCGCCACCTTCAGCCTCCTGAAGGCCATCTCGCTCAGCACCAATCCCACCTTCGGCTGGGTGCTCGTGACGGTCTACTCGGACAACACCTGGAAGGCCCAGTTCCGCTCGTTCCAGTTCAACAAGTGGAACGACGCCACCGACGTCAGCCTGACGCCCATCACCGCGTCGTACTCCTTCCAGAGCTCCGACTTCTAGCGAGCGATGCGGGAGGGAAGGGGGCTTCCGGATTCGTCCCGGGAGCCCCTTTCTCGTGGGGAAGGCAGGACGCTCAGCCGCCGTCGGGCTTCCCGTTGATGTGCCCCTTCCCGACGAGATTGACGGTCCCGTCGGGTTTCACCGTCAGCGGATGGCACGCGGAGCAACGGGAAGGGGTGACCGGCGGGGCGAGGCCGATGTGGCCGACGGGGGGCATGCCGTGGCAGGAGGTGCATTCCAGCGGCGTAGCGTCGGTCCAGGTCACCGTCGCCGCGTTGCCCCGGATCCCGCCGAAGCTGAAGTTGCCATGGCAGTAGGTCGCGGCGCAGCTCGCGCTCGCGGCCGTCCAGGTGGGCACCGCGCCCGACGCGGTGGCGATCGGGCCGAACACGACCTTCCGCGCCGGCGGGACGGTCGCGTGCGACATGTCCGTCGGCACCACGTGGCACTCGACGCAGCCCAGCGGACCCCGGAGAGCCGAGGCGGCCGCCGGGTTCACATGGCCGAGGTGTGCCCCGGTGGCGTGGTCCGGCGCGCCGGCGGGAACTGCCGGAGGGGACGAGACGAGGTCGATGTCGGTGTCGGCCAGGATGCCGGTGCGGGAGGCGTCGCCGTGGCACCCCGTGCAGCCGAGCGCCGCGATGCTGGCCTCGCCGTCCAGGTGGGCGGCGCCCTGCACGATGGCGCCCGCAGGATCCACGGACCGGGGGTGGCAGGCGCTACACGAGGCCGCGGTGGCCGGCGCCGCGATCGCGGGATGGCCCGTCGGAGGCAGACCGTGGCAGGAGGTGCAGCGAAGCGGAGTGGTGTCGGTCCAGGTGGGCGCCGCGCTCGCACCGGTCACGTTTCCGAAGGAGAAGGTGCCGTGGCAGTAGGTGGCCGTGCAGTTGAACGGAGCGGCCGCGAAGGTCGGCGAGGCACCGCGCGCGGTCGCGAGCCGGCCGAAGACCACCTTCTGCGCCGGAGGGTTCGTTGCGTGGCCCGAATCGGAGGGGACCACGTGACATTCCGCGCAGGCCAGCGGAAGGGGCACGACCGAGGCCGGGTCCGGGTTCACGTGCAGGAGGTGTGCCCCGGTGACGGACGCCGGAGCCCCGAACGGCGGGAGGGGCGGCGCCGACGACACGAGCGCATCGACACCGGCCATCGTCGCGACCCGGGACGGGTCTCCGTGGCAGGAGGTGCAGGCTCCGCCGGGCGGGGAAGGAGTGCCGCCCGCGACGATCCTGCCTGGCGCGCCGGAGAGGGGCGGCACGGCATGGCAGTGGTTGCAGGCCCCGTGGGGGGCCGCACCCGCCATGCAGCGGAGGACACCTGCGTACTCGACGCAGGCCTGGAGCGGGGCGGCGAGCGACTCGGCCGAGTAGAGGTTCCCGGCGAGGTTGGAGCGGACCGAGATCGTGCGTCCGCTCGCGTCGGTGACGGAGACGACGGCGCCCTCGACCCCAGCCGTCGTCGGCGCGTCCGGGGCCAGGTACACGGTGCCCGCGAAGCTCCAGGCCCTGGCGCCCCCGCCGCGCCCCGTCGCGGAGGGGACCCCGCCGTGGCACCCGAGGCAGTTCTCGCCGGGTGACATGACCGGACCCTGGCTGGGGATGCATCCCGCGGCGAGGAGGAGGAGGACCAGCGCAGCGCGCCTCATCGTTCGTCTCCCCGAAGACCGACGTCGAAGTCGACCCGGCACGCATCGTCCACCTTTACGAACAGGAGGGAAGGGCGCTCGACCCCGTGGGTGTCCAGGCTCACGTCGAATGTCCCGGTGGCGCGGATCGATCCGTCCGGCTGCCGGGAGACCGTCACCGGGAACGTGGTGCGCCTCTTCACTCCGTGGAAGTCCACCTCGCCCTCCGCGACCAGGGGCTTTGCCGGCAACTCCCTCGCCAGGCCGACGGGGAGCACCACCTTCACCGTGACGAACGGGAACTGGCCCGCCTGGACCACCTCCAGCATGTGGGAGTCGCGGTTCCCGTCGCCGGAGCGGAAGGACGCGACGGAAGCCCGCACCTGGGCCAGCGCCGCGCCGTCCTCCCGCACGAGCACCCGGCCCTCGACCTCGTGCGAGGTCGCCTGCACCTCGTGGAGTCGGTGCACGACGGTGTAGCGGATGGTACTCCGGGTGGGATCCAGGGCGTAGGTGCTCCCCGGGGAGAGGCCATCCGAGATCGCGAACGCGAGGAGGAGGGCGATCACGTCGAACCCTAGAAGACGAGAGCGCCCACGCCCGTGAGCACGGCCGCGAGGGTCACGTACCCCAGGACGAGGTGGGCGGTCGCCATGGACTGCTGGTTCTGGTAGCCCTCGCGTCCCGTCGTCCAGATCCCCAGGACGACCTGCCCCGCCATCGCACCGGCCGCAGTGAACATGCCGACATGGTGGAGCGAGATGCGATCGAACCCGTCCCTCCGCTGGGGCGCGGCGGGGGTGACGAGCGCGAGCGTTCCCGCGGCGACGAAGGTGGCGAAGGTGGAGTAGGAGAGGATCGAGTGCGCCTGGGCGTACCGGTTGGTGTTCGCGCCCCCGAACTTGTCGTCGTAGTTCAGTTGCCCGACGACCGTCGCGGCAAGCTGGAGCCCCACCATGGCGATGCCAATCCCCTGGTGCCAGTCGAGGAGCGTCCGCCGGAGGCGCAGCGACTTGTCGTCGATGGGCGGGACCGGTTTCGCCGTCCCGAGCAGGTCGAAGTCGAGGGGCGGGAGCTTGGTGGCCGTCGATTCCGGTCCGCCCTGGAGGTCACCGGGAGGTGATTCCGCGGTCTCGGCGGAAAATGCCGGAAACGCCACCGCGAGGGCTCCGACCGAGGCGATCGAGCAGAGGATATGACCGTATCTCATGGAGCAGGAACATCTTGCCTGCGACGGAAAGGCTCGTGCGTGAAGGCATTGCAACGGTCTGGAGGCCTTCCTGAGAGGGCCTCATCAGAACGGATCCGGAACGTCACAGGCGCCCGGTTGACCCACGTGGGCGATCCATCCGACAAGGACCGTCATGCGTTCACGTGAGAGCTTTTTCGAGTGTGTCTACGTCCGGGACGGAAGCGAGTACCGCTTCCATGTGCGCGCATGGGATGCCAAGGCGGCCGAGGAGCAGTTCCGCGCCGAACTCGAGGCCGATGGTGTCCGGGAGCCCGGGAAGCTCGAGGTGTTCGGTCGCAAGGGCGTCCGGCTGATCCAGTCCGACTACGCCTTCGCACCAGCCTGAGGTACGTTTCCGGTCCGAGAACCGGCGGTGTTTCCGAATCGTTTCTCGCCGGCCATTCCGCCGCGCCCTGCCCTTGGCCTACTCCCGGTTCACACTTGGAGGCAGGCCATGCACAAGTTTCTCGGGACTTTGCTCGCCGTCGTGGTTCTCGCGTCCAGCGCGGCGGCGCAGGATTCCTTCGACGGGACCCTCCGGATCGCCGGCTCCACGACCCTCCTTCCGGTGGTGGCGGAGGCCTCGAGCCAGTTCATGGAGAAGTACGGAACCTGGGACAAGGTCGACCCGTCCCTCCCCAGCAAGCCCATCCTGGTCCAGATGCGCGACGCGGCCGGTGGCTCCACCGAGATCCTCCAGAAGGAGATCCTCCGGGAGAAGACCTTCGCCCCGGACGCCATCCAGGTCCCCTCCCAGGGCGCGAACATCAAGAAGCTCGAGTCGAACGCCAGCGCGATCGGATACCTGTCGTCGGTGGTGGCGATGCAGGACGAGAAGCTGAAGGTCTTCTCGTACGAAGGGGTCAGCCCCACGAACGCCAACGTGACGAACGGGACCTACCCGGTGACCCGTCCGCTCCTGCTCGTCGTGAAGGGCACGCCCAGCCCGGCGGCAGCCGCGTTCATCGCGTTCCTCCTCGGGGAGGGCCAGAAGATCATGGCCGAGCACGGCTACGTTCCGGTGAAGGCGCAGTAACCCGGGCCGTGCACGGACTCGGACCACCGCTGTCCTCGCGGGACCGGCTCGGCTGGGGATTGTGCCTCGTGGGCGCTACCGCGGGGGCCCTCTTCCTCGCGCTCACGGCGGCCTTCGTGACCCGCGAGGCCGCGGCCGGATGGCACGGGATCGACGGGCTCGCCGGCTTCCTGTGGCGGGACGCATGGTCGCCGCTCGCCTCACCCCCGACGCTCGGCGTGGGGCATGCGCTCCGCTCCACGGCCATGCTCGCCGTCACCTCGCTCGCCGTCGCGATCCCGCTCGGCATCGGGATCGGGATCTTCGCCTCCGAGGTGGCGCCGGCACCGGTACGCGCGGTCCTCCAGCCCTCGCTCGAGCTCCTGGCCGGTATCCCGGCCGTGGTCTACGGCTTCTTCGGCTACGTCACCGTGGTCCGCGGGCTCGAGGGCGGGTTCGGCATGGTCTCGGGCGAGTGCCTGCTCGCAGCCGCCGCGATCCTGGCGCTGATGGTCGTCCCCTTCATCGCCTCCACGTCCGCGGAGGCGCTCCGCGCCGTGCCCCAGGACCTGCGGGACGCGGCACTGTCGCTGGGAGCGACCCGCTCCCACGTCATCCGCCGGGTCGTTCTCCGCCGCGCGACGCCGGGGCTCTTCGCCGCGGGGGCGCTGGGGCTCGCGCGCGCCCTCTCGGAGACGCTGGCGGTGCTCATGCTCTGCGGCAACGCGGTGGCCCCGCCCGGCTCGCTCCTGGACCGGGGCCAGCCCATCACGGCGCTCCTCGCCACCGAACTGGGGGAGTCCGCTGCAGGCACGCCCAAATACGCGGCGCTCTACGGCGCCGGGCTGCTCCTGCTCCTCGTCGCACTTTCCATCAACGCGGGGATCTGGGTCCTCCGCCGCCGAGCCCTGGCCCATGCGCACGGCTGAGCGTCCATCGGCTGCCCACCGAGGAGCCCACCTGGCCGACCGGCTCTTCACCGTGATGGCGTGGGGCTGCGGCCTGCTCGGGATCCTGCTGCCCGCGAGCGTGGTGGCCTTCCTGCTCGTGGACGGGACCCGCGCGCTGTCCTGGCGGTTCCTCACGGATCGACCCCGCGGATTCCCTCTCGGATCGGCAGGCGGAATCGGACCGGCCATCCAGGGGTCGCTGGCCCTCGTGGGGATCGGGCTGGCGGTGGCCCTCCCGCTCGCCCTCGGGGGTGCCATCTGGCTCTCGGAGCTCCGCCCGGACCGCCGGTCGAGTCACCTGCTCCGCTTTCTGGTGGAGTGCCTCGCCGCGGTTCCCTCGGTGGTCTACGGGCTCTTCGGCTACGCCTTCTTCGTCGTGTTCCTCCGGTTCGGGATCTCGCTGCTCGCCGGCGGGCTCGTCCTCGCCGCCGTGATGTTTCCGATCCTGCTCGTCTCCGCCCAGGAGGCGCTGGCGGCCGTGGGGCCCGAGGTCCGGGAGGCGGCGCTCGCACTGGGGGTGGACCATACCTACGTCGTGAAGCGGGTGCTCCTGCGCCGCGCATGGGCGGGCCTGCTCGCCGGCGTGGTCCTGGCGGTCGGCCACGCCGTGGGTTCGGCCGCGCCGATCCTCTTCACCGCGACGGTCTACTTCCGGGACGGCGGCCTCGGCCTTCGGGAGCCGGTGATGACCCTTCCCACCCATCTCTACTTCCTCGTGGCGGAGGCGATCTCCACCGACCAGGCGTTCGGCACGGCGCTCGTCCTCGTCCTGGCCCTTCTCGTCTTCAATGCCGCCGCCCTGGCGCTGCGGCGGATCGGGGCCCACCCGTGAATGGCTCGACCGCGCAGGCCCTCGCGCCCGTGGAGATCGCCTTCGAGGTCGAGGACCTTCACGTCCACTACGGAGGCGCTCCAGTCCTCCGTGGCGTGAGCCTCGCCGTGGAGGAGAGCTCGATCCTCGCCATCCTGGGACCCTCCGGGTGCGGCAAGTCCACGCTGCTCCGGGTGCTCAACCGGACGCTGGAACTCGTGCCCGACGCGAGGACAGCGAGGGGCCGGGCCTCGTTCCGGGGGCAAGATCTGCACGATCGCACCCTGGACCCCCGCCTCCTCCGGAAGCGGGTCGGCCTCATCCCCCAGCGTCCCACCGCGTTCCCCATGTCGATCTCGGAGAACGTCCTCTTCGGAGTCCGCTTCCACGGACACTGGCGCGGCCGGCGCCCCCTCGATCTGGCCGCCGAGGTCCTGGCGCGCGCCGGGCTCCTCGAGGAGGTCAAGGATCGTCTCCGCGAGCCCGCGGCGCGCCTCTCGGTCGGGCAGCTGCAGCGCCTGTGCATCGCCCGCGCGCTGGCCAACGAGCCCGAGGCGCTGCTCCTGGACGAGCCCAGCTCGGCACTGGATCCCGTGTCGACGCTGCGCATCGAGGAGACCCTCCGGCAGCTGGCGCGGGACATGCCCATCGTCCTGGTGACGCACCACGTGGCGCAGGCGAGGCGGGTGGCGGACGGGGTGGCGGTCTTCATCGACGGCAGGGTGGCGGCCATGGGGACGCCGGAAGAGGCCATGGGGCCGGGGACCGATCCCCGCGTGCTGGACTTCGTCGAAGGGAGGAGTGCTTGATCACGGGCGGTGAAGAGCGGGTGGTGGTGGTCCTCATCGACGGATTCGGGCTGGACTACTGGGACCGGACCCCGCTGCCGACGATGCGAAGGATGGCCGTGGAAGGCGTGTTCCGGCGCGGCCTCGCGATCTTCCCCACGCTGACGAACGCGAACAACGTGTCGCTCGTCACCGGAGCGTGGCCTGCCGAGCACGGGGTCACGACCAACAGCTACTTCGACGAGCAGGCGGGGGAGGCGCGCTTCCTGGAGGATCCGGCCTTCCTCCGGGCTCCGACGATCTTCGACCGGGCGCGGAAGCGCGGTATCCGCTCGGCCCTCCTCACGTGCAAGGCGAAGACGCTGCTCCTCCTCGGAGGTGCGACCGACATCGCCGTCTCGGCCGAGGCCCCCACCGAGGCGGTGGTCGCCGCGTACGGCGCCCCCCCGCCGATGTACAGCGCGGCCGTGAACGACTGGTTGCTCTCGGCGGCGACCCGGATCCTCCGCGAGCGCTCCGACATCGGCCTCGTCTACGTGCACACCACCGACTACCCGATGCACGCCTGGCCGGCGGAGGCTCCGGAATCGCAGGCCCATCTCGCGATGGTGGACGACCGGATCCGGGACATGCGGGTGGCGGCGCCCGAGGCGACCTTCCTCGTGACCGCCGACCACGGCATGAACGCGAAGCGGCGGTGCATCGACCTCACGGCGTTCTGCGCCGAGCACGGCGTGCCCCTGCGGTTCGCGGTCTCGCCGGTGGCCGATCGCCTGGTCCGCCACCACCGTGGCTTTGGAGGAGTGTCCTACGCCTACCTCCGGAGCCCTGCCGAGGAGCCCCAGGTCACCGAGTTCCTCCGCGGGATCCCCGGTGTCGAGGACGTCCTCCCGCGATCCGTGGCGGCGTCGCGCTTCCGGCTCATGCCCGAGCGGATCGGGGAACTGGTCGTGCTGCCCGACCGGGACACCGTATTCGGCGACCTCGGCCACCCGAGGGAGGTCCTGGCGCCCGATTACCGGAACCACGGATCGCTGTACGAGCAGGAGATTCCGCTCCTGGCCCACGGACCCGGGATCTTCCGGGTCCTCCCGACGGAGCTTCGCTTTAACCTGGACCTGACCCGGCGTCTTTACCGGGAGTGAATAGGGACCGATGGCGAGACACCAGCGCGTGGTGGTGGGGCTCCTGGACGGCTTCGGGCCGGAGTACCTGGCGCGGAGCGACATGCCGGAACTGAAGCGGATGGCGCGGGAGGGGCTCCAGGCCGAGGTTCAGGCGGTCTTTCCGACCGTGACGAACGTCAACAACGTCTCGATCTGCTGCGGGGCCTGGCCAGAGGAGACGGGGATCTCGGCAAACTCCTACTTCGCCGAGGAGTCCGGCCGGGCGGTGTACATGAACGCCGCGGCCCTGATCCAGGTTCCCACGCTCTTCGAGCGGGCCGCCGCCGCCGGAGTCAAGTCGGCGCTGCTCACGTGCAAGCGGAAGACGGTGGAGCTCCTGAATCGCGGCGCGTCTCTGGCCATCGCCGCCGAGGAGCCCGCCGCCGGCGTCGTGGAACGATACGGCCCCCCGGGTGACATCTACTCCGCGGGGATCAACCACTGGCTCTGGGGAGTGGCCGCCGACCTTCTCCGGAACCGGACCGACCTCGGGGTCCTCTACGTCCACACCACCGATTACCCGATGCACCGCTGGGCGCCCGAGGCCTCGGAGTCGCGGGCGCACCTTTCCCGGCTCGACGCGCTCCTGGGGGAGGCCCGGGCGGCGGCGCCCGATGCGGCCTTCCTCTTCACGGCGGACCACGGGATGAACGCGAAGAAGCGCTGCTGGGACCTCGCGCGGATCTGCTCGGAGGCCGGTGTCCCGCTCCGGTTCGCGCTGTCTCCCGAGCGGGACTACTACGTCGTCCACCATCGCAACTTCACGGGCTGCTCGTGGCTCTGGCTTCGCTCCCCGTCCGACGAGCGGCGGGTCCGTGACGTGATCGGAGCGTTCCCGGGCGTGGAGGGTATCCTCGATCGGAACGAGGCGTCGCGCCGCTTCCACCAGCCTCCGGCACGGATCGGGGACCTCACCGTCCTCGGGGACCGCGACACGATGTTCGGAGAGATGGACAGGGCGGGTGAGATCCTGGAGGACGGTTACCGGGCGCACGGTTCCCTTCACGAATCCGACGTGCCGCTGATCATCCATGGAGCCGACAGCGCCCCCGGGGCCGCCGAGTTCAGGCACAACCTGGACCTGGCACGCTGGACCTACGCTTCGGCGGATTGAGCCCCGACGGTGGGGACGGGGGCATGCACGCTCCCGGTCACAGATTCGAGAGGGGACCTCCGACACAGGCCGGTCGTACTCCGGGCACCACAGGCTGCGAAGGAGTCCCAGCTCGCCGAACTCCTTCACCATCCGCTCCCCTACGGGTCGATCGTCGAGCCGGCATCCTCGGGGACGAAGATGGTGTCCCAGCGTCGCTCCTGCGACGAACAGTGGAGAGGTGCGGCCAGCCACCTGCGGGGCTGGCCGGCGCCGCGCGTCAGTCGAGTCGCTGCGTCCCGGTGAACGCGCTCGTCAGGTCGCTGGCGTTCGCGTCGCGCGTGCCGAGCGGCTGGAGGCCCCAGCGCTTCTCGATGAAGCGCAGGATCGACAGCGTCTCGTGCTGCGTGTGGTCGACGTATCCTCTCCGGGCGTAGGGAGAGATCACGATGAACGGAACGCGGCCGCCCGGCCCCCACGAGTCGATGACCGGCGGGGCCACGTGGTCCCAGCGCCCGCCGTATTCGTCGTACGTGATGAAGATCGCCGTGCTCTTCCAGTTCGGGCTCGCCTGGATCTTGGCCACCAGGTCGGCGACGGCGTCCTGGCCGGTGAGGAGGTCTGCGTAACCCGGGTGCTCGTTGCTGGCCCCGACGAGCTTCACGAAGGAGACCGCCGGAAGCGACCCCGTCGCGAGGTCGCCGACGAGGTCCTCCACATCGGCGAGGTGCGTGCGGCCCGGAGTTCCCGGGGCGTAGCGGGCGAAATAGTTGAACGCCTGGTGGTGGTACTGAAAGGTCGGTTCGGGTTTACCCGCGACGGCGGTGCGCCAGCCGCCGCTGTACCACTTCCAGGAAAGCCCGGCGGCCGTGAGCCGGTCTCCGATCGTGGGCATGGTCTGCGGGGGCAGGAACGGCCCGCTGCGCGAGAACGGCCAGTACGGAGGTTGCATGGTGTTCACGGCGTAGAAGCTGCCGTCGACGAGGCCGGTGGTGAGCTTCCCGTCCGGAGCCCGTCGCCCCGGGGTCTCGTCGGGGTTCAGGATGGCCGGCCAGTCGTTCCCCGTGGTCGGCACCGGGCCCGCCGTGCTGGTGGTCGCCCCGGCGAGGCCCGGCGAGATGGCGGGCGTGGGCAGCGGGTCGGCCATGGTGATGACGGGGGGCTGCCCCTTCAGCGCGCTCGCGAGGATGGGAGCGTTGGTGGGCCCGTATACGGGCGCGGCCGCGGCGACGAGGAAGATGTGGTTCAGGAAGGAGCCGCCGAACGTCGAATGGAAGGCGTTGTCACACATGGTGTATTTCCGGGCGAGCCTGCCCTCAGGGAGGTTCGTGGCGTCGTACCCGGAGAGCACCAGTCCGGGGTTGTCGCTCCAGGCGACGAACCGATCGTTCTTTCCGCCGTGGATGGCGCCGATCTGCGCGTAGAACTGGTGCACGAGGTCACCGGTCAGGGCCGAGGCAGGCAGGCCGCCGGTACCCGCCCCCAGGTCGAAGAACTTCACGGGGGCCGCCGCGGGCCAGCCAGGGAAGTTGGCGGTGTCGAGCGCGCCGCTGGCGTCGAGCGGGCTGGGAAGCGCCATCAGCGCGGAGCCCGGCCCCGCATCCTGGGGGATGAGGGTCTGGGGCACCGCGGCCCCGAAAGCGTAGCCGTTCGCCCCGGGGAACTGGCTGTACAGGGAATCGAAGGACCAGTTCTCCTGGTAGATGACGACGACGTGCTCGATGGACCGGATGTCGAACGGCCTGTCACCGATGGTGGACGAGGCCGTCGTGGCACAGCCGAGGGAGAGGAGGGCGGTGACCACTGCGACAGGCATGGAGCCGTGGATTCTCATGGGAGTTCCTCCTAGGTTCCCGCCCCGTCCGCCACATCTCGAGCCGCCGACCAACAGGACGTGACGCGACGAACGGCGGCGATGGCCACTGCGATGCCGAGGAGGCCGGCAGTGAGCCAGCCCGCCCGGGTCCAGGCCTCGGTCATCGTGACGCCGGAGCCGAGGCGCGAGCCCAGCCAGAGCAGGAGCGAGACCTGGACGAGGGCCGTGGCCGCGTCGATCGCGAAGAACCGGCGAACGCCGAGCCCCGAGAGCCCGATGGCCAGGTAGACCGGGCCCCGGATGAAGGGGGTGAAGCGGGTGGCGACCACCACGACCGGGCCGTGTCGCTGGAGGGAGGCCGACGCCGCGGCCACCCGAGGGGACGACAGGGTCCTGCCCAGGAAGCCGCCTTGACCCAGCCGCCGCCTTGCCAGCGAGCCGAGGAAGACGGTTGCCGAGTTGGCCGGCAGGAGGCCGGCCAGGACCGCGAGAAGGGCGACAGCCGGCTCGATGCGTCCCTGGCCGACGAGCATGCCCAAGGTGACGACGAGGATCTCCTCCGGCACGGAGGGGATCACGCATCCCTGCAGGAGGAGCCAACTCGCCGCCAACGCGAGCTGCCACTGCGGCAGGCCGGCGATGCCGGCGAGGATGTCGCCCATGCCTCTTGTTCACACGGCTCGGGGTCGGGTTCGTGACGGGCCCGTCACGCAGAGGTGAGGACCTCGGGGGCGTCCGCGAGGCGGTCGGGATCCGAGTCGTTCACCGAATGCTTCCACGAACGTGACCACCGGTGATCACCGTCGCGATAGCCTCCGGATCGCCCGTTACGACTCCCTGACATCGTGATTGGTGGAAACGCCCCTTCCCCGGACGTTGGATGTCGAGGGAGGGGGCGTTTCGCTTCACGGCGGTGCACACGCCGCCAGCCCCAGCCCCTCGAAGAGCAGGTGGGCGGCGAGGTGGGAGGTGATATCCGCGTGGTCGAGCGGCGGGCAGACCTCGACCACGTCCATCCCGACGAGCCGGGCCCCCGGCTGGTAGGTCGTGCCGCCGTCGAACGGTATGCCCAGGAAGACGGCACGGGTGGCCGCGGGGAGTGGTTGCGCGACCGGGGCCAGGCGCAGACGGAAGAAAGGGGTCTGGCCGTGGGCGAGGAACTCAAGTGCCGACTGCTGGCTCATACCCTGCCCGGTGAAGTTCCATCACCCGCTCACGGGCCTCGCACGCGACCTGGTTCGCCGAGATGCGCGACTCGGCCGCGATCGGGGTGCCGACGTGGACCCGAGCCCTGCCTCCTCCCGCCGCGAGGAGGCGCAGGTGATGGGGGATGAGCTGGGCGTCGTCCGTCCAGGCGAGCCATCGCGGCTCGCATGCGATTCCCACCGGGATGACGGGCACTCGCATGCGGCGTGCGAGCCCCGGTAGTCCCCGGTGGAAGGGAAGCACCCGGCCGCCTGCGGTGGTCGTGCCCTCCGGGAAGTTGAGCACCGACCGACCGGAGGCGAGGAGCGTTCGGCAGGCGAGCAGCACGCGAACGCCGCTCGAGACCCAGCCGCGTCGGAGGAAGAGGGTGCCGCTTCCCCGCGCCAGCGCGCCAAGCAGGGGCCCCCCGCGATCTCCGACTTGCCGATCGCGACGCTCGGCGTGAGGGTCGCCATGACGAGCGGATCGAGCCAGCTCAAGTGGTTCGCCACCACCACCGAGGGTCCGCGGGGGACGAAGCCCTTCACCTCGACCGTGACGTGATGCGAGTCGAGAAATCGCCGCGCGGCCTTTCCCAGCCAGGACACGTCGGGGTGGCCGGCGCGCCCGAAGGGAGGCGAGGGGTCAAGGGGTCGCGGGTCGGGCGATCCAGGGTTCGGCCATCGACCCGACCCGCCCGACGGTCGGGGAGCCACGGGTGCCGGGCGGAACGAGGGCATCACGCCCCAGCGTCCAGGGCAGGCCTCCGGCCGGGCTGGTCGAGCGTCAGCCCCGGCTGACGCCGAACGGCACGGTCGAACCCCGCTCGGTCGATACGGGAGAGGATCCGCCTGTCCCCCGGGCCGTAGTATTCGTCCCGCATCGCGACCTCCTCGGCCCCGAGCGCGGCATGGATGGCGCGCGCGGCGTGGTTGTCCTCCTTGACGGTGAACCAGCACGAGTCGATCCGGCCTGCCGGGGCTCGGATGAGCTTCAGGACGAGTTGGAGGGCGGCTCGGGTGCCCTGCGCCTCGGGGAGCACGGCGAGTGTCGTGCAGTGGGCCTCGCGGTCTCGGACCATGCAGAGCACGTAGCCCACCGCTCGGCCGTCCTCCTCGGCGAGGAAGCAGGTGTCTCCGAAGAACTCGCAGCAGAGACGGATGTAGTACGGCCCCAGGGTCTTCTCGCCCTTCCTGCCGAAGACCTCCTCCTCGAGGTGCATGAGCGTCGCGAAATCGTCGGGACGCAGGGCCCGGATCTCGCGAGGAGACTTGGGGCGGAACACGCTCGTTCCCGGGATCGCGGAGGCGGTTTGCATGGCGGCCATTGTCCGCGCCGATGCGGGGTGACCGTGTGGAGAGGTTGAAACGTTCCCGCAAACCCGGACCGTGCCCGCTCGATGGCGAATGCCGGAAGAAGCAAGCGGGTGCTTCGTCACGGCACGGTTGCCGAACCGCTCCCCCGGAGGTCGCCGTCCCGGTCAATATCGGCGCCGCCATGCGGGAACAGCGAGTGATGAAAATCGAAGCTTCCTCGGATCTCTACACCAGGGTCGGCCACGATCGGTTCCGCTCCCTTGCGACCCGCGCGGTGCAGACCTTCACCCGTCTCACGCCGATCGAGGCTCGCCTGGCCGCCGGCGAGTGTGCGCACCGAGCCTGGGTCTCGACCCGGGTCGGGGGGTCCTGGTCGAGCCTGGTTCTGGTGATCGACGAGTCTCCCGGGGCGACGCGCCCCGGAGCCAACCCGACGGGCACGAAGGGGCACGGATGGACGGTGGTGCTCGTTCCCCGGGGTTGCGCGCTGAAGGAGACCGACGAGGACGATCTCTAGCGCCGGCTCATGGCGCTTCGGGCACGTCGTCGGTCGGATCGTCCCCGCTCGGATGGGCGTGGACCACGACGTCGGCGCCGGGCACGGCCGCCCGCACCGCGGCCTCGGCCTGGTCGGCGAGCGCGTGCGCGGCCTCCAGCGAGAGCGCCCGGTCCACCTCCAGCGTCACGTCCGCGAAGACGTCCGGGCCGGAGCGGCGCACGCGGACCTGCGACACCTCCAGCACCCCCTCCACGCGCGCGACGGCGGCGACCCGCGTCAGGAGATCCGGCGGCGCCGCGTCGAGGAGGTCGTCCACCGACTTCTTCCCGAGCCGCAGCGAGATGATGACCGCGATGGCGGCGACCCCCAGCGCGGCTATCGCGTCGGCGCGCGCCAGCCAGGGAATCGAGAAGGCCTCCGAGGCCCGGACCGCGAGGAGTCCCACGATGACGACGGACGAGCTCCAGACGTCCGTGGAGAAGTGGAGCGCGTCCGCCTCGAGCGCCTGGCTGCGGTGCTTCTTCGCCGCCCGGGCGAGCGCGCGGGACCGGGAGATGTCGACCGCGATGGAGATGAACATGATCGCGAACGACCAGCCCGTCGCCTCCACGTGCACGTTCCCGGCGAGGAGACGCTTCACCGCCTCGTAGGCGATCCAGACGCAGGTCGCGAGCAGGAGGCCGGTCTCGAAGAGAGCCGAGAAGTTCTCGATCTTGCCGTGGCCGTAAGGGTGGTCCTTGTCGGCGGGGCGGGAGGAGGCGCGAACGGCCCAGAGCGTCACCGCCGCCGCAAGCAGATCGAGGCCGGAGTGGGCCGCCTCCGAGAGGATGCCGATGGAGCCGGTCTGGAGCCCGACCACCACCTTCATCCCGGTCAGGAGAAAGGCAGCCGCGACGGACGAGGCTGCGACGATCCGCTTCTCCCTGTCCGCCTGGGTGGCGTCGGCCACCTCGGTCGCCTTCACCGCCATCGAGGACCTCCGGGGTCCGAGGGACCGCCACGCCACGACCTAGCACGTTCCGGGCTCCCCGCGGGGGTGTTTGCAAACCGTCACCCCGTCGACACCCGGAACCTGGGCTAGTCTCCCTCCGCCCATGGCGCCTCGCACCCTGCCCGTCTTCGGGAGCTCGACTTCCTGGCTCGAAGGGCCGGCCCGCCGGACGTGGGTGGACGTGGTGTTGCTCGCTGCCCTGGGAGGACTCCTCTACGGCCTCAC
>CAIOAK010000130.1 GCA_903855945.1 uncultured Anaeromyxobacter sp.
ATCCATCAAACACGGAACCAAACTTAATTAGGTTATTGTGACGCGACGCCTTACTCCCGGTCGTCGTTCCTGACGAAGAGGGCGTCGAGGTAGCGCACCACTCCTGCCGCGACGCAATGGTGCAGGTTGCCGACGTAGTTCAGGCCCGCCTCGGCGGAGAGGAGATCGACCAGGTCGCGGAACGAGGCCTGGTCCTGGAACCGAGTCTCGAGCGACACATCCACGACCTGGGCCCTGTCGCAGTGCCGCGGAAACCGCCGGGTGGAAAGGCGTCGCACAGGAAACGGGACAAACCGTCGAGGAAGTGTTATCACTTGGAGGCGTGGCGGCGGAAGTACCTGAGGATGCGCGGGTTGTCCGGTCGGTAGTCGTCCGCCGGCGGTGCGAACGTCATGAATTTCCGCGGTTCAAGGAGGCGCTGAGGGAGCACCACTACCTCGGTTTCCGGGATGTCGTGGGCGAAGTGGTCGCCTACCTAGCTTGCCGAGGTGGACGGAGAGTGAGTGTGAGGGTTACGAAGGTTGAACACGCGCATTCCGTGGCGGAAGAACGTCTGAGGTGGAAGAACGCCCGGTCTCTTCCCGATCGCTCAGGACCGATCTCATGAGGAAGACTATTCGAACCTGGTGGAGCCTCCATCCCCGGCCTGGCAACTTGGGCGACATCCTGACCCCGATCCTGCTTCGGAACTACGGCTATTTCCCGGAGCGCGTTGCTCGAGAAGAAGCGGAATGGCTGTTTGTCGGGTCGACGATTCGGTTCGCGCGTCCGGGCGCCTATGTTGTTGGCAGCGGAGCCATCTCGATGCAGGACCGATTGGAACCCCGCGCCAAGTATCTCGCCGTCCGCGGGCCCTTGACAGCTTCGCTCGTGAGGAATTGTGGTGTTGAAAGCCCGAGCATTCAAGGCGACCCCGCCTTGCTACTCCCGCGCTTCATTCGCTCCAAGGCCGCGAAGGAATGTGAACTTGGGCTTATCCCGCACTACATCGACCGCGCAGACCCGCGAGTGCTCGCTTGGCGCGGGCGTCCGATCAACGTCCTATGGGCGAATCCGCTGGAAGTCATCGACCAGATCACGCGCTGCGAGGCCGTGCTGTCGTCGAGCCTACACGGGATCATTCTTTCCCACGCCTACGGCGTTCCTGCCGCCTGGGTGCGCCTTGGGGATCGCCTGGACGGCGACGACACGAAGTTCCACGACTACGCCGCCAGCGTCGGGCTTTCGCTTCGTCCTTACGCGCGCTTCGAGGAAGCGGTGCCGGTTCTTCCCCGGACCATCGACACTGAGCCGCTCCACCAACTCTTCGCTTCGCTCTGACTCGGGTTTCGCCCTATTTCGACCGCCGGCCACCTGGCCACGGCGCCAGTGCGGTATCGACAAAAACAGGTTCCGTCCTCTCGGCGGTCGCCGAAGCCCGCGATCTCCCCGGTCAACGGCCCTCCCCGATCGCCCAGGTCGCGTTGGAGCCACGGTCCGCCGCGGCGTCACCCCCGGTCATCGTTCCTGACGAAGAGGGCGTCGAAGTAGCGCAGCGCTCCTGCCACCACGCAATGGTGCAGGTTGCCGACGTAGTGCAGGCCCGCCTCGGACAGGAGATCGACCAGGTCGCGGAACGAGGTCTGGCCCTCGAACCGACTCTCGAGCGACACCTCCACGATGCACGCCGCTGAGCGGCTCAGGACCGCCATCCCGCCCCGGATCACCTCTCCCTCGAAGCCTTCCGTGTCGATCTTCACGAGAATCTCGTCGGCGAGGGAAAGGCCGAGAGCCAGGTCGTCGAGCCGGAATACCTCAACGGGAGTTGGAACCACATGCAGCGTCCGCCCCGACGCGTACTGGAGCTGCCAGGCGGACGTGGACGGCCGCAAGGAAGCGTGGCGTGGCATCGCTGGAAACGAATGCAACGTGGCTGGTCCCGGCTTCTCGCCGAGTGCGAACCCGTAGCACTTGACTCGCGTCCCCCGGGAGGCCGCCCACCTGGACAGCGCCTGGAACTGCCGTGGCTGCGGCTCGAAGCAGTAGATCGTCGCGCCCGGCTTCGGCGGCGGCGTGAGAGGGAGCCACGTAGCGGCGGGATAGGGAACCAGTTGGAGAGGCAATCGGCCGGGACGGAGCGGCCGCATGTATGTCGCACGGGCCGCGCCAATCGGGACAGGACGGCTTCTCGGAAGCGGCGAAATCGCTTGACGCCAGCCGCCGCGTCCAGTATCAAGGTAGCCGCGACTGCTTCGGCCTGAGTGGAAGAGCCGGAAGTTGCCGCGCGGCAACTTCCGGTGCGGCGGCGGGTCCAATGCGATGCCCGG
>CAIOAK010000131.1 GCA_903855945.1 uncultured Anaeromyxobacter sp.
GCGAAGGACGCAGTTCTCCGGCGCCATCCAGCCTTGCCCACCCCCCCCGCGCAGCCGGCGCCCCCCAGCGCCGCGGGCTCCACCCCGGCCCGCCGGCCTCACGGAAGGGCGCCCTACAGGATACCGTCGCCCCGCTCGCCCGTACGGACCCGGACCGCATCCTCCACCGGAATCACGAAGACCTTCCCGTCCCCGATGCGTCCCGTTCCAACGGCCTTCTGGACGACGTCGAGCAACCTCGGGACGAGCGAGGTCGGCACCACGAACTCGACCTTCAGCTTCGGCCGGTACTGGATCTCGTACTCGGAGCCCCGGTACATCTCCCCGTGCCCCCTCTGCCGCCCGAAGCCCTTCACCTCGGTGATGGTCAGTCCGTCGACCCCCCAGACGAGGAGCGCGTTCTTCAGGGTCTCCAGCCGCGACGGCTGGATGACGGCTTCGATCCGGGTCAAGGTCCACCTCCGAGGGTTGAGACTGCAAGGGACGCGCCGCCCCGCGCCCGCCCGCCCGTGCGCGATTCACGGGCTCCCGCGCCGCCCGTGCCCGGTTATCGGGCGACGGGTGCGCGGATCCGGGCAGGTCCGGGTTCTGTGACGATCAGGCGATGTCCAGCCAGGTGAACCACACCGGATGGTGGGTCTTGTACCACTCGAGAATCTTCCGGATGGCCTGCTGCTTCTCGCGCGGCATCACCTTCTCGTCGACCCGGTCGAAGTGGACCTTGATCCGGTCGCCGTCGTGGTCGAGGGCCTGGGAGAACATGGTCTGGAGCTCGTTGCGGATGCGCCCCGAGTCGGAGATCTTCACCGCCCGCTTCGTGTGGTCCACGCCGGACAGGAAGCGGACGAGCAGCGGGCTGAAGACGTGGCGCTGCTGCTCGAAGGTCTCCATGAGACGGAACGTGAACGTGATGTAGGAGGAGGCGTTGCGCGTGGCCAGGCGCGTGGTGACCTTGTAGACCCCCTCGCGCACCTTCTCGACCCCCTTGGTGCCGGTGTACGGGTCGTCGCACATGTAGCCGATGGCGGCGAGCACGCCCCAGTGCTTCTCCGGGAGGAAGGCGTCGGCGCGCAGGACCGCCTTGCCCATGGGCACGTTGCAGGCCCGGGCGTCCCGGATGGCCTCGGCGTAGTCGGCCACCGCCTCGTCGGTGATCTCCTGCCCCACGGCGATGGCCCGGACCTGCGCCGCGAAGTCCGGCGCGTCCGGGGAGAGTTGCATGAGCTTGGCCTCCTGGTCGCAGGGGAGGTCGAAGCTGGGCGAGAAGACCGCCATGCTCGTCGAGACCTCCAGCACCTCGTCGAGGCTGGAGGCCTGCATCGCCTCGGCGCTGGCCGCGTAGCCGTCGCAGAGGAACACGTGGGGTGCCCCGGAGGCGTCCTTCCAGCTCCCCACCAGGAAGGAGGGAGCATAGGTGCCCGAATCGGTGAACACCTCGATGCCCGAGGGGGCCTTCCATCCGTCGTCCAGGAGGTGGGCGCCGGTGGCCGTCCACTCGGCCCAGAGCTTCCCGAGCCGCTTCACCCGGCTCTTCCCGCGCAGCGTCCACACGTGGACGTGGTCGGAACGGATGCCCGGGTAGGTGGCCTGGATGACCTCCATCACCTTGGCGCGCGGGGTGCGGTAGTCGAGCAGCACCGCGACCTCCTCCGCCTTCCGGGCCACGGCGCGCGGGACGGTGAGGCAACCCATGTACGACTCGTACGGGCGAGAGATGGTGAGCGGCGAGTCGAAGAGGTGGAAGACCACCATCGGCCCGGTGGGCTTGCCCTCGGCGAAGCGCGAGGTGTTCTCCAGGGTGTCGACGGCCGCGCCCCAGATGGTGATGCCCCGGCTCTTCAGCCAGCCGTGGAACTGGTCGAAGGTGTGGCCGGGCTCGTTCAGCAGGCGGCGCACCCGGCGGTCGACCGTCATGGCGACCTCGGGGCGCGCGTAGACGCGCCCGAAGCCGAGGAGCGGGTTGGCGCCCATCTCCGGGGTCTCGCCGGCCTTCGGCATGAGACCCTCGCCGAGGCTCACCATGATGGCGTGGTTCTCGGGCAGGGTGCGGGTGAGGTACCAGAGCCCCTCGCTCATCACGTAGGCGCTGATGGCGTCGGCACCCTTCTTCACCTGGTTGTAGACGTACTTGTCCTTGCCGGCGCCCTCGCCGAACCCGCCGTAGAGCTTGGTGCCGAGCGCGGTGGCCGCCGCGGTGACGGCCAGGTTGCGGGCGATTCCACGCGGCGTGAAGGTATGGGAGGAGACCGGCTCGGCCTGGGAGCGATCGACCTGGACGTCATCCAGCCAGAGGTGGAAGCGACCCAGCACGGGACGGCTGTCGAAGGCCCACTGCGCGATCAGGTTTCGCTTTTCGATTTCGTTCATGGGACCCCCAGTCTAATCCAAGTTTTCGTGGTAGAGGCGGAAGTGGTGCACGAATCCCTCCGAGGCTCTGGCTGGGTCCTGGCGGCGGCGCTGGCATGGCTCGCTGCGGCAAAGGCGGCTGCCCAGGAGGGGCCGGTGGCTGGCCCCCCTGCGGCCTCCCCCCCGGCCACCGACCTCTCCACCCCCACCGCCCTGGTCTCCCCGGCGCCCGAGGGTTGGCCCGAGTTCACCGGGGTCACCTTCGGGTCGGTGGCCCTCACCGCCGCCGGGTTCGTCTCCGCCTTCGCCGTCCACGAGGCCTGCCACCTCGTCACCAACCTCTCGATGGCCAACGTCCCCACGCTGGAACCCGTTCGCTTCGCGGGGGCCATCCCCTTCTTCGCGGTCTCCCCGAACGTCCAGTGCCGGGACGGCTCCTGCACGAAGCGGAGCGGGGAGCCCTTCTGGCCGGGACCGCGGGGCTACGGTTTCATCGTCACCTCGGGGATCCTCTGCCAGGAGATCACCGACGAGATCATCCTCACCGAGCACCCCCGGATCCGCCAGGAGTCCGAGCCGTTCCTGAAGGGGATGCTCCTCTTCAACACCGCCACCTCGCTGGCCTACGGCATCGCCAACCTCACCGGGATCGAGCCCCCCGAGGGGGACCTCCGCGGATTCGAGCAGGCGACGGGGTCGCCCCGGGGGGTCCTGGCAGCCCTCGTGCTCGGAACGGCCGCGCTCGACATCGCCCGCTACTTCCTGCCGGACGCCACCTGGCTCCCCTGGGTGAGCAGGGGGTCGAAGGCGGTCACCCTGGGATTCGTGATCGCCTACTGAACCGCGCGCGGCGGGATCAGGGGATGACGAAGCCCAGCACCGACAGCATGATCCCGCCCTGGACGACCAGCGCCGCCGCCGCGAGGAACATCGGCGCGCGCCCGGCCCCGCGGAGGAAGCCGGCGGCGGAGATCGCGAACGGGACGGCGAGGAAGATCCAGAGCCGCGTCACCTCCCCCCGGTTCCTGCCCAGGAGGTCCACCGCCACGACCGACGCGAGTCCCACCGCTCCCATCCAGGTGGCGGGGTCGCGGAGCGATCGGCGCAGGGCAAGACCCCATCCCACCGCGACGACCACGGGGGCTCCGAGCGTGAGGAAGAACTCCGCCAGGTTGGCCACCACCCAGGTGGCGTAGGGGCGCCCCGCCCACTCGTTGAACCGGGCGGCCTCGGCAGTGACACGGCCGAGCTGTCGGAACGTGTCGAACCCGGTCGTGATCTGGAGGAGGAGCGCCCCCGCGACCACCGTCACGGCCGCCACGACCGAACCGGTGGCGATTCGAGCCGTTCCGGTGCGCCCCGCCGCGCGGTCCGCGACCGCAACGGCCAGGAAGACCAGCCCGAGGCCGAAGGGCGTCGGGTCGAGAAGGAGCCCCATGAGGAGCGCGAGGCCGGCGGCGATGGCGAGCCCCTGACTCCGGCCGCGCAGGTAGCGGATCCAGAGCCAGAGGGCGAGCATCACCGGCAGCGGCGCCACGCCGTTCAGGATCGGAGCGAACACGAGCCGCGGCGGGAGGAGGACGTAGAGGGCCATCGCACCGACCGCTGCCTCCCGGTCCTCCAGGACCTCGAGCGCCACGAGCAGCACGAGCACCCCGACCAGGTTCGCGAGCAGCAGGATCGCGACCGCCATCGCCTCGGGCGAGGAGGTGAAGACGTGCATGGCCCGGAAGATCAGGTACTTCCCGGGCATGTTTCCCTGGGCATGCAGCGGCAGCCGCGGGGCGATGGCCTCGTAGCCTCGAAGGAGCGTGGCCGTGTCGTACCGGAGCGCCGCCGAGAAATAGGAGGTGGCAGCGTCGCTCCGGACGATGGCGCCGAGCGCGAACGGGGAGAGTCGCCAGAGCAGGAGTTGCAGCGCCGTCCCGCCCCCCAGGAGAAGGAGGGACGCAGCGGTGAGCGACCGTCCGGCGACACGGAGCGCGCCCGCCAGGAGGAGCGCGGCGGCGGCCCCGGCCGCGAGGGAGGCGAGGAGCGCGTCCCACCGGAGCAGGGAGACGTATGGATAGACCCATCGCCCCGGGAACGAGCCGACCACGAGCGCGTGGCGGGCGAAGAGCGCGCAGGCGGCGGCCGAGACGAGCACGAGGAGCCAGCCGATCGCCTTGGACCGTCGGTCGGCGTCGCCGTTCACAGGAGCAGTGTAGCGGGGCGGGTGGCCCGCGTCGCGGGGGGAGTGTGTGCGGCCGTATGGCGCCGGGGTCACCCCGGTCGCCGGTCCCGCGAACGGCGCAGTGCCACCCGGATCTGCCCGCTACGCAACCTTCACGGACGGAGCGAAGCCCGGGCTCGCACCGACCCAGTCGAGGATGCGCCGCTCGGACCGCTCCCGCTCCAGGTCGTCCACGGCGAGGCAGACCGCCAGCCGGACCGCGACGGGATCGAAGGGTTTCTCGATGAACCGGAAGACGTTGGCCTGGTTGATCGCGGCGAGGGCCAGGGAGACATCGACCTTCCCCGAGACCAGGATCCGTCGAGGCTCGGGCATGTGGTCCCGCATGGAGGTCAGGAGCGAGAGCCCCGAGAGGCCAGGCAAGACGTGGTCGGACACGACGACATCCACCTGGTCGGTGCGCAGGACGGCGAGCGCGCTGGGCACATCTCCGGCGAACGAGAGCGTGTAGCCGAGCCCCTCGAGCGATTCGGCCACCGCGTTCCGGAAGAATGCGTCGTCGTCGACGATGAGGATGTGCGCGCCGGCCATGACCGACCTCCCTGCTCCTTGCCGTCCCTGGACGGCAAATCGATGGATATCACCATCGGAGGGGTCGATTCGAGGAATTGATGACAAATTCTTACGGCAGAAACGTGTAGGTACATGTGCGATACCCTGTCGATTCACTCATTTTCCGGTCCGCTCCAGCTCGTCGAGGATGCGGGCGAGGTCCTCATCGGACGAGGAGATCTCGAGCACGCCCTCCTGCGTACGGGAAGTGGCCGGGGCAGGAGGAGTCGCGGTGCGCCGGTCCGGCATCCTCCGGGGACTCGGGCCTACCGCCGCCTCGGAATACCCGGCCGCTTCGCGCCCCTCCCCTTCCCGCGCGACCGGCTCCGGGCCGGGAACGTACCAGTCGGTCCTCCGCTCCAGCCACTCGCGGTAGCGGGCGAAGGTGAAGCAGCCGTCGGCCGCCCCGGTCTCGAGCGCGGTCGCGATCTTGAAGAATTGCGCCTGGCGCACCATGGCCTTCACCGCCTGGTTCGCGACGAGCACCTCGCACTCGGGTGCGCGCAAGTTGCGCTCCGGGAACCAGCGAAGACGCTGGCAGACGACGCCCACCAGGCAGTCGGCGAGCTGGGTGGCGATGCCCGCCTGGATCTCCGCCGGGAAAGCCCCGACGATCCGCTGCAGCGCCTCGGCGGCGGAGGAGGAGTGGACGGTGGTGAGGACGAGGTGGCCCGTCTCCGCGGCGGAGAGCGTGAGGCGCATCGTCTCGGCGTCGCGGAGCTCACCCACCACGAGGACGTCGGGGTCCTCGCGCATGGCGTCGTAGAGCCCCTGCTCGAAGCTCGGCGTGTCTCGCCCCACCTCGCGCTGCCGGATGAAGGAGAGTCGGGGCGTGAGCACGTACTCGATGGGCGACTCGAGCGTGACGACGTGGCGCGACTCCCGGAGGTTCAGCTCCTGCACCAGCGCGGCGAGCGTGCTCGACTTCCCCGAGCCGGTGGGGCCGCACACGATGACGAGCCCGTGGTGCGGCTCGACGAGGCGAGAGAGATCGGACCGTAGGTTCAGCCGCTCCAGCGTCGCCTGCGCGGCGGGCAGGAATCGGATGGCCATCCCCACGCCCCGGGCCGTGCAGAGGACGTTCACCCTGCAGCGGGCCCCGCCCAGGCTCCGGGCCACGTCGGCCGACCTGCGCTCCAGGAAGTCGGGCCAGCGGTCCTCGCCCACGAGCTCGCGCGCCGCCTCGAGAAGCTCCCGCGCCCCGACCGGCGCGCCCATCGACTGCAGCTGCCCGCGGACACGGGCGCTGGGCGGCAATCCCGCCTCGAGGTGGAGGTCGCTCGCCCCGATCTCGCGGGCGGCGGTGAGGAGCGAGGGAAGGTCCATGAGTCCACTCCTAGCGCGGCGCCGGCCGGCGGTCACGCGCGAAGCCTCACCGCGCTACAGTCCCCCACATGCCCGCCCCGACCCCCGACACCGCCCTGCAACTCGTGGAGGACGTCAACTCGGCGCTCCCGATCCTCCAGATCCTGCCGTTCCCGGATCTCGTCCTCGGAGGAACGCTCCTCGTGCTCATCGTCATCCTGCACGGATTCCTCATGCGCTGGATCCAGGCCCACGTGATCCGGCGCGAGCAGGCCCTCCGTCTGGAGCGCGGCGCTCAAGTACACGCGCCTGTTCCCCACCTGGGAATCGGCGAGCTACTACGCTGCCAACACCTACACCACCCTCGGCTACGGCTCCCGGATGCTCCCGGAGCAATGGCGGATGGTGGGCCCCATCATGGCCATCTCGCGGCTCTTCACGTTCGGCTGGACCGGCAGCGTCCTCGTCGACGTGGTAGGGCGGATGGGCCGGGTCAAGGAACTGATCCACCAGGCCGCAGCCACATCGCGGTCTGGTCGGCCTGGTACACCCGCGACTCCCCCTGCGTGAACTCGAAGCCGTAACGCACCAGGATGCGGTTCGCGCCCCGTCGCACCATCGTGGACCAGCCCCGGAGCAGGAGCGGGAGCCCCAGCGAAGCGAGCTCGATCGAGTCGCCTTCGGCCCCGCCTGTGCGCCAGCCGGCGGGAGGCGCGTCGCGACGAGCTGCCCTGCCTACTTGAGGCCGGACACGAACTTCGCCACCGCGGCGGCGTCGTCGATCTTCACGGGCTTCATCTTGCCCTTGCCGTCGTTGATCGCCTTCAGGACGTCGGCCTCCTTGGTCCCCTTGATGGAGGCCTTGTGCATGGCGCCGCCGGCGCCGTCGGCCCCGTGGCACATGGCGCACTTGGCCTTGAATGTGGCGGCGGCGTCGGCGTAGGCGGAGCTGGCGAAGGCGGCGAGGGCGGCGGCAACGAGGAGGCGCTTCATGTTCAGGAGCCTTTCGGAAGGAGGCGGCCAGGGGCCGCTCAAGTGAGCCGCAGAACTTTCCACGGATGGGGCGCCATGTCGAGCCTGCTCTCGCTCCTCGACGCATCAGCCTTTCCGGGGTGCCCCTCCCGGGCGCGGGCCGAACAGCAACGCGAAGAGACTCTCACAACCGAACGCCCGGGCGGTCTCGCGCAGCGCGAAGAAGGACATGAAGGTCACGGTCACGAGCTGGAAGTGGGAGAGCATCTCCCAACCGCGGCCACCGGAAAGCCGGAACTCGTCGGAGAGGGGATGACCCTTCACCAGCGCCTTGACCGCGTGCTCCGCCGTGATCAGGACGGCGGCGAAGATCGAGAAGGTCAGCGCCTTCCAGAGGATGGCGACGAAGAGGGGTCGGTCCTGGTGCTTCTCGCCCACGTGCAGGACCTGGCCGAGCAGCACGACCTTGCCCAGGATCGCCGCCTCGATGATGGCCGATCCGTAGGCGTAGGTGATGATGTCGTACTCGGCGAGCGTCACGGTGCGGTAGGTCGCGATCGCGAGGAACAGGAGGGCGAAGTAGCCCGCCACGACCGTGTACTCCTTCATTTCGTTCGTGAGCCGCTGCTGGACCCGCTTCGCGCGGGAGGGTGCCGGGGAGGAGGACATCCCCCGATCGTAACACCTAGGGGAGCACGATCCACGCGACGATCGGGAAGGTCACGGCCCCCGCCACCGTGGAGAGCAGGATCTCCGCGGAGATGCGCTCCGGCGCCGCATCGTAGCGACTTGCGAAGACGAAGGCGTTGGCCGCGGTGGGGAGCGCGGCGATGAGCACACCGGCTCCGACCCAGGTGGGGTCCACCCCCGCCAGCCGGAGGAAGGCCCAGGCGACGGCCGGGTAGAGGACGAGCTTGGCGGCGGCGATGAACGAGATGGGGAGCAGGTGCCCCTCGAGCCGGCGCCCCGCGAGCGAACCACCCAGCGCGAAGAGGGCCGTGGGCCCTGCCGAGGCCCCCACGAAGGAGAGCAGACGATCGACCGGGATCGGCAGGCGGGAGCCCGAGAGGCCGATGGCGGCCCCGGCGATGACGCCCAGGACGATGGGGTTGCCAACCGTGGCGCGCAGCACGTCGCGGCCCGCGCCCCCGCGCGCCCTGCCGTCCCCGGGTCGCCCCAGGCTCATGAGGACGATGCCCGCCGGCATGAGGATCCCGACCTCCGCGAGGATTGCCATGGCGAGCGGGCCGGTGGCCCTCTCGCCGAGGAGGGACAGGAGGAGCGGCACCCCCAGGAACCCCAGGTTCCCGTTGGTGGCGGCCTGCGCGTGCGCGCCGACGACGCCCACGCCGCCCCCCCCGATGGCCGTGATCCCGGCCGTCGCGGCGAAGATCACCGCCCCCGCCCCGAGGAACGCGAGAAGGTAGCGCGCGTCGAGGACGCCCTGGAGCGGCTGCCGGGCGAGCATCCCGGTGATCAGCGCCGGGAGCGCCAGATCGAAGGCGTAGGCCGCGAAGGCGGCGATGCCTGCGGGCGCGAGCCATCCGAGCCGGGCCGCAGCCCACCCGATGACCACGACCGCGAAGATGGGCGCGCTCGCGAGGACGAAGGAGAGCAAGTGCGCCTCGGGCGGCCCTGGGACGGATGTGCCCGGGCTCAGCCCTTGCGCCGCTTGGCCCGGACGCTCGCCGTCTCCCCGCCGAGGCCGAAGTTGTCGGCGTCGATCTCGTCGATGACGACCATGGTCGTGGCGGGATTCTTCTTCAGGATGTCGTTGAGCAGGTTGGTGACGCCCCGGATGAGCGCCGCCTTCTGATCCTTGCTCACCTTCTCCCGCACGAACCGGATGTTGACGTACGGCACGATTCCTCCTCGGTCAGGGGTGGCCCGGCTGCACGCCGGGGCCTTCAGGCCGCAGTGTCCGCACTCCCCCGACGAAAGGCAACCCCGCTCTTTCCGGCGCGGGACGATCCCCGGCTGCACACCGCGGTTGCGCCCCCCCTCGGGCCTGAACTACGATTCGCGCCCCCATGAGGTCGTCCTTCCGCTCCGCCGCCGCCGCCGCCGCCCTGCTGGTCCTGTCGTCCTGCACCGGGACGAAGATGGTCCAGGTGTGGCGGGACCCCAAGTACGACGCCCAGCCGGTGAAGCGCCTCTTCCTCGTCTGCATCATGCCGAACGACCGCACCCGGGTCGTCGTGGAGAACGCGCTGGCCCAGGCGCTGCTCGACAAGGGCTACCTCTCGGCAACCTCCACCGGCGTCTTCCAGGGCGGTGAGCTCGACAAGGAGAAGGGGCTCGAGTTCGTCCGCGCGAACCAGATCGATCTCGTCATCATCCAGCGGATGGTGAAGCACATGGAGATGGCCTTCATGCCGGGCACGCTCGACTACGTCCCGCCGGCCGCCTACTACGGCGGCTGGTGGCCCAACTACGGAACCGGCGACGGATTCTGGTACACGAGTTCCTACGTCGAGGAGGACACCAGCGTGAAGACCGAGACCACCGTCTACTCGGCGCACGGCGGAACCGAGAAGCTGGTCTGGAACGGGGTCTCCACGACCTACAACATCCAGAGCGCCATCGGCGGGGCCCAGTCGCTCGCGCACGAGCTGGTGAGGGACCTCGAGAAGGCCGGCATCCTGGTCCGGTGATGCGACGAGATCTCGCCTCCGGCGGCGTGCTCCTCTGCGCCCTCCTCGTCTCGTCCGCCTGCGGGGAACCTCCCCGGCTCGTCGAGGGGACGAGCTGCTCGGCGGGGGGCGCCCTGTGCGTCGACATCCTGACCGTGTCGAGCTTCGAGGTTGCCCAGGCCGCCTGCCTGCAGGTGCTCGGCCTGGCCTACACCTTCCAGCCAGGGGTGGCGTGCCCCAGGGACGGCGTCGTCGGCTACTGCGACATGAACCAGCCGTACGTGGCCGTCTGGTCGGTGGCCTACTCGTCACCCACCTACACGACCGCCACCGCCACGAGCGCCTGCTCCGTTCTGGGGGGCACCTTCCGCGCGCCGTAGCGAGCCCCGTCGCCTTCGGAACCACGCGGTGGTATCGGTGAGGGCATGACAGCCCTCCTCGCCGCCCTGGCCCTCCTCGCCGTCCCTCCGGCCGACGTCATCTATACCGATGGTGACATCCTCACGATGACGGAGGGGAAGGATGCCCCGCAGGCGCTGGCGGTCCGCAACGGTCGGATCGCGGCCGTGGGCACGAAGGCCGACGTGATGAAGCTGCGCGGCCCGGGGACCCGGGTGGTCTCGCTGGGGAAGCGGACGCTCCTGCCGGCCTTCATCGACCCTCATTCCCACTTCCTGGCGGCGGTGGCCATCGACAACTGGGCCAACGTGTCGGAGCCACCCGTGGGGCCCGTTCGATCGATCCCCGACATCCTGGCGGCGCTGCGAACCCAGGCGGCGAAGCAGAAGGCCAAGCCGGGGGACTGGATCATCGGCTACGGCTACGACGCCACCGGACTCGCCGAGAAGCGAGACGTGAACCGCCACGACCTCGATGCCGTCTTCCCGAGCAACCCGGTGATGCTGCTCCACGTCTCCGGCCACGGCGCGGTGTTCGACTCGAAAGGGCTCTCCGCATTGGGAATCGGTCCGGACACCGTCACGCCGCTGGGCGGCGTCATCGTGCGGGAACCGGGTTCGAACCAGCCGGCGGGTCTCCTGATGGAGAACGCCTTCATCGTCCTCGAGCCCAAGCTTCCCCTGCCGAAGCCGGAGGATCTGGCCGGGTCGCTGGCGGCGGGTCAGATGCGCTACTTCTCGCAGGGATACACCGTGGCCACCGAGGGGGCGACGCCGCCGGCCGCCATCCCGGCGATGCGCGAGGCCGCCCGCAGGGGGATGCTCACCATCGACGTGATGGCGCTCCCCCTCATCCAGTCGGCCTCGGAAGTGCTCGAGAAGCCCGGCTCGGGGTTCGGGCAGATGATCGACCACGTGAAGATCGCCGGGCTCAAGGCGGTGATCGACGGCTCGCCCCAGGGACGGACCGGCTACTTCACGAAGCCCTACCTGGTCCCGGGGCCGATGGGGCAGTCCTCCTGGCGCGGCGAGCCCTCGGTGACGCAGAAGCAGCTCTCCGACGGCCTCCGCGCGGCCATCTCCGGGGGCGGCCAGCTCTTCGCGCACGCCAACGGCGACGCCGCCATCGACATGGTGATCAAGGCCCAGGAGGACGCAGGGCTGGACGCGAAGGTGGACGCGCGGACGGTCCTGGTCCACAGCCAGTTCGCCCGGGACGACCAGCTCGACGCCTACGCGCGGCTGGGCATCATCCCCTCGTTCTTCACGAACCACACCTACTACTGGGGCGACGAGTATCCGGTGCTGCTCGGGGCCGAGCGGACGCAGCGGATCAGCCCTGCCGCCTCCGCGGCGGCGCGGAAGATCGCCTTCACGAACCACACCGACTTCCTCGTCACCCCGCTCGACGCGATCTTCACCGTCTTCAGCGCCGTGAACCGGGTGAGCAAGTCGGGCAAGGTGGTCGGCCCCGAGGAGCGGATCCCGCCCATGCTGGCGCTCCGCGCGCTCACCGTGGAGGCGGCGCGGCAGTACCGCGAGGAGGGGGAGCGGGGCACGCTCGAGGTGGGCAAGGTGGCCGACCTCGTGATCCTCTCGGCCAACCCGGTCAAGGTGCCGCCAGCGCAGATCCGCGACGTGAAGGTCCTCGAGACCGTGAAGAACGGGCGGACGGTCTACGCGGCCCCTGCCGCTCGCTAGCAGACGGGGTATCCTCGCCGGGTGTCCCCCCTCGTCCTCCACGCCACCGGGTTCGGCTGAGGCCCGGTGACGGGCCTCGGTTGAGGCACCGTTCTCGCGCCCGTGCTGGCGCGCCTGGATTCCCTCCCCGGCGTGAGGACCGCCCGGACCGACTCGTCGGGCCGGTTCTTCTGGTTGTCGCTCGGTCCCGGCGCCGACCCGTCGCTGGTCGCGACGGCGGCCGGCACGGTGCTCGGTTCCGGCGCCCGGCCCCTCCCGGAACCCGAGGCCGAGGCCCAGCTCCGCGCCCGCGGCACCGGGGACCCCTGGTTCGACGCGGGTGAGGTGATGTCCCTCTCCTTCATCGAGTCGCGCCTGCTCTCGGTCCGGTTCGCCGGGGAGGCGTCACGCCGGTTCCGTCTCCTCCCCGAGCAGCGCGAGCGGGTCGCCGAGGCGCTGCGCACCGAGCTCTTCGCGGCCATGGAGCGGGTGCACCGGGAGGGGGGCCGCGAGAGCAGCGGCTGGATCTACGAGGAGTGGCCGGCCCTCGCGGCCGCCGCCGCAGCCCGCTGCGCCCCCCACCTTCCACCGGAGGTCGTGCCCGAGCTGGGGGCGCTCCTTCCCACGCTGCTCGCCCGCTGACGAAAGGGACCCCGCATGCCCCGATTCGCCGCCAACCTGACCATGATGTTCAACGAGGTCCCCTTCCTCGAACGGTTCGCGCTCGCCGCCCGGGCCGGGTTCGAGGCGGTGGAGTACCTCTTCCCCTACCCGTTCGAGCGGGACCAGCTGGCGGAGAGGCTCCGGGAGAACGGCCTCTCCCAGGCGCTCCACAACCTGCCGGCCGGCGACTGGGCGGCCGGCGAGCGGGGCATCGCCTGCCTTCCCTCCCGCGTCGGCGAGTTCCAGGACGGCGTCGAGACCGCCATCGCCTACGCGAAGGCGCTCGGCTGCGGCCAGCTCAACTGCCTCGCCGGCGTCCTGCCCCCGGGCGCGGACCGGGAGATGGCGGAGCGCACCCTGGTGGAGAACCTCCGCTTCGCGGCACGGGCGCTCGCGCCCCGCGGCCTGCGCCTCCTCGTCGAGGCCATCAACACGCGGGACATCCCCGGATTCCTCGTCTGCCGCACCGAGCAGGCGCTGCGGTTCCTGGACCTCGCCGGGGAACCCAATATTCACTTACAGTACGATATCTACCACATGCAGGTCATGGAGGGAGACCTCGTGCCGACGATGCGCCGCAACCTTGGGCGCATCGGCCACGTCCAGGTCGCCGACACCCCGGGGCGCAACGAGCCCGGCACCGGCGAGATCCACTACCCCTTCGTCTTCGCGCAGCTCGACACCATGGGGTACACCGGGTGGGTGGGCTGCGAATACAAGCCGCGCGGGGATACGGAGGCCGGCCTGGGCTGGTTCGCGCCGTACCGGACGCGACGGTGAGAACGGGAGGAACATCATGAACGTCGGATTCATCGGGCTGGGCATCATGGGGCGCCCCATGGCGGGCCACCTGGGCGCGGCGGGGCACGCGCTCTTCCTCCACACCCTCGGCGGGATCCCGCCCGAACTCCTCGAACGGGGCAGCGTGGCCTGCTCGAACGGCCGGGAGGTGACCGAACGGTCCGACGTGGTCATCACCATGCTTCCCGACACGCCCGACGTGGAGGCGGTCCTCTTCGGCCCGGGTGGCGTCGCCGAGGGGCTCTCCCCCGGCAAGCTCGTCGTGGACATGAGCTCCATCTCCCCCATCGAGACCAAGCGCTTCGCCGCGCGCGTGAACGCGCTCGGCTGCGACTACCTCGACGCGCCCGTCTCCGGCGGCGAGGTGGGGGCCAAGGCCGCCTCCCTCACCATCATGGTCGGCGGCTCCCCGGCGGCCTTCGACCGGGCCAGGCCGCTCTTCGAGAAGATGGGGAAGAACATCACCCTCGTCGGGGGGAACGGCGACGGGCAGACCACCAAGGTGGCGAACCAGATCATCGTGGCGCTCACCATCGAGGCGGTGGGCGAGGCCCTCCTCTTCGCGTCGCGGGCCGGCGCCGACCCGGCCCGCGTCCGCCAGGCCCTGCTCGGAGGCTTCGCCTCCTCCCGCGTGCTGGAGGTACACGGCGAGCGGATGATCCAGCGGAACTTCGCGCCCGGCTTCCGCATCGCGCTCCACCAGAAGGACCTGGCGCTCGCCCTCTCCGGGGCGAGGGCGCTGGGGGTCTCGCTCCCGAACACCGCGACCTGCCAGGAGCTCTTCAACTCCTGTGCCGCTCACGGCGGCGCGGGATGGGACCACTCGGCCATGGTGAAGGCGCTGGAGACCCTGGCCGGGGCCGAGATCGGCGGACCGGGCCAGGGTTCGTAGCCGTCCAACCGGCGGGCGCTATCCGCCCTGCCCGAGCCTCCGCAGCGGCTTGCCGGCCTTCAGGTCGGCCTCGATCCGTTCCAGCGAGATCCCCTTCGTCTCCGGCACGAACCCGGCCACGAACACGATCGCCAGCAGGCAGAACGCGGAGAAGACGAAGAAGATGGACGAGTTCCCGTGCTCCTGCATGAAGGTGAGGGAGTTGTCCATGAGGAGCCCGGCGAAGGTCCAGTTCACCATGGTGGTGACGGTCATCCCCACCTCGCGCCCCTGGATCGGGAAGACCTCGGAGCACACGATCCAGGCCACCGGCCCCCAGGAGACCGCGAAGCCGAAGATGTAGACGATCACGGCGACGAGCAGGACCGGACCGGACCAGGCCGGGCCCGTGGCGCCCGCCACGTCTCCGATGGCGCGGAAGGCGAGGCCGGCGGCGACCATGGCGACGAACATGGACGCGGCGCCGACGTAGAGGAGCTTCTTCCGGCCCCACTTCTCGACGAGCCGGATGGCGGGGAACGTGAAGATCATGTTCACCGTGGGGACGGTCATCATCGCCACGAGCCCGGTGAGCCCCGCGAAGCCGAAGATCCGGGGCGCGTAGTAGATCATCACGTTGATCCCCACGAGCTGCTGGAACATCTGCAGCAGGATCCCGACCGCCAGGACCTTCAGGAAGTAGCCCTGGAAGACGATGCGGGTGGAGGTACCCCCCGTCCCCAGGGACTTCTCGATGTCCGCGATCTCGGCCGCGACCTCCTCCTCCGTCGCGAGGATCCGCCGCAGGACCACGGTGGCCTCCTCCTTGCGCCCCCCGAGCATGAGCCAGCGCGGGCTCTCCGGGAGGAAGAGGCTCCCGAGGAGCATCAGGGCGGCGAAGAGCACGATCACCCCGAACATCAGAGGGAGCGCCCGCTCGGGCTTGACCACGGCCCGGATGATGAAGACGTTCGAGACGGAGATGACGAAGATGCCGATGGTGATCATCAGCTGGAAGAGCGTCCCCATCGACCCGCGGACCTTCGTGGGCGCGGTCTCCGACAGGTAGAGCGGGACGACGAACGAGGCGATGCCGACGGCGAAACCGAGCGCCAGCCGGCAGGCCAGCATGACCGCCATGGGGAGGAGGAACGCGGACAGGAGGGATCCCACGGTGAAGATGAGTCCCGCGAGGACCAGGCTCCTCTTCCGCCCGAGAAACCTGGCGAGCAGCCCGGAGAGGAGCGCGCCCGCGACGCCGCCCGTCGCCAGGATCGAGGAGTAGTGCTCCGCGCCCCGGGTGTCGAGCCGGTAGACCGTCTGGATGGTCGAGAGCGAGTTGGCGATGAAGCCCTGATCGAGCCCGAAGAGCAGGCCGCCGAGCGCTGCGGTGCCGCTGATCAGGAGGACGATCGACCGGTATCCGCCGTTCATGTTGCCTCCGACTTCCGTGGCACTTCCGATGCGATCGCAGCGATGATCGCCGCGCCGATGCCCGACCCGTCATGGGCCAGCTCGAAGCGGACCTCCCTCGCTCGTTCCCCCATCCCCTGCGCCAGGAACGCGGACATCGCCTCCCGGTATCCCGGGAACTTCTCGAAGAGGGAGCCGTCGATCGCCGCGACCCGTTCCCCCGGGGCCTGCTCGCCCCGCCAGAGCAGCACCGCGGCGATCGCCGTGGCGGCGAGGTGGGCGGAGCGGGTCGTGACGAGCTCCGCGACGGCCCGGGCGACCCGGTCGCCGCCGGTGGGCGATCCCGCGACGAGCCGGGAAAGGTGCTCGCTCGTGAGGGAGTACGGGGCGCCGACCGGCGCCGGGACGAGCCCCTCCCGCGCGAGCTGGTCGAGGACCAGGCGGACGATCTCGCCGAGATACATCCCGGAGACCGCCTTCTCGAAGAGCTGGCTTCCCGGGTTGGCGGAGGCGGCGTCGAGCGCCCGGTCGAAGGAGTTCCCCGCGAACCCGGCGAATCCTCCCCACTCGATGTTGACGATGACGCCATCCTTCCCCTTCTCGGGATAGCAGGCGTTCGTGCCCGTCCCCAGGATGACCCCGAGCTCGCACCCCTCCCGCTCGTAGCTCCGGGCGACGAGCGTCCCCACGGTGTCGTTCACGAGCGCCTCCACCGAGACGCCGCCGAGTCCGCGCCTCCGGAGCGCAGCCTCCAGGAGCACCACCACGTCCTTCCCTTCCACTCCACTCGCGGTGAACCCCTTCGTCCACTGGATGAGCGCGCCCGATCGGATCCCGGTCTGGCGCACGGGGAACGAGAAGGTGAATCCGAGTCCGTACTTCCCGTCGCGCGGGAGCCCGCTCCCGGAGAGGAAGGCGTCGAGCGACGCCGCGACGAAGTCGAAGAGGGCGACGCCGTCCCCCCCCATGTCCTCCCTCGGGATGGCGGCACGCGTCGCGCGCACGACCTCGAACGACCGATCGCCGGAGAGTTCCACCGCCAGGACGCGGAAGTTGGTCCCGCCGAGATCGAGCGCCAGGAACCTGCCCTTCTCCCGCCCGGTCGGCCGCCGCGTGAAGGAGGAGAGCATCTTGAGCGAGCTCGCCCGGCCGGCCAGACCGCTTCGCATCTCCTCGTGGAACCGGGCCACGAGCCGCCCGGCAGCCGCCTCATCGAACAGGAAATCTTTCCGGAGGGACTCGAGGCGATCCTCCAGCGAAGAACCGGGAGTGCTCATCGAGAACAGACGTATTCCATTTCACGTCGAAGATCTACGGGCCGATGGTCCTGCTTCGACCGGTGGTGTAAAAGGGAAGGTATGCGATCCAAGGCAATTTCCTCCCCTGGCCTTCGCCTCCTCCCGCTCCTCCTCCTCCTGCTCGCCCTCCCCTACCGGGCCGGGGCGCAGACCGCGTACAACCCGGAGTTCCTCGGCAACGCCGCGCCGGCGCCGCGCACCGGCTTCAGTCCCAAGATCTTCCTCGACTATTTCAACCAGAACTCGATCTCGGGCAACGACGTCGAGCTGGCGGTCGAGCCGCAGTACTGGATCGCGGGGTTCTCCGGCAACACGGCCAAGGACTGGCTCCAGTTCCTGGTCCACGTCCCGGTCGGGTACCGCTCCCAGGACCTCGGCGGGACCACCAGTTCCTCCTTCAGCCTCGGATCGATCGGCGTCCAGGCCGAGTCCTTCGTGAACCTCGCCAGCGGGAAGGACGCGGTGTGGTGGTTCGACAACGGCCTCGCGGTGGGCCTCCCCACCTCCACCGGCGTGCAGGGGCTTCGGATCGGAGGCAATTCCTTCTCGGTCACCTGGTTCCAGGAGAACTACGTCAGGCTCGGCGCCTGGATCTTCTCGGTCTCCCCGATCGCCCTCACCTACTCCTTCCAGGACGTCGCCACCGGGGTGACCCCGGGCCTTTCGATGGGCGTCATGAACAGCGCGTTCGGCTACGAGGTCTCCGACGTCGTGACCCTCGGCGTCACCACGGCCTACCTGCTCGGCAACCTGGCCGGCTCCAACGACGGAACGGGGAAGACGCTGGGCGTCACGCAGCGGCTCTACGTCGGCCCGGCCTTCTGCTTCTCCTTCCCGAACGACATCGCCCTCCAGGCGAGCATCATGATCGACGTCTACACGCAGAACACCACCCGTGGGCAGGGCGTCGCCGTCGCCTTCTGGCACATGTTCTGACGAGGAATGGTGCGCACGAGGCAACTGCGGGACACGCGTCACCGGCACGGGCTGACCCTCGTCCTCCTGCTCGGCGCCGTCGGCCTCGCCGGCCACGCTCTCGCCGAGCCCAGGCCGGACGGGGAGCGCGAGACCTTCGTGAACGAGGTCCGGCAGCGCTTCCCCGAGTCCCAGTTCATCGTGGGCGTGGGCGAGAGCGACCTCTCCGCCGCCGGCGCCGAGTCCCGGGCCGTCGCCGACGTCGCCGCGGCGATCCGGAGCAGCGTGGAGCGGACCTTCCGTGCGGTGGAGCAAGGGAGCTTCGGCCCCGGCGTCGCCCGGGTCGATTTGCGAACGCTCGACGAGATCCAGCAGAAGGTCGAGACGACCGCGGGCGCGCACATTCATCCCCGACGGGAGTTGACCCGGCGGATCGGCGGCGGATGGCTCGCGGCCGCGACGGCCTCGCGCGCCGAACTGGACGCCCGCTACGTCACGGAGGCCGGGCCGCTGACGAGCCGGTTGTCCACGGCCCAGGACCGGATCCTCTCGAGCCGGAGCTGGATCGAGGGAGCCCCCGCCTGGTGCGAGATCCGGCCCCTGGAGGCGAGGATCCAGCTCCTGAGCCAGGAGCGGCTCGCCGTGAGCGGGAAGGTGCTCTGGACCCCCGAGTTGCAGGAGCGAAGCCGCCAGGTGGGCGCGGTCCACGGCGCGGCCCGCTCGACGCTTCGGGTCAACGTGATGCGCCTCCCCGACGGGGGCGAAGAGGACCCGTCCGACCGGGTGGTGAAGGCGGTCCGGAAGGCTGGATGGGAGGCCGGCACCGCAGGGGAGGCCTCGTGCAGCCCCGGCGGCCTGATCCTCCAGCCCGTGCTCTCCCGGGAATGCCGCCGGACCGCCATCGGGCTCCAGAATTGCGAGGTGGCGCTGCGGATCGAGGGGCGCGCCTGCGACGGAGGCAAGCTCCTCTTCACGGCGAGCCGGTCCGCAACGGGGTCCGACTCCCGGGACGCGGCGCGGGCCGAGCGCGCTGCGCGGAAGAAGCTGGAGGTCGCGGCCGTGGCGGACGACGCGGCCGCGCGCACCCTGGGTGTGCTGGGTGAGTGTTCGCCATGACGCCCCTGCCCCGCTCGGGTACCATCGCGAGGATGCGCCTCCTCGTGCTGTTCCTCGCTCTGCTCGCGCCGCCGTGCCTCTCCTGGGCCCAGGCTCCCGCGCGTCGCGTCGCGGTGCTGGAATTCCAGGCCTCCTGGTCCGGGGCGTGCGGGGAGTCGCGGAAGCTCCGGCCCGACGAGGTCGAGGCCTGCGAGTTCCTCGGCCTTCTCGCCGACGAGGCCCGCGCCGGAGCCCTCCAGGCCCTGCCTCCGCAGAAGTACGTGGTGATGACGCGCGAGAACACCGCCCAGCTGATGAAGGACGCGGGACTCTCCCCGGCCGGGACCGAGGGGGAGAGCGAGGTGGAGACGGCCCGGCTCATCGGCGCCGACCTCGTCCTCTCCGGCATCGCCTCCCGCCTCTCGAACAGCTGGGTCGTGACGGCCAAGCTGCACGACGTGAAGTCCGCGGCGCTGCTCGGAACCGCCAAGGCCGTGGCGACGACGACGCTCGCGGTGATGAACACGGTCCGGACCGAGGTTTCGCGCGTGGTGAAGGAGGCCGTCGATCAGGCCGCGCGGGACGATGCCCATTCGGCCGGCCCGGCGAGCCGGGCGGCGGCCTGTCCCGCCGGCCAGGTGCGCATCCGGACCCGCTGCTGCTGGCCGGGCCAGGAGGAGGGCCCCTCGGGGCGATGCGAGGGGATCCCGCGGTGCCCGGCCGGCACGCTTCCGCTCCCCGACCTGGAGTCGCCCACCTGCCTCGCGCTTCCCCCCCCCGCGCGCAGCCCGGCCGATGACGGCCTGTGCGAAGGCAAGACCCCACACGCCTATGCGTGCGATCTCGGGGGATTCCTCAAGGGGCAGCCGCGGGTCGACCTGACGATGGAGGAGATCGCGCTCATCCGGGCCCGCTGGACGGCTGCGGCGCGGGAGTCCTGCACCGTCCGCGCGACCGCTGGGCGGTGCACGGGACTCGCCGCTTCAGGCGCGGGCAAGGTCGAGCGCTGGTGCTGCCCCTGATAGCGCCCGGGGCGCTGTGACGTCCCGTCAGCGGTAGTCCTTGGGCGTCACCGCGGGCATCTCCGGTCTTCCCTGTTCCCCCTTCGGGGCGGTGCCCTCCCGGAAGAACGGCTGGAAGACCGAGAGCCGGACCTTGCCCTTGCCGGAGACGTTGCAGAACCGGTAGGCGAAGCTCGACAGGCCCGAGAACGGGATCCACTTGTGGGTGTCCTTCTCCGGACCGGTGAAGAGCACGAGGTGGATCAGCGTGGGGTGGCCGCTGTCGTCGAAGACGATGTCCATCGTGTCGAGCTCGCTTCGGTACTCCTCGCGCTCCCCGTTCTGGTACCGGAGCTTGACCACGATGCTCGTCTTGGCGTCGCACTCCTGGTGAACTTCCACCTTCGCCGGGGGGGGCTTGGGCGCCGCCGCCGACAGGACGGGAACGACCAAGGCCGCGACCACGACCAGCAGCAAGATTCGCACGTGTCCTCCCGTCACTTGAAGCGGACCAGGTCGCCCACGCGGATCGACCAGTTGCGGAACTGATCATCGTCGTCCTGGTCCCCGGAGGCTCCGGGATCCCTGCCGGCCGGATCCCCGCCCCGGGCGTTGCTTCGCTTCACCGGCCGGCTGATCTGGGCACGGCACATCCTGGGCTCGACGGCGGTGATGTACACCTCGGCGATGATGGCCCGGTCGCTCAGCTGCTCGCCCGTGGTCGGATCGGCGATGGTGTCCCCGGTGGCGTAGATGAGGGCGGCCATGCCCTTCCGGATGTTCTTGTCCTCGCCGGCGGTGATGACCACCTCGCCGCTGCTCACCGACTGGATCCGGGCGCCGGTGATGGCGTCCTTGTCCGGGATGGCGTCCCGGACGCCCTGGGCGAGCTTCCCGATGTCGGCCCCGTCCACCTCGACGTCGAGGGTGCCGCGGTAGTTCACCTCCAGACGGCTCGCGTACATCACCGCCTCGGAGTAGACGTTGATGAGCCGGACGTCGATCGACATCTTGTGATCCTGGGGCGAGAAGCGGGTGATGCTCCCCACCAGCATCCCGTCGATCTTGTGGTCATCCCGCAGGACCCGGATCTCCTGCTCCACCTCGCGCGAGGACTTGTTGCGCAGCTGCCCGCGGTCGAAGATGTCGTAGCGCTTCGACTCGAAGAGCTTGGTGGTCAGGATGTCCGGGATGGTGCGGACGAGGTCACCGGCCGAGTTGGTCTGGTCGGTGAAGTCGAGCACCGCGATGCGGAACTTGTAGGACGAGGGCGGCGGCCGGAGCGCGCGGCGCGGGGGAGTCGGCGGGACGAGGACGGGGGTGTCCACGACCGGGTCGTTGACCACCACGTACTTGGGCGAGCAACCAAGCACTCCCACGGCCAGGAGAAGGACCAACCCAAGGTTCGGCTTCAGCACTGTGTCCTCCCATTCTCCATCCAGTAGCAGGGCTTGGGCAGCGACGGCGGAGTTGCGGGGACCATCTGCTGGCGGGCGTAGTCCCAGCGATCGACGCTGGTCGCGGCGGGAGCCCGCGGCTCGGCGCCCGTGGAGGGCGGGGGCGGACGGGTCTTCTGGATCGCCCAGGCGTTGGCCTGCGCCGGCTGATCGACCTGCGTCGCCTGGATCCACTCGTCGCGCGCCAGCCCCTCTCGTCCGGTCATCTGGTAGACGTACCCGAGCAGGTTGTGGACGTTGGCCCGGTTCCATCCCTGGGCGAGCAGGTACTTGAGGGTCTTCTCCGCCTCGGCCCACTGCTGCTTCCGGACCTTCATCTCGGCCTGGTAGTAGGAGATCTGCGCGTCGTACTTGTTCACGTCGGAGGCGCGAGACAGGTAGTTCTGGGCTCGCGTGAAGTACTGCTCCCGGTCCGAGACGTCGGGATCGAGGTCGTAGATGCGCAGGCTGATCACCGTGAGGTTGATGAGCGCATAGGAGAGGCTGGGGTCGAGCTGCAGCGCCGCCTCGTAGCAGACCTGCGCCTGCTTCCACCTGGACATCGCCTGCTGGACGGTGGAGGCCGCCCTCTGCTGTTGCCGGCGGGCAATCGAGCCCACCTCATCCGCGCTCACGGGTGGGGAGGGATCGAATCGGGGAAGCCGCGTCGCCAGGAGTTCGTCCCGGTAGACGTCGGCCTGATCGAGCATCTTGTCGGAACTCGGCCGGCGAGACGAGCCCTCGCAGGTGGAGGAGGCCGCCTCGGGATTGGGCCTGACGCCGTCCGAGGGATTGACGAAGACGAGGTGCGTCCCGCAACCGGATATGGCGAGGCCGACCGCAATGAGGGAGAGCTTCTTCGTACGCATGGTCACCCCTTGTAGAAGCGCGATGGAAGCAGACGCACTCTTGCCATTCAAGGTCCCGCCGGACCGGCATCGACCGGTCCGGCAGGAGGCACGGCGGAGCCCCGTCCTGACCGAGGCTAGTTCTTGCGCGCCGAGGCGCGCTCGAACTCGTCGACGATGGCGTCGGCCCGCTTGTTGATGTCCTGCTTCACCGAGTCGCTCAGGGTGCCGGCGTCCTTCAGCCCCTTGAGCGCGTCGCCGAAGGTCTTGGCGTCGAGCTGGGCGAGCGCGTAGTACAGCTTCCGCTCCCGGTCAACGTAGGTCTTGGGGACCCCCACTCCGTTCAGGGTCCGCTTGGTGACGCTCTGGGCCATGGACTTCACCTTCTGCGTCGCCTCCTCGCCGGCCCCGCTCTTGTACATGCTGTCCTGGGTCTGGTTGACGAAGGCCTGGACCTGGCTCTCGATGTAGCTCGCCATCTCGGTCCGCGCTCGGGTCGTGGCGACCTCGGTGCCCAGCGCCTCCGAGGTGATGTTGTCAGCAGTTCCCCGGGCACAGATCCCGACGAGCCCTGTGGTCGAGGGGCACGCCCCCGACTTGAAGCAGGTCCAATCCGGACCGCTCGAGCACTCGGGCTTGGGCGCCGGAGGGGGCGCAGGCGGCGGAGCGCTGGCGCATCCGGCGACCACGAGGAGGGTGACGAACATCGCTGCGCTGCTGCTTCTCCAGTTCATAGGCACCTCGATCAGCGGGAAGGTTCACTTGCTGAGGGCTTCGGCCTCCGCGAGCTTCGCGGACGCCTTCGCCGCCATGCGGCACGTTTCCTTGTTCCTCTCGTTCTTGAGCCACTCATCCAGCTTCACGGAGGCATTGAAGAGGTGCTCCCCCTTGCCCGCCGCGATGCAGTACTTCTCGAAGACGGCCCGGTCGGCCTCGGCCACGAGGAGCGCCGCGTGCTGCGCCGCCGCGCCCGAGTGCTCGCCGGCCTCGGCCTTGGCCTTGGCCGCCAGCGCGCCGCCTCCGTAGTTCTCGTAGGCCGCATCCAGGACCTGCCGCAGTTCGTTCCGCGGCCCGGCCAGCTTGTCGTCCTTGGCCGTGCAGGCCGCCGAGGCCAGGCACGTGGCGAGGATCGCCCAGGCGATGGGTGTGCGCATGATCGGTCTCCTCACTCGTCCTCCTCGGTGGCCGCACCGCCGGGGCCCTTCCCGAGCGAGCCGGCGATGGCCTTCTCGAGCGACTCCCCCAGCGCCTTTCGGGCGCGGAGCCGTGCCTCCGAGAGGACCTGCGACGCCTCCCGGGCGGAGCACTTGAACTCGGCGAGGACCCGCTTCCCGCCGATCTCCTGCATCCGACCGTTCGCGAGCATCCGCACCTGGTACCAGGGGGGATTGCGGACCGGCTCGGGCTTCTCGACCACCAGGGTCACCTCGAGGTCGGCCCCGGTCCGGGTCGTCAGCACCTTGCGGAATCCGAGTGCGAGGAGCCCCTTGCGGACACCTCCCTCGATCTCCGGCTCGAGCTTCGCCGGGATGGCCACCTTGAGCGACAGGAGCGCCTTCTCGGCGCGCTGGGCGACGGCTGCGGTGTCGATGCTGGGGGCCGGCAGGGAGCCCGGCTCGAGCACCCGGACCTGCGCGACGAGCGGTGCGCGCTCCCGCAGGAGCGCCGCCACGGGGATGAGTGCGAGGGCCGAACCCACCCGGTCGGTCGCGGGGGGGGCACCGGCGATCACCTGCTCCAGCTGCGCGTCGAGTTCGCCGATCCTGCCGAGCGCCGCCTGCAGCGCCTTCCTCCGGTCCAGGACGGCGAGCGCGTAGATGCGGCGGGTGGCGGGGTCGGTCCAGGTGGCGACGATGGACGTGCCCACCAGCTCACCGGTGGTCACCACCTGCGTCACGTCCCGGGCGTCCATCCCCCGCCTGGACTGGGTGTCCGCCCCGGACGACCGCACGCTCTCGAACTCCTGGCTCGAGATCTCCGATTCCACGCGCGCCTGGAATACCCGCGCCAGCTCGGCGCGCGCGCGCGACTCGGCCACGCCGCGCTCGTCGGCGGAGCCGACGCCGGTGAGGAACTTGCTGCGCGGCCACTCGTCGGACTCGCCGTCCACCCAGGCGGGGCGGTCGGCCGCGGTGGCGGTGCCGGCCAGCCCCACCGCGAGGAGGAGCAGCATCAGCCAGATTCGTCGCGTCATGGCGCTCACAGGACCGTTCGCGTCTGGAGGTAGGATCGCTTCCCCCGGGTCACGACCACGTCCGGGAAGGACTGCTCGACGACCGTGTTGCCGGCCTTGTCGAAGGAGACGAGCTTCACCTGGTACTTGCCAGCCGGCAGGTGGACGTGGCCGAGGCGGATCTCGGCGGCGATGGTGTTCCAGATTCGCGTGTCCGCCACCTCGGTCTGGGCGGCGGCGATGCCGAGCCCGAGGCCGACGAGCGCTCCCGAATCCTTGCCCCACTCGTCCTTGGCCGCCTTCTCCGCCTGCTTGGCCGCGATGGCCTTGGTGGTCGCGCGGACGATGGCCCGGGTCTGGATGGCGTCGGCCTTCTCGGTGAGGACGGTGCTCGCGATGGAGCTGATGTTCTCCGCCATCACGGTCCTGTACTCCTTCCCGTTGACGACGATCTTGGACCCGACGATGCGATAGGGCTCCTGCACGAACTTCGGCAGGGCGTAGACCACGGTCTTGGGGACCAGACCGGCCTTCTCGGCCTTCTTCACCTGCTCGGTCAGCGCCGGGTTTCCGATCTTCTTCACCGCCGCCGCGACCTCGCCCCAGTTGATCTGCGCCTTCACGGAGTCGATCCGCGCGGCGGGGCCGTTGTAGTGCACCAAGATGAGCTCGCCCTCGTCCTTGCCCATCGGCACCGCGAAGACCTTGGGATCGAGCTCGCTCTTCACCTTCCCCTGGGAGACCTGGCTCGCCGCCGAGTTCACGAGCTTCGCGGCCACCGCGACGTCCTCCTTCTGGCCGGCGTCCTCGTAGACGAGCCGTGCGAGAACGCGCGCGAGGAGGTCCCCCTTGTCGGAGGTGGGGACGCCCTTGGGGTTGGCGTCGTTCAGCCGCGCCAGGAAGGCCGAGAGCTTCCGTGCCTCGACGGCCGCCTCGTCCGGCTTGTTCAGGAGGAGGGAATTGAGGGAGCGCAGGATGTGGAGCAGGATCTTCTCGTAGGGCTCCCCCCGGTACTCGACGGTGTTGTCGTTCACCAGGAACTGCCCGACGGCCTGCGTGGCGCTCTTCGTGTAGAGCTCCTCGACCCGGGCCTCCGCCTTGTCGAGCGCCAGCTCGCTCTCGGCGTAGCGCCCGGCGAAGTGGAGGACGGCGCCCTTGTCCAGGTAGTAGAGGACCTGGCTCGACTTGCCGTACTCGTCGTCGGCTGCCTTGTCGATACTGGCCACGGCCTCCGCGTAGTTCTGCGAGGCCATGTGCTGGTTCACGTCCTTCTTGTGCGCGCCCGACGGCCCTGCGCAGGCCGCCACGAGCAGCGGGACGATCGCGATGGGAAACCTCTTCATGGCCGCGGCCCCCGGGGATCTCACCAGCCGGTGGAGGCCCGATCGATCTGCTTCTTGATCTTCTTCTGGCCGTTCCAGGCGATCTGGTTCGTCTTCACGTTGAGTAACTTGAGATTCACCTGGTACATGATGACGGAGGTTCCACCCGAGCGGTCCTCGATGGAGTTGAGGACGCCGGAGAGCACGAAGTCGGCCCCGATCTCCTTCCCCTGCCCCTTCCGCGTGGCGTCGGAGGCGTTCATGTCCTGATCCTGTCGCTCGTCGCGGATCCCGGCCCGCTCGTCCATGCTGGCGACGAAGGAGACCTTGCCCGACTTGATGAGGGACCGTTGCAGGTCCTCGATGAAGGTCTGGGTGTTGATGTGCTCCATGCTGCTGTTCTTCACGCCCTGGACCGTGACCACCGGGAGCTTGCCCCCCTTGGTCGCCTTGGGAAGCCAGGGATCGGAGAGGGCGTCGGCGATCATCTCCTCGGCGACGAGGCGCGAGTCGGTGTCGTTCCACCGCCCGCTCACGTCCTTCACGTCGTTGGTGTCGAGGCGGCTCACCTTGGTGGTGGCGCATCCGACGGCAAGTGTTCCGACCAGGACGACGAGGAGTGTTTGCCTCATGGTTCCCTCTTTCTGACTTCGGATACAGCCGATCCCGGCTGGTTTCCCGCCCCGACCTGGCGGTTTGTTTGAACTGACCGTACCACCGATCGAGCGCGTCGATCGAGGACCAGCCCGGGTCGTTGCGAAATTCACATGGGCATGTAAGTCATTGTAATTACTGAACCTCGCCGTGACCACCCGTCCGGGATGGCCTCGATTGGGGCGCCTGGGTCCGGGCTGGACAACCCGTGGTATCTTCCGCCCGGAGGATTGGGACGAGTGCCAGAGGGCAGCGATTTCCTGGGTGGGACCAAGAAGCTCGTGTACGGCGCGATCGCCGCGGCGGCCGTCGTGGCTGCCCAGGAGATCACCAAGCGCTTCGTGGACAAGGGCATGACCGGAGACGCCGCCAAGCCCGCGGCGTCCGCCGCAGCGGCCGGCACCGCCCCGGCACCCACCCCGACAGCACCAGCCGCCTCGGCGCCGGCTCCGGCTCCGGTCGTACCGGTCGCCCCACCCGCTGCGCCGCCCACCGCAGCTTCGGCACCGCTCGTGGTCGCCTCGGCTCCGCCCGATTCGCCCTCGGCACCGCCCGCGGCCGCCGTCGCACCGGCCCAGCCCCCCCGGTCGCTCCTGCAGGCGGTCTTCGAGGGAGAGTTCGACGTGGCGCTCCAGACGGCGCGCGCGGACGAGCGCTACCGTTCCCTTCGGCCCGGTCTGGCCGCCTTCGCGGAGGGTGGGACCTCGATGAAGGCCCAGGACTGGACCGCCGCCCGGAGCTCGTTCCGGCGCGCCGAGTCCACACCCGAACTCCGGCCCCTCTCGTTCTACTGGCGGTGCCGCCTGGCGAAGGCCGAGATCGGCACCGATGGGCCGGCGGCGGTCGAGCGCTGCCAGTCCGAGGCCGGGCTCCCGCCCGGCGGTCCCGAGTAGGCCCGAGGGCTAGTTCTTCACTTCTGGTACGGTCGCCTGCTTCCAGGTGGTCCGGAACTCCGAAACCTTCTTGACGTACTCCTTGGTCTCGTCCGGCGTCTTGGCGAGCAGGGCCTCGCGGACCTTCGCCGCCGACGCGTCCTTGGGGAGGACTTTCCGGTCCCCGGAGATCGCGGCGAGCGCCTTCTTCGTGTTCCCCGGCCCGCAGTTGTAGGCCGCGATGGCGGCCAGGTCGCGCGCCGCCGGGTCCTTCATCGCCCCGAACTCGGCCGTCTGCATCAGGTGGAGGTAGGCGCTCCCCAGCTCGACGTTCACCTCGGGCCGGTAGAGCTCCTCGGCCGGAACCACCCGCGCCTTGCCGTGGACGTGCCTCCAGGCATCGTTCGCACCTGACTTCGGGACGAGCTGCATGAGTCCGTAGGCCGGAGCCCCCGACTTCGCGAGCGGGTTGAAGAAGGACTCCCTCTGCATCACCGCGAGGATCAGTGCCTCGTCCACGCCGAACTGCTTGGAGGCCTCCTGGACCAGCTGCTTGTACGGCTTGGCGGCCTTGGTGAGGTGGTTCGGGACCATCTTCAGCTCGACGGTGACCACGGTGCGCTTCTTCCCGTTCGCGACCACGGTGCGCGTCTCCAGCTTCGCCTTCTCGACCTTCTCCTTCACCACCTTCGGAACGTCCGCCTCCTGGAGCGGCTTTCCGTCGCCGCGATCGACGATCTCGGAGAGGGGGTTCCGCTTGGCCGGGTTCCGGGCCGACATCATCGCGCCGAGCTGCTCCTGGACCTTCTGCTCCACCTCCTTCTTCTGGACGGGCCCGGTGCCGTCGAGCAGGACCTCGACCTTCACCGTGCCGGTATCGAAGTCTACCTCCCCGTGACCGCGATCGTCGGCCGAGTAGCTGGACCAGGTGGGACGGGTCGATGGCACGAAGTTGCCCCACAGCCCCTCGACCTCCTTGACGAAGGCCTGGTACTCCCGGTCCGACTCCTCGAGGAACGCGCGTTGCTCCAGGTTCATCTCGGCCTGGAAGTTGGCAACCTCCTTGTCGAAGTCCGCCGTCAGATCATCCGGCATCTTGAAATCATCCGGCCGGGCCTGGCCCAGGGCGAGGAGGGGCGCGGCGCAGAGCACCAGCCCCGCGAGGAGCGATGCCAGGGAAGGGATCTGTCGGTCTCGGGTCATGGCTTGGCCCGGAATCATGCCCCGTTCCCCTGGGAATTCCTACCGGCCCCGGGGAGGGGAGACGCCCCAAGAGAGGCGCACCCATACGGGGTTCATCGGAAAATCCGAACAAGTCCGTAGAATGGCCCCATGACCGCCCTGCTCCTCGCCACCCTGCTCCTCGCCGGCAAGCCCGAGATCGCACTCGCGACCGACGGCTCCCCCTCGATGTTCGTCCTGGTGGAGGAACTGCCCCCCAGCGCCGTCAAGGGCGGGATGGACAAGGGCGCGCTCCAGCGGGTGACCACCTCCGGGCTCAAGCGCTGCGGCGTCCCGGTGGTCACGACCAGCTCGACGCTGCTCACCTACTCCGTGAACGTCAACGTGATCCCCACCAAGAACGGGTTCGCCGCCAACGTGGGGTCGCAGTGCTACACCTTCGTCGAGATCAAGGGGGTGTCGAGCAAGGTCCTCATCTGGGAGTCCTCGCTCCTCATGGTGGGCCCGATGAACGGGCTCGGGACGCAGGCGCTCGAGGCGCTGGTGGGGCAGATCGACGAGTTCTGCGCCGAGTACCAGAAGGCGAAGCAGGAGAGCGCTCCGGTCAAGGCGACGGCGCCCAAGAAGTAGGGCAGCCCTCCGCCGCCGGCCGGTTCAGAACGGCGGGGGCGTTCCGGGAGGCAACGCCACGGCGAAGCCCTGGTTGATCCCCGAGAACATCTCGTAGAAGCCCACCAGCACCACGAGCTCGAGGAAGCCCTCCATCCCGAAGCGGGCGATGGCGCCCTCCTGGACGGGCGCGGGGATGTCCTTCCAGGGCAGCGTCGCGGCGAGCACGGCGGCGGCCAGGTCGTAGGGTGGCGGGAACCGTCCCGGCTCGAGGACCGGATCGCGCAGCGTCGCGATGACCGCCTCCGGAACCCCTGCCTCCCGGGCGTGCGCCACGTGGTCCACCCACTCGAAGGCCGCCCCCGTGCGCCGGGCCACGGCGAGGACCACGAACTGGTAGACGTCCCGGGGAAGGTGCCCCTGGAACTTGAGGTAGAAGCCCAGCTCCTCGACCCGCTTGCAGAGCTGCGGGTGGTTCATGAGCGCGTCGTACGGGCCGCCGAAGGGTGCGCCCCGTGCCTTCCGGCGCGCCACCATCGCGTCGTAGATCGCTCGGTCGTCGGCCGACAGCTTCGTCCCGTCGAACGGCAGCTTCGCCACGGTCAACGCTCCATTCACTCGTGGTACGACCAGGACGCGACCGCGGCCGACCAGTCGGCGACCGGGGTCGGGCTCGCGACCTCGACCTTCACGTCGATCACCGTGGGGCCGCGGGCCGCGAGCGCCCGGGCGAAGGCCGGCTGCAGCTCCTCGGGACGGCGGACCGTCTCCCCCGCGCAGCCCAGCGACCGGCCGAATCCTGCCCAGTCGAGGTCGGGGAGCCTCGTCAGCGCGTCGGGCACCGGACCCTCCAGGTGCGCCCGCAGCCAGACGTTGCCGAGCGCCGCGTTGTCGAGAACCACGAAGACGATGGGCAGGCCGTACCGGGCGGCGGTGGCCACCTCGATGCCCTGCATGTGCATGCAGCCGTCGCCCGTGATGACCGCCACCTTCCGGTCGGGCCGGGCGCACTGCACACCGGTCGCCGCCGGGATGGCCCATCCCATGGGGCCGAGGTTGGTCGCCGACACGTAGGTGCGCGGCTCGTGGGAGCTCCAGTAGTGGCCGGCGAAGGCCCGGTGCGCTCCCGAGTCCACGAGCAGGATCGCGTCGCGGGGGAAGGCGCGCCTCATCTCGGTGACCACCCGTGCCGGATGGAGCGGAACCTTCTCGCTGGCGGCGTCGGCGAGGGCCTGGAGCCTGGGCGTGGCTCGGATGGCGTCCATCCAGGCGGAGCGGTCCGGCGCGCTCCTCGCCATGGCCGCGTCGATCCGGTCTGCCTGCTCGAGCAGGAACGCGAGGTAGGCGCCGCAGTCCCCGACGATGCCGCCGTCCGGCGCATGGGCGCCGAGGACGGCCGGGTCGAGATCGACGGCGATGATCGAGGTGGGGCGGAGCGTCCACTGCATGGAGTCCCGCTCGTTCAGTCCGGAGCCGAGCACGAGCAGGAGGTCGGGCGGCTCGTCGAGCAGCGCCCGGCGCGCGTGGTGGGTGCCGGCGTACCCGAAGACGCCCAGGGAGAGCGGGTGGTCCTCGGGGAACACCCCCTTGGCGCGCAGCGTGGTGGCCACCGGGATCTTCCAGCGCTCCGCCACCGCCCGCAGCCGGGCGGCCGCGTTGGCGTGCTCGACGCCCGCCCCGGCCAGGATGGCGAGCCTCGTCCTTCGCGCCCCACCCTCCCCCGCCAGGCGCGCGAGGGAGGCCTCCGCCTCGTGCCGCGAGAGAACCGCCGGAGCCGAGATGGAGGCCCCGACCGCCCGGTGGAAGACGTCCAGCTCGCCCTCCTGCGCCCCCTGGGGCAGGGAGAGGTGGACCGGACCGCGGGGGCGCGACAGCATCCGCAGGACCACCTTCCGGAACACGTGTGGAAGGTTCTTCGGCGCATCCACCGACGTGGAGTGGCGCGTCACCGGACGGAGCACCGCGACGTCGTCGAGGGTCTCCTGCGACGCGTCCTGGAAGAAGCCCAGCCCCTCGAGCTCGGTGGCCACCTCCCCGCTCAGCACGAGGAGCGGCGATCCGTCGGTGCGGGCGGTGGCGACCGCCGTCACCGTGTTGGTCAGGCCCGGGCCGCCGATGCACAGGACGGCCCCGAAGCGCCCGCTCGCCCGTGCATAGCCGTCGGCCATGTAGGCCGCACCGCCCTCCTGCGCCGCGACGACGGGCCGGATGGCGGCGTTGCGACCCAGCGCCGGGAGGAAGGGATCGACGAGCCCCCCGGGCACGAGGAAGAGGTGATCGATGCCTTCCCGGACCAGCGCATCGAGGATGAAGTCGGTGCCCTTCATCTACTTGGCCAGGATCCCGGTGGCCTCGAGCTGCCGCACCAGGTCGGCTGCGATGGCCGAGGCCGCTCCCTGGATGTCCACGGTGTTCGACTGGCCGCTCCAGACGAGGATGTCCGGTTCGGAGCGGACGTCGTAGACCTCGACCCGCGCGGTGACGTCGGTCTCCTGGGAGACGACCATCGACTGGGACCCGGCCACACCGCCGTACCATCCCCCCGCCATCGCCGTGGTCGTGACCGTCACCGGGTCCGCCTTCTGGGTGGTGAGCCGCTCCATCACGAGGAGGTCGACCTTGTTCTCGGTCACGTACCGGTTGATCGCGAACTTGTCGAACCGGCCGGGCGGAAAGACGCTCGATGCGGTGGCCGCCTGGTAACCGCGGGCCTTGAGGGCCGCGGCGACCGCGTTCTCGAACTGGATGGCGTTCCCGCCCTTCCCGCTGGCCGAGAGGACCATCACGCGGTTCACCGGGTGGGAACGGTAGTTCGGATCCCGCCAGAGCTGGGTGAGGCTGGCGCTGGCGCAGCCGGTGGTGCAGAGGGCGGCGACGGCGAGGGCGGCGACGAGGGGACGGTTCACGGAGGAATCCTTTCTGGAGCCGGGCTGGCTACCGTCATACCCGATCTGGAGCCGTCTGCGCGCCCTCCAGCATCCCGGCGATCCGGGCGATCTCCGCCTCCGGGGCGAGCCACCAGTTCCGGCTCCACACCCGGGCGATCCGCCAGCCCTTGCTCTCCAGGAAGCGCTGCCGCGCCAGGTCCCTCTCGCGAACGCTCCGGCCGCTGTGGAACATCGCCCCGTCGCACTCGATGCCGAGGCAGTAGCGGCTGGGGTTGCGGGGATCGACGACGGCCAGGTCGATCCGGTAGCTGCTCAACCCCACCTGGGTGTGGACGGTGAATCCCCTTCGGACGAGGGCGTCGTGGACCTGCTCCTCGAACGGGGAGTCGAACGTGGGGCTGCCGGAGGCCGCCACCTTCACGGCGGGGTTGATCTCCCGGATCACCCGCGCGAAGGCCTCGGGATCGCGCGAAGACACGGCCTTGGCGTACCGGAGGTACTGCTGGAAGCGCACCGGGCCCAGGTTCTTGCTGGTCTCGACGGCGAGGATCTCGGGGTCGAACGAGCAGACCACGTAGATGCCCTTGCGGGCGCGGGTGACGGCCACGTTGAGCCGGTTCTCGCCACCGCCCACGCTCAGCGGGCCGAAGTACTTCCGCAGGACGCCGTCCGCTCCGGCGGCGTACCCGACGGAGAAGATCACCACGTCCCGCTCGTCCCCCTGGACGTTCTCGATGTTCTTCACCACCGGTCGATCGTCGATCCGCTCCCGGTTCTCCGCTGCGAGGAGGAGCCCGGCGAAGCCCGCGTCCACGCCCCGGCGCCGCTCGATCTCGTCCTTCACGGCGTCGGCCTGGGGCGCGTTGAAGGTGACGATGGCGACGCTGAGCGGCTTCCCCTCCCCTCCTTCCCGGAGCAGCTCGTGGAGCACCTCCACCACCTTGCGCGCCTCCTCCAGGTTCCTCTTGTCGGCCCAGCGCCCCGGGACGGGCAGCCACTGGATGGGGGGATGACCATCGTCACGACCCACGTTGGCGGCGACGGTGAGGGCGCCGTCGTAGAAGGCGTGGTTCGAGTACTCGATGAGCTCCTGGTGCTCGCTCCGGTAGTGCCAGCCCAGGTAGCTCTGCCCGTACACCCGCCGGGCCAGGACCAGCAGGCTGTCGATCTTCAGCGCGTCGGGAGCTTCGGCGGGGCCCTCCTCGCCTTCCTCGTCCTCCTGCACGCTCTCGAAGAAGTTGCTCGGGGGCATCTGCTGCTCGTCGCCCGCGACCACGACGCGCTTCCCCCGGTACAGGACCGGCAGGGCGCGCTCCACGGCGAGCTGGGAGGCCTCGTCGAAGATGACGAGGTCGAAGATCCCCCGCTCGAGCGGGAAGACCTCGGCCACCACCTCCGGGGACGCGAGCCAGCACGGGGCCACCTGCTGCAGCGGGTGGGTGTACTCCGTCAGGAGCGCCCGGAGCGGCTTCACGGAGCGCTTCTTCCCCACCTCGTAGGCCAGCTTCTTCCACCCGCCGTTCGCCCGCCGCCGGAAGTCGGCCTGGAGGAAGCCGGCCACCGCCTCCCGCTTCCGGTCGAGGAGGGACTGGAGCTTCGAGCGCAGGGCCTCGTAGCGCTCGAGCGGCTGCCCCTTGAGCTGCGGGAACGCCTGCTCCGCCTCCTCGATCCAGGCGAGCGTCACCGCCTGGCGCAGGTGCTCGCCCCAGTCCTCGGAGGCCGGGACGCCGGCCAGGCACTGCTCCAGGAGCGGCCCCGACCGGCCCGTCGAACCCCGGAGGATGTCGTGCTGCACCACGGCGTCGAAGTCGGCCGTGGCGATGGCGGCGAGGGGTTCGGCCAGGGCACGGAGCTCGGCGGGGCGCTCCAGGCGCCCGAGCGCATCGTCCATCCAGGCCGGGACCATGAAGGGTCGGAGCTTCGCGAGCGCCGCGCGCATGGACTCCGCGTGGAGCAGCGCCCCCTCCCACTCCGCGTGCGGGAGCGGCGCCATGTGGCTCGCGTGGCGCTGGACGGTGGAACGTGCGCCGTACCACCGCGGCACGAGGAACCGGTACCACCGGGTCCGGAGCCGCTCGAAGTCTGCGGCGGCGCGGATGGCACGGGCCCGCTCGCCGTCGTCGTCGATGCGCCGCGGCACCGTGTCCCTCCTCGTTTGCTCGACGAGACGGGCGACCCCGTCGAGGAGTTCCCGACGCTCCGCGTGGGACTTCCCCGACCACGACTCCCGCCGGGAGACCGGGGAAGCGTCGCCGTCGAAGCGGAGGGCACCGGGCTGGAATCGGCGCGCCAGGTCGCGGAGGGCTTCCAGGTCGCGGTCGGCCTCGACGACCCCGGGTTCGATGGCGACGAGCGGACGGAAACCGGTCCGGGCCCGCTTGTAGAGGGCCGAGACCTGCACGCCGTGGCGCACCGCCGTGAGCGGTTCCACGATCTCCCGGATGGACCGGATCGCCCCGTCCACCGACTCGCTCATCTCGCCCAGGTCGGGCGCCCTCTCCGGACCGGGCGGCTCCGCCGAGAGCGCCTTCGCGAGCCGCCCGTAGACTGCGGCGCGGTCGGCCAGCGCGTCGTGCACCAGGTAGGCGCAGTCGGCCAGGTTCACCTGCTGCATCCTGCGGAAGACCACGTCGAGCGCCGCGCGCTTCTGGCAGACCACCAGCACCCGCTCGCCGCGCGAGAGTGCATCCGCCACCAGGTTGACGATGACCTGGCTCTTGCCGGTCCCGGGAGGTCCTCGCACCACGACGCAATCGGCGCCCTGGGCGCGGACGACCACCTGGTCCTGCGAGGGATCGCTCGGGAGGACCAGGTTCAGCTTCTGGTCGGGAACCTCGTCGAGGTCGATCTCCCCGAAGTTGGCCGGATTCGCCGCCGGGTCGTCCGCCCCGGCGTCCAGGAGGTTGTCCACGATCCCCTGGTCCGCCTCCCCGGCGACCGCGCGCCGGAGCATCTCCTCCAGGTCCACGTAGAGGGCCGTGGACGCCTGCCGGAACATCCCGATCACGAGGTGGGCGCGCCCCTGGAGCGGCCCGGTCGGGAGCGTTGCCAGGTCGGCGTTCGTCCGCGGGGGCATCCCCTCGATTTCACTACTAGTGAATAGCGAGAAGGGCAGCCCGGTCGCGGCGAACGCCTCCGCGACCCGGCCCTGGATCTCCGCGTCGGAGGAGGCGGCCCCATCCGCGAAGGCCTGCTGGATCCGGTCGGCGAGCTCCTCGGGCGCTGCGTAACCCTTGTGCTTCCGGAGCGTGCCCAGGAGCGCGCGGTTCAGCTGGACGGTCGAGTCCTCGAACCGCGCGTACCATCCGGGCGGCCGGGCGTGGGGCTGGCGATCCACCCGCACCGGGAGGAGCGCGAGCGGGCCGCGCACGTGGACCTCGGGGGCCACGAACCCCTCGACCCAGCAGAAACCGAGGAAGAGCTCCTCGAGGCCGGTCTCCTCGGCCCGGGCCGCGGCGAACCGGGAGAGCTCCACCAGATGGGCGCGGGCCAGCTCCGCGGGCTCGGTCTCGTCCCGGTCGGAGACCAGGAGGACCTCGGTCGGGGCCTTGCGCGCCTTCGGGAGCACCGCGTCGGCCGCCGGGCCCATGTGCTGCCGGACGTCGAACGCGCTCTTCCTCGCGAGCTTGCGGAGGAAGATGCTCGGGTTGCGCGTGTCGATGTGGAGGAGCCGGTCCCGGAACGCCTTCAACTGCTGGACGTAGCGTCCCCGCGCCCCTGGGTCTGTGGTCAGCATCCGGCAGGCCTCGCCCGTCAGTCCCCGACCACCTCGGCGCCGCGTCCGCCGAGCCAGGAGTAGAGTCCGCCCGCGGCGAGCGCGCCGATGATGGGCGCGACCCAGAACATCCAGAGCTGTCCCAGGGCCCAGCTGCCGGCGAGGAGGGCCGGCGCGGTGCTCCGGGCCGGATTCACGGAGGTGTTCGTGACCGGGATGCTGATGAGGTGGATGAGCGTCAGCCCGAGCCCGATGGCGATGGGAGCGAACCCCTTGGGGGCCCGGCCGTCGGTGGCGCCGAGGATGATGAGCAGGAACATCAGGGTCATCACCACCTCGGAGACGAAGCCCGCGACCATGGAGTAGCCGCCCGGGGAGTGCGCGCCGTATCCGTTGGCCGCAAGCATGCGCGGGGCGTCGAACCAGCCCGGCTTCCCGCTGGCGATGAGGAGGAGGACGACCCCGCCGACGAGGGCGCCGAGCACCTGGGCGACGATGTAGGGGACGAGTTCGGACGCCGGGAAGCGCTTCCCGGCCCACAGGCCGATCGAGACCGCCGGGTTCAGGTGGCAGCCGGAGATGTGCCCGATGGCGTAGGCCATCGTGAGCACCGTGAGGCCGAAGGCGATGGAGACCCCGACGAAGCCGATCCCCATTCCGGGGAAGGCAGCGGCCAGGACGGCGCTGCCGCATCCGCCGAGGACGAGCCAGGCGGTCCCGATGAACTCTGCAGCGAGCTTCTTCGAAAGTGGCATGCGCCCTCCCCTGGAGGCGAAAGCCTACCCTGCCGGCCGAGCCGGGTAGACGCCCCAACCGGTACGCGCGGGACGGACGGCGGGGCTCCTCTGGGGTATCGTGGCACCCCTTCGCCATGCTCTTCGGATCCAGGAAACCGGGCCGGATCGACCCCATCTTCTCGGGGTTGAAGGCCGTCATCGACCATCACCGGGAACGGGACACGCTGCCCCCGCTCACCGAGGCCGACCGGCTCGACGGGATGACCTGCCTCGTCACGGGCCCGAGTTCGGGGCTGGGGCGCGCCATCGCACCGGAGCTGGCCCGGCGGGGCGGCCGGGTCATCCTCGCCTGCCGGGAGGGGCACGAGGGGCTTGCCGAGGCGATCCGGCGGGAGAGCGGCAACCCGGAGGTCTCCCAGCGCCCGCTCGACCTGGCCGATCTCGGCAGCGTCACGACCCTCTGCGACGGGCTGGCGCGCGACGGTGTGAAGCTCGACCTCCTCGTCAGCAACGCCGGGGTGGCACCGCTCGGCAACCGGCTCACGGGTGACGGTCTCGCCGAGCTCTTCCAGGTGAACTTCCTGGCGAGCTTCCTCCTCGCGAACCGGCTCCTCGACGACGATGTGCTTCCCCGCGGGCGCCCCACGCGCCGGGCGCCGCGCATCGTCATCACCTCCTCCGAGACCCACCGGACCTGCCCACCCATCGACTTCGAGCGGTTCGGCCAGTTCCCGGACTTCGGCCTCCTGGACGGCACGACCTGGTACGGCCACAGCAAGCTCTACGTTCAGACCTTCGCCTGCGAGCTGGCCCGCCGGCTCGTGAAGGCGGACGGCTCGCCCGACGTGTCGGTGTTCTCCTACTGCCCGGGTGCCGTGCGGACCCGCATCTCCCGCGAGGGCGGCCTCGCGGGCAAGGTGATGACCGCCTACTTCATCGACCCGAAGGTGGCCATGTGGCCGGCCGTCCACCTGGCCGCCAGCCGGACGCTCGAGGGGCGGACCGGCGTCTACCTCTACCTCCGCCACGTCGCCGCCGCCGACGCGCGTTCCGCCGACCCGCGCAACGGGGAACTTCTGTGGCAGCTTGGACTCGAGATGCTCGCCGCGAGAGGAGCGTGAACGTGTTCGAAGGCCTCCGATCCTGGAAGACCCGCGTGCTGGACCAGCAGGCGAAGCTGCTCGGCCTCCTCCTCCTGCTCAAGACCGGGAAGGGCTTCGCCGGCGGGCGCGAGAAGCTGCTCGTCCGCGACGCCCCCCGCTACAAGGTGATCGTCTGGGGGACGGGCTTCGTGGGGCGGCAGGTGGTGCGGATCCTGCTCGACCATCCCCGCTTCGAGCTGGTGGGCGTGATCGTCCACTCCGCCGAGAAGGACGGGGTGGATGTCGGCACGCTGTGCGGCGTCGCGCCGGTCGGGCTCACCGCATCGCGGGACGCCCGGGCGGTGCTCTCCCGGGAGGCCCACGCGGTGGCCTACTTCGGCCCGACGGCCGAGTTCCTGGCGGAGAACCTGTCGAACATGACGCTGGCGATGGAGATGGGAAAGGACATCGTCTCCACGTCACTCACGCCGCTCGTGTATCCGAAGGAGTGCCCGACCGCGATCGCCGGCACGCTCCAGGAGGTCTGCCTGCGCACCGGCCGGACCTGCTTCACCACGGGTATCGATCCCGGCTTCGCGAACGACCTGCTCCCCATGACCCTCATGGGCGTCTGTGGACGGGTCGATCGCCTGCGGGTCCAGGAGATCCTCGACTACTCGTCCTACGCCGGCGACTACAAGCCGATGGGTCTCGGGCAGCCGATGGAGTACCGGGCCATCCTGGAGAACCCGGAAGTCCTTCAGTTCGGGTGGGGGATGACGGTCCCGATGATGGCCGACGCGATGGGCGTGCGGCTGACGCGGATCGATTCCACCTGGGAGAAGTGGGCCACCCCGGTGGAGATCCGGTACGAGCACGGCGTGATCCCGGCCGGGTGCTGCGCCGCCGTCCGCTTCGAGATCCGGGGCTGGGTCGGCGGTGAGCCGCGCATCGTCCTGGAGCACTGCAACCGCGTGACCCATGCGGCGGCGCCCGAGTGGCCGAAGGGGAAGATGTACGAGCACGACGTCTACCGGGTGATGATCGACGGCGAACCCTGCATCGAGCAGGAGACTGCGCTGCGCGACTTCGCCACCCGGGACCCGAATCGCGCCGGGTGCCTCGCCACCGGGATGAGGGCGGTCCACGCGATCCCGGCGGTCTGCGCCGCGGAGCCGGGGCTCCTCTCCGCGCTCGACCTGCCGCTCATCCCCGGTTTCGGCAACATCCGGGAGGGTGCCGCTTCGGCAGAGCCATGAACGACGAGACCCGCCAGCAGGTGATCGAGATGATCAACTCCTCCCCCGGGTGGGTGCGGGAGATGGGGGTCCGGATCCTGACCGCCACGCCCGACGAGGTCACCTGCGAGTGGCTCGTGGAGGAGAAACATCTCCAGTCCTACGGGATCGTCCACGGAGGCGTCCACTGCGGGGTCGTCGAGACGCTGGCGTCCATCGGCGCCGCCGTCGTGGCCTGGCCGCGCGCGCAGCGGGTCGTGGGGCTCGAGAACAGCACGTCGTTCCTCCGGGCCGTCCGGGCCGGGAAACTTCACGGAAAGGCGACCCCGGTCACGCGGGGGCGCACCACCCAGGTCTGGGAAGCCTGGATCCGGGACGAGGAGGAGCGGCTCGTGGCCCAGGGGCGCGTGCGGCTCCTCTGCGTGGACAACGATCGGGTGCCGGGGGGCGCCCCACCATGAAGAGCAAGACACTGGCAGTACTCCTGGCGGCCACCGCCTGGAGCTGTACCGCGAAGGCTCCGGTGGAGGTCATGGAGCCGCAGCTCGTCTTCTCGACCTACCTCGGGGGGAAGACCGCCTGCGCGACCTGCAGCCCGTTCACCTTCGGTTTGAACGCCGCGAGTGACGGGGCGGGAAACACCTACGTCACCGGCGCCACCCAGGTGCTGGACCTGCCGGTGAAGAGCGCGGCGCAGCCGACCTTTCCCCTGCAGAGCACCCAGGCCGCCTTCGTGGCGAAGTACGACCCGGCCGGCAACCTCGTCTGGTGCACGTACCTCGGAGGGAACAACGAGACCATCGGGATCGGCGTCGGCGCCATGCCGGGCGGAGGGGTCGCGGTGGTCGGCCTGACCACGTCCACGACCGCTTTCCCGATCGTGAACGCATACAGCACCACCCATTCCGGACAGTCCGACTACTTCGTGTCGGTCTTCGACGGGGACGGCCACCTCACCTACTCCACCTATCTCGGGGGGAGCGACTACGAAGGGGAAGCGGGAGCGGTCTTCGCGGACAACAGCAGCAACGGCAACAACGTCGCCGTGGATGCTCAGGGGCGCGTCTACCTCACCGGCATCACCCAGTCCTCCGGCGGCGGCTCCAGCGCGAAGTCCTTCCCCGTGAGCTCGAACGCCGTCCAGCCCGCCTTCGGCGGCAAGGTGGACGCCTTCCTGGCGGTCATCGACCCTTCCCGGTCCGGCGCGAGCTCGCTCCTCTACTCGAGCTTCCTCGGGGGCAACGGGGACGAGAAGGGGCACGGGATCGCCGTGAACTCGACCGGCAGCCTGGTGACGGTGGTGGGATACACCCAGTCCACCAACTTCCCGACCACCGCCAACGGCTTCCGGAGCACACCCCCACCGGCGGACGCCGTGAGCAACGGCTTCGTGGCCCAGTTCGCCTCGAGCCAGCCGGGCTCCCCTTCCTCGGTCTTCTCGAAGACCTACGCCACCTACCTGGGCGCGGATGCCTCGGGTGCACGGGACGACGTGTACGCGGTTGCGCTCTCCCCCACGGGTCTCATCGTCCTCACCGGGCGCACGCAATCCGCGGCCTTCCCGATGCTCGATTCGTCGCACCCGTCCATCTACAACAGCGCCCCCTACCTGGGCGTCGGGGTCTCGAACGACGAGCCCTTCCTCGTGAAGATCGACCCGACCCGGAGCGGCGCGGCGTCGCTCGTCTACTCCACGTTCCTGGGGGGCGGGTCCACCACGGGAACCGGCGGGGGGTTCTGCACCGGCGTGGCCGTGGACGGGAGCGGCGCGAGCTACGTCGCCGGGGAGACCTCGGCACAGGGGATCCCGTACCAGTACTCGAGCGTGCCCCAGCAGGCCCCGCAGGCGACCCCGTACACGCCGGATGCGCTCTTCACCGCCAACCAGGGAACGACCGACGTCCTGCACATGCAGGTGAGCGCGGACGGTTCCACGCTGCGCTACTCCACCTTCATCGGCGGCCCGGCGAGCGACCGGAGCTACGGTCTTGCCCTCGACCCGTCGGGGAACGTGGTGCTCTCCGGGCTCACCTATTCCACCAACTTCCCGCTGCAGAATCCGGCCCAGGCCTGGCCCGGGAACACCGGGCGCATGAACGCCTTCGTGATGAAGATGCGGAGGTAGCGGCGTCGGGCGCTAGACCGCCCCGATGACCGCGAAGACCCACTGCGGCATGGGCACGTCGGGCAGCGTGCCGGCGGTACCCTTGAACCGGATCGTCGTCTGGCGCCCCGAGCCGGCATTCTCGAACCAGCCCCCCTCCCCGTGGCGGGAGGACTCGACCTGGCTGTTGCCCACGCGCCCCACGAACTTGTCGGGGCTCGCCGTGATCCGGACCCGGATCCCGTTGATCAGCCCCTCGATCGTGAGCGAGCCGGGCTTGCGGGTCACGACCAGGTTGACGCCCGCGCCGGTGATCCTCTCCGGCGTCACCTTCAGCATCACGTCCTTCTGGAGCAGGCTCCCGCCCCAGCGCCCGTCCTTCGTGATCGACATGTTGACGGTCGGCCCGCGCACCCGGGTGGCATCGTAGGCGGCCGAGTTGCGGTAGATGACCTCGCCGGTCGAGACGAAGGGAGGCTCGGGCTCGGCGGCGGCGACAGGGAGGGCCAGGAGGGCGAGGGCGACGACGGGGACGAGCGTTCGAGGGATGCTCATGGAGGCATCCCTTACCCCCCGGTTCGTCCCAAGCAAGGTCGTGCTCCACGAAACGACCGGAAAAGTGTATGGAGGAGTCCATGAAGACACTCACCGAGCTCAGCGGGTCCCTGGTCCGAACGGCAGCTGCCGCCATCGCGGAGGCACGGCGCTCCTTGCCGCGGGAGGAGGCGCCCGTGACGCCTGCGGTCGTGGTAGCCCCGGCACCGGCCGAGGCCGAGGCCGAAGTTGCGCCGGCCGCCGAGGCCGTGGCCGAAGCGCCCGCCCCGAAGCTCGATCCCGACGCGGAGAGCGACGACCTGAAGGCCATCCTGGACGAGGCCGTCGCGAAGGCCACCAGCTGCAGCGGCGAGCGACTCATCATGCTCCGCGCCGCGGTCAAGGCTGTGGGGCGCCGGACCGGGGATGTCCGGCTGGTCCGTGTGTTCGGCGTCGAGGAGCAGCTCCGCGGCGCGCAGGTGTTCGGGGAGCGGCAGTACGTGGTCGACTACCTGCCGACCAGCATGAAGCAGGTCGCCGACGCCCACCGGGACGACAAGGGCAAGGGCAAGGGGCGCGGCGGTCGCGGCGGCGGTGGTGGCGGTGGCGGTGGCGACCGCGGCGCGAAGGGGAGCTCGACCGGCGGATTCTCCATGGACTCGCTGAAGGACGACCGGAAGAACGATCGCGGAGGCGGGCGCGGCGGCGGCCCCCGGCGGCCGGGCGGTCCGGGCGGTCCCCCCAAGAAGTGATGCGGCGGATGCGCCTTCGGCAGCGTCGGCGCATCCGGTAACTCCGCCGTGCCTGGAAAGCGCGAGACGCCCCTGACGGGTGCATAGAAAGACCACCAGGCGGTGAGGAACCCGACAGTGGGGTAGCTGGAGGGGATCCGCCATGGATCGCGGGTAGTTGACGCCGATCCGGGCGTTTGATCGCGTCGGAA
>CAIOAK010000132.1 GCA_903855945.1 uncultured Anaeromyxobacter sp.
CGGGACGGGGTGGCCCCGGCGCGGGGCGCATCTGCGCGGGCGCCGAACCGAGCAGGCGCGAAGGACGCAGTTCGTCGGCGCCATGCACCCGAGGTGAACCCATACCGCGCAGCCGGCGCCCCCCAGCGCCGCGGGCTCCACCCCGTCCCGGCGGCACTACGGAAGGGGCGGCCCCGCGGGCTCCACCCCGTCCCGGCGGCACTACGGAAGGGGCGGCGCCGAGAACATCCTTCCCACCACGAACACCTCGAAGCTTCGCTCCCGCGTCGCCTCCGGGCGCACCACCTCCACCTTGCCGAAGTGGACCCGCATCTCCTTCTGGAAGATGGGGAAGTCCCCGCCCATGAAGACTTTCACAACGAAGGAGCCGCCGCGCTTCAGGGTCTCCACCGCCACCGACAGCGCCATGCGGGACAGCTCCAGCGACCGGGCCTCGTCCGTCACCTTCACGCCGATCGTCTTCGGCGCCATGTCGCTCGTGACGAGGTCGAAGCGCCCCGCGTGCAGCGCGCGGATGCGGTCCAGGGCGTCGGGGGCGAGCAGGTCCACCACCGCCGTCTTCACCCAGGGCTTGCCGAACCCCTTCATCTCCACGATGTCCACGCCCACCGCCACCCCGTGCGGCCCCACCACCTCGGCGAGCACCTGCAGGAACCCGCCCGGCGCAGCACCCAGGTCGAGCACCGCCCCCCCCTTCCCGAGCAGCTTCTGCCGCCGGAGGATCTCCTCGATCTTGAAGGCCGACCGGGCGCGGAAGCCCTCGGCCTTGGCCTTCAGGAAGAATCGGTCCTTGGGATCGTAGGGCTTTGCCATGGCGTCGCGGTGTTCCCTTGACGAGGACCCGCGCCCGTCGCATAACCCATTCCGAACCGGATCGGGAAATTTCCCAGGAGAGGCGAGAGACATGGCGACGATCATCACCGAGGAGTGCATCAACTGCGGCGCGTGCGAGCCCGAGTGCCCCAACGGCGCCATCACGCAGGGCGACGACATCTACATCATCAACCCCGACCTCTGCACCGAGTGCGTCGGCTTCCACGATGAAGAGGCCTGCGCGGCCGTCTGCCCGGTGGACTGCTGCGTCCCCGATCCGGCCCGTCCGGAGACCGAGGAGCAGAACTACGCCAAGCTCGCCACCATCCACGCCGACAAGTCCTTCCCGGCCCTTGGCGAGCTTCCCGCCAACCTCTCCCGCTTCCGCAAGGGATAGACCCGGCGCGCGAGCGCGCGCTTCGTTACATCGAGCCCCGCCCGCCGAAAGGCGCGCGGGGCTCTCCATTTCCGGCGGGCCGGGGGAGGACGCATGGAGATGCTCACCGGTGGCCAGCTCGTCGCCCGGATGCTCCGGAAGGAGGGTGTGGGCACGGTCTTCACCCTCTCCGGGCTCCACGTGGCCCCCATCTACGCGGGGCTCGTGGACGAGGGGATCCGCATCGTCGACACCCGCCACGAGCAGGCCGCGGCCCACGCCGCCGACGCCTGGGCGCGGCTGACCCGCGGGATGGGGGTCGCCATCGTCACCGCCGGCCCGGGCGTGACCGACGCGGTGACCGGCGTCGCCAACGCCTGGGCGGCGAACGTCCCGCTCCTCCTCATCGGCGGCGCAGCCCCCACCTTCATCCAGGGGCGGGGCTCGCTGCAGGAGATGCCCCAGGTTCCGCTCTTCCAGGGCATCACCAAGTGGAGCGACCGGGTGCCCTCCCCGGAGCTCGTCCCGGGCTACCTGGCGAAGGCCTTCCGCGTCGCCAGAGCCGGTCGGCCCGGCCCGGTCTTCCTGGAGATCCCCTGGGACGTCCTGTCGAACGGCGCCGACGCCTCCCTGGCCGACGCAGCCACCCGCTACCGGACGGACGCCCGCTCCCCCGGCGACCCGGTCCAGGTGGAGCAGGCGCTCTCGCTCCTGGCCGGAGCCGAGCGGCCGGTGGTCCTGGCCGGTTCCTCCATCTGGTGGGACGACGCGCCGGCGGCGCTCGACCGGTTCGCCTCCCGCACGGGAATCCCGGTGTACCTGAACGGGATGGGGCGCGGCTGCCTGCCGCCCGGACACCCCTGCTTCTTCCAGCACACACGCAAGGAGGCGCTCGCCGAGGCCGACGTGGTGCTGGTGGTGGGAACGCCGCTCGACTTCCGGGTGGGTTACGGAAGCGAGCCCACCTTCGCGGCGGGCGCACGCGTGGTGCAGGTGGACATCGACGGTGCGGAGATCGGCCGGAACCGACCCATCGAGGTGGGCATCATCGGCGACTCCCGGAGCGTCCTGGAGCAACTCGAGGCTGGCGCCTCCGCCATCCCGGCCGCCCGGGCCTGGCGGGAGCGGCTGCGCCGGAGCGAGGCGGAGCGGCTCGCGCGGCAGGCCGCCTTCGAGGGGAGCGACCAGCGCCCCATCCACCACTTCCGGCTGGCCCGGGAGATCGACGCGGCGGCCCGGCGCGCCGGGGACGTCACCTTCGTCGCCGACGGCGGAAACGTGGTGGCGGTGGCGGCGAAGAGCAACCAGCTTCCCCGCCCCGGTCGCTGGCTCGACCCGGGTCCGCTCGGCTGCCTGGGGGTGGGCGCGCCCTTCGCCATCGCCGCGAAGCTGCTCGCGCCCGAGCGCCCCGTGCTGGTCATCCAGGGGGACGGCTCCTTCGGACTGAACGGATTCGACTTCGAGACTGCGGTCCGCTTCGGCCTGCCCATGCTGGTGGTGGTCGGCAACGACGCGGCCTGGGGGCAGATCAGGGTCCCGCAGCGGAACATGTACGGCGAGGAGAGGAGCCCGGCCACGAAGCTCGCCGCGACGCGCTATGACCGGGTGGTGGAGGCCTTCGGCGGGAAGGGGGAGCACGTGGACGACCCGGCCGACCTGCCCGCCGCACTCGACCGCGCCTTCGCGTCCGGAACGGTTTACTGTGTCGACGTGGCCATCGACCCCGAGGCGGCCGCCGCCTCGGGAGCCGCCGGATACGCCGTCTGAACGGAGGAACACATGCCCGCCCCCTACCCCAGGCTCCACCGCGACCGCACCGTCATCCTGGTGATCGACGTGCAGGACCGGCTCACCCCGGCCATGCCGCCCGACGCCCTCGCACGGGTGGTGAAGTACGGCCGCGCCCTCATCCACTGCGGGAAGACCCTCGGGCTCCCGGTGCTCTGCACGGAGCAGTATCCCAAGGGGCTCGGGCACACGATCCCCGAGCTGGCCGAGCTGCTCCCCTCCCCGCCCCTCGAGAAGCTCCACTTCTCCTGCGGCGCCGACGCGCCCTTCCAGCGCACGCTCGAGACCACCGGACGGAAGCAGGTGGTCATCACCGGGATGGAGACGCACGTCTGCGTCTTCCAGACCACCCGCGATCTCGTGGCCATGGGCTACGACGTCCAGGTGTGCGCCGACGCGGTGTCGAGCCGGACCGAGGAGCACCGGCTGCGCGGGCTCGACCTGTGCCGGCAGGCGGGCGCGGTGGTCACCACCGCCGAGAGCGCCATCTTCGACCTGCTCCACCAGGCCGGCACGCCCGAGTTCAAGGCCGTTTCACCCTGGGTGAAGTAGCCCCGGGACGCGTCGCGGTCAGGCCCCGTTCACCGCGAGCCGGGGCAGGAGCGGGTTCACCCGGGTGGTGATCTCGTAGTGGATGGTGCCGGCCCAGCCGGCCAGCGCCTCGGCGGTGACCTCCTCGTCGCCGTCGCGCCCGAGCAGCACCGCCACGTCGCCGGCCGAAGCCCCCGGGACGTCGGTCACGTCCACCATGAACATGTTCATGCAGACGCGCCCCAGCACCGGCGCGCGCCGCCCGCGCACGAGCACGTGGGCCCGGGACGAGAGGGATCGGGCGTAGCCCTCGAAGTAGCCCACCGGGATGACGGCGATGCGGGTGCGCCGCGGGGCCCGCCAGGTCCGGCCGTAGCCGACGTAGCCGCCCGCCGGGACGTCCTTCACCTGGGCCACGAGCGCCTTCCAGGTCATCACCGGCGACAGGGAGAACCCGCCGAGCCCCCGCTCCCGCGCCGAGACGAGCGTCTCCCGGGAGGGCCACAGGCCGTAGAGCCCGATGCCCACCCGGGCCAGGTCGAAGTGGGTCTTCGGGAAGAGGATGGCGGCCGCCGAGCAGGCGGTGTGGCGCACCGTGGGGCGCACGCCCGCCGCCGCCACCCGATCCACACCTTCCGTGAAAATGGCCAGCTGCGACTCGGCGTAGCCGTGGTCGGTGGTGTCCTCGATGTCGGCGAAGTGGGTCGAGATCCCCTCGAGCAGCACGCCCCGCTCGGCCGCGGCGGTCCGGGCGAGGAGCTCGGCCTCCTCCGCCTCGATCCCCTGCCGGTGGGTGCCGGTCTCCAGCTTCACGTGCACCCGTGCAGTCCGGCCGAGGGCGCGGGCGGCGCGCGCCAGCGCGGGAATGGCGGAGGGGTCGTAGAGGGTGAGCCGCAGATCGGAGGCGACGGCCTCCTCGAAGTCCTGCGACGGGGTGTGACCGAGACACAGGATGGGCACGTCCGGCCCCACGAGCGCACGGAGCGGGATCCCCTCGTTCGCGCCCCACACGGCGAGCCAGGATGCCCCCGCCCGCAATGCCGCCGGCGCCACGACCGCCACGCCGTGGCCGTAGGCGTCGCTCTTCACCACCGCGGCGAGCCGGGCTCCCCCGAGACGCCCGGCGAAGGCCCGCACGTTCCCGGCCAGGGCTCCGACGTCGATCTCGAGCCAGCTCACCGTGCCCGGGGGCAGTCCGGCGGGGCGCGCGGGCGGCGTGAAGGAGGTCTCGGGCATCCCGCAAGTGTAGCCCGGACGGGGGCGCGGGACGTGATCGGATGAGCCGGACGGGATGGACAGGAGTTCTACAAAAATGTAGATTACCTTACAGGAGCGTAGCCATGAAGGACATCCAGGTTTCCGCACAGATCTCCGAGTCCACGCGCGAGTTGATGGAGCGATATGTCCGCCGCGCCGGGGTGAAGAAGGGGCACCTGATCGAGCAGGCGCTCCTCCATCACCTGCAGGCGCTCGAGGAACTTCCGGGGGAGTACATCGTGCACCCGCGTCTCGTCGTCTCCCGCAAGACGGGGGCGGCGATGCTGAGGGAGGCGGGAGCCGCCGAGTCCACGCCTGGCGCGCTTCGCGACTTGATGCGCGATGGAGATTAGGGCCCTCGTCCAGACGGATGACCGCACGTCGTTCCGGTCGGGCGACGAGTCGCTCGATCGGTTTTTCCTCCGGTACGCTGGACAGAACCAGTTCCGACACCACCTCGGCGTGACGTACGTGGCGGTGGATTCGGGACGCGTCCTCGGATTCGCAACCGTCGCTCCTCGGCATGTGGAGATCGAGGATCTGCCCGAGCGCGAGCGGACGAAGCTACCCCGCTATCCCGTGCCCGTTCTCGGGCTGGCCCGCCTCGCCGTCGATGAGTCCGCTCGCGGGCTCGGTGTCGGCGCGCAGCTGGTCCGGTTCGTTCTCCTGCTCGCGCTCGACATGGCGGGCCGAGTCGGCTGCGCCGGTGTCGTCGTGGATGCGAAGCCGGGAGCAGTCGAGTTCTACGCAAGGTACGGCTTCACGCCCATCGACGTGATCGAGGGCGCTTCGGACGCGCGTCCGAAGCCACTGCCGATGTGGTTGCCCATCGGAGCCGTCCAGCGCGCCGGCGGGCGCGCGCGCTGACCGTTCTGCGGTGTCCCAACCCCGTTCGCAGCGGGCGGGGAAGCGGTTGACCCTCCGGGGCGTGAGTGTTACCTATCCCGTCCCTGTCGTGCCCGGGGCGTAGCGCAGCCTGGTAGCGCACTTGCTTGGGGTGCAAGTGGTCGCAGGTTCAAATCCTGTCGCCCCGACTTCGTAAACGCCCGCCGTTATTGGATAAAACCGATAACGGCGGGTTTTTGTACCCTTCGGGGTCGTCCATCAAAG
>CAIOAK010000133.1 GCA_903855945.1 uncultured Anaeromyxobacter sp.
AGGAGATCGCGACCGGGCTCTGGTTCCCGCCGGGGAAGTTGCCGTGGCAGTAGGTGTTGGAGCAGGTGTGGGCGGTGAGATCGTAAGCGCCCGGGACAGCCCCCTGCGCGACGGCGATGCCCGCGTAGCTCACGCCGACCAGGCCGTTCGAGTGGCTGTTGCTCGCCGGGACGGTGTGGCAGTTCAAGCAGGCGAGCGGGCTCGACAGCGCCGGCGCAGCACTGCCCTGGTTGACGTGAGCCAGGTGCGCGCCAGCGACCCCGCCGTTGGAGGCCACGACGGGCGGAGAGGCCGGCACGCTGCCGTCGCCACCCGCCACGACCACGCGCGTCGCGTCGCCGTGGCAGGAGGTGCACCCGGAACCTGCGAGAAGCGTGATGGCGCCATCGACGTGGGTGGCGAGCGCGGCGCCGCTGATCGAGCCCGTGGTGGCGGTGAGGTAGATGTAGCCCGCCCCGTGGCAGCTGGCGCAGTTCGTGTTCTGCGGGTGGCCGTTCGCCGCCGGCGGGTTGCCGTGGCAAGAGGTGCAGTTGATGGAAGCGGCGGCGTTCCAGGCGATGGTGGACTGGGTGGCGCCGGAGAGGGCGCTGTTTCCCCCGTGGCACCAGGTGGCGGAGCAGGAGAGGGTCCCTGCGGTGACGGACGTCGAGGGCGTCGAGCCGTTCGCCGAGGCGACGGTGCCCCAGGAGATGGCGACCGTGCCGTTGGCGTGGGCGGTGTCGCCAGCGGCCGGTAGGGCGCCGTGGCACTCTGCGCAGGAGAGGGCGCTCGCGCGGAGCGTGGGCGTGAGGTGCCTGGCGTGGGCGCCGACGCCGCGGGAGGTGGCGGCCGAGTTGCCGGCAGCATCGACACCCGTGCCGCCGAAGCCGGGGGCCACGGTGGCGCTGGTGTTGGCGACGGCCGTGCCGCCCTGGCCGGCGAGGACACCGTGGCAGGCGGTGCAGCCGGCTGCGGGCTTCTGGACGGTGCCGTCCACGTGGGTGGAGGCGGCCACGGTCGAGGCGGTGTAGCCGGTGTGGCAGGAGCCGCAGTTCGCGTTGGCCGGGTGGTGGGTGGTGGAGGTCGGAGGCGGCGACCCGTGGCAACCGGTGCAGGAGAGCTTGCCCGCGGTGGCCCAGGAGATCGCGGCCGGGTTCTGGTTTCCGCCGGGGAAGTTGCCGTGGCAGTAGGTGTTGGAGCAGGTGTGGGCGGTGAGGTCGTAAGCACCCGGGACAGCCCCCTGCGCCACGGCGATGCCCGCGTAGTTCACGCCGACCACCCCGTTCGAGTGCGCGCCGTCCGCGGGGACGGTGTGGCAGCTGGAGCAGGCGAGCGGGCTCGACAGCGCCGGTGCCGTGCTGCCCTGGTTCACGTGGGCCAGGTGAGCGCCGGCGATGCCGGTCGGTGAAGCCACCGACGGCGGTGCGGCAGCCACGACGGCATCGGCGCCCGCGACGCCGACGCGATCGCTCGCGCCGTGGCAGGAAGAGCAGGACATCGGCTTCAGGTGGAGGTTCCCGTCCACGTGGAGCGACGGATCGATGATGGCGGCGGACGGGTTCGTGGCGGCCGCGACGTTGTCGTAGTTGCCGTGGCAGTTGCCGCAGGTCGTGAGGGAGGCTGCAGGGTGGGTCCCGCTGGGCGGGACGCCGTGGCAGCTGCCGCAGGCGGCGGTGCCGGTCCAGGAGATGGGGTTCGCGCCCGCGCCGTTCTTGAAGTTGCCGTGGCAGTAGGTGTTGGAGCAGGTGCTGCCCGCGTAGGACGGCGCCGCGAAGGTGGCGCCCGTTCCCTGGGCGGCGAGGGGGCCGAAGGCGACGTTGGGCTGGCCATTCGAGTGGAGCGGCGTGGCAGGGATGGCGTTGCTGTGGCACTCGGCGCAGGCCACCTGCTTCGAGAAGGTGGGGCCGCCCGCGGCGCCCGTCAGCAGGTGCTTCAGGTGCGCGCCGACCTTCACGCCGGTGGAAGCGCCCGAGGTGTCCAGGGGCGGAGCCGCCGAGAAGGCGACCAGGTCGGCGTCGGCGCCGGTGCGGGTGGCGTCGCCGTGGCACGACGTGCACGACAGGGCGGCGTACTCGACCGTCCCGTTCACGTGGGTGGCGGCGTTGACGGTGGTCGAGGTGTAGCCCGGGTGGCAGCTGCCGCAGCTGGTGTTGTTCGGGTGGGCCTGGCCGGTGGAGGTCTGGGCTGGGGGGGACCCGTGGCAGGAGTTGCAGACGAGCGTGCCGGCGGTCTTCCAGGAGGGGGAGGCGCTGGCCGAGCCGATGCCGCCGCCCAGATTGCCGTGGCAGTAGGTGGCCGCGCAGGAACCGCCCGCGCCGACGTAGGTTGCGCCCGTGATGGAGCCCTTGGTTGCGAGGTTGCCGAGGACGACGGTCCCGGCGGTGGCGCTGCCGGTCTTGTGGACGTTGCTTGCCGGGACGGTGTGGCAGGCGTTGCAGAGGACCGGCTTCGAACGCGTGCCGAGCACGTGCGCGGCGTGGGCGCCGACGCCGGAGGTGGTGACCGCCGTGTTGCCGTAGGTGTCGGGGGCGCCGGTGCCGGTGGGCGCGGCGGCGACGTTCGCGTCCTGGGTGCCGGAGGCGACGAGCGTCGAGCTTCCGTGGCAGGTGCTGCAGGTGAGGTTGGCGGTGTCGATCGCTCCGTTCACGTGCTTGCCGCCCGAGACCAGGATGGCGCCCGTGGCGTCAACGGTGCCGGAGTGGCACCGGTTGCAGGTGGTGACGGCCGCGGCGTTGTGGTGATTGGCCGTGGCCGGGGGTGCCTTGTGGCAGCTGCCGCAGTCGGCGACCGCGCCGTTCCAGGACCAGGTGGCCACGCTGCCCTTCGTCGTCGTCGCGTCGAGCGACGCGCCGTGGCAGTAGGTCGTGCAGGTGGTGGCGACGCTCGATCCGTTGCCCTGGACGAGGCTCGCCGAGGTTCCGCCGAGCTTGGCGCCGGTCGCACCGGCGAACGTCACGTTCACGGTGCCGTTCGAGTGGCCGCCGTTGCCCGAGTTGTCCGGGTGGCACTCGGAGCAGGCGATGGGCTTGTAGACCGCGCCCGACGACGGGTTCACGTGGGCCAGGTGGGTCCCGACGCGGACACCCGACGTGCCCCCCTGGGTGTCCACCGGAGGCGCGGACGACTGGTTGACGTCGGCGCCGGCCACGCTCGCGCGGGCCGAGCTGCCGTGGCAGCTGGTGCAGGCCAGGTTGACGAGATCGACCGTTCCGTTCACGTGGACGGCGAGGTTGACCGTGACCGAGGTGTACCCCGGGTGGCAGCTCCCGCAGGCGACGCTGTAGGGATGGGTGCCGCCGGGCGGCATCCCGTGGCAGGTGCCGCAGGCGCTGGGCGCAGCCGCGGTCCAGCCGGGGACGTACGAGGGCTTGCCGTTCTTGAAGTTGCCGTGGCAGTAGCTCGCTTCGCAGCCCGTCCCGTTCCAGACGGGGGTCACCCCGCCCGTCCTGGACAGCGCGCCGAACGCGACATCCACGGTCCCGTTCGAGTGGGTGTCGCTCGTCGGGACGACGTGACACTCGCCGCAGGCAATGCCGGCTGTGAGTGTGCCGGCCACGAGGTGGCGCTCGTGTGCGCCCACGCCGCGGGCCGTCGTGGCGGTGTTCCCCTGGGTGTCCTTGGGCGGCGCGGAGGGGAGCTGCGGGTTGTTCGCGGTGGCGGCCCGGGTCGAATCTCCGTGGCACGCGGTGCAGCCCTTGGCGACCACCTCCACCTTGTCCACCGATCCGTTCATGTGGAGCGCGGGGTTGACCGAGGTGGCGGTGTAGCCGGTGTGGCACGTCGAGCAGTCGGCGCCCGGCGGGTGGGGAGCCGCGGGGGGGAGCGCGTGGCAGGTGCCGCAGGTCGTCGCGGCGGGGCTGGTCCAGGTGGGAACGTAGGTGGGGTTGCCGCCCTTGAAATTGCCGTGGCAGTAGCTCGCGGCGCAGCCCGTGCCGTTCCAGCTGGGTGTGACGCCGCCGGTGGTGGCGAGCGAGCCGAAGGTGACCTCGACCGTGCCGGTCGAGTGGGTCTGGGAGGTCGGGACGACGTGGCACTCGGTGCAGGCGATGGCCTGGAGGTGGAGCTGGTGGGTGCCGACCGCCCGTGTCGTGGTCTCGGTCTCCCCGCGGCTTCCCTTGGGCGGAGCGGAGGCAAGTTGCGGGTTGATCGCAGTGGCCTGACGCGTAGCGTCACCGTGACAGCTCGTGCAAGTCTTGCCGGGTTCCGGGGGGGTTCCGCCGCTGGCCGGAGCGGACGCTTGCTGCGTTTCGGAGCAAGCCGACAGCAGCACGATGGAACTTGCCAGGATCGCAAGGACAAACCGACTGTATGTCCATGTAGTCCTTTGTCCCACCATTGAAACCTCCAGAACCCGAAAAATATGAGTCGCAAAATCTGCGCGAATCGTGCCGAACTTCGGTGTCACCGGTGCACGGGACAGGCCAAATACGGATAGGTCTTATCGAAAATAAATACTTATCAAATGCGAAGGATGGATCGGGCCGGCGGCATGGGCGCATTTCCCGACCCCGGTTTCACTGAAAGTATCAACCGTTGACTCCCGCACGCGGGGCGCAGCGGAGCGGTCGGCGCGCCACCCCGCGCAGCTTTCCCTACCTGCACCGGGAGCGACTTGGCTGTATGATGGCCGGATGCCGTGCGCGGCTGACCGCGCCGGGCGGAATCCCTGGAGGAGTCGATCGTGACCCAAGACGAACGCCTGGCGAAGAGAGACGCGCTGCGGTCCGAGATCGTGAAGCTGGAGGAGAGCATCCGCACGCTCCTCGAGAAAGAGGAGGAGTTGCTCCGCGACTGCTCCCACACCTACGCGGGCGGGAAGAGCGCGCTCGTCGGCGGGCGCGTGAAGGTCTGCGTCCACTGCGGACGGTCGGTGCAGGGCAAGGACGAGAAGCTCTGGGGCTAGCCCGACTTTGGCCACCCTCCATCCGTTTCGCGCGCTGCGGCCGTCGCGGGAGCGCGCGGTACGCGTCGCCGCCCCCCCCTACGATGTCGTGAACACCCGCGAGGCACGCGACCTCGCCCGCGGGAATCCGGACAGCTACCTCCACGTCTCCCGGCCCGAGATCGATCTCCCCGACGGCACCGACGAGCACGCGGACGCGGTCTACGCGCAGGGCGCCCGGAACCTGGCCGACTTCCGCGGCCGCGCCGTCCTCGCTCCCGACGTGGAGCCGCGGCTCTACGTCTACGCGCAGAAGATGGGGAACCACAGGCAAGTGGGGCTCGTGGCCTGCGCGTCGGTGGCCGAGTACGACGCCGACCTCATCAAGAAGCACGAGAAGACGAGGGCCGACAAGGAGGACGACCGCACGCGCCACATCGACGAGATGGGCGCCCACGACGAGCCGGTCTTCCTCACCTACCGCGCCTCGCGAGAGGTGGACGCCGCGGTCGCCGAGGTGATGCACGGCGCCCCCGAGTACGACATGACCACGCAGGACGGTGTCGAGCACCGTCTCTGGGTGGTGGGGGTCGATGCGAGCCGCCGCATCGCCGATCTCTTCCGCGCCGTCCCCGCCCTCTACGTGGCCGACGGCCACCACCGTTCGGCGGCGGCCTCGCGGGTGCACGCGCTCCGCAAGGGCACGCCGGGCGAGCACGACCGCTTCCTCGCGGTGGTCTTCCCGCACGACCAGATGCAGATCCTGGCCTACAACCGGGTCGTACGGGACGTGAAGGGGCGTTCCCCGGCCGAGTTGCGCGCGGCGCTCGAGAAGGTGCTCGACCTGTCCCCCGCCGACCGCCCCGCGCCGGAGGGTCCGCTCTCCTTCGGTGTCTTCCTCGATGGGCGCTGGTGGCGGGCCCGGGTCCGGCCCGGGAGCTTCGACGCCAATGACCCGGTGGCCTCGCTCGATTGCTCGATCCTGCAGGACCAGGTGCTGAAGCCCATCTTCGGCATCGACGATCCGCGCCGCTCGAAGGACGTCGACTTCGTGGGGGGCATCCGGGGCGCCGCCGAGCTGGAACGCAGGGTGAAGGAGGAGGGCTGGAGCATCGCCTTCCACCTCTTCCCCACGCGGGTCGACCAGGTGATGGACGTCTCCGACGCCGGCCAGATCATGCCGCCGAAGAGCACCTGGTTCGAGCCGAAGCTGCGCTCCGGCCTCTTCGTGCACGCGTTCTGATCGGATCGCTCCCGGAATCGTGAGACGGAGCGGGGACTTGCGGCCCGTCTTCGGCAGTTCCCCCGCTGCGCTGCTTCGCGCTTCCGTCCGCCTCCAACCCCCCGCGCAGTCCGCCAGCAGTCCGGCCGATCGTCGGGCCGGTGGTGAACGACCGGGACAGCCCCTCCCGGACGTCCTCGACGTCCAGGTGGCCGTAGGTGTGGATCGTGAGGCGCACGTCCGAGTGGCGGAGGAACTTCTGCGCGACTGCCATGCCCGCGCTCCGCACCACCGCCGTGCCGCCGGAGTGGCGGGTGTCGTGGAAGCGGACGTGCCGTGGGACGGGCTTCGCCCAGAGTGATGGCTTGCCGCAACTCGGGCACGCCTCCGGGAGCGCCGCGGAGGGCCGCAGTTCCTTCCAGCCGCAGTGCGCGGCCCGGCAGCGATGCTCGTAGCCCTCGATGAGGCCGGCGCGGGCGATGGCGGCCCGGAGCATCCGGTTGAGTCGCAGCTTGCGCGAGTGCATGGTGCCGTCGGCCCTCGGGAACACGAGCGGGCCGGGCGCCTCGCGCAGCGCATTCGTGAGGCGCGGCCGGAGCTGATCGGCGATGGGCACCGGTTGCGCCTTGCCGTCCTTCGTGCGCGGCGCATCCCAGGACCGGTTCACCATGATGATGCCGGCCGCGAGATCCACGTCCTCCTTGCGCATCCCGAAGATCTCCCCCTCGCGCATCACGGCGTAGAGGCCGGTCGCCACCGGGCCCTGCCATTCCGGCGGGACCTCCGCGAGCACCGGCTCCCACTCCGAGGGCGTGAGCGCCCAGACCGGGACGCTCGTGCCCTCGTAGCGTCGGTAGTGCAGGCGGCGCAGGCAGGCCCCCTCACCCGGGCGGCCACCGGGCAGGCAGAGCTTGGCGAGGCGGCGGTAGACGAGCTTCTTGCTGCGGTCGGGCGCGATGAGCCGGTGGACCTGGTCGGCGGATGCGTACCGGGCGATGCCGACGTAGGCGAGGAGGGCGCGATCGCGATCGGTGAGGACGGCTCCCTTGACGTTCGGCATGGCGCGCCTCCGGGCGGCGCGGCCCCGTTGGGGTCGCTACCGCTTCCTCCCTGGATTCGAG
>CAIOAK010000134.1 GCA_903855945.1 uncultured Anaeromyxobacter sp.
CGGCGCCGGGCGCCCTCGGGAGGGACGGATCGCGAGCGCCTCGGGCCCCTCGACCGCGCGGACGAGGTCGCCGGCGCGGACCTGCGACGGTGTGCGGGCGAGCCGGTGGCCGCCGCGCGCGCCCCGCTCGCTCTCGACGATGCCGGCGCGCCCCATCTGCCCGAGGACCGCCTCGAGGAACTTGGCGGGAGCGCCGGTCCGGCGCGCCACCTCGGAGGTGCGGACGAGCTCGCCCGGCGACGCGTGGAGTGCGAGGTCGAGGGCGGCGCGGAGGGCGTATTCGGACTTGAGGCTGAAGCGCACGGTGAATTCCTATAACTCAGATAGGAATACTACCTAACCGACCCGCCACCCGCAAGCCCCTTTCGAGGTCATCGGGTGGGACGAATTCGCCCATCCGCCCAAGAAACAATAAGATTCCGCCCCAGGAGGGTACCATTGCGCTTCGCCTGCCAGAGCTGTGGCCGTGCCTACGTCATCTCCGACGACCTTGCCGCCCGGGCCTTCCGGATGAAGTGCAAGGGCTGCGGTCAGGTGATCGTCCACCGTCCCGCGTCCGCGCCACCTCCACCGCCGGTCCAGGCTGCGCCGCCCGCCGAGCGCCACCCGCTCGCCACCCCGCTCGTGGAGGTCGCCGGGGTCGCCGGGGTGCCAGCCCCTCCGGAGCCGACGCCGACGCCCCCGGAAGCTCCTGCGCGCGCGGCGCCGTTTCCCGAGGGAACGCCCGGACCTCCGCCATCGGGAGAGGAGGACACGCACCTGACGCTGCTCCGCCCGACCCGGCCGCCCCAGCGAACGCAGCGCGCGGAGGCGCCGTCGCAGGAGCGCCCGGAGAGGAGCTCGCCGTGGACGCGGGTCGGCCTGGTGGCCGTGCTCCTCGCCCTGGCGACGGTCGCCGCCTGGTGGTTCCTGAAGGTCCGCGCCGGCCCGTAGGGCTCAGCGGCTCAGCGGACGAGGAGCATCTTGCGCATCTTGAGGTGGGGTATGCCCTCCTCGAGGAAGGTCTCCCCCTCCGCCACGTAGCCGCGGCGGGTGTAGAAGTTCACCGCCGGCACCTGCGAGTGGACGACGATCTCCCGCAGCCCGCGCAGCTCGGCCATCCGCTCCAGGGCCTCGAGCACCGAGCCCCCGACGCCCGACTTCCGCGTCGTCGGCAAGGTCGCCATCCGTCCGACCTGGCAGGTGCGGGAGTCGAGCCGGACCGCACGACCGGTGCCCACGCAAGTCCCGTCCTCGTCGAACACCACCACGTGGTCGGCGTTGAAGTCGTAGGCGTCCCGATCGAGCGGACGGGGCACCCCCTGCTCCACCTCGAACACGAGGCGGCGCAGTTCGTAGGCGAGATCCCGATCCTGGGTGGTGGAGGCGTACCGGACGGTGTGGGCCATGGACGAACCTTTACCGAAACGGGGCGGCCGTTGCCAGGGGGGGCGCCCGGAACGCCGGCGTGCTATCGAGGCTGCATGCAGCCCTGGGAGACGGTCGACCGGACGAAGGTCGAGGGAGGCACCGAACTGGTGCTGGCCCGCCGCGGGGAGGAATGGGTGGTGCGCAACGACGGGCGCGTGCTCATGTCGAGCCGGCAGCACGGCTCGGAGGACGCGCTCGCCCAGCTGGCGCTCGACCGGCTGGAGAGGCCCGGCGGGGCGCGGACGGTGCTCATCGGCGGCCTGGGGCTCGGCTACACGCTGCGCGCCACGCTCGACCGGATCGGTCCGGAGTCCCGGGCGGTGGTCGCGGAGATCTCGCCGGCGCTCGTCTCCTGGAACCGGGCGCAGGTGGGGCACCTCGCCGGCCATCCCCTCGACGACCCGCGCGCCCGGCTCCAGATCGGCGACGTGGTCGCCCGGATCGCCGAGGCCGCCGGCGCCTTCGACGCCATCCTGCTCGACGTGGACAACAGCCCCTCCTCGATGGTGCTCGCCGGGAACGACCGGCTCTACGGCCCGCGTGGGGTCCGGGCCTGTGCCCATGCCCTCTCCGCCGGAGGGGTGCTGGCGGTCTGGTCGGCCGGGCCGGACACCCGCTACCTGGAGCGGCTGGAGCGGGAAGGGCTCGAGGCCCGGAGCGTCACCGTCCCGGCGCGCGGGTTCGGCGGCGGCGGAGCGCGGCACGTCGTTTTCCTGGGAGTGAAGAGGGGCGCTACCCCTCGCCGTCCCGGAAGAGGCGGAACCCCAGGGCCAGCCCCGCGATCCCCACGAGGAGCAGCACCCCGATCGGCAGCGCCATCTCGGAGGCGCTGAGGCCGCGCCAGGTCGCGCCCTCGAGCGCCAGGATTCCCCACTTCACCGGGGAGACGTTGCTCACCGTCTGCATCCAGGTGGGCATGACGAAGAGCGGGATCATGCCGCCGCCGAACATCGAGAGGGGCATCATGATGGCCCAGCCGAGGCCGCCCGCCGCCTGCTCGGTCTTCCCCAGCACCGCCACCGTCATCATGATCCCGACGAAGCACACGGCCACGGCGAGGGCGGCGGCCGCGAGCAGCGGCCAGGAGGTGGCGCGGATCCCGAAGAAGGCGACCCCGAGCCCGAGCAGCAAGGTCTCCACCGCGGCGATGGTGAGGAAGCAGGCGAGCGCCTTCCCGAGCAGCACGTCCAGGCGGGAGAGCGGCGAGGTCTCGAGCCGCATCAGCGTCCCCCGCGTGCGCTCGGTCACGAGCGACAGCGCGAAGCCGAGCGCGCTCCCGATGACGCCCCAGAGGATGCCCTGCGGGAAGGTGAAGTCGAAGGCGGAGCGAGGCCCCACCTTCTCGTTGCGAACCTCCCGCCGCACGATCTCGATGGGCTTCCATCCCGACCCGCCGCCCGAGGCAGGCTCCCGGGCCGGGGCCCCGTCCATGAAGGTCCGGAGCTGTCCCAGGAAGGTGGCGGTCTCGTCCCGACGCGGACCGGCCGGCGTCCCCGCGAGATCGCCGAGCGACCGGTTCACCATCGTGCGCGTGCGGGACGGGTCGGTGAAGAGGTCCGACATCGACTGCATGGCGGCCCCGGTGAGGATCCCGGCGAGCATCGCCCCCTCGGCCGAGCGAGCCGGGTCCACCTCCAGCTCCAGCTGGCGCGGGGGGCCGAAGAAGAGCCGCTCCGAGGCCTCCCCGTATCCCCGCGGCACGATCACGGCGGCCGACCGCTTCCCCTGCCGGAC
>CAIOAK010000135.1 GCA_903855945.1 uncultured Anaeromyxobacter sp.
GGAGCGGGAGAGGGACAGACCGGCGGGCGGCCGGATTCTGTCCCCCCCTTTACGGAGAGTGACGGGCTACAGCCTTCCGCCACCCGGCCTTCCGGGCGTTCCATTGCTCGGCACTCGCCGCTTCCGGCTCGAATCCGGCGGCGATGGATGCCAGCGCCAGCCCGGCCGCACTCAGGGGCCGCGCCGGAGGCGTCGGGACCGCCATCATCGCCCGCACTAGCTCCGCTCGGAGGGCGAGGGGCCTCTCGCCGTCCCCGCTCCACCGCATCTTCCGAGCCATGCCGGCGCAGCGCTCGCGGTTGCGCTTCACGTCGGACAATTCGCCCCCGAGGGTGCCCACGGCCGCCGCCACGTGCCCGGCCGCCCGGCTCCGGCCCCCCGCCCGGCGGGCGGGCTCGAGCAAGTCCGCGAGCGCCAGGAGGGTGAGCTCCTGGTCGTCGAACTCGACGACTGGATCGACACCGAACGCATCGCCCCAGGCGCTTTGGAGCCTCGTGAGCAACTCATGATCGGCCGCGGCAAGGGCGGCCTCCCGCGACTTCCACGCGAGCCGGGGCGTCACGGCCGCCCCCCGGCCGCCGGTAGCGCCACCACCTCCGCGCCCTCCCCGGTGACGACCCGGCGCAGGTAGCCATCCCAGCGCGCGAGCGCCTCGCGCCGCTCGTCGAGGTAGTCGTGCAGGTCGTAGGTTTGGACGATTCGTCCAAGGGAGTGATTTAGGCATCGCTCGGTGATGTGCGGCGGGATGCGGAGCCGGGCGAGGTGGGTCCGCATGGTGCGGCGCAGGTCGTGCGGGGAGGCGGGGCCGCCTGGGAGCTTCACGGCCGGTGACTTCCCCCCGAACATCCGCCGCATGGCGTGCCCTAGCGACTTCTCCTCATACGGGCAGGGCTCGTCTTCCGGCTTCTCCGGCGGCACGGGGCTCGCCATGATCCAGGGCGACTTCCCGGCCTCGGCCCGGAGCACCTCCAGTTGCTCCAGCGCGGTGTGGGTGAGGGGGATCACGAACGGCCGCGCGTCCCGCTCCTGTTTCTTCGTCAGCTTCTGGTTGGCGATCGGAATCGTCCACGTCGGGCGCCGTTCCCCCTCCGGCTTCGGCCTGCCCTTCGCCGTCTCGTCGAAGTCCACTTCCTCCCACCGGGCGCGGAGTAGCTCGCCCGAACGAACGCCGGTGAGCAGGAGGAGCTTCAAGCCGGCACGGGTGGCGGCCTCGATCCCCGGGGTGTGCTGAGTGAACGTCTGGGCCTTCTTCGTCCGGTAGTTGGTGCGGGTGACCTCGACCGTGCGCGCCTTTCCATCGAAGGCTTCCCAGAACGCCGGCAATTCCTCCTCGGTGAGCCAGCGCTTGCGGCGCCCCAGGACGATCCCTAGGTCGTCGGGGTCGAGGCGCGCGGCCGGGTTCCGGTCGATGTACCCGCGCCCCTCCGCGAAGGAGAGGAGCTGCTTGAGGAGCCCCAGCACCTTCGCGGCGCCGCCCTTCGCGCCGTCGTCCACCTTCGCCGTGATGACGTCGGCGCATTGGGCCGTGGTGATGCTCTTCACGGGCAGGTCCCCGAGGTGGGGCAGGATGTCGCGCTCTAAGGCCCGCTCCGCTTCCTCCGGGCGCTTCCGGTGCGGGTTGATCCGGCGCTTCATGAACTCATCCGCCACGGTGGAGAGCCGGGGCGACGTGTCATCTGGGGGCGGCGGGCCGGGAGGGTCCACCTCGGCGCGGAGGGCGGCCTCCTCCTCCGCGAGGCGCCCGGCGCGGTTCGCGTCGCGGAGCCGGTCAGCCCAGGCGCGGGCCTGCGACTGGGTGACGAAGCCGGGCATCCGGTGCAGGGAGAA
>CAIOAK010000136.1 GCA_903855945.1 uncultured Anaeromyxobacter sp.
ACGGCCTGGAACTCCTGCGGCGCATCGTCTCCTGCGCGCCCTCCCGGCTCCGCCCGGAGGGCTTGCTGTTTCTCGAGATGCACGAGACCCACGCCGGGCCCCTGCCCGACCTCTGCCGGGCCGCCGGGTTCGCCTCGGCGAAGGTGGAGCGGGACCTCGCCGGGCTGCCGCGCTGGGTGGTGGCGCGCCTCTCGCCGACGACCTAGAATCGCTGCTCTTCCCGGAACCCTTCCATGGACAAGATCCTCATCGAGGGCGGCGCCCCCCTCCGCGGGACGGTGCGCGTCTCCGGCGCCAAGAACGCCGCGCTCCCCGTGGTGGCCGCGGCGCTGCTCGCCGAGGGAGATCACGTCGTCCGCAACGTGCCCGACCTGGCCGACGTGCGGACCATGGGGCGGCTCCTCGGCCACGCCGGATGCACCTTCGAGCGGGTGGCGGGCTCGCCCGCCGCGGTCGTCGTCCGCACGCCACGCAGCGTGAATCCGGAAGCCCCCTACGAGCTCGTCCGCACGATGCGCGCGAGCGTGCTGGTCCTGGGGCCGATGCTCTCCCGCTGGGGCCGGGCGCGGGTCTCGCTCCCCGGGGGCTGCGCCATCGGCGCCCGCCCCATCGACCAGCACCTGAAGGCGCTCACCGCGCTGGGGGCCGAGCTCACCCTGGCCCACGGCTACGTGGAGGGGCGCGTGCCCCGCGGCCGGCTGCGCGGGACCACCTTCACCTTCGACAAGGAGACGGTCACCGGCACCGAGAACGTGATGATGGCCGCCGCCCTCGCCGAGGGGCGCACGGTGCTCGAGAACTGCGCTCGAGAGCCGGAGGTGGGCGACCTGGCGGCGGCGCTGGTCCGCATGGGGGCGCACATCGAGGGGGCCGGCACCCAGCGCATCGTGATCGACGGGGTCGATTCGCTCTCCGGCCTCGACCACGACGTCATCCCCGACCGGATCGAGGCGGGGACCTTCCTCGTCGTCGGGGCGCTCCCCCGGAACGAGGTCACCGTGGCGGGGGCGCTCCCGGACCACATGGAGGCGCTGGTGGAGAAGCTGCGCCTCGCTGGCGCGACCGTCGAGGAGGTCCCGGGCGGGATCCGCGTGGCCGGCCCCGATCGCCCCCGGCCGGTGGACGTCCGGACCGCGCCGTTCCCGGGTTTCCCCACCGACATGCAGGCCCAGATGATGGTATTGCTCGCGCTGGCCGACGGGTCGTCGGTGATCAAGGAGACGGTCTTCGAGAACCGGTTCATGCACGTGCTGGAGCTGGAGCGGCTGGGCGCCGAGATCGCGGTGGACGGGAAGGTGGCCGTCGTGAAGGGCGTACCGGCCCTGTCCGGCGCGCCGGTGATGGCGAGCGACCTGCGCGCCTCCGCGGCCCTCGTGCTGGCCGGTCTCGCCGCGCAGGGGACCACCGAGGTCCGGCGCGTCTACCACCTCGATCGCGGCTACGAGCGCATCGAGGCGAAGCTCGAGCCCCTCGGGGCGCGCATCCGGCGGGTGACCGCATGAGCAGGGTCGCCTCGGGCGAACTCCTCTCGGTGGCCATCCCCAAGGGCCGGCTGCTCTCCGAGGCCTCGGCCCTCTTCGAGCGGGCGCTCGGCGTGTCGCCCAAGAATCTGCTCGAGAACACCCGCAAGCTGGCCGCGGACTCGCCGGAGCACGGGCTTCGCTTCATCTCCATCCGCGCCGCCGACGTGGCGAGCTACGTGGAGCACGGGGCCGCCGACGTGGGCGTGGCCGGCCTGGACGTGCTGCGCGAGGAGCCGCGCGACCTCTACGAGCCGCTCGACCTGGGCATCGGCCGCTGCTCGGTGATCGTGGGACGCCCCCGGAACGCACGGCCGCTCCCCCGCGGCGTGGCCCCCCGCGTGGCCACGAAGTACGTGAACCTGGCCGCGCGCCACTTCGCACGGAAGGGCGTGCCGGCCGAGATCATCCTGCTCCACGGCTCCATCGAGGTGGCGCCGTCGCTCGGGCTCGCCGACCTGATCGTGGACATCACCGAAACGGGGGAGACCCTGCGGGCGAACGGCCTCGTCGTCGAGGAGACGGTCCTCGAGGTCTCCGCGCGCCTGGTGGTGAACCGGGTGGCGCTGAAGCTCCACGCCGAGCGGCTCCGCAGGCTCGTGGAGTCCCTCCGGTCGGTCTCGGAGGCCTGATCGGGCCGGAGCCGTTGATCCGCGCCTCTCCTTGTCGCTATCATCCGAACTTCGCCCACCCCCGAATGCGGAACCGGTCCTGGAGGAGGACCCATCACTCATGGATTGCCCACGTTGCAGTGTCGAGATGACGGAGATCGCCGGTGACGACAACGTCATGCAGAGGTGCTCCGACTGCGGTGGGCTCTGGGTGGACGTGTCGGACGTCAACCGCTTCCTCGTCCACGGAAACCTCCCCGCGCTGACCTCGATCGGCGGCTGGCTCAACGCCGACGTGATGGCGGGTCAGTGCCCCGCCTGCAACGTCGATCTCGTGGAGATCGAGGGGGGCGAGAAGAAGTCGCTCCGCTACGACACCTGCGAGTCGTGCGGCGGCATCTGGATCGACGGCCCCGAGGAGGGGGACGTCCCCGAGACGGTCTCGTGGAAGGACGCCGCGGCCGAGATCGTGGGCTTCTACCGGCGCTTCGCCCGGAAGTGACCGGGCGCCCCGCCCGAGGCGGGCGGCGGTTTCACCAGTCGCGGTCGTCCCGCCACGGGTGCCCCGTGTTGGAGTAGCCGCGGATCTCCCAGTAGCCGCGCCGGTCGTGGGGCATGAACTCCACGCGCCGCACCCACTTCGCGCCCTTCCAGGCCCACAGCTGCGGCGTCACCACCCGCACCGGCCCGCCGTGCTCGGTGGACAAGGGCTCGCCGTCCACCCGGTGCGCCAGGATCACGTCGGACTTGAGCGCCTCCTCGAGCGGCAGGTTGGTGGAGTAGCCGTCGTAGGAGTGGAACATGACGTGCGTGGCCGCCAGGGTGGGGCGCGCCAGAGCCGCCAGGGTCTCGAAGCGGACCCCCTCCCAGCGCATGTCGAGCCGGCTCCAGCCGGTGACGCAGTGGAAGTCGGAGACGTCGTCTGCCTGCGGAAGGGCGAGGAAGTCGTCCCAGGTGAGGCGCATCGACTCCTCCACCTCCCCCTCCATGCGGAGCTCCCAGCGGTCGGTCCCGACCACCGGCTGGTCGGCGCAGTCGAGCACCGGCCAGGTGGAGAGCACGTTCTGCCGGGGCGGGACCTGCGGCATGCCGTGCCGGTTCCTGGGGCCGGTGCCCTGCGGTTCCCGGTCGGAGAGCGACGGCGTGCCCGCCATCGCCTCGCCGAAGCGGCTCCGGAGGATGGCCCGCCCCTCCTCGATGCGCTTCAGGATGTCGGTCACGCCCGGAGTCTAGCGCCACGTCCCGCGCTGGACCCACCCTTTTCAGGGTCTTGCCAGCCACGAGCCGACCCTGTCTCCTGGGATCTCCCCCTTCCCCCGGAGGCACCCGTGACCGGCGGCCCCTACCGCACGATGGGCTTGTAGCGGATGCGGTGGGGGCGCGCCCCCTCCTCGCCGAGGCGGCGCCGCTTGTCGGCCTCGTACTCCTGGTAGTTGCCGGTGAAGAAGCTCCACTTCGAGTCCCCCTCGCAGGCCAGGATGTGGGTGGCGATGCGGTCGAGGAACCAGCGGTCGTGGCTGATGACGAGCACGCTGCCGGCGTACTCGAGCAGCGCGTCCTCGAGCGCCCGCAGGGTCTCCACGTCGAGGTCGTTGGAGGGCTCGTCGAGCAGCAGGACGTTCGCCCCCTTCATGAGGGTCTTCGCGAGGTGGAGCCGGCCGCGCTCGCCGCCGGAGAGGGTCCCCACCACCTTCTGCTGGTCGCCTCCCTTGAAGTTGAACCGGCCGATGTAGGCGCGGCTCGGCATCTCGTAGCGCCCCACCTGGATGAGGTCGGCGCCGCCGGAGAGCTCCTCGAAGACCGTCTTCTTCGAGGTCAGGTCCTCGCGGCTCTGGTCCACGAAGGCGAGCTTCACCGACTTGCCCACGACCACCTTGCCCGAGTCCGGCGTCTCCGCGCCGGTGATCATCTTGAAGAGGGTGGACTTGCCGGCGCCGTTCGGGCCGATGATCCCCACGATGGCGCCGGGCGGCACCGAGAAGGTGAGGTCGTCGATGAGCAGCCGGTCGCCGAAGCCCTTCGAGACCCCGTGGAACTCGATGACCTGCTCGCCGAGTCGCTCGGCCACCGGGATGAAGATCTCCTGGGTCTCGTTGCGCTTCTGGTACTCGACCGAGGAGAGCTCCTCGAAGCGGGAGAGGCGCGCCTTGCTCTTCGCCTGCCGGGCCTTGGGGTTCTGCCGCACCCACTCCAGTTCCTGCTTCATGGCCTTGATGCGAGCGCTCTCCTGCTTCGCCTCCACCTCGAGCCGCTGCTCCTTCTGCTCCAGCCAGGACGAGTAGTTGCCCTTCCAGGGGATCCCGCGGCCGCGGTCCAGCTCCAGGATCCACTCGGCGGCGTTGTCGAGGAAGTAGCGGTCGTGGGTGATGGCCACCACCGTGCCGGGGAATCGGGTGAGGAACTGCTCCAGCCACTCCACCGACTCGGCGTCCAGGTGGTTGGTGGGCTCGTCGAGGAGCAGCATGTCCGGCTTGCCGAGGAGCAGCTTGCAGAGCGCCACGCGCCGCTTCTCGCCGCCGGAGAGGTGCTTCACGCTGGCGTCCCAGGGGGGCAGCCGCAGCGCGTCGGCCGCGATCTCGAGGGCGTTGCCGGTGTCGGCCCCGGCGTTCTCGATGACGGCCTCCAGGCGCGCCTGCTCCTCGGCCAGCTTCTCCATGTCGGCGTCGGGGTCGCTGTAGGCGGCGTAGACCTCCTCGAGCCGCCTCTGCGCCGCCGCGACCTCCCCCATTCCCGACTCGACCTCCTCGCGCACCGTCCGTGTGGGGTCGAGGATCGGCTCCTGGGGCAGGTAGCCGATGCGCAGCCCCGACTGGTGGGTCAGCTCGCCGTCGAACTCCTTGTCCTCCCGGGCCATGATGCGCAGCACCGTGGACTTGCCGGCGCCGTTCAGGCCGAGGAGCCCGATCTTGGCGCCGGGGAAGAAGGAGAGGGAGATGTCCTTGATGATCTGCCGCTTGGGCGGGACCACCTTGCTCACGCGGAACATCGACATCACGTACTGGGCCATGGCGGGGCGGGAACTTTCCACGAAGGCGCCCCGTTCGCAAGGGACCGCGGGGAAGGGTCCCCCGCTTCCGGTCGGGGGAAGGATCCGCTAGGTTCCCGGGTTCACCGGCAGGGTGCGTGAATGGGGCTCTGGGATTCCATCGGATTCGGGCGCAAGGACGCGGGCGACGACGCCCCGGCGACGCGTTCGTCCGCACCCGCGCCCCGGGCGGCCGGCGCCTCCTGTGCCCCCCACATCGACGCCGGGGCCTGCCGGGCCTGCGGCACCTGCATCGACGAGTGCCCCGAGGGGGTCTTCGCGCTCGGGCGGCACGACAAGGGCGCCCGGGTGGCCCGGCCCGGGGATTGCGTGGCGAGCTGCGACCGCTGCGCGACCCACTGTCCGGAGAAGGGGATCACCTTCCCCGGACGGTAGCGGCTATCCGGGCGAGGCCCCCTCGAGCAGGTGCCGGTTCTTCCGGAAGGCGGTCCAGCCCCAGGCGAGGAACACGCCCTCCACGGCCGCCACGATCACCATCCACATCACCACGGGTGAATCCCCCATGCCGTAGGAGTGCATGCCGGAGGAGAGGACGAAGTTCACGCCCAGGTAGGTGAAGAGGATGGTCTGGAAGGCCGCGATGCTGATGGCGGCCACCCCGTACTGCCCGATCACCCGGTCCACCTTGGCGTGCAGGATGGCCATGTAGGCGAGGAAGGCCACCAGCGACCAGACCTCCTTCGGATCCCAGCCCCAGTAGCGCCCCCAGGACGACGCCGCCCACATCGAGCCGGTGAGGATGCCGGCGATGAGCAGGATCGAGCCCACGAACATGTACCAGTAGAGGAGGTCGTAGAGCCGATCGATCACCTCCACCTTCCGGGGCGCGAAGATGGTGAAGCCGACCTGCATGTGGGCCACCACCATGCCGAGCGCCAGCACCGCGTAGCCCACCATGATGATGGGCACGTGGATGGCGAGCCAGGGCGTGCCGGAGAGCACCGGTGCGATGGGGTGGATGAAGCGGTCGATGGGGAGGAGGTCGGTGAGCATCAGGGTGAGGGTCGCCATCACGGCGGCGTTCAGCACCACCACCCGGTTTCGCATCACCGCGTAGGCGATGACGGCGAAGAAGCCCACGCCCCAGGCCAGGAACAGCATCGACTCGTACATGTTGGCGGCCGGGATGCGGTCGCCGGCCTGCCAGCGGAGCCAGATGCCCCAGCTCATCATGGCGAAACCGCCGACGAGCAGCCCGAAGGCGGCGCCGTCGAGGAGCTTGCTGCGCCGCACGCCGGCCACGATCGAGACCACCAGCGCGGCGAGCAGGATGATCCAGGAGAGTCGGACCGGATTCAGCTCGTTGTAGCGGATCTCGGTGGAGATCTGGTCGGGCGAAGGCCAGCCGGGAAGGCGGGGGCCTGAGGAGAGGGCGAGCAGCCCCTCCTGCGACGGAGCCTGGGGCGCGCCCCAGCGGGCGTTCGGGTCGCCGGCCACGGGCACCGGGCGCACCGCCTCGCGGGACAGGAACGACTGGAGGCGCAGGAGCCTGGGCTCGAGCTTCTCGGCGTCCTGGACGACGCCGGTGCGGGGACGACCCTGCTGCTCCCACTCCCGCGCCTGCTCCATGAGCTGGACCGCCCGCTGGGTGCGGACGATCTGGAGGAAGGAGGCGTGGGTGGTGCCCTCCGGCAGCCCGATCTCCTTCGCCAGCGCGGCGCTGCCCACCTTCACGATGGGCGCGTTGGCGGCGGCGGGCGGGTCGAGGAGCCAGCCGGTGGCGGTGGTCACCGGGTCCTCCCCGTGCCAGCGGTTCTGGCCGGTGACCGTCCAGACCGACTCGCGGGCCAGCGTGTCGAGCGGCATGGAGCGGCCGTCGTGCTGCACCGGCAGGCGGCGCAGGGCGTCCGACGTCCCGTCGGCGAGCGCCGGCCCGGCGAGCGCGAGGAGGAGCAGCGCGGCGGCAGCCCGGGCAACCCCGGAGGCGGAGTCGCGGGCGGCCTGCGCGGCCCGCTCCCGGTCCTGTCCGATCCGGGTGAAGAGCACGATGATCATGCCCAGCACGAGCGTGATGTAGCCGACGAAGACGACGTTCTGCCCCGGGTCCTTCGCGACCTGGAGCACGGTGGCCTCGCGCCCCCCGTCCTGCTGGTAGCTCGACTGGAACATCGTGTAGCCCCGGTACTCGAGCGGATTGTTCATCCAGGTCTTGCCGTCGAAGAGCTGGCCGGTCTCCCGGTCGCGGATCTGGACGATGCTCTTGAAACCGGAGGGGCGCATCGTGCCGGGGTAGGTCTCCAGCACGAAGTCGACGAGGGTCACCGAGAAGGGCAGGTCGTGCTGGCTCGCCACCCGGCCGTTCTTGTCCCGCTCCACGATCTGCCCGCCGGTCTCCCCTTCCCAGAGGAAGAGGGTGCCCTCGATCTTGAAGAAGTAGGTGATGGCCGAACCGGCGAAGATGAGGAGCAGGGAGGCGTGGAGGACGAGGAAGCCGATCCGCTTCTTCCCGTAGGGGAAGAGGTCGGCGAGGGAGAGCGCCACGTTCAAGGCGAAGAGCCCCTGCAGGGCGAGGAACCACCAGGAGTAGTAGACGACCCGACCCGCCACCTCGACGCCCGCGCGGGATTCGATGATGGTCCCGGCCGAGAGCCCGACGAGCAGGAGCACGAGCAGGATCACGGCGAGCTTCAGCGAGGCGAGGAACGAGAGGAGGATCTTCATCGGGGCCTTCCTGGTGCGGGCGGTTCCTCCCCGGAACCCGGATGGGGGTCTCGGGGGGCGGCGAATCTTGCCATCGGTGACACCCGCCGTCGAGGGGTTCGGGCTGCCCCGTTCGACCTACCCCTCCACCCGCTCCGCCGCCGCGACCCGCCCCTCCGTGAGCACGATCCGGTACACGTGCCCGTTCTGGATCCCGTGCAGCGGCCAGGTAGCCGACGACGGCCGGGGCATGGCCCCGACGTGGGCGGCGAGGAGCGCCCGCATCGACCCGCCGTGCATCACGACCAGCACCGGGCCCTGCAGCTGCGCCACCACCTGGGCCACCGCCGGGAGCAGCCGCCCGAGAAGCTCGTCCCGCGATTCGCCGCCCGGGGGCGCCGGACCGGGGTCCGCCAGGTACCGCGCCCACGCCTCCGGGTGGCGCGCCGCCACCTCGTCGCGGGTCAGCCCCTCGAAGCAGCCGAAGCGCCGCTCCCGGAGCGCCGGGTCCACGTGGGGAACCTCGACACCCAGCTCGGTGGCGACGATCTCGGCTGTCTCCCGTGCCCGCGTGAGGTCGCTCGTGGCCACCCCGCCGATCCGGAGCGCGCGGAGCCGCTCCGCCATCTCGCGCGCCTGGGCGCGCCCCCGCGCATTGAGCGGGACGTCGGTGTGCCCCTGCCAGCGCCCCGCCACGTTCCAGTCGGTCTCCCCGTGGCGGGCCAGGTAGAGGGTGACGGAATGGTGCATGATGGGGCCATCGTACCGGACGCCCCCATGGCCTACACGCTCTTCATCGGAAACAAGAACTACTCCTCCTGGTCGCTCCGTCCGTGGCTCGTGCTGCGGCAGGGAGGCGTCCCCTTCCGCGAGGAGCTGGTCTCGCTGCAGGACGACCCGGGCAAGGCGGATCGCTTCGGACGGCTGCCGGCTGGCCGGGTGCCGGTCCTCCTGGACGGGGACCGGCTCGTCTGGGACTCCCTCGCCATCTGCGAGTACCTGGCCGAGCGCCACCCCGGCCTCTGGCCGTCCGACCCGGCGGCGCGGGCCTGGGCCCGCTCCGTCACCGCGGAGATGCACTCCGGCTTCCTCGACCTCCGGCAGGGGATGTCGATGGACGTGCGCGCGCGTCGTCCGCAGCGGCGACGCTCCGAGGGGATGACGCGCGACATCGTCCGGGTGGAGCGGATCTGGGCCGAGACCCGGGCCCGCTTCGGGGCCCGCGGCGAGCTCCTCTTCGGCACCTTCACCATCGCCGACGCCTTCTACGCCCCGGTGGCCTTCCGCTTCCGCACCTACGGGGTCACGCCGTCGGGGGCCGCGGGGGAGTACCTGGCGGCGCTGCTCCGCCTCCCCGCCATGCAGGAGTGGGAGGGGTCGGCGACCGGCGACGAGCGGCTCGCCGACCACGACCTCGACCGGCTCTACCCCGACGACTGACCGTCCCTACCGGTTGATCTTCACGTCCTTGGTGAGGAACTTGTAGCTCTTCACCAGCTCGGCGAAGGCGCCCAGCGACTGCCGGTAGGCCTCCTCGCTGCGCGCCGTCAGCACCAGGGTCACGAAGAGGGAATCCTCGGTGACGAAGGCGAGCGACTCGCGGTTGCTCCACCGATCGCCGCTCACCTCCCGGACCTGGGCTTCCTTGCCGTCGGCCGTCCGGAGTGTGGGGCGCCTCTCCACTTTCACTCCTGGTGAACTCTGGCGCAGGGCCTCGATGTCGCGAGCGATGAAATCATCCACCTTCTCCTGCCGGAGCCGGGCTGCGGTGTTCACGTAGAGCACCGCGGGCGCCTCCGGGAAGCTGGTGCCGCGCGGGTAGAAGACCGCCGCGAGACCGTTGTTCCCCTCCCCCTTCCCCTCGATGAGCCATCCGCGCGGCGCCTCGAGGGTGAAGAGGTGCCCCTCCCCGAAGACCATGCCGGTGGTGCGGTTGCCGCCGTCCTCCGGCTTGGCGGCCGTGGCCTGTGCTGGCGCCGCCGCGGGGGGCGCAGGGGAGGCCGGCCCCTCCTCCGCCCTTCCGGGCGAGGGAGCGGAGGCGAGCAGCGCGAGCAGCGAAAGGAGGAGCGGCAGCGACGGGTGCGCCATGGCGGGAGACTTCCACGGGAACCGGGTCCTCGGCAATCCCGCGATCCGGGGGGGATCCCGTCTTATGATGCGCGCCCATGAGCCTGCTCGTCGCCACCCTCCTGCCCCTCGCCCTCCTCGCCGGGGAGCGTCCGCTCACCGAGCTCCCCTACACCCCCGGCCTCGACCCGGCGGCGATGGACCGATCGGCGGACCCTTGCGTGGACTTCTACGCTTACTCCTGCGGGGGCTGGAAGAAGCGGAACCCCATCCCGCCCGACCAGACCTCCTGGAGCGTCTACGGCAAGACGGCCACGGAGAACTACCAGTTCCTCTGGGGGCTGCTCGAGACGGCCGCCGCGAAGCCGGACGCCGAGCGAACCCCGGCCGAGCGCAAGGTGGGCGACTTCTTCCAGGCCTGCATGGACGAGAAGGCGGTGGACGCGGCCGGCGCGAAGCCCATCGCGGGGGACCTCACGGCCATCGACGGGCTCCGGTCGAAGGCCGGGATCGCGAAGCTCCTCGCCCGCCTTCACAGACACGTGGACGGCGGGATGGCCTTCGGATTCGGCGCCGAACAGTCCTTCGAGGACTCGGACCAGGTGGTGGCCTGGGTGTCGGCGGGCGGGCTGGGGCTCCCCGACCGCGACTACTACGTGAAGGAGGACGACCGCTCGAAGGAGATCCGGGCGAAGTACCTGGCCCACGTCGAGGCGACGCTGCGCCTCTCGGGCGTGCCCGCGGGGAAGGCCGCGGACGGGGCGCGGACGGTCCTGCGCATCGAGACCGCGCTGGCGAAGGCCTCCCTCACCCGCGTGGAGAAGCGCGACCCGAAGAAGATCTGGCACCGGACCCCGACGGCCGACCTCCGGAAGGGATCGAAGGCCTTCCGCTGGGGAGACTACCTCCCGGCGTCGGGCGCCCCGGCCGCACCCTGGGTGAACGTGACCGAGCCGGCCTTCCTGGCCGAGCTCGACCGGCAGCTCGCCCGGGAGTCGCTGGCGGCCTGGAAGACCTACCTCCGCTGGCACCTCGTCCGGTCCTCGTCGCCCTACCTCTCGAAGCCCTTCCAGGACGCCCACTTCGCCTTCTACTCGGCGGCGCTGCGCGGGGCGAAGGAACAGCCGCCCCGCTGGAAGCGCTGCGTCCGCTGGACCGACGGGGAGCTCGGCGAGGCCCTCGGCCAGGTCTTCGTCGCCCGGGTCTTCCCGCCCTCCGTGAAGGCCGACGCCGACAACATGGTGCGGCTCGTCCAGGCCGCCATGGCGAAGCGCATCGACGCGCTCGACTGGATGGGGCCGGAGACGCGGAAGGCGGCCCACGAGAAGCTCGCCGGGATGCGGAACAAGATCGGCTACCCGGAGAGGTGGCGCGACTACTCCGCGGTGGTCGTGAAGCGGGGCGACTTCGCCGGGAACGTGGCGCGGGCCACCGCCTTCGAGACCGCGCGGCAGCTCGCCAAGATCGGGAAGCCGGTCGATCGGACCGAGTGGGGCATGACTCCACCCACGGTGAATGCCTACTACAACCCCTCCATGAACGACATGAACTTCCCGGCCGGCGTGCTCCTCCCGCCGCTCTGGGACCCGCGCATCGACCTCGCCCCGGGGTACGGCAACACCGGCGGTACGGTGGGGCACGAGCTCATCCACGGATTCGACGACGAGGGGCGGCAGTTCGACGCCAAGGGCAACCTGCGCGACTGGTGGAGCGGGAGCGACGCGAGCGAGTTCGAGAAGCGTTCGGCCTGCGTGGCCGACCAGTACGCGCAGTACCCGGTCATCGACGACGTGAAGATCAACTCGAAGCTGACGCTCGGCGAGGACATCGCCGACCTGGCCGGCGTCCTGCTCGCCTGGGATGCCTGGAAGATGGCCACGGCCGGCCAGAAGCTCGAGCCGATGGACGGGCTCACCCCCGAACAGCGCTTCTTCGTCGGGAACGCCCAGTGGGCCTGCGCGAACGAGCGGCCGGAGGAGGTGCGGCTCCGGGCCGCCACCGATCCCCACTCCCCGCCGGAGTGGCGGGTGAACGGGCTCTTCCCGAACGTGCCCGAGTTCGCCAGGGCCTTCGCGTGCAAGCCCGGGCAGCCGATGGTGAAGGAGAAGGCCTGCCGGATCTGGTGAGCGCTTCGCCTTGACGTTCGGCCGACTCTCGGGCAGATCTGCGAGCGGTCATGCGGGAATAGCTCAGTTGGTAGAGCATCAGCTTCCCAAGCTGAGGGTCGCCGGTTCGAATCCGGTTTCCCGCTCCAGTTTCAGAGGCCGGAAGTTCCTCGGGTTTCCCGAGCGGGCTTCCGGCCTTCTCCTTTGGTGCCCCACCCCCTTGCAGCAAGGGTGCAGGGAGGGGAAGCGACACGCACATCGAGCCTGGGCACTGGCGATGCGCCTCACTTCACGCAGGGTTAAGATTCTCTCAGGGGCGCCCCTCCCGATTCGGGGTGACCGGTTGCGATTTCGGAGCGAGATCCCATAGACTCGCCGTGAATTTCACCGGAGGAACACATGACCGGAATCGTTCGCAGCGCGGCGCTCACCTTCCTCGTCGCGGCCGTCGGCTGCGGCGGCTCGAGCAGCAGTTCCTCCGGCCTGCCCGCCGAGTGCTCCGTGGTACCGGTGGCCGATCACACCAGCGGTGGCTGCAAGATCCGGCTGGCGCAGCCCATCGGCTGCCAGCAGGTCGACCTGACCGGAGGCAAGAGCGCCACCTTCGAGTGGACCACGGACGGCACCGTCTGCGAGACGCCCTGGTCCCTCTGCGTCGGCGGGAGCCCGTCCAACTTCACGACCCCGAGCAACGCTGGCTGCATATCGATCCAGACCGTGGGCACCGTCACCCGCACGACGGGCATCGTTTCCTTCACGGCGGCCGACCTCGCCGGTTACGGGCTGACGAGCACGAGCGGCGTCTACTACTGGACCGTCCAGAACTGGTCGGGAGCCTCGTACCCCGCCACGCAGGCCTTCCGGGTCCTCAAGTAGCGCGCATCTTGACGCCGCGCGTCGCGAGCCGGTCTGGGTGATGTCGGGCAGACCCTGGGGCGACCGGGACCCAGGATGGACCCGTCATAGTCAGGCGTTTCCCCTCGCCATGGTCGCGGCAAGCAATATGCTGCCCGGGACCGTTTCTTTCGACACTTCAGACGGAGGAATTCCATGAACTCGGCGACCCGCTGCATCACGACCCTCTCCATGGCCGGCCTCATCGCCGCCTGCGGGAGTGCAGGAACGACCGCGGTCCTTTCCGAAGGGACGGCGACCGCTGGCACGACCCTTCGGTCCACTCCGGTGGCCACCTTCGCGGAGAGGAACCCCGGCAGCGATCGCACCTACTCCATGGACGGGAGGACGATGCTCCACGCGAGCGGCTTCACGGCCGACATGGGCGTGCGCGTCCCCGAGGCGGCCGCACGCGCCTTCCTCGAGGCCGAGAGGGGCACCTTCGGCCTCTCCGCCGGGCAGACCCTCGAGGCGGTCGCGGCCCCCGCACCCGGGACCGCCGGTGCGGTCCACTTCGTCCGGAAGGTCTCCGGGTTGCCGATCTTCGACGGGAACATCGTGGTCGGCGTGGACGGGAACGGGCGGGTCTTCCTCGTGAACGCGACCGAGGTTTCCTCCTGGATGGCCGGGCACCACGCGCTCGAGGACGGGCAGGCGGCATCCATCGCCCTGGGCTCCTTCGGCCAGTCGGTCGAGGGCGCAGGGCCCGCGGCCGTGGCGCGCGGCTGGCGCACGTCCGGAGGGGAGCTCCGGGCCGTCTACCAGGTGGACTTCATCGCCGGAGTGCCCGCGGGCGACTGGCGGGTCTTCGTGGATGGCGAGACCGGTCGCGCCCTCTTTCGCTTCAACCGGCGCATGAACCTCACGGCCCAGGGCAAGGCCTACGAGGTCTCGCCGGCGGAGACGGCCGCGAGCATCTGCCCCACGAACGCCGCGGGCACCGCCCTCACCTTCTGCGCCTCGCCGATCACCGTGACCCTGCCCAACCTCTCGACCGTGGCGAACCTCACCGGCACCCAGATCACGGCCTACAACTGCAAGGGCACGACCCCGGCGATCAACGATACGAGCATCCCTCCGAGCTGCCCGCTCGTGGTCGCGGTGTCGGGAGCCTTCTCCTTCACCGCCGACACCACCTGGGTCTCCCCCATCGACGACTTCGCGGCGGCGAACGTCTACTACCACCTCGACAAGCACGCCTCCTTCTTCAAGGCGCTCGACCCGTCCCTTCCCCCGGTGGCGGTCGGGAAGAGGGCCCTGCGCGGCAGCCTGCCCGCCCTGGTGAACGCCTTCGAGAACAACGCGCCCATGAACAACGCGTTCTACTCGCCCACCCTGGACGGAATGGTCTTCGGCCAGGGAACGACCGCCGACTTCACCTACGACGGCACCGTCGCCTACCACGAGTTCACCCATGGCGTGGTCGCTGCCTGGGGCGGCTTCGTCGTAGTCCTGGATCCGATGGGGCTCCTCTGGGAGCCCAGCGCCGTCAACGAGGGGACCGCCGACTCCATGGCCTCCGGGGAGACCGGGAGGAGCCAGATGGCGGGATTCATCACCTCCACCCGCGCCACGCCCACGCCCTACATGCGGAACATGAGCGACCCCACGGCCGCCAGGTCCTGCCGCGGGGACGGCACGCTCGTGACCCAGCTGACGGTTCCCAACGTGGTGAACGGCATGGACGGCGAGGAGCACGACGACGGGGAGATCTGGAACGGCTTCTACTGGGAGGTCTACTCGGGACTCAAGGCCGCGAACGTGAAGGGTTGCTCCGGCACCTGCGACGCCGGCCCCGCCATCCAGTACAAGGCCCTCCAGCTCGCCGCCGGCACGTCGCCCACCTTCGACAGCTACTGGAAGACCTTCAAGTCGGCGGCCAGCGCTCTCTTCCCGAACAATCCGGCGGTCGCCACCTACGTCGATTGCGTCGCACGGCGGCGGGGCTTCGACCTGTGCAACCGCACCCTGCCCCTCTACGGGAACGAGCAGAAGGCGCAGTACGTCGCCTTCGCATTCTCGCCGTTCCAGTTCACGGTCAACGCCACGGGAGCGGGGGCAAAGGTGACCGCCTGCAGCGGCTACGGCCGTCCGGGCACGCTGTACGCAAGGAACGGGTCGGCCGTCCAGGTGAACACCACCTCGGGGGTCGTCACGGCCACCAAGTCCGTGTCCGTCCAGGCGTGCGCGACCCCGTCGTCCCTCACCCTGGATACCACCGGAACCTGGTACCTCCTCTTCCAGTCCGGCACGTCTCAGTCCGGGACGAGCGACACCTTCCTCCTCCTGCCGGGGGCCACGGGCGTGGCGACCCGTCCCACCCGCACCACGCCCCCCATCTGCACCTACTCGGCCGCCTCCTCCGTCGTCATCTCGCCGGCGAACCCGACGGTCGCGGCGGGCGGCACCCAGACCTTCACGGCCAGCGGGGGAAGCGGAACCGGCTACGTCTGGTCCCTCACCAGCAGGCCCTCGGGTGGCACGATCAACGCCGCCACCGGCGTCTACACCGCCGGTGCGACCGGAGGCGTGACCGATGTGGTCCAGGTCGCAGACTCCGCCGCGAGCACCGCCACGACCAACGTGACGGTGACCGCCACGGTCCCGGTCCCGGTCATCTCGGCCTTCACCGCGACCCCCGCCTCGATCGCGGCGGGCGCCTCGTCCACGCTGGCCTGGACCGTGACGGGGGCGACCACCCTCTCCATCGACCAGGGGATCGGAGCCGTCACCGGGACGAGCAGGAGCGTCACCCCCGCCTCGACCACGACCTACACGCTCACCGCGACCAACGCCTCGGGCAGCGCGACGAGGGCCGTCACGGTGACGGTGGCCGCCCCCCAGGTGGTCGTCACGGGCGTCTCCGCCACCGGAGGCGACACGACCGTCACGCTGAGCTGGTCGCCCCTCACCGGCGCCACCTCCTACAACGCGTATTATTCGAGGACGCCGGGCGTCAACCCCGCCACGGCGAACAAGGCCGCCAACGTCGGGAGTCCGCTCCTCCTCACGAACGCGACGAACGGCGTCACCTACTACCTGGTCGTCACGGCGGTGCTCCCGACCGGTGAGACGAACCCCTCGGCGGAGGTGAGCGCAACGCCCGCCGCCCCCGTCCCCGTCCCCACCCCCTCCAGCAGCAGCAAGGGCTGCAGCACCACGGGCGGCGCGGACATCGGCACCCTCGGCGCGGTCAGCGCCTTCCTGCTGCTCCGGCGCCGCAGGACGGCCGGGCTTCGGCCAGCGGAAAAGCGGGGATGATCGAGGCCCTGCTGCTCTGGGCCGTGATGGCCCAGGCAGGGCCCGCCGCCTTGCGGACCGACTTCCCGGGAGTGGAGACGTCCGTCTCCACCTCGGGCGAGCGCCTCACCCACGCGTCGGGCTTCCGAGCCCCCGGCCTGGGTGAGACGCCCGAGGCCGCGGCCCGCGCCTTCCTGGCCCGCTACGCCGCCGCCTTCGGGATCGGGCCGAAGCAGGTGCTCGTGCTCCAGGCCGCTCCGGCATCGGGTCAACCGGGCGCGGTGCGCCTGGAGCGGCGCATCGACGGGCTGCCCATCTTCGACGGGGACATCGTCGTCGGCGTGGACACGCAGGGTGCGGTCTTCCTCGTGAACACGGGGGACATCCCCGGCGACGGCGCCGGCCGGTTTCGCATCTCCAGGAAGGTGGCGATCGACCGGGCGCGGGCGGCCATCCAGGGGCTGGAGACCACGGACACTCCGAGAGCGGAGCGGGGATGGCGGTCGGACGGGAAGGTGGTCCGGCCGGTGTGGCGAGTGGACTTCGCCGCGGCACGCCCTCCGGGTGACTGGCGAACCTTCGTGGACGCCGAGACCGGGAAGGTGCTCCAGCGGATGAATTTGAGGATGTTCGGGACCACCGGCCGGTAGCGCTCGTCTCCGCTACGCCCCCGGCTTTCCCGGCAGCTCGTCGCGCCCCAGGTAGAGGGTCTGGGACGGGAAGGCGAAGGCCGAGCCCCCCTTCTCCACCACCCTCATCACGCCGAGGAGCAGCTCCTCCTGGACGGCCAGGAACTCGGACTGGCTGACGGTGTCCACGAAGGCGCGGAGCTGGACGTCGAGCGAGCTCGTCCCGAGCCCCACGAACCGGACCCGGAGCTTCTCCGGGAGGACGCGCGGGTGCCCGGAGAGGAGGGCCTTCAGCTCCGTCAGGATGGCGCGGAGCTGCCCCTCGGTCGTCTCGTAGCGCAATCCGATCTTGGCCTGGAAGAGCATCCGGTCGCGCCGCGACTGGTTGGCGATGGTCATCTTGGCCAGCGCACCGTTCGGGATCGTGGTCAGGGTCCGGTCGATGGTGCGGAACCGGGTGGAGCGGATCCCGATGGCCTCCACGTCCCCCACCGTGTCGCCGATCTTGCACCGCTCCCCGACCCGGAGCGGTCGGTCGGCGTAGAGGTTGAGCCCGGCGATGAGGTTCTCGAGGGTCGGCTGCGCGGCCAGCGCCACCGCAAGGCCGCCGACGCCCAGGCCGGCGACGATGCCGTAGACCGGGATGCCGAGCCGGTCGGCGCCGACCGAGAGCAGCGCGAGCGAGCCCAGGATCCCGAGCAGCCGCGCGGCCAGGCGGATGAGATGCGCGTCCATGCCCTCGCGGGGAATGCGGGGCGAGGCGATGATCGCCTCGGCGATCACCGGAGCCGCGCGCCAGGCCATCCAGGCTGCGGTCAGCGTGAGGATGGCGTTCTCGAGAACCTGAACGGAGCTCCCGGCCCCTCCCACGAGGTTCACCTGCACGAGGGCGAGCCAGGCCACGGTGGGCGTGAGCACGAGGAGGAGGAGCGGCACGGAGAAGTGGGCCAGCGCCCGGACGAAGGGACCGCGCTCCTCGCCCATCCGGGAGAGCCGGAGGGAGAGCCGGACGAGGGGCACGCAGGCGAGGGCGAGCAGGACGAGCGCGAACCACTTCCAGGCCGCCTGTCCCCAGAGCGGCGCACGGAGCCACGCGGGCAGCCCCACGATCGACCGGTACGGGATCATCCATCCACCGCCGACGGCGACGAGCGCGTGCATGTCGGGCACCGGGACGCCCCGGAGACGCGGCACGGAGCGCGTCCGCTCGTAGAACTCCTCGGCCCGGGCGACGGTCTCGGGCGAGAAGAGGAACTCGACGCCCGACGACCCGTCGTCCACCCGGACGAGCGTGATCTCGGTGCCCGGGAGGGTCCAGCGGCGAGCCGCCCCGTCCTTGCGGAGCGCCATCTGCTCGGCGTCGGGCACCTCGTCGAGCGGAGGCAGCGGGATCCGGCTCAGCGTCTCGAAGAGGGCGAGCGCGGCGGCACGCCCCTCCTTGAGCCGGGATGCGGGCGGGACCTTCGCGAGGTCCAGGCACCGGACCACCTCCTGGGCCAACCCGACGATGCGCCCGTACGCCTCCCGCGACTGCCCGGTGGCGTACCGGTCGGAAACCTCCCGGGCGAGCTGGTCGGTGGACGAGAGGAACGTCCGGAGCGTGGCGCGGGGGCTGGAGCGGTCGAGGGGCTCGAGCGGGTTCACCGGCGGCGCAGCGCCGGCGGAGGCGGCGGCCAGGAGGAGGAGCAGGGCGGGAAGGAGGCGTGGCATCGGGTCCTTCTTCTTCCGTCCCGGAGCACGCCCGTCAAGCGGAAGGAGCGGCCCCTGGCCCGGCGGCACGGGGCCGGATACCGTGCGGACGGTGAGCCCGTCCTCTCCCACGCCCGACGCGTCGGGGCGCGACCCCGGCCTGAGCAGGTCCGCGTGGCTCCTCTTCGCGGCCTTCCTCGTCGCCTTCAGCGCCGCCGTCCCCCGCTACGCGTGGAACGAGGCCTCCCGCGCCGCGCTGGTGGCGGCGGTGGTCGAGCAGGGAACCTTCGCGATCGACGCCTACGCGAACGGAACCTGGAACACCGGCGACCGGGCCGTCTTCCGCGGCCACACCTACTCCGACAAGATCATCGGCGTCTCGCTGCTCGCCCTCCCCGGCTACGCGGCGGCGAAGCTCGTGGCGGGGGGGCACGACCGCCCGCCACCGACCTGGATCGCCTTCCTCTCGATGCGTCTCTTCGCCGAGACGCTCCCGGGCGCCGCCGGGGCGGTGCTCCTCTTCCTGCTGCTCGTCCGGCTCGGGACGCCCGAGCGGAGCGCCGTCCTGGCCACCGTCTTCTCGATCGTCGGCACGATGTGGCTCGGGTATGGGACGACGCTCTACCCTTACGTCCCGGGCATGACGGCGATCCTCGCGGCCCTCCACCTCACGCTCTTCCCGCCGCGGCGTTCGAGCCCGGTGGTCGTCTCGCTCCTCGTGGGAGCCCTGCTCGGGGGCGCGCTGATCCTCGACTACGTCTTCGGGATCGCAGCCGCGCTGCTGGGGTTCGCCCGGCTCTGGCTCGCGGCCTCGGCGGGCCGGCGCGATACCGGGGGGCGCCAGGTCGGGGTTGCGCTCGGGCACGGCGCGCTCGTCGCGGCCGGCGCGCTCCCGTTCCTCGCCCTCTTCGCCGCCTACTGCCACGCCATCTTCGGCGAGTTCAGCATCCCGTACCGGTTCCTGGAGAACCGGCTGTTCCGGGAGGGGATGGCGCGGGGCGTGATGGGGATCGCGGCTCCCAGCCTCGACGCGCTCTGGTTCATCACCGTGCATCCGTTCCGGGGGATCTTCTTCTGGTCGCCCGTGGTGGCGGTGGCCTGGTGGGGATGCGTCGCACGGGCGCGGCGGGGCGACCCCGCTGCGCGGGTGGCCGGGTGGCTCGGGCTCGTCGCCCTCCCCGCCTACCTCCTCTTCAACTCGGCCTACTACATGTGGTGGGGGGGCTTCGCCTCGGGGCCCCGCTTCGTCCTCCCGGCGCTCCCGCTCGTGCTGCCGGGGCTGGGTGCCCTGGCGCGCGACTCCGCCGAGGGGCGCGGCCGTGCGGGGTGGGTCATCGCCCGCGCAGCGGGGTGGATCTCGGTCGCGCTCTGCATCCCCATCGCCCTCCACGGCGTGAACGCGCCGCAGGTGTGGAGCGACGAGAGGATGCTCGGGGTGAAGGCCGGGATGTCGGTGCCGCTCCCTCACCTCTACCGGCTCCGCGACTTCTATTCCGGTACGGCCGACCTCCTGTCCTGGCCGGTGGTCTCCTTCGTCGCGCCGCGATGGGCGGGTTACGCGGCGGCCGCAGCGGCCGCCCTCGCGTTCTCCCTGCTCGTGCTCGCGGCGCTCCGGGCTACCCGCCCACGCCCTGCAGGATCTCGTCCCCGCTGAGCTTGCGCCACCGCCCGTCCCCGGTCGGGCAGTAGATCCCGTGCACCTTGAGGGGGATGCGGGTGGTGCGCGGGTCGAGCTCGTGGTGGAGGGGCAGGTTGAAGTAGTAGAGGCGCGTCGCCGATCCGAACCGCAGGCGGCAGAGCGGAGCCCCGCCGAAGTCGTCGATGGCGAACTCGGAGAGCGCCACGTTCCGCATCTTGTGGCGGGGGCCGATCACCACCGACGAGACGCCGTAGGTGCCGTGCCCCTCCCCGCCCTCCACGCGGCTCTCCTCGGAGCAGTTGCCGAACACCGTGACCGTGTCGCGCACCCCGGGCGTGTCCTCCAGGTACTCGCCGTAGAAGCCGGAGAGCACGTCCCGGTAGGCCGGGTGCTCCGGCTTCGGGTTGGCCTGGATGACGAAGAGGGCGTCGAGGCCCTGGCGGCTCCGGAAGTAGGACTGGTTCGCGTGATCCACGATCTTCCGGATGTTGGAGGCGAAGAGGTCCCGGAACAGGTAGTCGAGGCAGATGAGGACCATGAAGTTGAGGGACGGTCCCCGGAAGTGGTGGACGATCCGCCCCCGGTACAGGTCGCGGGACTTGTCCAGGTACTCCTCCCCGTGGAAGGGGTGCCCCTTCGCCTGGAGGAAGACCCGGAACTTCCCGTCGTCCTCCCGGATCACCACGCAGGAGAAGTTCACCGGCATGGTCGGCTCGCTGCCGGACCGGAGATCCTGATCCACCTCCTCGAGTGCGCGGGCGTTGTCGGCCCCGTGCCGCTCGAGCAGCGCGCGGAAGGCGGCGAGCGGCACGTGCTCGAGCCCGAACATCGTCACCGTGCCCGGGTGGAGCCGCAGCTCGAGGTAGGCCAGCATGTCGTCGAGGTGGGAGAGCGGAAGGCACCCCTCCGGGAAGACGAGGAAGTGGAGCTTGCGGAAGCCCCCGTCCCGCAGGGTCACGAGCTCGATGACCGAGCGGATCCGCTCCCACTGCTCGTCCGGATGGGGAACGACGTAGCCCTGCTCCCCGCGCCGCAGCTCGTCGGGGATCTGGGCGATGAGGCAGTGGGGATGCTGCCCGAGGGGCAGGGTCAGGTTCAGGGGGGTCTCGAGGATCTCCAGCATGTAGGGGAATGGTAACGCGGACGGGGCCCGAGTTCCGGGGATCGAGCAACCTTGACAGTCGCCACTGTAACGGTTAGAACTGTCTCATTCGCTCCCGCCGTCCCGGAGGTCCCCGTGCCCCTCGCCGCCACCCACCCCTCGCCGCCCCCCGCCTACTCCCCCGGGGAGGAGATCGCGAACGTCGCCACCCACGGACTCGGCGCCATCGCGAGCGGCGCCGGCCTGGCCGTGCTCCTCGTCTACTCGGCCTGGTTCGGGAACGCCTGGCACGTGGTCGCGAGCGCCGTCTTCGGGACCACGCTCATCCTGCTCTACTCGGCCTCGACGGCCTACCACGCCGCCACCAACCCCCGCCTGCGCCACGCGGCCAAGATCCTCGACCACGCGAGCATCTACCTGCTCATCGCCGGGAGCTACACCCCCTTCACGCTCCTCGCGCTCCGGGGAGCGTGGGGCTGGTCGCTCTTCGCCGCGGTCTGGTTGCTCGCCATCGTCGGGGTGGCGATGGAGGCCTTCTGGGTCTACCGCCCGAAGTGGATCTCGGCCGTCGTCTACCTCGCCATGGGCTGGATGGTGGTGCTGGCCGGACGGCGCCTCGCCGCCGCGCTCCCGCCGGGCGCGATGCCCATGCTGGTGGCCGGCGGCCTCCTCTACTCGCTCGGGACGATCTTCTACGTGCTCAAGCGGGTGCGGTACGCGCACGCCGTCTGGCACGGCTTCGTCCTCGGGGGCAGCACCTGCCACTTCCTCGCGGTGGTGCTCCTCGTCCTCCCGGTGGCGCGATGACCGACCCGGCCCTGACCATCGACGAGCTGGCGCGGGAGGCTGGCATCCCCAGCCGCACCATCCGCTTCTACCAGTCGAAGGGGCTGCTCCCCCGGCCGGAGATGCACGGCCGCGTGGCCCACTACGGTCCGGAGCACCGGGAGCGGCTGCGCCGGATCGCGGAGCTCCAGGATCGCGGGCTCCAGATCAAGGCCATCCAGGAGCTCCTCGGCCGGGTGGAGCGGGGGGAGATGCGGCTCGACGAGTGGCTCGGGATGGAGGACCGGCTGCGGGAGCCCTGGGCCAGCGACGAGGCCCGGGTGGTGGACGCGGAGGGGCTCGGCGCGCTGGCGGGCGACCTGCGCCCCGGCCGTCTCGCCGACCTGATCCGGCACGGGCTCGTGGTCCGGAAGGGAACGTCGTTCCTCGTCCCCAGCCTCGCGCTCCTGCAGCTCGCCCTCCGGCTCGAGGCAGCCGGGGTGGGGCTCGACGCGGTGGCCGAGCTCCAGCGAACCCTGCGCAAGCGGCTCTCCCGGACCGCCGAGGATCTCGCCGCCCCCTTCCTGGCCCACCGCCCCCGCAAGGGCGCCGCGGGCCGTTCGCCCCCCCTGGGGGACGTCCTCCGCGAGCTGCGCCCCATCGCGCTCGACGCGGTCCGTCTCGTCTTCGCCCAGGAGATGGAGCGGGTGCTGCGGGAGTGGGTTGACTCGGGGAAGGCCGCCCGGGCAGGACGGTAGGTCGCCGGATCAGCCGGAGCGACCCGGGCGCCGATCCGGCCGCTGCCCGTACGGGTCGGCCGGCGCGCCCCCGGAGAGCGCCGCCTCGAACCGCTCCCGCACCGACGGAAGGATCTGGGGGTGGGTGAAGACGTAGAAGCGCCCCTCCTCCACCGCCTCGAAGGTCATCCGCGCCACCTCGTCGGCCCCGATCCGCCCGCCCGCCACGGCCCGCTCCACCGATTCCCGGGCCCGCTCCTGGGATCCGGTGAGCGGCCCCGCCTCGGCCAGGGCGGACGGCCGATTCCTCTCCGAACGGGCGATTCCCGTGGGCACGAAGGCCGGGCTGAGGAGGGTCACACCGATCCCGGAGCCGGCGCTGCGCAGGTCGTGGAAGAGGGTCTCCGAGAGGGCCACCACCGCGTGCTTCGACACGTTGTAGGCGCCGAGCAGGGGCGGCGCGATCCAGCCGGCGATCGACGCGGTATTCACTATGTGTGAAGTACGGCCGCTGCGCTCCGCCCCCAGCATGCGCGGGACGAAGTGGCGGATCCCGTGGACCACGCCCATCAGGTTCACGCCCAGGACCCAGCTCCACTCCTCCTCGCCGGTCTCCCAGACGTAGCCACCCCCGCCGACCCCCGCGTTGTTCACGAGCAGCCCCACCTCGCCGGTGGCGGCGAAGACCCGGTCGGCGAACCGGGCCACCTGCGCGTCGTCGGAGACGTCCACCCGCTCCCCCAGGACCTCGGCCCCGGCGGCGCGAAGCTCCGCGACCGCGCGGAGGAGCGGCTCCTCCTCCACGTCGGCCAGGACGATCCGCATCCCGAGCTCGCGGGCGCGCCGCGCCATGGCGAGCCCGAGGCCGCTCGCCCCCCCGGTGATCACTGCGGTGCGGCCGGCGAGATCCTTCACGGTGGTTCCTCCGATCCGGCAGCCGGACGCCGCCGGCCCGACCCCATCCATTCGCGGAGGTGCGCGTAGACCTCGGGGTTGTCGAGCAGGTCGAGGTGGCCGGCCCCGTGGACGACGACCCGCCCGGCGCGCGGGAGCGCGAGCGTCATGGCCGGATCGCGGTGACGGCCGAGCGCGCTCTCCACCGGGACGAGACCGTCCCCCCGCGGACGGGCGACCGGGCCCTTCGACGCCGACGCGGCCACCGCCAGGCATTTCACTCCAAGTGGAAGCGGGACCGGCTTCCGGCGGTCGGGGCCCCGCCCGAAGCGGTCCTTCCCCTCCCAGTCCTCGTCGAGGAGGCTGCCGTGGCGCAGGTCGGTCACGCCGGCGCTCCGGATCCGCCCCAGCCGCGCGAGCGGCCGGGCGAAGGGGGCCGCGGCCAGCGCCCGGTTCACCCAGTTCCCGACCCGCTCGGCGGGCGCGCCGTGGTGCGGCGTCCCGAGGAAGGCGATGCGGCGCAGGTGGCGGGGCCAGCGGAGCCCCTCCTGCCCGGCCTGGTGGCAGGCGCTCCGGACCAGCAGCCCTCCCATGCTGTGGGCCAGGAGGGAGAGCTCCCGGACCCGGACCGGCCAGGCCGCGACGAGCTGCTCCAGCAGCGCGGCCAGCTCGCGCCCGTTCGTCGAGACGTGCCGGCCGCTGTCGTAGTGGAGGTAGACCGCCGTGCAGCCGGTGTCACGGGCCAGCGCCTCGCCGTGGTCGTGGCCGTTGCGGCGCCAGAGCAGGTCGTTCATGCACGACCCGTGGACGAGGACCAGGATCTTGCCCGTCGCCCCGGGGATGGCCGCCGACAGGTCCTGGCTGCGGAGGTCGAGGGGCACGCCGTCCCGCCGCAGCCGCATGGGGATGGCGAGCGGGTTCCCTGTGTCGGCCAGGTGGTCGCCGACGACGCCGTTCAGCGTCGAGAGCGCCGCCTCCATCCCCGGATGCGTGCGCGCCTCGCCGAGGAGCGGCGCGAGGGGCGCGAGGAGCGCGTCGACGCCCGCGCCGACGGCCCGCGCCGTGCCGCGGATCCCCCGGTGGACGAGGCCGGCGATGCCGAGCGTCGGACCCTGCATCTCCTCGACGATCCCGGCCACGCCCACAGTGGCCTCCACGGCCAGGCGGGCGACGCCGCGCAGGTCCGAGACCGGGTTCCGGGTGGGCCGGCTCATGCGCGCCGCCGGGCCGCCGCACGGGCCACGAGCAGGAGCTTCTCCGGCCGGGTGAGCCGCTTCACCGCCGCTTCCCTGCGAAGGGCGGCGCCTCGACCCCGCACGCGCACCGACCAGACCAGCTCGACGGGGAGGCGCGAGCGGGTGTAGCGCGCCCCCGTCCCGGCGGCGTGGCGGGCCAGGCGTGCGACGAGGTCGTTCGTGGCGCCGGCGTAGAGGGTGCCGTCCCCGCAGCGAAGCAGGTAGACCTGCCAGCCCCTGCGGGCGGCGGGCACGGACCGGCTAGCGCCCCCGCTGGGAGGCGCGGCGTCCCTGCGGCGATGCGACGAAGGGGTTGGAGGGCTTCCCGAACTTCCGGGGCGCCTCCACGACGACGGGCGCGATCCCCTCGACCCCTTCCGCGGCCGGGGCCGCATTCGCAGGGGCTTCCTTCGCAGGGGCGTTGCGGTGCACGGGCTTCCCATCCTTCTTCCGCTTCTTGCTCACGGGCATGCCCCTATCCTAACCGACTCGCCGCACCAGCGCCTCCAGGTACCGGAAGCGCACCTGCTCGGTGGCCCATGAGGTGGCACGATACTTCGGGCTGGACTTTGTTACACTTCTTCCCGGGTTTGGATCCAGGGAACGCTTCGCAGTCCGTTTCACGGGAGGGGATGATGTCCGTTTCACGATCGCGCCGGCTGCCGGTTCTTCTGGCCGCCCTCGGGATGGTTGCGTCCGGTTGCTTCGAGGGTGCCCAGCACGAGGGCATTCCCCTTCGCCCGATCATCAAGAGCTTCACAGCCTCGCCTGGAGCCGTCACCACCGGCGGGATCTCCACCCTCTCCTGGAACGTGACGGGCGCGACCACGCTGGTCCTCCTGCCCGGCCCGGGGGACGTCACCCTCGTGACCTCCGTCCAGGTCGCGGTGACCGCAACGACCACCTACACCCTCACGGCCACGAACGCCGGAGGCAGCTCCTCCAGCTCGGTCATGGTCACCGTCTCCGCGCCCACGCAGCCCCCCACCAACCTGACCTACGCGACCAACCCGGCGAGCTACGTCGTCGGCACGGCCATCACGTCCAACCTGCCCTCCAACTCGGGCGGCACCATCGCGTCCTACACCGTGTCGCCGACGCTGCCCGCGGGGCTCGCGATCAACTCCACCACGGGCGTCATCACCGGCACCCCCACGGCGGCGGCGGCGCAGGCCACCTACACCGTCACCGGCACCAACTCGGGGGGGAGCACGACCTGCGCGCTCGTCCTCACGGTGGCGGCGACGCTGCAGCCACCGGCCAACCTGACCTACGCGACCAACCCGGCCACCTACAACGTGGGCACGGCCATCACGGCAAACAACCCCTCCAGCACCGGCGGAGCCATCGCCTCGTACGCGGTGTCGCCTGCCCTCCCGGCCGGGCTCGCCCTGAGCGCCACCACCGGCATCATCTCCGGAACGCCCACCGCCGCCGCCGCCCAGGCCACATACACCGTCACCGGGACCAACACGGCCGGGAGCACCACCGCACCGGTGATCATCACCGTCTCCGGTTCGCTGCTGCCGCCGGCCAACCTCACCTACGCCACCAACCCGGCGATCTACAGCCTGGGGAGGGCCATCACGGCCAATGCCCCCTCCAGCACCGGCGGCGCCATCGCCTCCTACTCGGTGTCGCCGGCACTCCCCGCCGGCCTCTCGCTGAACGGCACGACCGGGGTCCTCTCGGGCACGCCCACGGTCGAGGCGACCCTGGCGGCGTACACGGTGACAGGCTCGAACGCCTCGGGCAGCACGACGGTGGCGCTCACCCTCACCGTCACGAATCTGGCGCCCGCCAACCTCACCTACGCGACCAACCCGGCCACCTACACCGTGGGCACGGCCATCACCGCCAACTCACCGTCCAGCACGGGCGGTGTCATCACCTCCTACACCGTCTCCCCGGCGCTCCCCGCTGGCCTGGTCCTGAACGCCACCACCGGCATCCTCTCCGGTACGCCCACCGCCGCCACGGCGCTGGCGGTCTACACCGTCACCGGGACCAACGCCGCCGGCTCCACCACCGTGGCGCTCACCCTCACCGTGTCGTCCGCGCCGCAGCCGCCCGCCAACCTCACCTACGCGACCAACCCGGCCACCTACACCGTGGGCACGGCCATCACGCCGAACAGCCCCTCCAGCACCGGCGGCGCCATCACCGCCTACTCGGTCTCGCCGGCGCT
>CAIOAK010000137.1 GCA_903855945.1 uncultured Anaeromyxobacter sp.
CTTGCCCTCGGCCCAGACCCGCCCCCCGTGACTGGTGACGATCCGCCGGACGAGGGCGAGGCCGACGCCGGTCCCCTCGAACTCGTTCGTCCCGTAGAGCCGGTGGAAGACGCCGAAGAGCTTGTCGACGTACTTCATGTCGAACCCGACGCCGTTGTCGCGGACGGAGTAGACCACCTCGCCGTCGACGACGTTCCCCTCGACCCGGATCTCGGGCCTCTCCCGCGCGGCCGAGAACTTCACGGCGTTGGAGAGGAGGTTCGCCCAGGCCCGGCGCAGGAGGGCACCGTCCCCCCGGGCCTCGGGCAGGTCGCCCACCCGGAGGGAGATCCGCCCGCGGGAGGCGAGGTCGGGGACCACCTCGCCAAAGGCCGCCTTCGCGATCCCGGTCATGTCCAGCGTGGCGAGGCGCAGGTCGACGCGCCCGGCCTGCGAGAAGGCGAGGAGGTCGTCGATCAGCTGCCCCATCCGCTGCGCGTTCCAGCGCACCTGCCCGAAGAGCCGCCGCCCCTCGTCATCGAGGAGGCCCTCGTACCCACTGGCGATCCGGGCCGAGAAGCCGTCGATGGCCCGCAGCGGGGTCCGCAGCTCGTGCGAGACCGAGTACGAGAAGGCCTCCAGCTCCCGGTTCGCCTCCGCGAGGGAGGATGTCCGCTCGCTGACGCGCCGCTCCAGCTCCGCGTGAAGCGTTCGCAGCGCTTCCTCCGCCTGCCTGCGCTCGGTGATGTCCTGTGCGATCTCGACCACTCGGATCACGCCCCCGCGGACATCCCGCACCGGAGAGGTCGTCAGCGCGAGGACCCTGCCGGCACCGACGGAAGTGTCTATGCCGGTGTGCTCGGCCGTCGCGACGCCGCCCGTCTCGAAGGAGACCCTCGCCGGACAATCGGGACAGATCTCGCTCCTTCCCTCGAGCACCTCGAAGCAATTACGCCCTTGCGCTGCCAGAGAGGGCCCGAACCATTGCGCGTAGAGGTCGTTGTACCAGGCGATCGTGTAGTCCGGGTTGACGATGCACGTCCCGATACCCGCCGACTCCGCGACGGCGCTGAGCATGTCGCTGGTCTTGAGCGCGTCGTCCGCTTCCTTCTGCCTCGTGATGTCGCTCAGTATGCCGAGCGCGCCGTCGAAGGTGGTGCCGTCCGCGGCGTAGAGCGGCGTGGTGGCGAGACGTGTGAGCACCTTCCGGCCGTCCCTGTGCAGAAAGAGGAATTCGTGCGGCTCGGCGACGCCGCTCGTACGGCGGCTCTCGAGCTCTCGAGCCCGCGCGACCCACGCGGGGTCCCCGAACTCGTACCAGCTCCTGCCGATCATCTCCTTGCTCGAATAGCCGAGCATCTCTTCGATCGCGGGGTTCACGTAGACGGTCACGAACTCCCTGTCGAGCAGCCAGAAGCCGTCGGCGGCCTTCTCCACGAGGACGGAATAGAGCTCCCGTGAGCCGATTCGGACCTTCAGCTCGGAAAGCGCCTCCTCCGCCTGCTTGCGCTCGGTGATGTCCGTGTGGGTGCCGAACATCATGAGCGGCTTGCCGTCGCCCGTGCGGGTGATGACGCGGCCGCGGTCGTGGACCCAGACCCAGGGACCGTCCATGTGCTTCATCCGGCAGTCGCAGTCGTAGTAGGGCAATTCGCCGGCGAAGTGCCGCTTCAGCAGCTCGGCCGAGAGGGCCATGTCGTCGGGATGGACAAGCCTCTCCCATGTCTCGATGCTCACGGGGGCCAGCTCGTCGAGCGTGTGGCCGACGATCTGCGCCCACTCCTCGTTGAAGACCGTCTCCCCGCTCTGGACGTTCCATTCCCAGGTCCCCACGCGGGTCCCTTCGATGATGCTCTCGAGCCGCCAGCGCCCGTCGCGCAGCTCTTCCTCCGAGCGCTTTCGCTCCGTGACGTCCGTCATGGCGATCCGGCACTCGGCAACGGCCTCGCACGCCTCGCCCCTGAGCTGGGGTCTGGCCAGGGCAATGTTTTGAAACCGGCCTAACC
>CAIOAK010000138.1 GCA_903855945.1 uncultured Anaeromyxobacter sp.
CCACGGAAACCACCGGAGCTGGGTACCCGAGGCCGAGCACCGCCAGCACGACCGTCAAGAGGTACACGATGAGCGGTACCGACTACCACCGGGTGACGACGCGCGCGCTCCTGGGCTGGCTACCTGACGGAGCCCGAGGGGCAGTAATTCCCGACGCAGGGCACATGTCCTACGCCGACAATCCGGATGCGTTCGCCGCCGCGGTGCTGGAGTTCGTTGCTACGGTCGAACCGGTCTCTCAGGCCACCTCTACAGCATCGTCCGCACCGGGACGTACGTTCGCTTCCCCACGCACCCGACTCTGCCAGGCTGCCGAACACGCCGCCCTGCTTCTTGGCCTGCTCCTCCACCGCCTTCGCGGCGACGAACTTGAGCGCGCCACGGATGACCGCCCGCGTCTTGATGGCGCCGTAGTTGTCCTGGAGGATGTTGAACGCCATGCCGGAGAGGTCCTCCGCGATCGGGTCGGAGACCTCCTTCGGGAGCCCGGCCAAAAACGGGAGGACCTTGCCGAACGCCATCTCCTCGTGAACCGAGTCGATGCGCGCACCGGGGCCGTTGTAGTGGACGAGGATGATCTCGCCCTCGTTCGGTCCCATGGGGGCCTCGAACACGGCCGGGTCCAGGGTGGTCTTCAGGGCCTTCGTCGTGGTCGGGGCGGCGGGGTTGGGCACGATGGCCTGGGCTCCTCAGGCGTACATCCGCGCCAGCTCGCCCACCCGCGCCCGCATCATCTCCCTCGCATCCGCCGGCGCCTCGATCACCGCTTCCCCCCCGTGTCCGAGCACCCAGCCCAGGAGGAAGTTACCGGGAGTCAACTTGGCCTTCAACGTCACCGACCCGTCCGCCTGCCGCGTCGCACGCTCCGGCCAGTTCTCGAGAGCCTGGCCTGCGGAGGTGTCGCGGAACCGGATGGTCACATCCCGCTCGGCGCCCGACTCGAAGTAGAGGTGCTTGCGCCGGTAGCGCGCCACCGGCGGCCCCTTGTGCTCCCCGAACACTCGCGTGCCGACGGTGACCGACGCGATCCGGTCGAGGCGGAAGAGGTGCTCCTCTCCCTTCGCGACGTTCCAGGCGGCCAGGTACCAGTGGCCGTTCTGGTGGAAGATGGCGCGCGGCTCGATCGTCCTGGGCGCCGCAACGCCGGTGACCTCCGCCCGGTACTCGATGGCCGCCTCGAGCCGACCGTCGATGGCCTCCACGAGGCTCTCGGCGAATGGCCCCGGAGGGCCAACGGGGAAGTCGGTGACCCGGGCCAGCTCGTCGGCTGTGGCGCGAAGCGGACCGGGAACCGCCCGACGTAGCTTCCGGATGGCCGACGCCACCGTGGGGCCGCCACCCTTCTCGAAGGGGCGCAGCGCGGCGACCAGGGCCGCTCCCTCCCGGAGCGAGAGCGGGAGGGGCTCGATGAACCGGAGCACGCTTCCCACCAGGACCCGGTCGTTCTCGATCTCCACCCAGAGGCAATCGTCCGGCATGGACGGCCCCATCTCGAGATAGCCGATGGAGGTGATGATCTCCTCGACCTCGGCGCGACTCCGCGCCCCGGTGATCTTCACGGCCTTCTCGATGGGAAGTCCCGCCGGGCCGGCCTTCCAGGCTGCCGGGATGAGGAGCAGCATCTTCCGGAGCTGTGCGAGAGGCTTGCTCATGGCGTCGTCCCCTCGGTGAGCTGCGCTTCGAGCTTCGCGAGCATCTCGCGAGCCATGACCCGACCCGCCGCCGGCTCGACCAGCTCCGCCTCGGGACCCCAGGAGAGCGCCTGGCGGACGAGTCCACGAAGATTGCGAACCGGAAAGCGAGCCACCCGGGAGCCGTCGGGCCCGCTGGACAGGCGCGCCGAGGGGAGGATCTGGGAGGCGATCTTCGCGAGCGATCCCCGGAATGCGACGACCGCCTCGATGGGATCGTGGACGAGGTAGTCCCAGGTTTCCTGCCTTGACCAGGCGTGAATGTTGAAGCCCTTCGGGATCTCGTAGTCGGGGCGCTTCTTGTCAGCGGGATCCAGCTCGAGCTCCTGGACCCGCTCGAGCAGGAAGAGCCGGACGGCGTCTCTCGCGTGGCAGTGCCCCACGAAGATCCACTGTCCCCGGCGCCAGGCGTAGCCGTAGACGTTCACGTGGCGTTTGGACACCGAACCGTCGGCGCGCCGGTAGACGAGCTTCACGCGCTTTCGCCGCTCCACGGCATCGGTGAGCGTCTCGAGCCAGTTGCGGACCTTCTCGCGCTCCAGCTCGGTGGTGTCGGTCTCGAGCGAGGAGGCCCGGGGCGGCAGACCCTTCGCGCCGACGATCAGCTTTCGCAGCGCGAGCTCGAGATCGTCGTGGAGCGGGTGGTCGTGGGTCCGGAGCGCAGCCTGTCCCGCCGTCCAGAGGACGGTTGCCTCCTGCGGCGTGAACTCGAGCTTGGGCAGGGCGCAGGCCGACGGGTCCACCAGGTAGGCGCCGTTCTCTCCCTCCTCGTCGAGGAAGCTGAGCGGGATGCCGAGCTTCTTCAGATCGCCCTTGTCGCGCGTCCACTTCTTCTCGCGCGCGTCGGGCTTGCCCTTGTAGTCGTCGGGGAAGGCCTCGTAGATCTCTTCACGAGTGACGGGCTCTTGCCGGCCTTGCAGCCAGGCGGCGAGCTTGAGGAGTCGGGCATCCGCGCTGGGGCGACCTGTACCGGTAGTCATGAGCGAAGGGAACTCTACCATGCGCCCGTCAGGATTCATGGAGGCTGCGCAGACGCCTCAGGATGGCCTGCATGTGCCCGGTCTGGAACATCGAGAGCAGGTGGCCATCGGCGAAGCGGTCCTTCCGGACGTGCAGGGTGAGGAGTCTCCGGAGGGTGTCGAGATCGGCCGTGTCCAGGCGGTCCGGCTTCTCGAAGTACTCCTCGGCCTGGGCCTGGAACGACCCCCCCTCGAACGGAGCCACCCAGCCGTTGTCGTAGAGCGCGTCCACGAAGTCGTCCACGTCGGTTGCCATGGCCACATGGCCCCACGCTCCCGGCGGCGCGACCACCTGGCCGAAGATGAAGCCGGGGGACTCGAACAGCTGCTGGAAGCGCAGGATCTCCGCGACCGGATCCGCGGCCATTTCCTGCCAGCCGCGCCGCCTCCTGCCCCGCGGCGCGCCTCGGCTTCCTCAGCGACCGCAGGTACTTGGTGATGCGCTTCGCGGCCTTCTCGGTGACCTCCTCCGGCTTCTCGGCCCCGCCCAGGTCCTCCATCGCCTTGTCGGCGAACTGGGCCAGCAACGTCACGGCCTGTGTGAGGTGCTCGGCGCGGAAGGGGACGGCCGGGAAGTCGATCCCCAGGAAGACGCTCTGGTCGGAGTAGATGATCCGCCGGACGTACCAGGGGTTCTCGTTGGGGCGAATCCAGCCGGTGCGGCTGCCGATGGGGATCTGCAGCCAGCCGTCCTTGTCGTAGGCGGAGGCCAGGGCTGCTGCAGGCCTACTGTTCACTACCTCGGTGGTCCGTTCGTTCATCGCTCACCTCCGATGAACGGCGTACCGAGGGTACGGACATGGGCGCTACGTCCGATAGATGAACGACTGGACGTCGATCATGTCCCGGCACCCGAGTTCCGCCAGCTCGGCCTTGAGCCTCTCGGCCATCGACAGGGCGGATGCATAGGTGACCCAGTTGGGTGCCGACTCGTACTTCAGGTCGTGCTGAAGGCGAGCGGCCTCGTTGCGGGTCGATTCCGGCTTCAGGAACAGGTACTGGCCCGGGGAGGCGAGGAACGGGAACACCGTCACGATGGGCCAGGTGAAGACCCGTCCCTTGGTGGCCGGGAGCGCCTCGACGGCCCTGGCGAGCGTCTCGAAGCTGCCGGCGGAAGGAGCGGGGGAGTCGATGAGCGCCGAGAGCGCACCGAAGAAGGTGAGCGCCGCCTGCGGGTCCTTCAGGCCGTCGCGGAATGCGGCCTTCTCGAACGGAGAGATGAGGGCCGTCGAGCCATCGATCTGAAGGGCCGCCTCCACGAGCGCGTCCACACGCTGCTCGCGGATGCACTCCATCCGGATCTCCGGGGAGAGCAGCTTCGCGAACAGGGCGGAGGCCTCGAGCTTGTAGTTCCGCTCCTCGGCCAGGTAGGTCGGGTCGTTGAACCCACCCGGGAACAGCGCCAGGAAGCGGTCGAGCGCCTCCTGCTGCGTGCCGACCTCGCGTCGAGGCGCCTTCTTCCCCGGCTTCGAGCTGCGCCTCGCTGCCCTCGGTGGCGCCTCCAGATAGGCCTTGAGCTTCTCGGTCGGCGCGACGTTCGCGATCTCGAGCATGGCGGGATCGATCTTCAGGCGCACCACCCTGTTCGACGGGTGGCTCTCGAAGAACACATCCACCTTGGTCTCCGCCGGGACGGCGAACACGATGCCCAGTCCCCATTCGGGAAGCTTCCGATGCTGGACACAATTTCCCACTGCGAGTTTCATTTTCGACCCTTTCGCCAGGAGCGGCAGGGCCACCATCTCACAATCCCGGGCTGCGAGGCAGCAGGCGGCGATGGTCCCGCTGCGCCCCAGGCCGCCGCGACCGTGGACGATGACCGTCTCTCCCGTATCTCGAACTCCTCGAGAAGGGTCACGAGGACCGTTGCGCCCAGGGTATCGCGCAGGTCGAGCAGGTCGTCCTGGGGGAGGAAGTTTACGCGGATCACGGTCAGCCCTCCGTTCCTCGCTCGTGAAGTGGGCCGAGCGGGAGTGCCAGCGGCCGCGCTCCACGCAGGAGACCGGAATGACGATCTTCTGGTTGGGCCCGACCAGGATGGTGATGTTGAGGACGCGCTTCGGGGACGGGTTGTCGGGCAGCAGCTCGGTGTCGGAGAAGAGCGGGAAGAGGGTGACGTTCTTCAGGGTTGCTTCGATTGCGTTTGGCATGACTCCACTCCACGGAGGGGACGAACACGCATCGTGAAGGGGGTCATCGTCTGGCGCTCGTCAGGCGTGTGGACGCGCACGACGATGACCGGGGTGCCCTCCTGCATCTCCACGGCGATGCCCGCGAGCCAGGGGGGCTCGTGGAGGAGGCCCAGCAGGACGTTCGCGGCGTGGCGAGCAGCCCTGTACGTGGCGAGGGGCACGACGGGGTTCACTCGCGATCTCGCATGGGGTCCGTCAGGCGTCGGGGTCCGAGGCATCTTCACCCTCCAGTTCGATTCGCAACGATTCGGCCTCCTGCTGCTTTCGAAGTCGCCGAAGCACGCCCTTCCACCACCTGTCCGAGCCCCGCCAGGTGATGCGCCGGGACGCCAGGTGGCTGACAAAGAGGTGTAACTCCTCGGCGTTGATGGCACGGAACGGTTGCCACGAGTGCCCGTTGCGAAGGGCACCCACGAACCTTGCCCAGCGCGTCTGCGTGAGACGCATCATGCGCCGCCGCTCCGCACGATCCGTGGGGTGCGTCGCCATTGCTCACGGCTTCAAGCGCGCGCCGCTCCGGGAATGGCGAACGGGTCGTCGATGGCGCGCTCGGGCGAGGCGAGCGCCTCCGATGGGTTCTTCTCGTCCAGCAGCGCAAATCCCCGCTTCGCTCCGGCGAAGAGGTGCTTCGTCCGCTTGTCGATCATGTGCGATTGCCTTTCTGGAAGGTGTGTCCGGGACGTGCGGTCCCGTCCGGTGACGGGGTCACCGGTGGAGGGAGTGGGTCGAGTTGGGGCGGGGGTGCGGGAATTGCGGTGGATTCGACTCTACCGGGGGGACGGACATGGAACCATGTCCGTCCCATGCGTAGACTCACCCGACCATGCCGTTCCGCGTCTTCCACAGCTCCGACTGGCACCTGGGCCGGACGTTCCTCGAGGCATCCCTCCTGGAGGACCAGGCCTGGGTCCTCGACCGGCTCATCGAGGCCCTGCGCGACACCCGCCCCGACGTTCTCGTCGTCGCGGGCGACATCTACGACCGGGCCGTCCCTGCCAAGGATGCCGTCGAGCTCCTGGATGACGTCCTCTGGCGGATCGCCGACCTGGGCATCCCGGTCGTCGCCATCGCCGGCAACCACGACTCCCCCGAGCGGCTCTCCTTCGGCGCCCGCCTGCTCGAGAGGAGCCAGGTCCACCTCCGCGGGACCCTCGGCGCAGAGTCGAAGCCCGTCGTCATCCCGGGCAAGGGATACGTCTACGCGGCGCCCTTCGTCGATCCCGACGTGGTCCGGACCACGCTGGCCGATGACACGCTCCGTGGACACGCCGCGGCGACCGAGCGGGTCGTCTCTGCCGCCCGCCGGGACGCAGCCGGCCGGGATCTCCCCACGGTTCTCGTCGCACACGCCTTCGTTCAGGGCGCACGGACGACGCCCGACAGCGAGCGGCCCATCTCCGTCGGGACGGCCGGGTCTGTCCCTGCCGCCGCCTTCTCCGGCTTCGACTACGCAGCACTCGGCCACCTGCACGGGCCACAAGAAGTAGCACCGGGCATCCGTTACTCGGGGTCGCTCCTCAAGTACTCCTTCTCGGAGGCTACACACGAGAAGGCGGCCTTCCTCGTGGAGGTGGACCGCGGCAGCTCGCGCGCGGAGCCGATCCTCCTGGGGCAGAAGCGTGACGTGGTCCGGATCCGGGGGACCATGAAGGAACTCCTCCACCGCGACGACCTCGCCCGGTACGCCGGCGACTACGTGGAGGCGACGCTCACCGACGACGGGTACGTCGTCGATGCGATGCACACGCTGCGGAGTCGGTTTCCCCACATCCTCAACGTCCGTCGCGATCCATCTACTCCGGGTGAAGCCGGAACCTTCGCGAGCCGGGTCGCCGGCACGGCCGGAGACGACCAGGCGCTCTTCAAGGCCTTCCTCGAGGACGTGACCTCCACCGCACCCACCGAGGCCCAGGCGGCCTGCTTCGCCGACGCCGTCGAGTCGGTGGCGCGGGAGGAGCGCGATTCATGAGGCCCCTCCAGCTCGAGCTGACCGCGTTCGGTCCGTATCCGAAGCACCAGGCCATCGACTTCACCGCGCTCGGTGGAAGCGATCTCTTCCTCATCCACGGCCCCACCGGTTCGGGCAAGACCTCCATCTTCGACGGGCTCACCTACGCACTCTTCGGCGACCTGGCCGGGAGCCGCCGCCCCGATCGCATCCGCGCCGACCGCGCCGACAAGGACCTGCAGACCAGGGTGGTCTTCCGGTTCCGGATGGGGGACGCGGTCTACTCGGTCGAGCGCACCCCCGAGTGGGAACGCCCCAAGAAGCGCGGAGGCGGCACCACCACCGACCCCGCCAGGGCCACGCTGGTGCGCGAGGGGGAGGCCGCGGCGGTGGCGACCGGAGCCTCCGACGTGACCAGGGCGGTCGTCGCCATCCTCGGCATGGACGTGAACCAGTTCACCCAGGTGGCGCTCCTGCCTCAAGGTGAATTCAAGCGGCTCCTGTGCGCCGATTCGAAGGAGCGGGAGGAGCTCCTGAAGCGGCTCTTCGCCACCGACCGCTACGTGGACATCGAGAATCTCCTCATCGGGCGGCACAGGAAGCTCGAGACCTCCTACGAGAAGCTGAAGACGCAGCGAGCCGAGGTTCTCGGACCGTTGACGGCCGAGGAGCTCGTCGCGCGCCTCACGGGCGTGCGCGCGGACGTGGTTGCAGCGGCGAGCCGTGCGGAGGAGTTGCGCCAGAAGGACCTGGTCGCGCTCGATCTGCTCGCCAAGGCCAGGGAGCTCTCGGGCCGATTCGACGAGCGGGACGACGCAACGAAGGCCGAGGCGGGCACGCGCGCCGCGGCCGAACTGGCCAAGGCCGATCGAAAGACGCTCGACCGCGCCCGCTCCGCCGAGCGGGTCCGGGACCGGCTCGACCGGGCCCAGCAGGCCGAGGCGGAGAGTGCTCTCCGCGTCCGGAACGAAGAGGAGGCGGCGGAGGCGGAGCAGGGGTCGAAGGAGCGCCACGCGAAGGCGGAGGCGAGCGCCAGAGCGGCCGAGGCCGAGACGCCCGAGATGCGCCGGATCGAGAGGCGCGTCAGCGAGCTCGACCGGGCCCTGCCCGACCTCCAGCGCCTCTCCCAGCTCGACGCACTCCTCGCGGACGAGAAGAGGAAGGCGGCCGACGCCCGCGGGAAGCAGGAGAAGGCCGGCAAGAGCGTGGAGGGCGCAGAGGCCCAGATCGCGGCGCTCACGGTCGAGCGCACGGGGGCCGGGCCGCTCGCCGCGGAGGTTCCGGCGCGCCAGGATGTCGCGCGATCGCTCGACGAGGCGCTGCGGGCGGCCCGCGAGAGGGAGAAGCTGCGCGGCGAGATGTCGGCGCAGGCGAAGGCCCAGGAGGAAGCGATCCGGACGGCGAAGAACTCCCGGGAGGCCGCGGACCTCGCCCTGAAGGCGGCGAAGAAGGTCCACGCCCTGCGCGAGGAGCGGCTCGCCGCCTGGCTCGCCCGCACCGCACTGAATGAAGGGGAGGCCTGCCCCGTCTGCGGTTCCATCGACCACCCGGCTCCGGCGCATGCGGACGGGCACATCCCCGACGAGCAGGAGGTCGCCACCGCGCAGGCGAGGGGCGAGACGCTCGGTCGTTCGGCCGGCGAGGCCGAGTCGAACCTGTCCCTTGCGAAGGGCAGGCTCGATGACCTGACCCGGAGGCTCGCCGAGGCGACGACCCAGGAAGCGAGGCCGGTCGGCGAGCTTCATGCGGCGCACACCGCCGCAACGAAGGCCCTCGCAGAGGCAAAGGCAGCCGCTGAGCGCCTTGCGACGCTGGACGAGCAGCTCGGCAAGGCACGCGCGGCTCTCGAGGCCGCCCGGAAGGCCCACGGCGAGACGGCGCTCGCGGTCACCGCTGCCCAGGAGGCCACGGTCAAGACCGAGGCGTCGCGCGCCGAGATCCAGCAGAGGCTCACGGCCATCGGCGCGGGGGCAGAGGCCGCGGACGAGATCCGGAAGCTGCGAGCCGACCTCCAGTCGCGGGAGAAGCGCGCCAGGGATGCGAGGGACGAGCAGCAGGCTGCGGTGGCCGCCGCCGCGCAGGCCACCACGCGACTCACACTCGCGGTGAAGGCCAGGGAAGAGGCCGCCCGGTCGCTCGTGGAGGCCCGTGCCTCCGCAGACGCTGCGTGTACCGAGGAGGGGTTCTCGGGCATCGCGGCCTGCCGGGAAGCGCTGCTTCCGGTGGCGCAGCAGGGCGCGCTCGACACCTCGATCCAGCAGCGCATCTCGGCCCATCTCGCCGAGAAGAAGCGGCTCGAGCGGGTGGAAGCCGAGCTATCGAACCTCGCACGCCCCGACGTCGCGGCCCTCGAAGCAGCGCGGGCCGAGGCGGAGAAGGCAGCCCGCGCGGCCGATGGAGAGTGGGTGTCCCTCGGAGCCGAGGAGAATCGGCTCTCGGGCCTCGTGAGCCGGATCGCCCAGCTCCAGGGGCAGTCGGACCAGGTCACCGAGGAGCTCGCGGTCGTCGGAAAGGTCGCGGAGCTGGTGCGAGGGCACAATCCCAAGGGGATGAGCCTGCACCGGTTCGTCCTGGCGGCGCGGCTCGAGGAGGTGGCGGAGGCGGCGAGCGAGCGGCTCGTTCTCATGACGAACGGTCGCTTCCGGCTTCGGCACGACACGTCGCTCGCGCGCAAGAACGCCGCGGCCGGCCTCTCGCTGGTGGTCGAGGACACGCACACGGGAACGCTCGACCGGCCGGTGGGGGCGCTCTCCGGTGGCGAGAGCTTCCTCGCGAGCCTGTCGCTCGCCCTGGGGCTCTCCGACGTGGTTCTCCGTCACTCCGGAGGGCGCAGGCTCGACGCACTCTTCGTGGACGAGGGGTTCGGTACGCTCGACGAGGCGACGCTCGACGTGGCCATCCAGGCGCTCGAGACGCTGCCCCAGGCGGGACGGCTCGTGGGGGTCATCTCCCACGTGGCGGAACTGCGGCGCCGCATCCCCGCGCGCATCGAGGTGACGTCCACGGAGGCGGGGGCGGTGGCGACGGTCAGGCCGGCGTGAGGACGGGGGTCGCCGTGTCCTGGGCGGCCACGTCGTCCTCGACCTCCGCCATCTCCCCGCGGATCGGCAGATGGACGAACGCGGCCCGGAGCGGCTTCTTCAGCGCGGTGGCGAGCACCCTGGCGTACCACCCCAGCTGCGGCGCGTACTCCTCCAGGAGCTTGCGGTCCCGCTCCTTCTCGGTGCCCGGGAAGGACTTGTGGTCCACCAGGACGAACCCGTCGGGAAGCTCGAGGAAGAGGTCCACCTCGCCGACGAGGAGGCGCGGCGCGGCACCCTCCAGGCGCGCGCGGACCGGCCACTCCCGGTACCAGGTTGCTCCGGGGTAGCGGGCGTCGAGCCAGGACCGGAGCGCATCGGAGGCGGAGAGGAGCGTCTCCGGGGCCACGGCCCCCACGACCCCGAACGCCTTCAGGATGCGGGTCGCCATGAGCTTGCGAGCCTCGGCCGGTCCCGGCCGGTCGGCGGCCAAAAACCCGTGGATCGCGTCGCCGACCTGCCCGGCCTGCTCGGGCTTCGCGTCGAGCGGCTTGCGGCCGCCCAGTCGCGCGACGTTCACTATACGTGAAGTAAGCGCCAGGGGCTCCACGGAGGGGTTGAGCCGCTCGGCGGGCCGCTCCAGGCGCGGGGCAGCCGCGTACCAGAGCGTGGAGGCGCGCGTGGGAGCGGTGGCCGCGGGGGGAAGCCCGGAGACCGCCCGGGCCCGGCAGGGCCACCTGGCCTTGCCCACGCCGATGGTGTGCATCCCGGCCGCGCTCTCGAAGGGCGCCTCCAGGAGCGTCGCGCCGTCGGGCCCGACGAGCAGGTCGAGCGTCGCGGTCGCGATGCCGCCCCGCTCGCTGTTGCGGGCGATGAGCACGAGCAGGTCGCGGGGTCGCGTGAAGCCGACGTAGAGGAGACGGAGCCGCTCCCGGCGGTCGGCGTCGGAGGCCCGCTGCGCCTCGGGGGTCAGGGCGGCCTTGTCGGCGAGCGCCAGCCCCTTCACCTTCTTGCCGTAGGGCCAGGGCCACCACCGCACCCAGCGCCCGTCGAGCGGCCGGGTGAAGTCGAACGCCGGCGCCCCCTCCACGGCCACCTCGAACACCCCGCGCTCCCGCGCGAAGTCGAGGTGGGAGAGGACGACCACCGGCCACTCGAGCCCCTTCGCCTTGTGCCAGGTGCAGACGGTGACCGCGTCCTCGGAGGTGGGCGCAGCCTGCTTTCCCGCCTCGTCGTCCGCGCCCAGCGCCGCCAGGTGGGTCACGAGCCCCAGGACGGTGGCCGCGCTCTTCTGGGCGTCGCAGAGCTGCTCGTAGGCGAGCGCCTCGCCGCGGAGGGCCTCCAGGTTGGCGAGCCGCTGGCCAGGCTCGGACCAGGCGCGGACGAGGTCGGGGATGCCGGCCGTCCGCAGGGCCAGGTCGAGCGCCTGCGCCGGGCTGAGACGCTCGGCCGCGGGCACCGCCTTGCGCAGGGCGGCCACCCGCGAATCGTCCTCGAACGGGGGCGGCGCCGCGGGCCTCGGCTCGCCCTTCCCCTCGGCCTCCTCCGCGGCTGCACGCCAGCGGGTGACCTCGAGGAGCCGCCGCGAGAGCCAGCCGTCCGGATCTCCCGTGGCGGCCCCGCCGAGCCAGCAGACCTCGAGCGCGGCGACGCCGTCCCGCGGGTCGGCGAGGAGCGCCAGCGCGGCACGCGCCAGCACGCCTTCCGGGGTCAGGGTCACGCCGGCGAGCGACACCTTGGCCGGGATGCCGCGGGCGCGCAGCGCCTCGGCGATCTGCTGGCATCGCTTGTTGGACCTGGCGAGGATGGCGACGTCCCGCGGCGTCGCCGGGCGGAGCGGTTCCACCTCGCCGGTGCCCCGCTCGCGCACGAGGGGCGCCTTCTCGAGCAGCTCGGCCACGCCCGCTGCGAGCGCGTTCGCCTCGGTGGCCGGCACGTTCTTGCCGTTCCGCTCGGCCGACTCCTTCTCCCAGCGCCAGCACTCGAAGGACGGCTGGCCGGCGAGCTTGGCGGGGTCCTTCTTCTTCGCCTCGAGCCGGACCTGCTCCGGAGGGAATCCGTGAGGCGCGAGCGCCGCGCTGAAGAGGTCGGAGACCAGCCCGACCAGGTCCTTCCGGGAGCGCCACGACTCCCCGAGGATGTCTGGCGCACGTCCCCCGAGCGCCACGTTCGTGGCGGCGGTCATGAGCTCGGGGTCGGACCCCTGGAAGCCGAAGATGGCCTGCTTGCGATCGCCCACCCAGATGGAGCGCTTCGCGAGCCGCGCCAGCTCCCCCACCACCGCGAGCTGAAGCGGGGAGGTGTCCTGGAACTCGTCCACCAGGACCAGGTCGAGCCGCGTCCTCAGCGCCTCCTGGACCGCGGGGCGCGCGAGCACGTCCCGCGCCTGGGCCAGCATGTCGCCGAAGTCCACGACCCCGGCCGCGCCCTTCTCCGCGACGAACACCGCCAGGGTTTCGCCCGCGAGTGCGAAGAGCTCCCGCTGCATGCCGAGCACGTCGTCGTGGAAGGTGGCGCAGGAGGTGTGCTCCTGGACGATCTCCACGAGCTCGCCGGACCACGTCAGGAGCTTCGCCATGTCCACCGAGTCGGCGAACTGGAACTGGGCCTTCCACGACGGCAGGAGCCCCCGGGCGAAGACCGAGGCGAGCCTCTTCCCGGCGGCGGCCCGGTTCTTCGCTGCGGCCACGGTTCCGTTGGCGAGCTCGTCCAGCTTGGGCTGGAGACGGGCGTGGGCCGCCTTCAGGCGGGCCAGGTAGGTGGGGCCGTCCACGGTGGGCTTGCCGAGCAGATTCCCGAGCCCGGCCCGGCTCGCTGCGGCCGAGACCTTCACGGCCGCCTCGTCCATGCCGTTCGCGCGGGCGGCATCGACGATCTGGAGGAGCTTCGCCTTCCAGTCCTCGAGATCGAGCCGTGCGGCGAGCTCGTTCAGCCGGGCCTCGCGCCCGGTCAGCACCGAGGAGAGGGCGACGTCGAAGAGCCGCTCCCGCTCGATCTCCGGAATGGGCTCCAGGTAGGGGGAGATCCCGGCCTCGAGGGAGAACTCGCGCAGGAGCCGCTGACACACGGAGTGAATGGTGCCGATGTACCCGTCCCGGACACGGGCGGCGAGATCGGGGCGCCCCTTCTCGAGCAGGCGGGCCCGGATGCGGCTCTCCAGCTCGCCGGCCGCCTTCACCGTGTAGGTGATGGCGACGACCCCTTCCGGGCGAGCCTCGCCCTCGAGGAGCGCCTTGGCGAGGTCGCCGGTGAGGCGGAAGGTCTTGCCCGTACCGGCGCTGGCGCTGACGACGTCGATCTTCATGGCGCCACCTCCTCGTCCTCGAACTCGGGTGGCACGCAGACGGCCTGGTAGTCGCAGAAGCGGCAGGGAGGCTCGCGCCGCGCCGGCGAATCGGCGTCGGGCGGAGCGCCCACCGCAGCCGTGACGGGCTCCTCCCAGGGCAGGTCCTCGTGGAGCACGGGCAACAGCCCCTTCTCGAGCACCTTCTTCCAGAAGCGGAACCCTTCCGCCGATCCCTCGAGCGTGGCCTGCGGCCCCGGCCCCTCGACCAAGGTGGCGCCCGGGAAGGCGAGCGGCTCGGTGGTGAGCATCTGCCCGTCCTCGAGGACGAAGAAGCCGGAGGGCGGGAGCTTCTGGCCGCTCTTCCCGAGCAGGGAGGCGTAGAGGGCCGTCTGGAGCGCGCGCCCCTGCTCGAGCTCCTTCTGCCGGTACTTCAGGCCGGAGAGCTTGAGATCGACGAGGGCCTCGCGCCCGCCCTTCTCGACGACCAGGTCCACGAACCCGTGCGCCGGCTGCCCGGCGAAGGAGCCGGTCACCTCGCGCTCGGCGTCCACCGGGTTCCAGCCGGTGGCCTTCAGGAACTCGACGAGGGCGGCGGCGGCATTCGCCACGAGTGAACGGGCCCGGTCGAGCTCGACCTCCCGGCCGCGCCGGACGAGCGGCGCCGCCTGCACGCCTACACGGTCGGTGAATGCCTGGGTGGCCCACGCCCTCGCGTCGGCGGCGGTCGCCGTCGCCACCGAGAGCTTCTCCGGTCCGCACAGCATGTCCTGCAGGATCCGGTGGGCGAACGTGCCGAGCAGTTGATTCCCCTCGGGGAGGGTCACGCCGGCGCCCCGGGACAGCCTGGCCTTGTACTGGAGTGCCCAGCGGAACGGGCAGCCCAGGTAGCTCTCGAGGGCGGAAGCGGAGAGGGCGGCGGTGAACGCGACCGTCTCCGGGGGCACGGTCCAGGTCGCGCGCTGCGGCAGGAGCGACCTCGGAGCGACGGTGCGGGTGGCCGCGCTCCAGTGCGCCGGCGTCGTTCGACCACCCAGGACGCGGTCCGAGGCCACGGTACACGCGGAGAGCGAGTCGGCCGCGACCCGCGTGGAGATCTCGTCGAGCAGGGCGTGTGGAGCGATGGGCTCGGTTCCGGCGAGGCGCCACCGGACCAGCACCAGCCGCTCCCGGGCCGCCAGCACGGGGCGGCGCCACCCCTCGGCCTCGACGTCGCGCCGCTCGCCCGGTGCGGGGAGGGTCACGCCGGCCTCGAGGAGCGCATCGCGTTCCGCGCCGGTCCACGGCTCGGGCGACGGGCCCGGGTCGGCGCCCAGGACGAAGCCCCACCAGACCACCTCTGCGCTCGGAGTGGTCACGGCGCCCGGCGACGGCGCCAGGGCGGGACGCCCCGACTCGCCCACGAAGGCGGCGAGGTCGGAGCCGCTGCCCACGGCCATCTCGTGGAGCTGCAGCAGGGCCTGCTCCGTCAGCTTCTCGCCGGGCGGACGGGCGATGAGGAGCTGTTCCAGTGTCCGTGCGACCGCGCCGGCATGGGCCCACAGGGCGGAGTCGTCGTCGGCACCTCCCTCGGGGTCGGCTTCCGATTCATCCAGCGCGCCCCGCACGCGCCCCCCGGTCCAGGTGGCCACGGCGGAGCAGAGGAGCGCCGCCTTGGCGGCCGGGATGCCCTCGACCGGGTCGAAGAGCTCGCCGCCGAACCAGGTCTCGATGCGCCCGAGCAGCTCGGGGTCGCCAGCCTCGGCGACCGCCTCCTCCACGGCCTCCTGCCAGGCCGGACTCCGGATGCCCGGCATCTGGTCGAGTGCCTCGAGGAGGGTTCGCCGGGTTCGTCCCGGGAGCGGCGCGCCGGGAAGCAGAAGCAGCTCGGCGGCGCGGAAGGGATCCTGGGGCTTGAAGGCGAGGGCGAGGCGAAGTGGGAGCACCTGAAGGTGGGGCCGGAGGTGGGACGAGGACCGGAGGCCGACGGTGGGGAGCCCCTGCCGCGCCAGGGCGGCGTCGAGGGTGACGGGCTCGGCGGCCACCACGAAGGTGGCCTGGTCGAGGGGGCGCGTGCGGGCGAAGGAGGCGGCGAGCTCGGCCGCCTCGAGCGGCGTGTCGGCCTCCAGGAGGAGGAGGGAACCGTCGCCGGAGAGCTCCGCCCGCGGTGACGTGTGGTCGAGGAGCGCGCGCTGGAGGCGCCCCAGGTCGGTGGAGGGCTTGGCGATGGCCGTCGCAGCGGCGGGATCGGTCACCGTGGCTCCCGCGTCGGCGAGGGCGTTGAGGAGATTCCGGAAGAGGGGAGGGAAGGAGCGCCGGGAGGCGGTGAGGGTGATGGTCACGGGGAAGGGGAGCGTGCCCGCTTCCTTCAGCCCCGCGATGAGATCGGCCACGACGTCGGGGATGCCCGGCGGGAGCGGCAGAGCGACCTTCTCCAGCTCCGACAGGTCGCGCAGCCTGGCGCTGCCACCGAGCGCCCTGCCGTCCCAGCCGGAGAGACGGAGGTCGTCCCGGAGCGAGAGCAGGTAGCGGGCCACGCCGAAGGGATCCTTCTCGCGGGAGGCCGAGTAGGAGCGCGACTTGTCGTCGTGCTGGTCGAGACGCTGCGTGAAGGAGGCGAGCCGCTCGGGGGCGCTGGCCGTCTCGCCCGGGATGCCCAGGATGCGACCGATGCGCCGGACGAGGCCGAGCGGGCCGGCGGGCTCGAAGCCGGAGATCGCCTGGCCGGGGGCGAGGAGGTGGCGCCAGGTCGTGCCGCCGTCGGAGGGACTCAGGAGGATCGAGAGCATGGCGTCATCGGAGCATACGCTGCGGACGGACGTGAGGAGCGAGACGATTCATGATCGGAAACCTGACACTCGAAGGTCCACCTCGTCACCTCGGAGTTCCCCGTCCCGAAGGTGATGTTCCCGGGAAAGAAGCTGCGCAAGAACGGGAAGGAGGAGAAGGGAAACGTCCTGGCGGACTTCCTGCTCCTCCGGCACAAGCCCGACACAGCCTGGATCCTTCTCGAGTTCAAGACCGACATGGGGTCGAGGACCGACGGAGGAACAAGGGGCGAGGCGTAAGGCCAGGTAGCTGCCCGGGCGTTCACCGCTTCGGCCTGATCTGGCACCCCCGCTTCCTCCGTCTCTTCTCCACCTTCAGCACCGCCGTGGGCGATCGTGGCGCTCGCGGTGCTCGCCAGGGCGGAGCAGGCCTCGTCACTCATCGTCGCGGAAGCCGATAGCTCCGCCGGCCGGTTTGCTCGCGCCCTCGGTCTGTTCGACGTGGCCGAGGGACGGGAAGTGGCCTGGCAGGGCGATGCGGGTCGCACCGTGCTGGTCCAGCGCTTTTCGAGCTTCGAGGGCATCGAGTCCACCGCGTCCAAGATTTCGAAGATGGTGCTGGGGGATCCGGAGACCGAGGACACGAGAAAGGCCATCTACTACGTGCTCGTGGAGTTGCTCAGGAACGTGGTCCAGCACAGTCGCGACCCCCTGGGGGGAGTGGTGGGCGCGCAGCTCATGAATGAGCGGCAGGGTTACAAGCGGCCCACCGTTCAGGTCACCGTCGGCGATGCGGGGATCGGAGTCTTCGAAGCGCTCAAGCGGATGCACCCCACGCTTTCTGGCCCGCAGGAGGGGCTCGAGAAGGCGCTCTGGCCCCACTACTCGGGTACGTTCGAGGAAGGCCGAACCGGGGCGGGTCAGAATGCCGGGCTCGGTCTGTTCTTCATCGCAGAGATGGCGAAGCTCGTGGGAGGCAGGCTGCTTCTCGCATCGCGCGGTGCCGCCATTCAGTTCTGGGTAGACCCCGACAACTGGGAGAAGCACACCCTGGAGGTCCTGAGCCCGTCCGGCGTGGGCTTCCCGGGGACGCTCGTCACCTTCGAACTGCCCCTCGACTCATTCCAGGACTACGAGGGGCTCATCGGTACCATCCAGGACCGAGCTCGAGAGCGGACGCCCAACCGTGTGCTGCATCGGTGGGTTCAATTCGTCGATGTTCTTCCCGCGGACGTTCATCGCATCAAGGTGACCGTTGGTGCGGAAGACACCGTCGCGGCGAAGGAACTATCGGATCGGATCGTCGAGAAGGTGTTTCGCAAGATACCGATGGCACTGGACTTCAGCGGCCTGTCCATCTGCACGCAGAGCTACCTGCACGCGCTGCTCTTCGAGACCGTTCGCACGGCCTGGGCGCGCCAGACACCCTTGTACGTCGTGGGAGCCAAGCCCGGGGTGAAGAGCGGGGTCGAGCTCCTGGAGAACTACGCTCTCGGCGGATGACCGGCGAAGGACGGGTGGGTGTCACGTCAGGCTGAGGCCCCCACAAACCTCACGAACGCCATCGCCCGCGTCACCGCGATGTTCAACCTGATCTCCACCCTGCCCAGCTCCCCCTCGGGCAGGTCCACCACGATGATGGCCGGGTCGTCGGCGCGGACCACCGCGTGCCTTCCCATCTGCGTACGCCCGTGGATCACGCTCTCCGCCCCCTGACCGCGGAGCGACACGATCCCGATCTGGCCAGGTTCCAGCCCCGCCGACAGCAACCGGTCCACCTCCGCGCCCACCTTGTCCGGTCCCAGTCGCGGGTGCAGAGGTCGGCGGCCTTCGCGAAGACCTCACCCCAGGCCTCGACACCGGTGAGGACCGTACCCGACGGGCTCCCCGCGCCATCGGCGAGCCGCCTCGGCCGCGATGAGGGTCTTGCCGGAACCGGCGCCTCCCTGGACGAGCACGCGGTCGTTCTCGAGGAGGCCGTCGAGCACCTCGAGCTGCGTCGGCCAGGTAGGGCAGCTCCCCCTTGCCGACGACGAGGCCGGTGAGGTTGTCCTGGGAGGTCTGGACTCCCCACGTAGGTGTCGGGGAAGCAGACGGCGGCGCCGTAGGCGGGGGGCGAACAGTCGTCGTCGCGGAGGCGCAGCGAGTGCCAGGCGTGGAAGCCGGGGGGAGGCTGCGTCAACAAGGGTGTCGAAGTCGATCTCCTCAAGCCGCCGGTCCCCATCGCCGCACCCATTCCGGCAGCAGCGGGGTCCCGAGCTTCCATTCGATGGTGATGGGCCGCTCGCCCGAGTGCGTTGCCGGGATCACCGGTCCCAGATAGCGAAATGCCTGCGTCAGGCCGCGCGCATCCCTCTTGGCGTCGCGAACGAAGAGAAGCGGGGTCGTCCCCTGGTCGCCTGGCCGGATGAGGCGAAGCCCCGCGGGCTCATCCGCTCGCGTGCTCGCCTTCGACTGCCACTGGAAGAGGGTCTCGCCCAGCGGGAAGTCCCGGTACTGAAGGTGCGCGTGCTTCTGGTCCGTCTTGTCGAGGGTGGTCAGGAGCAGGTCGTAGCGACCGTCGCACGCCTTCTCGACGCCCGTGTAGAAGCGGCGGTAGCGCCCGTCGGTGGCGGCCACCACGTGCAGTGCAGCCGCGAGCTCCACGTCCAGGTACCGTCCGTGCACCACGAGAGGGACGTTCGGATCCACGGTCTCCCGGCGATGGAGGGAATCGGCGCGCTTCTCCAGCACGGGGAGCAGCTGGCGCAACTCCTCGCGCAATGCCGCCTGCGAGCGCCATGCGGCGAGGCGTTCGTCGAACCGGTCCGCCTCGTACGGGCCGTAAAGAACCACGAACAGCATGGCTGCCAGGCGCCTCTCGATCTCGTTCAGCGCCTCCCGCAGGTCGAGCATCCCCTTCCACGCTTCCAGGCGCAGGGGGTCCGAGACGTGCAGCAGGTTCTGTACGTTCTCCAGCGCCGACCGCTCCTCCTCGTCGGTGGGCATCGCCCCGAGTCCGACGTCCGCGCGCACGGAGGTCCAGGACCGCTTCCCCCGGTAGAGGTCCATCAGATCCACGTCGGTTTCCTCGAGGAACTGGTCGAGGGTCCATCCGGCCTCCCGATGCGCGGAGAGGAGTGCCCGGATGCCCGTCACGTCCGACGGCATGGCGTGCGCGACTCGCTCGAGGATGTCCCTCTGGGCCCGTTCCTCGAACTGCAGGACACAGCCCGAAGGCAGGCGTCCCGAGCCCGTCTGGATGAACAGCCGCAGCTCGCGAGGCGTCTGGCCCAGGAGCTCCCGGAGATGCCGGTCGAAGCGGAAGCTCGGGTGCTGGCGTCCCGTGACGTCGAGGACGGTCAGGATGCTCTTGTCCCGCGCCCTCCGGAGTCCGCGGCCGAGCTGTTGCAGGAACACGGTCGTGCTCTCCGTCGGCCGGAACAGGAAGAGGGTGTTCACGTCCGGGATGTCCACGCCCTCGTTGAAGAGATCCACCACGCACAGGACCTGGATGCGTCGTGCCGTGAGGTCGTCCTTCGCCCGCCGTCGCTCCTCGTCGGGGGTGTCGGAGGTCAACGCACGAGCCGAAAGTCCAAGCTTGGTCAGTTCCTCGGCGACGACCCGGGCGTGTGCCTTGTCCACGCAGAAGGCGAGCGCCCGAACCTCCTCCCGGCGGCCGACGTGCTCCGCGATGGCCCGCGAAACCGCCCGGACCCAGAAGTCACGGGCAGTGATGAGCCGCTGCGAGAGCTCGGAGTCGACGTAGCCGCCCGCGACCCATCGAGCATCCGACAGGTCCACTCCTTCCACGTCGAGCACGAAGTACCGGAACGGGACGAGCACCTGCTGCTGGATGGCGTCCCACACGCGGAGGTTCCCGATGTACGGGCGGGGGAAATGGGCCTCGAAGACCCTGCCGTCGGCCCGCTCCGGCGTCGCCGTGAGACCGACGAGCTCCCGCGGCTTCAGCCGGGTCAGCAGTCGGTCGTACGTCGCGGCGGCGGCGTGGTGTACCTCGTCCACGATGACGTGATGGAAGTGGTCGGGCGCGAGCGCATCGGCATGGTCGAGGGACTGGACCGATGCGAAGACGTGCCGTCCGTCCGTGGGGCGCAGGCCATCCACCCAGAGCTCGCCGAAGCCCGGAAGTCCCAGGACCTCGCGGAAAACCCTCCGCGACTGCTCGAGGATCTCCCGTCGATGCGCGACGAACAGGAGGGAATCGACCTCTCCGCGATCGCGGAGCCGTTGATGGTCGAACGCCGCGACGAGCGTCTTGCCGGTGCCCGTGGCCGAGACGACGAGGTTCTTCCTGCGTCCCAGCGCACGGGCCTCGTCGAGCTCCCGGAGCAGGGGCTTCTGCCACTCCTTCGGCTCGAGTTGCAGCCCAAGGTAGGTCCCATCCCGATCCGGCTCCGTCAGGGCTCGCGCGAGGCGCTGCGACGCGGCGTCGGTTCCGTCGAACGGCTCGAATCGATCGGCGTCCACCCAGTAGCTCTCGAAGACGTTCGCCATCTCCTGGAGCAGGTCCGGCTGGTCCACCTGAGAGATCCGGACGTTCCACTCCAGCCCCTCCGTCTGGGCCGCGTGGGAGAGGTTCGAGGACCCGACGTAGCCCGTGGAATAGCCGTTCTCGCGATGGAAGAGCCACGCCTTGGCATGGAGCCGCGTGGTCCCTTCGTCGTAGGAGATGCGGACCTCGGCTCCCAGCTTCTGGAGCAGCTCGACGGCCTTCACCTCCGTGGCGCGCATGTACGTGGTCGTGAGCACCCGTATCGAGCGACCGCGATGGACGTGTCGCTCGATCTGGCGCCGAAAGGCGTCGAGACCGCTCAGCTTGATGAACGAGAGAAGGAGGTCGACCCGGTCGGCACTCTCGAACTCGCTTGCCAGATGGACAAGTACGCTCTCGCCGTGGGCGTTGGTGACCAGGCTGGAGGAGAGGAGGGAGCCGCGAGGGGGAGCCGACCTGCCGACGGGAAGGCCGGGCGTGATGGCCGTGATGCCACGCAGGATGCGGTCGCGGAGCTCGGTCTCGCCAGCCCGAAATCCCTCCAGATCCCGGAGGACTGTGAGCATCGCCTTGGCGGTGGCGATCTTCCGAACGGCGCTCGCTTCCGACCCGATGGCGATGCGAGCCGCGTCCCGGACCAGGGTGACGAGCTGTTCATCCACATCCGAGTCCCTGGCGACGTCCTGCAGTTCGAATTCGTGGGTGCGGGCGAGTTCGAGCAGGCGGCGCTCCAGCGCCTCCGAGACGATCTCGTCGTACACGCCGGGGCGGAGGGAGGCCTGGGTTCGACGCCAGATTCGAACGCGCCTGCAGTACACGGTACCAGGCCGGCGGACGTGGCCGTGAGCAAAGTCGAGGCGAATTCAGACTCGTCGTGAAACGTGTACCATTCCGTGCCGTGAACGTCTCCACCGTCACCACCTCCGATCGGACCCTCCTCCCCGCCGTGCGCTCGACGCTCGACGGTTCGGACGAGGCCTTCCTCTGCGTGGCGTTCGTCCACTCCCGAGGTCTCCACCTGCTGGAGAAGGAGCTCGACGGCCTGAAGCGCAGGGACGTGCCCGCGCGCATGCTCGTGACCACCACCTTCCAGGAGGACGGCTCCGCCCTCTCGCTGGCGAGCAGCCTCGGCCTCCGGGTCCACGTCCTGAACCCCGGTGGGGGAAAGACCTTCCATCCGAAGATCTACCTGGGCAGGCGAGGGGACGAGGTTCGAGCGGTCATCGGGTCCGCCAATCTCACCGGAGGTCTCGCGACCAATCTCGAGGCCGCAGTCTCGCTCGTCGGCACCCTCCGCGACGAGCCGATCGCTCGCGCCTGGAACTGGGCCTCGGAGCTCTGGTCGGACGAGCGGGTCGCGCCATGGATGGCGCGAGCGGGCGAGAAGGTGGAGGACCCGTTCGAGCCGAGCCTCCTCAAGGCGATGCGCGCCGAGGTGAAGCGGGACCCGATCTTCCGGACCCTCTCGCAAGGACGGCCGAATCGCGTCGTCGAGCTGACCCCGGTGGAGGCGTTCGTCGTGACCGAGCGGTCGCTGCAGAAGACGCGCGGCCCCGAGTCGATCCCCGCCTGGATGTTCAACCTGGCGTGGGATCGCCTGCGATCCTTCGGCACGCTCACGAACCGTGAACTCCTCGACGACATGCGCGTGCACCGCTCCAGCGCGGTCTGCGCCATGCTCGCACGGGTCCCCGGCGTGGAGAGGATGCCGGGAAGGGAGATCGCGCTGCGATGGGATCGACAGCCATGACCGCCTGCCCCTTCTGCACCCGGATCGCCTCCGGCGCCTCCGTCCAGACCGAGGGCACCGCTGTCGCCTTCCCCGACGGCTTCCCGCTCAACCCCGGTCACACCCTCGTCGTCCCCCGCCGACATGTCAGCGACCTCTTCGATCTCGCTCCGGGTGAACAGGCCGACATCTGGCGCCTCGTCGCGGCCGTCCGGGAGCGCCTGCTGGCCGAACACCGACCCGACGGCTTCAACATCGGCCTCAACGTCGGGGCCGCCGGCGGCCAGACGATGGGACACGCACACGTCCACGTGATCCCGCGGTTCCAGGGGGACGTTCCCGATCCTCGGGGCGGCGTCCGCTGGGTCATCTCCGCCCGCGCTGCCTACTGGAAGGACCGGCCGTGAACGGGGACCGCGACGCGCTCACACTCGCCGAGAAGGTGCTCGCCATCCTGGAACTGGGCAGCTTCTCCGCCACCTACAAGTACGCACTCTTCACGGCCATCCTCGACCTGTGCATGGAGAAGGGGCTCAAGGGGCTCAGCGATCCGACGGTCCTCACCACCACCGAGCTGGCGGAGAAGGTCATCGAGCTCTACTGGCCCCACGCCATGCCGTACGAGGGCAAGGTCGTCCTCCGGCAGGGCGGTGGCCGGGCGGGAAGCCAGGCCGAGATCCTCCGAGCCATCGAAGGGTTTCGGTCCGATCCCAGGAACGCTTCCGGTGAGATCCTCCACCGCGCACGCACCGCCCACCCGGTAGCCTGGAAGCGGCTCGTGCACGAGGTGGAGTGGAAGCTCATCGAGATGCCCATTCCCCGCCTCCAGGTATCCGGAAGTGGCGAGGACCGGTTTCTCTATGAGTACAGCTGGAATCAGGACATCAAGCGGAGCACCGTCCGGGAGCATCAGAAGGACGTCCGCGACAGGTTCGACAACCGGCTCACGCTTCAGCCGGGCGTCGCCGAGGGTCTCCAGGCGCTGAACGGCATCCTCCGCCCCCTTCTCCGTCGCGAGTGGGCAGGGATGGTCGCTGCCATGAACGGCCTCCCTGAATCCCGCCTCGAGGAGTTCCTCTTCGGGGCCTCGCGCATCTCGCTGGACGAGGTGCGCGGACCGCTCATCGAGATCCAGGGAAGCCAATGCCTCTATTGCCGCAAGGCTCTCCAGGGTGCGATCGACGTGGACCACTTCATCCCCTGGGCCCGCTACCCCGACAACGGCCTCGACAACCTGGTGGCCGCGCACCAGCGCTGCAACAACCCGAAGCGGGACTTCCTCGCAGCGGCCGAGCACGTCGAGCGCTGGGCGCTGCGGAACGTCGAGCGGGCAGGGGATCTCAGGGATGTGGCCAGCCGGATCGCCTGGCAACGGGAGCCGGGACGGACGCGCGCCGTCGCCGTGGCGACCTACTCGCGACTCGGCGAGGGAGCGAAGGTGTGGAGCGCGGGGACGAGTCTCGTCGGCCTGGAGAAGGGCAGGGTAGACGCGGCGCTCTCCGCCTGGACCTGGCTACCCCTCACAACCCCACGCGCTTCTCCCCCGCATCCACCGCCTTCAGCCACTTCACGAGCCCCGTGAAGTAGGCCTCCTGGTCGTCCCACATCGCCATGTGGCTGCCCACGGGGCAGAGGAGGAAGCTGCCGTTCTTCGCCTGGTCGGCCACCCACTTCATGTGGGCCGGGTCCATCGTGTCGTTCACGGCGCCGATGACGAGCGTCGGGACCTCCAGCTTCGGCAGGTCCTTCTTCCGGTCCCACTTCTCGATCCGCCCGGACGAGCGGAACTCGCTCGGACCCTGCATGAGCGTGTAGACCTCCGCGTTCATGTTCTTGAAGGAGCGCTTCACCGCGTCGGGCCACTCGGGCAGCCGGCAGATGTGCTTCGCGTAGAAGTTCGGCAGGAGCAGCTCCATGTAGCGCGGGTTCTCGTACTGCCCCTTCGCCTCGAGCTCGTCGATCTCCTTCAGGACGGCGGGGGGCATCTGCTTCGCGAGCACGTCGTTCGCGTACCGGACGTAGTCGGGGATGCTCATCATCATGTTGGAGATGACGAGCCCCTTCACGTTCTTCCCGTACTCGAGCGCGTACTCCACCGCGAGGATCCCGCCCCACGAGTGGCCGAGCAGGTAGAAGTTCGTCCGGTCGAGGCCGAGCGCCACGCGCACCTGCTCCACCTCCTCGACGAAGCGCTCCACCGTCCAGAGGTCCTTGTCCTTGGGCTGGTCGGAGCGCCCCGAGCCGAGCTGGTCGTAGTAGATGAACTCGATCCCCTCGCGGGGGAGGAAGCCCTCGAACGACTCGAAGTACTCGTGGGTGCCGCCGGGCCCGCCGTGCAGGAGGAGCACCTTGATGCGCGGGTTCTCGCCGAAGCGCTTCGTCCAGACCTTGAAGTCGCCTTTCGGGGTGTGGATCGGGAGTCGGGGCATGGTCACCGAGGGGGGGGCTGCCACGTAATAGATTTGTAAGCCAACTGGCGAATTCTAACAATTCTGGTAGACCCGTAACAGTTTTTCCCGTTACCCGCATGGTTCCAGCCCGTCCACCACCACCCTCTCCCGTCCCGTTGTACCCGATCGGGTACGCCAGGCTCATCTCGGAGTTCTCGCTGGAGGTGATGCCGCTCCACCGGGTGACCTACGTCGCTCCGTCCGCGCAGCGGAGGGAGCGGGTCGAGAGCGGTCGTGAGGTGGTCGTCCTCCCGGCATCGCGCCATCGGGGAGGGGACGGCCTCGTGGACCACCTCGAGTTCGCGCTCAAGCACGAGGGAGTGAACCTCGAGGTGCTCGCCGCCCTCTTCCGCGGCGTCGATGAAGCCCGGATCGAGGGGGAACTCGGGGCGGCGGTGCGCGACCGCCCCACCGGCCGCTACACCCGGATCCTCTGGTTCCTCTACGAGTGGATCACGGGCCGCGTGCTCGCCGTGCCGGACGCGGCCACCGGAAACTACGTTCCCGTCCTGGACCCAGAGGCCTACTTCGCCGCCAAGGGTCGAAAGAGCCGGCGCCATCACGTCCTCGACAACCTGCTCGGCACCCGCGACTACAGCCCGGTGGTCCGGAGGACCCCGGAGCTCCGGCGATTCCAGTCGATGGATCTCGCCGGGGAGGCCGCGAGCCTCGTCCGGCAATTCGACGAGGACGCCCTACGCCGGGCGGTCAGCTCCCTCTACACGAAGGAGACCCGGGCCTCGTTCGACATCGAGGGTGAGCATCCGTCCACGGGAAGGACGGAGCGCTTCGTCTCGCTTCTCCGGGCGTTGCCCGGCATGGCGAGCATCGACCGGGCGCGGCTGATCGACATCCAGAACCAGACCGTCGATCCGCGGTTCGCCGACCGGGACTACCGCCTCGAGCAGGTCTACGTCGGCGAGCCGATCGACATGACCCGCCAGCAGATCCACTACGTGGCCCCGCGTCCCGAGGACGTGGCGCCGATGATGGAGGGATGGCGGGCCCTGCTCGAAGCGATGCGCGAATCGGGCATCGACCCCGTCGTGTCCGCGGCCGTGGCCTCCTTCGGGTTCGTATTCATCCACCCGTTCTCGGACGGCAACGGGCGGATCCACCGTGCCCTCGTGCACTACGTACTCTCCGTGAACGGGTTCTCCCCCCAGGGAGTGATCTTCCCCGTGTCCGCCGTGATGCTGGCGCGCCGGAACGAGTACGACGCCTGCCTCGAGTCCTTCTCCGTTCCGCTCCTGGAGCGTGTCGATTACGACGAGTCCGAGGACGGAACGATCGCCGTCCGGAACGACACGGCCGGGTTCTACCGCTACTTCGATGCCACCCTCATGGCCGAGGCCCTGTACCGCTGGGTCGAGGAGACGGTCCGCAAGGAGTTCCGGCACGAGCTGGAGGTGGTCGTCGCGATGCGGGACGTCCGGGAGGGCCTGCGACGCATCGTGGACCTGCCGGACAGGCAGGCGAACCTCTTCATCCGGCTCGTCGCGCAGAACCGCGGCCAGCTGTCCGCGGCCAGGCGGCGAAAGCACTTCTCGGCCCTCACGGACGAGGAGGTCCGGAGGATGGAGCAGGTGGTCCGGGAGAGGCTTGCGGCTGTCGCGGGGTGACGGGGGGGGGCACGATGGGCCATTCACACGATCCAGGACTCGACACACTCCTCGCCGAGGCGGCGGAAGCCCTCGCCGCCCCGCTCCCGGCTCGGGTCGTCGGAGAACCGGTGAAGGTCGTCGCGGTGGAACGCCAGGGGAACGACCGCCGGGGGCTCGTCGCCCAGGTTCGACGCCGCTCCCGCACCCACGCCGTCTCCCTCGCCGACCTGGAGGTCGAGCCCGATTCTCCGCTCGCGAACGTCGTGGACGGCTACCGGGCCTGGCTCGGCCTCGAGCCCGCGGCGCGGGGCGGGGGAACGGACGCCATCGAGCCCGGGGCCCCGATCGAGCTGGTCGTACTTGCAGTGAAAGAATCGGCAGCCTCGTGCCGGACGCTCGACGGCGGCGAGCCCATCACGCTCCGCACGACCGGCATCTGGAAACTCGTGCCGGGCGAGATCGCGACCGTCCGCGCGAAGAAGCGCTGGCGGCACGCCGGGACCGTCTACCTCTCCGGAAAGGTGGAGTCGTCGCGGCTCGACGTCGTGCGGCTGGGGCTGAAGCCGCTCGGGCTGGAACCGCGGGACGCAGAGGGGCCCCGCCCCGCCTTCGAGATGAAGCAGATCATCCCCGGCGCCGACCCCGCCAGCGATGAAACCGATCCGATCGTCGAGGCAGGGGCGTTGTACGAAGTCGGCGACCCCGTCGGCGCACGTACCCTCCTCATGCGGGAGCTTCGCGAGGACCTCCGCTGCGTGGACGCCCACGCCCACCTCGGCAACCACGTCCTCGAATACCGCGCCGCCGACGCGCTCCGTCACTACGAGGCCGGGCTGCGGATCGGGGAACTCTCGCTCGGCCCGGGATTCGACGGCGTCCTCCCCTGGAAATGGATGGACAACCGCCCGTTCCTTCGCTGCCTGCACGGCCACGGCCTCGCCCTCTGGAAGCTCGGCCGGATGGAGGAAGCCGAGGCGACCTTCCGTCGGATGCTGCGACTGAACCCGTCCGACCAGCAGGGCGCGCGCGTCCTCCTCGACGCGGTCGAGGACCGGATGACCTACGAGGCGTTCGCCGCCGCGGAGGAGGAGGCGGAGCGAGGGCGAAGCGACTCCTGGTGAACATGCAGGACCTCGACCTCGCCCTGCGGGAGCGCGCCGGAGGACGGAGCCGGGTGAACGGGGCCTCACGCAACCTCGTACCACTCGCCGAGGCGCTTCTCCCCGCGGTCGAGCGTTCCCTGGGCGCGGCGCAGCGTCCGGTGGGAGTCGTCCTCGCTCTCCTCGATGACGCGCTCCAGCGAGCTGAACGGCGCGTACGCGTAGCCCGCGCGCAGGAGGAGCAAGGTCGTGAGAATGCGCGAGAGGCGGCCGTTCCCGTCCTGGAAGGGATGGATGGCGAGGAAACGGACAGTGAACACTCCGATGACGACCCCCAGGCTCTTCCCGTCCGGCCCGAACACCCCGACGGAACGAGCGGACGTCGAGCCGGGGAGTGATGGAGAGGTGTGCGAGCGGGTTCACGGATACCCGTAAGGAACCCATTTATACCCGTTTCGGAAAAGCCGGGTGAACTGGGCCTAGTGATTCCGGTGGGTTGCGCGATTCACCCGGGTGAACTTTCGGGTCCGCGGCACGGACCTACGCGGCACGTGACCGCCTCGGCGAGGATGGCCTCGCGGATCTCGGGTTGACCTCTCCGCCGCCCCCCATCCAGCCCTCCGACCTGGCCGCGTCTACCGAACCCGAGACCTCTCACGGTGCGCGGGATCGACCGCGTGAGGCCAAATCCTGATCTCAGCCTGGCTCCCTTCTCGGGAGCAAAGGCGGGTCAGTTCCCGTGAGCGGCGAAGACACTTCGAGGACGCTGCGAGGATCGCCATTCGAGAGGAGGAGCTGCCCCCCCTGGAAGGCTTTCGGGACGCGAGGGCACTCGCCGGCGAGGGTGCCCGCTTCGCGGAGATCCGGCAGGCCCATGAAACTGTCGCTCCCATGTTCCGGGGGCCGCGCCTGAGCGGAGAGAAGGCCTGCTCCGTGATCCGCGAGTGGATCGAGCGGTACGCCTCCCCCCTCACTCCCCCACGAACACGCCCTTCAGGTCCGGCGCGCGCGCGATCGCCTTGATCTCCACCAGCTGCCGGGCGAGCTCCGCCCAGCGCGACTCCTCCATCGCCCCCAGCCCTGCACGGCGAGTGAACTGGGTCTCGATGAAGGGACGATCCAGCTCCGCGGCGCGGTTCATCGCGGCGAGCGACATGGCCGGGTTCTGCGCGGCGATGGCCGGGTTGAAGGCGCCCGGGTCGGCGAGGTAGTCGGTCCATCCCTTGCGCAGGGCCCGCACGAGCGCCCGCACCGCCTCGGGGTGCTCCGCCTGGAACGCCTCGGAGACCGCCACCACGCCGAGGTAGGGGGAGAAGCCCGAGGCCGCGACCGGGAAGGTCCGCACCTTCTTGCCGAGAAGCTCCATGTCCACCGGCTCGGCCGAGATGAAGCACTGCTGCGCGAGCAGCGGGCTGCCCTCGAAGATCGCGAGCGCGCCCTGGTACGGCACGGTGGGCGGCGTCGTCCCGTACCGCGCCGTGAGCCAGCGCACGTAGGACTGTCCCGGCTCGACCGCCACCGGGTTCTGGCCACGCCACACCTCCTCGAGCGACCGCGCCGGGTTCGCGTCGTGGACCATGAGCGCTCGCGGGCTCACCTGGTAGGTGGCGTACACGGCCACGAGCCGCCCGCCCTTGACCCGGACGGCGAGCAGCTGGTCGGCGCCCATGACCCCCGCCTCCACCTTGTCGTTCGCCACCAGTTGCGGCACCGCCACGCTGGCGCCGCCCTTCAGGACCTGCACGTCGAGCCCCTCGGCCGCGAAGTACCCGCGCGCCAGCCCGGCGTAGAGTCCCCCGAACTCGGGCTGCGGCACCCAGTCGAGCTGAAACCGGATCCGGGTCTTCGTCGAGGCCGGCTCCTTCGCCGACGCGCTCCGGCCGCGGTCGCTGCATCCGGCGAGGGCGAGGGCGAGGGCAGCGGCGAGGACGGTGACGGCGGCGGACGGGCGCATCGGAACGGCGAAGCCTACGCGTGCCAGCGCCTCAAGGCCAGCCATCCGAGGCTCGACACCGCGCCGAAGAGCAGGAATCCCACCGCCGCGGACAGGCCGACGGCCGCGAAGACGAGATCGGTCCGCGACTCACGGAGCGCCGACAGGATGACGATCCCGAGCGGCGCCTCCTCCCCGCCGAAGCCGGAGACGAACTCGCCCACCACCGCGCCGATGACGGCGAGCCCCGCGGCCACCCGCGTGCCGGTCACGATGGCCGGCGCCGCCGACGGCAAACCGAGCTTCCAGTAGCGTGCGAGCGGCCCGGCCCGGTAGACGCGGAAGAGCTCCCGCAGCCCCGGATCGGTGGACTGCAGCCCGTCGATGGTGGCGGCCAGGATGGGAAAGACCGCCACGATCACCGCGCTCGCCACCGTGGCCCGCTGCCCGTACCCGAACCAGATGACGAGGAGCGGCGCGAGCGCGACGAGCGGGACCATCTGGAGGAGCGAGGCGAGCGGGTAGACGCCGCGGCGCAGGAAGCGGCTCGCGGAGAGGACGCTGCCGCCTATCACTCCGAGTGAAAAGGCAGCCGCCAGGCCGACGACCGCCGCGAGCCCGGTCCGCGCCGTGGCCGCGAGCAGGCGGGGCGCGTCGTTCAGGAAGGCCCGGTGGATCTCGATGGGCCCCGGGAGCAGGTAGGCGGGGGGATCGAAGATCGTGTCGGCGGCCTGCCAGGCGACGAGCACGAAGACCACCACCGTGAGTGGAGGTCCCACCGTGGAGAGGAGCCGCCTCCCGCCGGTCGGGCCGGTCACGCCGGCACCCCGGGATGGGCCGCATGGTCGAGCGCCGTCTGCAGCGCCGCCACCTCGGCCTGGAACCTCGCCGACTGGCGCGCCGCCGCTCCGTGCCCGACGTGGGACAGGTCCCGCCTCGCCGCCACCCGTCCCGGTGCGCGGGAGAGGACCACCACCTCGTCGGAGAGCGAGACCGCCTCGGCGATGGAGTGGGTGACGAGCAGCGCCGTGAATCCGTGCGCCTCCTGGAGCGCCCGGAGCATGTCGTCGAGCTCCTGCCGGGTGATCTCGTCGAGGGCGCCGAACGGCTCGTCGAGGAGCAGCAGGCGCGGATCGGTGACGAGCGCGCGGGCCAGCGCCACGCGCATCCTCATGCCGCCCGAGAGGGTCGCGGGCAGGGCGCCGCCGCTGTCGGGGAGCTGGACCCGGGCGAGCGCCTCCTGGGCCCGGGCGCGCCGCTCGGCGCGGGGCACGCCGGCGAGCTCGAGGGGCAGGGCCACGTTGGCGCTCGCCGTCCGCCACGGGAGCAGGCGCGGCTCCTGGAAGCACAGGCTGACGCCCGCGGTGCCGGGGGCGGGGTCCACGGAGCCGGTGTCGGGTGGGAGCAGCCCGGCGGCGATGCGGAGCAGCGTGGTCTTCCCGCAACCCGATGGCCCGACCAGCGCGGTGAAGGAGCCGGGCGCGAGGTGGAGGGTCACGTCGTCCACCGCCAGGGATTCCTCGAAGCGTTTCGAGACCTTCTCGAGACGGAGGGGGAGCCCGGGCGACGGGTCGGGAGGGGCGCGATGTTCCATGTCGTCGATAGTATTAGGTGAGCACTCGAGTTCACCCGATGAACTCGAACGCCTCTCACCCCATCCTTCGCTCTGCCTCGGCGTAGCACTTGTCGCACACGCCGTGGCTGAAGCGCGCATCGGTGTGGGACGAGATGTAGCGCTCGACCTCCTTCCAGTACCCCTGGCTGTCCCGGATCTTCTTGCAGTACATGCAGAACGGGAGGAGTCCGGAGAGCTTCTTCACCTCCTGGAGGGCCTTGCGCAGCTCGGCGACCAGCACGTCCTTCTCGCCAATGGAGGTATGGAGCGCGTCGGCCGCGACCCGGGCAGCCGTGACGTCGGTGATCGCGATCCGGATGTCCGGTGCGGCGCCTCCATCACCCAGGCGATGGCAGACGAGCTGGGCGTCGAATTCCGGACCGTCCGCCCGGCGGAGCAGGAGGTTGCAGGAACTCCGGTCGGACTTCTTCTCGACCAGGTGCGCGAAGAAACGGTGCCAGCTGTCGGTGGAGCCGCTGCAGATGAAGGCCGAGAGGCGCCGCCCCTTCAGCTTTTCGCGCTCGAGTCCCAGGAGCGAGGCCCCGAGGAGGTTGGCCTCCCGGATCACGCCCCCGCGGGAGAGGGTGAGGTAGCCGACGGGGGCGAAGTCGTAGAGGTTCACGAAGCGGTCGCGGGACATCTCCAGCTCGAGCTGCGTCCGGCGCAGCTCCTCGTTCTGCATCTCCAGCTCGATCTGGTGGACCTGCAGCTCGTGGAGGAGCTCCTGCGAGGCGAGCTTCGAGGCGCGCGGCGGACGGGCCCGGGCGAACTTCGCCTCGGCCTTCTTCCTCAACTTCTTGAGGTCGGCGGTGGTGGGCTTCGTGGGCAGGGGGCAACCTTCCGTTCCATGGAACAGAATGACGCCTTTCGGGGGCGAGCGGAAGACCTGGTGGGGGTGGCAAGCCCCGTCGCGACTTGAGCGTTCCTTACGCCGTCCGCGAATCCTTCCACATCTCCCGCAGGATCCGGTTTCCCGCCTCGGCGCCCAGCTTCGGCGAGAGCGCGGTGTTGGCGATGCCGGCGACCACCTTGGTGACGTCGTGGTCCACGACGCCCCGCTTTCCCCAGCGCTCGCCATCGGGGCAGGTCATGTAGATCGAGAAGGTGTCGTGCCCGGTGCCGGGCCGCTCGCCGATGACGTGCAGGATGGCGCGACGACCGGGGAGCCCGCCGAAGAGCTGCTCGCCGATGCGGTAGCCCGCCCGCACGCGACCGCCGGTGACCACGAGGTCCACCGGCGCGACGCCGTGGCCGTCCCGCACGAGCCCCGCGCGCAGCAGGCGCAGGAAGGGGGCGAGCTGGGCCTGGTCCGTGATCGAGAGCGCGTTCAGGCCGTCGGAGACGACGATCTGCACGTCGTACTTCCCCGCCTGCCGGGCGCGCAGGTCCGCCACCGCGGTGACCGCCGCGGCGTCGAGTTCCTCGCCGGTGGTGGGGTGGAGGATGTAGTCCTCCCGGTTGGCGGAGCGCGTGGAGAGGAAGGTGGAGCCCGCCATGGCCTTGCGGAACTTCGGATCGAACTCGGCCCAGATGCTCTTCTTGCCCGAGTCGTAGATGCTCCGGACCTGCTTCGCGAGCTTCGGCTCGAGGTCGCCGCGGGTGGCGCCGTAGCCCTCGGCGAGGAACACCCCGTGCTTGCGGACCGCGGCCATCTCCCGCTTGCCCTCGGCCCGGATGACCGCCTCGGTGCGCTCGTCCCCCTTGCGCCGCTTGTACTGGAGGTGAACCCATCCCGGATCGCCGAAGTGGCGGGTGGGCTTCCCCTGCGCGTCCACGACGCCGAGCTCCTGGAAGAAGGCCCACATCCGGTCGTCCACGCGCAGTCCGTGCCGCTCGCGCAGCCGGACGTGGTCCTGGAACGCGGTGGTCAGGTACCCGAGCATCGGGTCGATCTTGGTGGGGAGCGCGATGAGGTAGGCGGGCTGGGCCGGCGCCACGGCCTCCAGGCACCAGTCGAGGTCGTCGAGCGAGACGTCCATGTGCAGGGTCGAGCAGACGTCGAGCCCGATGCACAGGCCGTGAAGCTTGCCCATGACGAGATCCTCGAGGCAGCAGCGCACGAGCTGATCCCGCGTGCGGAACACCTCCGGGCCGATGAAGCCGGCCACGTCGTTCACGTGCACCCAGGGCGGGCCGCCGCGGGCCGCGGCCACGCGCCTCGAGAGCAGGCGGGCGAGCCCGTACTTGCGGGACTCGTGCACCACCATGTCGGTTCCCTGCGCGTGACCGTTGGTGAAATCAGCGCCCTGGCCGGTCTCGAAGTAGAGGCCGTAGCGCCCCTTGCGCTCCTCGGCGCGGGCCAGCAGGCCGTCCAGGGTGACGTTGAAGGTGGCGTTGGCCGCGTCGCTGCCGGCGATGCTCTGGAACCAGAGAGCCGTGCTGCCCGGCCAGCGACGTTCCACCTCGGCCTGGACGTCGATGTGGGCCAGGACGCAGAAGGGGATGGTGTTGGCGAGACCGAACGTGGTCTGCACGTCCTGCAGCATCGCCTCGACGGCGTGGACCGTGTCGGGCTCGCTGCTCACGGGATTCGTGCCGAGGAGCAGGTCGCCCACCCCGTAGGACCAGCCGTCGAAGACCTGCCAGCGGATGTCCTCCGGATCGTCGGTGGGGGAGTTGGGCTGGAGCCGGGCGGAGAGGTAGCCGCGCGCGCCGAGGTGGGTGCCCGGGAGCGGGTGGAAGACCTTGGCCGAGATGGTGGTGAGCTCGGCGTTCGTGAGGGTCTTCACGACGCAGGCGATGACGTCGCTCGAGAGGCCGGGCAGGACGGCCTGGATCTCGGGCTCGGGGCGCTCGAGCAGGAAGGTCCTGAACTGGGCGAAGGTCCAGCCGGCGGTGCGCGCCTGCGCGTCCCTGTCGAGGTCGGCGCGGAGCGTCCGGTACATCCCGTCCTCGAAGAGCGGATGGGAGTCGATGTCGGAGAGGCGGGTGGCCTCGAGCAGGCGGCGCGCGTGGGCCCGTTCGGCCTCGGACGACGCGGCGAGGCCCACGCTGACGTCGCCCTCCTTGAAGGCGTTGGCCGCCCCGAGAAGCCGGGCGTAGAGCTTCTGGTCCCAGCTTCCCGAGGTCGCCGTGACGTACTCGACGATCCCCTGGGCACGGGGCGTCGCACCGGGCTCTGCCGCTGCGGAAACGGGTACGGCCATGGCTGCCGCGCCTCCCAAGACCGTCTTCACGAAGTCCCTCCGGTCCATGGAGCCTCCTGGCTGGGGCGAGTATCCTACAGGGTATCCTACAACCCTTGATCCGTCGGCGGCGGTGCCGTATACACGGGCGCAGTTTCGACCCGCTTACGCGCCCTTAGCTCAGTTGGATAGAGCGTCGGACTACGAATCCGAAGGCCACTGGTTCAAATCCAGTAGGGCGCGCCAGTTGAAGGGCCGGGTTTTCCTTGGAGATTTCCCGGGAGCCCGGCCCTTCGTTTTTCGTGTTTTTCGCGCCGTCCAGCAAGGATCCAGCAAACGGAACCGGGTTGGTGCGCGGAAGGATGTTCGTGACCGCGCGAAGATCGTCCACGTTGGTGTGCACGTAGCGGGCGGTCATCTTGAAGTCGCGGTGGCGCATTGCCCGCTGCAACCGGACGCCGTCGAAGCCACCCTGGGCGAGCAGCGTTCCGAAGGTGTGCCGGGTGTCGTGGAACCGCATCGGCCTCGGAATGGCCTTCGGCCACAGCCTCATCTTGCACCGCTTGCATCGGCGTTCGGCGTCGTCGGGGAAGCGCTCGGTGTGGTCTTCCCTCCCCTTCGCCTTGCAGCGGCGGCAGACGTGGTCGTACCCATCGACGATCCCCGCCCGCCCAAGGATCCTGCGGGTGAGCACCGCCAGGTTGGTGGAGGAGGGATGCCGCTTGCCGTCCTCCGACGGGAAGACGAACTCCGAGCCCGACTTCTCCACCGCATACTTCAGGAAGGGTACGAGCTGGTCGGGGATGGGCAGCGTGTCCACGTGGCCGCCCTTCGTCGTCGCGCGCTCGTGGGAGCTGTGGATCGTGACCGTCCTGGCGTCGAAGTCGATGTCCGACTTCCGAAGGGCGAAGAGCTCCCCCTTGCGAAGCCCGAGGAAGAGGGCCATCGCGAAGAGCGCCCTCCACTGCTCGGGAACGTTCACGAGGAACAGGGCGATTTCGTTCAGCTTGAGCGTCACGTAGGCGCGCTCGTGCTCCCGGCGCACCTCGACATCGACCACAGGGTTCGGCCCGGTCCACACCCCGGCCTTCCCCGCGCGCCGGAAGACCGTGGATAGCCGACGCCGGAGGTGGTTGACCGTGTTGGGGCTCAGCCCGGCGACCTCCATGTCCCGGAGGCGCTCGTCGATCCGCGCGGTGGTGAGCCGCTGGACGAGGAGCTGGCCTATGGGGTCGCCGATGACGTGCTTGCGAAGCCTGCTCTTCTCGCGGCTCAGGCTTGCAGCCGGGCACTTGTGCTTCAGCCACCACTCGCAGAGCTCCCCGAGCGTGAGGGTCTGGAGGCCAGGCATCGGTTCGAGCCCGTGCCGCTGCCGCTCCGCCTTGCGGTCGAGGTCGTCGGCGAGCCGCTGGGCCTCGGTCTTTGTCCGGGCGAGGCAGCGCTCGTCACGCCAGGCGCCGGTGGCGTCCCGGTAACGGACGTGCCAGCGCTCGTCCGTGACCTCTTCGACTGCCTGGCCGGCCTTGCGGAGGCGGGTGGCCTCGGCAGCGGACACGCGGCGCTTCGCGGAACCGCCGCCTGGGGCGGTCACGCGGACGTAGTGGAGGGTCCTCCTGTAGACGCTGGCCATGGTCGATCCTATCCGGTGCCTGTGACAGGCCCCTTCTCGACGAGGTCACGGATCGCCGTGGGGTCGAACCGGAGGAGTCCTCCGATTTTGAGGTACGGCAGCTTGCCCGCGTTGGCGGCGTGGCGGACCCAGCTCTCGGACGCCTGGAGGTAGCGGGCGACGTCTTTGGCCGTCCAGAAGCGGTCATCGATGGGCCAGTGCATGGGGCGGGTCCTATGCGGGTCTCTGGCTGTTAGTCTATGTGACAGTCCTTCGTATGTCAACTCGCGTTCGGCCCCAAGTAGACTGGCTCCAGGGGTTTCAGTCTCCGGCAAGTGGGCAGTGGGAGGGACACGCTCCGCGATTCATGCGGGATCGCGGACATCGGAGCATCAGTTGGAGTCCTCAACTCCTGATCCGGCAAGGGGCATTTGCGTCGATTGTGCGCGGAAGGGGTGGCAAATCCCTTGCACCACTCAAATTAGGACGATGCCGTGTTCAGGGAGAAGGTCTCGGAGCACGAACCAGCGATGGCGAGTGGCGGCCTGGTAGAAACGAAAGGCGGGCTGCACGACCGCCTCGTCTCCGCGCCTCCACTCAGCCAGCGCGTTCCGGCTAGCGTCCATTCCGGCTACCGAATACTCCGGGACGGACCCAATGTTGCCGAACCTGTTGGCAGCCGCCGCCGCCTTCCATGCCGCCGCCCGGGCCGCGGGGTCACCAACGTGTGCAAGTACTTGCCGAACGGCCCCGCTAATGCTGTCAAATGCGACACCGGTAACGCATGCGGGATCGACGATTCTCTCCCGGACCGAAACGAAGAAGGCGTGCAACTTCTCGGCGGCGGCTAGGTAATCGAGGGGGTTTAGGCGATCCTGGGCGCGGGTGGGAATATCTGGGAAAGGCTCGTACTCGAAGCTCCAGGCCAAGAATGGCTGGTCGGGGCTCGTGGCCACCGCCGCGTGGCCGAGTGCCCCGAGATTAGCGGCGCCCGTGACCGCAGAGCGGAAGTTAGGGATGAGATTACCTTGCCGGACATCGACCGCGGCGAGGAGCCTCTGCAGCAGCGGCGTAAAGAAGACGGATGCCTTCGAACTTTCGTTGGCGAGGGCTACTGATCCTGGCCGCACCCGGTTCCACCTGGAACTCACGCCAGAGAAGCCCCAGTGTGCAAAGGTATCGGCGTAGGCGTGAGCGGTGATGCCGACGAGTTCAAGGCCGAACGGCTTTCGGCACTCCTCGATTGCGTGGCGAACCACCGCCTGCGCCACAACACTGTCCTTTCTGCATATCAGCCGCTCGGACTGCGTGTCCCCCTGTCCGCCCGGCAGAAAGTGGAAGGGTACCCACACCCGGCGCTGGTCCTCGGTGTCGGTGTTTTCAATGAGGTCGCTGATTCGATGCGCCGTGACGTCGGGAAGGATCCCGAACCCTTGTGGAGGGCGCGGCAGATCACGTTCCACCGCCTCGTCGACGTACTGAGAACAAGTCGCAATGGTAAGGCTGGCGCTTGGGGAAAGTCCGGCGCACCGGGACAGAACGTAGATCGCGTCGTAGTGGAAGTCAGCTTGCACGGAATTCCTCCCGCCCAGACATTAGCCGCGACCTCCGACCGCAAGTTCCGGCGCGACCGAGAAGGTGCACCGAAGCGGGCGGTAGAGAATGAACAGTGCAGCTCTCTGACCTGGGTGCGGCGCCTTCTGAAGTGCGCGTCAGATCCCAGCGATACCCTTGGTCAGTCACACTCCTAACGTGAGCGGGAGACGAATGATGAGCCAGATTACGGTCCCCTCCGACACGGACGACATTAGCTGCCATCTGCAGCAGGTCGGAATGGGATCGCTCATCTGCAGGGCTGCGAGGCAGACCGGAGAGAAGAGCACAAACGAGGTGGACCCGACGATCTGCTTCAACTGTGAAGCCGGCAAGATCTTCCGTGAAGTGGGTTGCGACGCTGCCCTCCCGAAGCTCCGGATCCTCCCATACATCGGGGGTGCTCACTTTGACGTATGTTCGCTCCTCTGCAAGATCCGTAAACGCGAGACGACACTCGAATACTGCCGATCGTGTGCCCTCGCTAACGCGGAGACAACCAAGGCGATCCTGTCCGCGGCACGCGGGCTCTTCACCGCGCAGGGGTTCCACGAGGCCTACAAGGAGTTGGAGAAGGCCCGGGAGCGGATCCGGGACGGCGAGTTCGACGCGGCCATCACCAGCAGCATCTCGTGCCTGGAGAGCGTGCTTCGCGAGTGCCACCACCGTCTCGCCCAGCCACTACCGGACGCCCGGCAACTGACGGATCTCTGGAAGTCTGCGAGGGCCCTCCTCAGGTTCGAGGATCTAGATGGCTCCGGTCGCACGGTCACAGTCCTGAACGCTCTGGGCGGCCTCGTCACGAACCTCGGCGTGTCACCACCGGGGAAGTGGGGCCCCCGGATCACCGGAATCACCGGGCACCCGTGCCCCCTCCGGTGATTTGGAGGCGGTTCTTCGCCCCAGCCGTCAGCGCATGAGGGACGCAG
>CAIOAK010000139.1 GCA_903855945.1 uncultured Anaeromyxobacter sp.
GGAAAACATGAGTAAGTACGGTAGGATACGGATCCCGGATCCCGGCTTCCCGGCCCGGCGACCGCAAGAAGTGGCGGGTGTGAAAACGTTGCAGGATCCCGGCCGTCAGCGCAGGTCCCGCTTCTCGAAGGCGAGCGAGGCCAGGGCCAGTGCCGCTCCCGCGTAGAGGAGACCGTAGACAGACGCGAGCCACACCTGGGGCGGCGGCGGGGTCCGGTAGATCACCGACTCGTTCGCGTTCAGCGCTCCGAGATTGGGCAGGAGATACCAGAGGATGTGCGGCACCCACGACGCGGGCCCCTTCCACAGGGAGATCAAGTCGTTCGTGAGTTGCCCGGCGATGGCAATGGCAAGGGTGAAGATCGCAGCAAGGGTCGTCGAAGTCAGTGCGGAGAAGAAGACCGCTACCGAACCGACCACGACGAACTGCACTCCGATCAAAGACACCGCCGAAAGGTAGGCTGCATCGATCGGCCGGAGGGACCGGGCGTCAACAACCAGCATCACCCCGAGCAGGGCTGCCATTGTCAGGAGGTTCATGAGGAGGACAGCAACCAATCCCAGGAACCGGCCGATCAGGTACTCCGTGCGTGCGATCGGTTTCGCCACCACGGGCAAAAGGGCCCGGCGCTCGATGTCGCCGGCGACCAGACTCGACCCCACGAACACGGCGACGAGGATCCCGATGAGTTGCATGGCCGTGAGGCCGAGGTCCGAGATGACCCGGTGCCACTCGCCGATGGTGAGCCCGCTGACGATGTACGAGGCAAGAATGAGAAGGGCTCCGAACAGGAGCAGGCTGACCTGCAGCTTTCGGCGAAGGATCTCCCGAAAGGTCACGGACGCGATTGAAAGTACGTTTCTCACCGGGTCGATTCCCTCCTGACGGTCTTCTTCATCCATGGCTCCGGGTGGCTCTCGCGGACGCGCTCGGCTCGCCCGATCCGGTACGGATTGCCAGTGGAGCGGATGCGTCCGTCGTCCCCGACATAGAAGTCCCCGCCCGCCGGGTCATCGGGAAGGGAAGGGAGGAGTCCTTCCGCCACCAGTTGCCAGGGGGCGAGCGGGCCCGCCAGGTAGCGCCCTCGCCAGGTCGCCACCGCCTCGTCCAGACCGGCTAGCGCGCTCTCCAGCCTGGCCTGGCGCAGTTGCGATTCGACCGCCTTCCGTGAGTCGGGATCCTCGGTCTCACGCAGGGTCTGCTCGAGGAAGGCCTCGGCGGCACCTGCACGTCGCCCCTTCACGTAATAGGCGAGCACGTTCTGCCGGACGTGCTCGGGTGCGCCGGGAGTGCGGGCCGAGATCTCCGCGAAGCGACCTGCGGTCTCCCAGTCGTCGTCGTAGTAGAAGGCGTTGAAGGCCCGCAGGTAGGGAAGGATGTAGCGGTCCGGGACGTTCCGGGTCCCCTTCTCCAGGATGGCGCTCGACTCGCTGGGCAGCCCTTTGCTGCCCAGCATGATGCCGGCGATCTGGTAGGCGTAGCCGTGTTTCGGATCCAGGTCGGTGATCGTGTCGACGAGCGGGAAAAGTTTTTGCCATCCTCGGTCGTCAGCGCGCTCCTCCCCGATGTACTGGACGGCGCGAAGCCAGAGCAGGTTTGCAACGAGCGTGGGGTGGCCGAGGGAGAGCCAGCGCAGCGTGCTGGAGCCAGGCACGATCCCGACATCGTAGGGTTTCGATGCCGCTGCCTCCATCCGGGACGCCGCGACGGACGCCGCCGTTGCAAAGGCTGCGAAGGTGAGAACGTGCACGAACCGAGTCGAGCGCATGGCCAGGAACGGCGAAGCCGTCCGGCGGGCGACCGGACGGCTTCGAAGTCTACGCCTAAGTCGTAGCGACCTCTAGAAGACCGAGTCCATCAGCCGGAGCGGTTGTCCAAAGGAGATGCCCGTGGCCGCGTACGTGGTGCAGTTCTTGTTGGTCCCGTTCATGTCCTTTGCAGCCGTCTTGACATCCCCGGTGTTGGCCAGCAGCGGCTTGTATAGAACCACGCAGCCAATGTCCTTGTCGGCATCGATGTCCGACTGCCCGGAAACCGTGAGCGTTGTTCCGGTCAAGCCTACAGCATTCTCAGTGACTGCGCTGTAGCAGCCGTAGGTGTCGCCCTCGACCACCCAGTCGATCTTCGCCGCCTCGGCTCGGTCTTTATTCACCCAGGCCGCCTTCCCTGCGCCGACCTTTTCGCAAGTCGCGCCAGCGGCAGCCGGAAGCGGGTTCAAGAGGCCGTAATACTCTCCGGACTTACCGGTGACTACGGAGCGCTCTGACTGCCGGAGAGCCTCCTCAGACTTGAAGACCGCGTTCACGTTCGCGGGCAACTCGCCGAACTTGGCGCGCAGTTGGTACTTCATGAAGTTGGGGATGGCGATGGCCGCCAGGATGCCGATGATGGCGACGACGATCATGAGCTCGATCAGGGTGAAGCCCTTGTGGGTCTTCTTGGACATTGCGGCTCCTTACGGGTGTTGCGTGGGAGAAGAACTGTTGACGGATCGTCAAAGCATCCCCGGTGCCAACGCCCGTGCAGCCGCAAACGCCTGAATTCCCGCGGAGCGGGTTTTGTACCGCTGACACGGGACGGCAGTCGGGAGGCGACCGGGTGACGTATTTCGTCAACCTTGAGAAATTCTTCACGTTTTGACAGCGCGCTCGTTGCGAACGATCATCCGCGCCGTGGGCAAGGCGATCCTCCGCACCGAGCGGCTCTGCAAGACCTTCGAGGTGGGGGTCCGCCGCAAGCGCGTGCAGGCGGTGAAGGACCTCGACCTCCAGGTCCACGAGGGGGAGATCTTCGGTTTCGTCGGTCCCAACGGGGCCGGCAAGACCACCACCATCAAGATGCTGATGGGGCTCATCTTCCCCACCTCCGGGAAGGCCTTCATCTACGACGCCCCCATCCCCTCCGCCGAGGCGAAGCGGCGCATCGGCTTCCTGCCGGAGAACCCCTCCTATTACGAGTTCCTGTCCGGGGCGGAGGCGCTGCGCTTCTTCGGTCGCCTCTCCGGGGTGGAGCCGGCGGACCTCGCGGGCCGCATGACCGAGCTCCTCGAGCTGGTCGGCCTCGCCGGCGCGGCCGACCGGCAGATCCGCAAGTACTCGAAGGGGATGCAGCAGCGGCTCGGCATCGCCCAGGCGCTCGTCGGCGACCCGTCCTTCGTCGTGCTCGACGAGCCCATGAGCGGGCTCGACCCCATCGGGCGCAAGGAGGTCCGGGACCTCATCCTGGAGCTCAAGCGGAGGGGGAAGACGGTCCTCTTCTCCACCCACATCCTCCCGGACGTCGAGAGCCTGTGCGACCGCGTGGGCGTGATCATCGGCGGACAGCTGCGGGACGTGGGGCGGATCGGGGAGCTCTTGTCACCCAGGGTGAATAGCGTCGAGATGACCGTGGACGGGGCGGTGGGGGAGACGGCGGAGTTCTTGCCCGGCCGGGTCCTTGCGCGCGACGGGAGCCGCCTCACGCTCTCCTTCCCCGACGAGGCGTCGGCGCAGCAGGCGGCGCGCCAGTTGCTCGATGGCGGCGGCACGCTCGTCTCGCTCACGCCCCACCGGGAGACCCTGGAAGACCTCTTCGTCCGCCGCGCAGCGGGCCGGTAGCGCCGGCCGGCCCGGCAGGCGCCATCAGTCCGCCTGAGCCGCCACGGCCCGCACGCGCGCCGCCGCGGCGCGCCGGAGCTGGGGATCGCTCTTCGCCGGCGGGAGGTCCACGTACTGCTGGAAGCGGGCGGCCGCCTCCCTCCTCTGGCCGCTCCGCCAGAGCGCCTCCCCCAGGTTGAACAGGGTGGCGGGCTCGCCGGGCTGGAGCCGGAGCGCCTCCTCCAGTTCCGGAACCGCTGCCGCCGGAGCCCCGTCGAGGATGAGCAGGCCGCCCAGCTGCGTGTGGGCCTTGGCCCAGCCCGGATCGAGCCGGGTCGCCCGCCGCATCGGCTCCACGGCTTCCCGGTACCTCTCCGCCTCGGCGAGCGCCGTGCCCAGGTTGAACCAGGGGCGCGCCTTCCCGGGCGATCGGGTGACCGCATCGCTCCAGAGCGCGAGGTCGCTCCGCCAGACGCGGTTCCTCGCCAGGGTCGCGCCCGCGAGGATCAGCGAGAGGATCGTGGTGATACCCACCATCCACGCGCCGAACCGGACCGGGGCGAGCCGCTCCGCGAGCAGGCTGCCGGCCGTGGCCGCGGCGAGGAAGACGCCCACCGAGGGGAGGTAGACCCGGTGCTCGAACATGACGTCCACGATGGGGATGAGACTCGACTCGACCGCGTTCGCCAGGAAGAAGAGGAGGATGCCGATCGACACGAGGCGCCAGGCCGGGTCGGCCGGGCGCAGTGAACGGGGAGAGGAACGGCGCCAGGCCCAGGCCGCGAGCGCGAGCAGGGCGAGGTGGACGAGCAGCCCCAGGAGGAATCGCGGTGCGGTGAAGGAGGGGACGATCGGAAAGTCGTGGTCGATGTTCTGTCCGGTCGGCCAGGCGAGGAGGCGCAAGTAGGCCGCGAGGACGGCCACCTGGGTTCGAAGGTATTCGAGCCGGCTCACGGTAGCCTGGACGCGGGTGGCCGCGCTGGCCTCCGCGAGCAACTGGCCGATGGGCTGGGCGACCCGGACGATCGACAGCGGGATGAGGGCGGCCGTGGCGCCGAACGGAACGAGTCCGAGCCACCTGCGCGCCGACGGGCGGCCGAAGAGCCCCCACTCGAAGAGGAGCAGCGCGAGCGGAAGCGTGAAGGCGATCTCCTTCGTGCGCATGGCGAGCACGCAGGTGGCGAGCGCGAGCCCGTACCGAGCGCCTCGCCGCCATCCGCCCGCGGTGGAGAGCCGGGCGGAGAGGTAGAGCAGGATCGTCGCCAGGTAGAAGAAGGTCGCGAGCGAGGTGATCCGCTGCACGATGTAGCTCACCGCCTGCGTCCCGAGCGGATGGGTGGCGAAGGGCGCCGCCGCCGCGAAGGCCACCACCGCGGCGCGTCCGGCGAGCGCGGAGCCGGCGAGGCGCGGAGTCCGGAAGGCCGCGAGGACGAGGGCGAAGACGAGGAGCGCGTTCGCGAGGTGGATGGCCAGGTTCGCCACGTGGAAGCCGGTCACCGAGAGCCCGCCCACGCGGTAGTTGAGCGCGAAGGTGAGGTAGGGGACGAAACGGTTCAGTGGCGCGCGGTGGCCGGGGGCGCCGACCAGGAATGCCCCCAGGTCCCGGAGGGCGGGGTTGTCCTGGACCTGCTGCACGTCGTCGAAGACGAACGCTCCCTGCAACGAGTTCGCGTAGGCGAGCGCGCCGAGCAGGAGCACGGCAGCTCCCAGGACGAGCCTCTCGCGGGTGGCGCGCTCCATGGCGGCCCGAGCTTAGTGGATGGCCCGAGCCTTGGGGAGTAGTGTGTCCTGCCATGCCGGGGCTCATCGCCGCCTACGCCTTCCTCCTCGGCACCGTCGTCGGCAGCTTCCTGAACGTCGTCATCGCCCGCGTCCCCGCGGGGGAGTCGATCGTCCACCCCCGCTCCCGCTGCCCCGGGTGCCGCTTCCCCATCGCCTGGTACGACAACGTCCCGGTCCTCTCCTGGCTCCTCTTGCGCGGGCGATGCCGCTCCTGCCGCACCCGCATCTCCTTCCGCTACCCGCTCGTCGAGCTGCTGGGCGGCGCCGCCGCGCTCGTCGCCGTGCTCCGCCACGGCCCGTCCCTCGCCGCCCTCGCCGAGTTTGCGCTGGCGGCCACGCTCCTCGCCCTCTCCTTCATCGACCTCGACACCTGGCTCCTGCCTCACGCCCTCACCATCCCGCTCCTCGCGGCGGGGCTGCTCCTCTCCTGGGCCGGGCTCACCGCGGCGCCATCGCTCATCGGCTCGGCCCTGGGCGCGGGGATCGGCTGGCTCACCTTCGCGCTCATCGCCTTCATCGGGGAGCGGGTGCTCCGGAAGGAGGCGCTCGGCTTCGGAGACGTCTGGCTCCTCTCCGCCATCGGAGCCTGGACGGGGGCGGCGGCGCTCTTGCCCGTGATCCTGCTCGCCTCGCTGCAGGGGACCGTGGTGGGGCTCGCCCTCATCCTGCTGGGGCGCGCGCAGCCCGGTCCGACGGATGCGCCGGTCGAGCCCGTCGCGCCCTCGGCGCCGCCCGCCGATCCCGACGCCGACTGGGTCCCGCCGCGCAACGCGGTCCCGTTCGGCCCGTTCCTGGCCATCGGGGCGCTGGAGTGGCTCTGGCTCCAGGGCTTCCTCGTCCACGCCGTTCCCGCGCTGTCGATCTTCCGGTGAGCCGCGGAACCCGAACCCTCCTGGTCGCCTCGGTCGCCTCGGCCGTCGCCGCCGGGGTGGCGCTCTTCGTCGCCGCGGCCATGGCGCTGCGGGCGTCCGGGAGCGCCTCGCCGCCCGCGCTCCTCGCGGTCGGGCTCGTGCTCGCAGCGTTCGTCGTCTGGGGCGCCTCCTCGATGCTCCTGCGGCGGGTGGCGCGGCCGGTCGAGCGGATCCTGGGCGCGGCGCGCGACCTGGAGCGCGGCGCCCCGGCCGACCTTCCGCTCCTCGGGGACAGCGGGATCGCGCTCGACCAGGCGGCGCTCGCCTTCGAGCGGACCGCCCGGGCGCTCTCGGAGGAGCGGCGCCGGCTCGCCGCCAAGGTGGCCGAGCTCACCCAAGCCAACGCTGCGCTGGCGGAGGCGCAAGCCTCGCTCATCCGGTCGGAGAGGCTCGCCACCGTGGGACGGCTCGCGGCCGGCGTGGCCCACGAGGTGGGCAATCCACTCGGGGCGGTGGCGGGATACGCCGAGCTGGCCCGCGCCCGTCTGCCCGCCGGCGTCGATCCCCAGCTCGCCGACGCGGTGGACCGGATCGCGGCGGCCGCCGCCCGGATCGACCGCATCGTGCGCGACCTGCTCGACTTCGCCCGCCCCTCGCCGCTCGAGCTCCGGCCGGTCGGCCTACCGGGCGTGGTGGACGCGGCGCTCCGGCTGGCCTCCATCCAGGCCCGCTTCCAGGGAGTGGAGGTGGAGCAGCGCCTCCCCGACGAGCTCCCCCCGGTGCTGGGGGACGAGCGGCAGCTCTCGCAGGTGATCCTGAACCTGCTCCTGAACGCCGGCGACGCGATGCAGGGGCAGGGGAGGGTGATCGTCTCGGGCGAGCGGCGGGGCGAGGAGGTGATCCTCACCGTCGCCGACACCGGCCCGGGGATCCCGGCCGACGACCTTCCCCGCGTCTTCGACCCGTTCTTCACCACCAAGGAGCCCGGGCAGGGCAGCGGGCTGGGGCTCGCCATCTGCCACGCCATGGTCGAGGCGATGGGCGGAACCATCGACGCGTCGAGCCCGCCGAGCGGTGGAGCCGCCTTCGTCGTCCGGCTCCGGGGCGCGTGCTAGGCTTGCCCCGTGCCCTTCCGGAACGTCCTCGTGGTGGACGACGAGGAGTCGATGCGCCACCTGCTCACCGTGATCCTCGCGGAGCGGGGGTACGAGGTGCGCGCGGTGTCGAACGGCGAGGACGCGCTGCGGGAGCTCGCGGCCCGGAGCTACGACCTCGTCCTCTCCGACGTGCGCATGCCCCGCATGGACGGCATCGCCCTGCTCCGCCGGGCGCTCGAGGCCGACCCCGACCTCACCTTCATCGTGATGAGCGCCTACGGCTCCCACGACGCCGCCATCGCGGCCATGAAGGCGGGGGCCTACGACTACGTCTCGAAGCCCTTCAAGCCCGACGAGGTGCTGCTCGTGCTCCGCAAGGCGGAGGAGCGGCTGCGCCTCTCCCGCGAGAACCGGCGGCTCCGCTCCGAGCTCTCCCGCGCCTTCCCCATCGACGACTTCGTGGGGCAGGCTCCCGCGGTGCTGGAGCTCCTCCGGCAGGTCCGGAAGGTGGCGCCCACGCGCGCCACGGTCCTCGTCACCGGCGAGTCGGGCACCGGCAAGGAACTCGTGGCCCGCGCGCTCCACGACCTCTCGCCGCGCTCGGCCATGCCCTTCGTGGCGGTGAACTGCGGCGCCATCCCGGCCGAGCTCATCGAGTCGGAGCTCTTCGGCCACGTCCGGGGCGCCTTCACCGACGCCTCGCGGGACCGGAAGGGGCTGGCCGCCGAGGCGGACGGGGGGACGCTCTTCCTCGACGAGATCGGGGAGCTGCCGATTTCACTACAAGTGAAATTGCTCCGATTCCTGGAGGACGGGGAGGTCCGGCCGGTGGGGGCGACCCGGTCGGAGAAGGTGGACGTCCGGGTGGTGGCCGCCACCGCGCGCGACCTGACCCGGGCGTCCCGGGAGGGTCTCTTCCGGGAGGACCTCTTCTACCGGCTCAACGTGGTGCCCCTCCGCCTCCCGAACCTCCGGGAGCGCCCGGACGACATCCCGGCGCTCGTCACGCACTTCCTCGTGAAGCACCGCCCCATCCATGCCGATGCACCCATTCGGGGTGTAACCCCGGAGGCCATGGAGATCCTCCGAGCCCACCGCTGGCCGGGCAACGTCCGGCAGCTCGAGCACGTCATCGAGAGGGCGCTGGTTCTGGCAGAAGGCCCTCTGATCGGGGAGTTGGACCTGCCGGACGACGTCCGGACGACCGCGGGGTCCCGGACGCATTACCCCCGAATGGGGGGCGATCTCTCGGTGAAGCGGGCCTTCCGGGAGATGGAGGAGCAGCTCATCCGGGACGCCCTCGAGCGGACCCAGGGCAACCGGACCCGGGCCGCCGAGCTCCTCGACCTCTCCTACCGGGCCCTCCTTTACAAGATAAAGGAGTACGGAATCGACCGATAATGATGCATCAAAGATGCATCAAAGTGGCATGAGTTGAGATCTAGGATCGACAAGTACTCGTTCGCGGATTCTTGATCTGGGAGCGAGTACCGGCGTACCTTGTTCCAACGATGCCTACTCGCGGCACAGGAACGTCGTCTCGTACCCCTCCCAACAACCTCCGCCGGCTGCGGGAGGAACTGCTCCTCACCAAGGCCGAGCTCGCCCGAAAGGCTGGAGTCTCCGCGCTCACGGTGACCCGCGTGGAGCGCGGCGAGGAGTGCCGCGTCGACACGAAGCGGAAGATCATCCTCGCGCTGGGGATGCAGCCCTCCGACAAGGACAAGGTCTTCGGCGGGCCGGAGCCCGCAGAGGCCGAGGCGCCGGTGCCGGCGCTGGCTCGCCGGTCCGGGCTCTAGGGGGGGGCGATGGCGAAGGGCAAGCTGGCCGTCGGCCTCGACATCGGCTCCTCGAGCGTGAAGCTCGTGCACCTGAAGGAAGGGCGGCGCGGTTACTCGCTGCTCGCCTGGGGTGAGGCGCCGCTGCCTCCCGAGGCGGTGGTGGACAACCAGCTCATGAACTCCGCGGCCATCGTGGAGGCCATCCGGGAACTCGTGGCCCAGCAGCGGGTGAAGGTCCGGGAGGTGGCGATCGGCGTCCGCGGCCACTCCGTCATCATCAAGCGCATCTCGATGCCGCTCATGTCCCAGGAGGACCTGGACGAGTCGATCCAGTGGGAGGCGGAGCAGTACATCCCCTTCGACGTGAAGGACGTGAACATCGACACGCAGATCCTCACGCCCTTGGGGGATGCGGCCGGCCAGATGGACGTCCTGCTCGTGGCCGCGAAGAAGGACCTGATCAACGACTTCACCGCGGTCTGCGCCGAGGCCGGGCTGACGGCCACGGTGGTGGACGTGGACGCCTTCGCGGTCCAGAACGCCTTCGAGGCCAGCTACCCGCAGATCCCCGGCCAGCCGGTGGTGCTCATCAACGTGGGCGCCGCCGTCACGAACATCAACATCGTGAACAACGGGCTCGCCACCTTCACGCGCGACATCACGGTGGGGGGCAACTCCTTCACCGAGGAGATCCAGAAGCAGCTCAACATCTCCGCCGAGGAGGCCGAGGCGCTCAAGGTGGGCGGCCACGGCGAGACCGATGCGGTGGTGCCGCAGGAGGTGGAGCGGGTCATCCAGGGGGTCGCCGAGCAGATGGGGGGCGAGATCCAGCGCTCGCTCGATTTCCACGCCGCCACCGCCCCGGATATCCACCCGGTGCGGGTCTTCCTGTCCGGCGGCACGGCCCGGATCCCCGCCCTCTTCCGGGTCATCGAGCAGCGGGCCGGCGTGCCGGTCGAGATCCTGAACCCCTTCAAGAACGTCGAGGTGGACAACCGCAAGTTCGACCCGGCCGTGATCATGAACGCAGCGCCCGCCGCGGCGGTGGCCGTCGGCCTCGCGCTCCGCCGCCCCGGAGACAAGTAGCCATGGTCCGCATCAACCTGCTGCCCATCCGGGTATCGAAGAAGAAGGCTGCCGGGCGGCAGCAGGTCCTCCTGCTCGCGCTGATCGTGATCCTCGCCCTCATCGCGAACTGGGTCTGGTCCTCCTCGCGCGCCAACGACCTGGCCTCGCGGGAGGCGAAGCTGCGCCGCACCCGGGACGAGATCACCCAGCTCGATCGCATCATCGGCGAGGTGAAGGACATCAAGGCGCAGCAGGCGGCCCTGCGGGAGAAGCTCGACACGCTGGAGAAGCTCAAGGCGGGTCGATCCGGGCCGGTGAAGCTGCTCGACAGGCTCGCCCAGGTCATCCCGCCGCGGCTCGAGATCCGCAAGATGGACGAGAAGGGGGGAGCCATCACCTTCGACGGCTCGGCCGCCACCATCGACGACGTCTCGGCGTTCCTGACCGCCCTCCAGCAGAGCCCCTACTTCTCCCAGGTCGAGCTGAAGAAGACCACCGCGGTGACCCGCGCCGGCCTGCGCATCGTCGACTTCAGCGTCAACGCCCAGGCGAACTACACGCCCGCGGCGCCGGCCCCCGCCGGCGGGGTGAAGAAGTGATCGCCATGGACCGGGTCCTCGACGCCATCGCCAAGGCGCCCCTGGCCGCGAAGGCGGGAGCCGTGGCCGGCATCGCCGTCCTGATCACGGCGCTCAACTACCTCGTGGTCTCCGTCCCCACCTTCGGCCCGCCCATCTCCGACGTGGAGAAGCGCATCCAGACGGCCGACCTCGAGCAGCGGCGCCTCGACAACGACCTCATCGAGAAGACCGCCATCGCCAACAACCTGAACCAGTTCCGGCGGGAGAAGGAGGTCCTCGAGCAGCGGCTGCAGGAGGCGCTCGCCGAGCTGCCGGAGGGGAAGAAGCTCGACGAGCTCCTCCAGGTCTTCCAGGAGCGGGCCCGCAAGGCCGGCCTGGAGATCGCCAGCATCGAGCCGGCGCCCGAGGTGAACGAGGGCTTCTACGCCCGCGTGCCCATCCAGATGGTGGTCACCGGGAACTTCCACGAGATCGTCACCTTCTTCGACTCGCTGGCGCACCTGCGCCGCATCGTGAACGTGAACAACATCTCGCTCGACGCCCCCAAGGAGACCGGGGGCAAGGTGGTCCTGAACGGGAAGTTCCTCGTCACCACCTTCATGTTCGTGCAGCCGAAGCCCGACGCGAAGGGGGGGGGGAAGAAGTGAACCGCCCCGTCGCGACCGCCATCGCCCTCGCGGCCCTGCTCACCGCCGCCTGCGGCGAGAGCAAGCCCACCGCGCCGCGGGCCGGCACCCCGTCCGCCGCCAAGGCCGCGGCGGCCCAGCCGGCGGCGGCCGCGCCCGCCCCCGACGCCGAGGTGTCCTACTCGTCGGTGGGCAAGCGCGATCCGTTCAAGAGCTTCCTGGGCGACCTCCGGGCCAGCACCGGCGCCGTGGTCACCCGCTGCAACACCCCGCTCGGGCGGTTCGAGCTCGACCAGCTGCGCCTCGTCGCGGTGATCACCGGGATGGCCGATCCGCTGGCGATGGTGGAAGGGCCGAACGGGGTCGGTTACACCGTGCGCAAGGGCGCCTGCATCGGCAAGAACGGCGGGGTGGTCGGGACCATCCGCACCGGCGAGATGATGGTCACGGAGTGGGCGACGCGCGCCGACGGCACGCGCGAGAAGACCGAGACCACCCTTCGCCTTCCCAGGGAACCGTCGCTGAACCTCGAGGAGTAGCGCGATGCGGAACCACAGACAGATCGTCTCCGGACTCGCCCTCGCCGGGCTGCTCGCGTGGCCCGGCCGGGGCGTCGCGGAACCCCCCGCGCCTCCCTCCGACGACAACGTCGTGGGCCGGCGCGTCGAGGAGTCGAGTCCCCGCGCCCCCGCCACCGCTGTGACCGGTGTGAAGGTCGAGGGGGATCGTGTCCTCTTGCTGACGAACGGCCCGGTCGGGACCTTCGAGGTGATCGAGCTGCGAAACCCGCCGCGCGTGGCCATCGACCTTCCCGGCGTCCGCAAGGCGCCCCGGACGGCGCTCCCCGCCGGCGCCGGATTCACCCAGGTTCGCTTCGGACAGGACGGGTCGCGGGTGCGCGTCGTGCTCGACGCCACCGGGGAGCTCGCCACGGTGCAGGTGAAGCGCACCCCGCAGGGGCTCTCGATCCGCAGCACCGGGGCGGTTGCCTTCGCGCCGACCCCGAAGGTCCTCGAGGCTCCTCCGGTGGAGCCGGAGGTCGCCGCCGCGCCTCCCGTGGCGGCTCCCCTGGCGGCCATCCGGGACCTCAAGGTGACCCAGTCGGACGGCGCCGCCCGCATCGAGATCGCGGGCCGGGTGGAGCACGCCGTCTCCCGCCCCGACCCGCGGACGCTCGTCCTCACGATCGACGGGGCCCGGCTGCCGAAGAAGTTCGAGCGCGCCATCGACACGAGCGGCGTCGCCGGCCCGGTGCTCATGGTCTCCGCCTTCAACCAGCCCTCCGGCAAGGTCCGGGTGGTGGTCACGCTCCGCGGCGAGGCCAGCGACAACCTGGTCGAGACCTCCAAGGGAATCCTCTGGACGGTGGTGTCGGGCGGCACCGAGCGGCGGACCGCCGAGGAGGCTCCGGCGGTCCCGGTCTCCGGCGCGCAGGCCTCGGGCTTCGGCGGCGCAGCACCCGACTACGCCCTGCTCGGCGCCCCGGGCCAGAAGCAGTACACCGGGCAGCGCATCACGCTCGAGTTCCACGATGCCGACGTCCGCAACGTGCTCCGGGTCATCGCCGACGTCTCCAAGAAGAACTTCGTCATCGGCGACGACGTGACCGGGAAGATCACCCTCACGCTCCGCAACATCCCGTGGGATCAGGCGCTCGACATCGTCCTGCAGTCGAAGGGGCTCGGGAAGGTCGAGGTCGGCAACGTGGTCCGCGTCGCCAAGTACGAGGCCATCGCCAAGGAGGAGGCGGCCCGCCTCGAGGCGCAGAAGACCCGGCAGGTGCTCCTGCCCCTCAAGGTCCGCATCATCCCCGTGAACTTCTCCACCGCCGCCGATCTTTCACGACAGGTGAAGGACGTCCTCACCGACCGCGGCACCGTCACGGTGGACGAGCGGACCAACGTCCTCATCGTCAAGGACACGCAGGAGGCGCTGGCGCGGGCCGAGGGGCTCATCCGCAGCCTCGACACCGAGACCCCCAGCGTCCTCATCGAGAGCCGCATCGTGGAGGCCGGCACCACCTTCGCGCAGCAGATCGGCGTGCAGTGGGGCGGGAACTTCGGCTTCACGCCGGCGACCGGCAACGGCCTCCCGGTGGGGTTCCCCAACGTGATGACCGGCGGCGGCGCAGCCGGCCAGAGCCCGAACCAGGGCACCTCCAGCAATCCCAACTACGCGGTGAACCTCCCGGCCGCCGTCGGCCAGGGGCAGGGCGGCGGCATCGGGTTCGCCCTCGGCTCGGCGAACGGCGCCTTCAACCTGAATCTCCGGCTCACCGCCGCCGAGCGGAAGGGGCTCCTCAAGACCATCTCCTCGCCCAAGGTGGCCACCCTCGACAACAAGGAGGCCACCATCGCGCAGGGCCAGTCGATCCCCTACTCGCAGGTCTCCGCGTCCGGCGTGAACACCGCCTTCGTCGAGGCCCTGCTGGAGCTGAAGGTGACGCCGCACGTCACCGCCGACGGCTCGATCCTCATGAAGATCAAGGCCACCAACAACCGGCCCGACTCGAGCACCACCGGTGCAAACGGGCAGCCCTCCATCATCAAGCGGCAGGCCGAGACCACCGTGCTCGTGAAGGACGGCGACACCACGGTCATCGGCGGCATCTACACCCGCGTCACCGCCAGCCAGACCAGCTCGGTTCCCTTCCTCGGCGACATCCCCATCCTCGGCTTCTTCTTCAAGTCGAAGGCGGAGGAGGACACCCACACCGAGTTGCTCATCTTCGTCACGCCCCGCGTCCTGAACCGGCAGCCCAGCGCCGGCGCCACGCCCGTCGGGAACTAGGAGAAGGACATGCATCGCCGATCGCTCGCACCCGTCGCGCTCCTCCTGGCACTCGCCGGCTGCTCGGCCACCGAGTACAGCGCCGTCTCCCTGTACGCGATCTGCGCGCCGCCCGCTCCGGACGCGACCACGGGGGCCTGCCTCTACCCGGCGACCTGCGCCAACACCCTGGTGGGTTCGGCCCGGCTCGACGCCACGACCGCGCAGCTCGACTTCCGGCTCCCGATCCAGCTGAACAACCTGCTCGCGAACAACGCCGACACGACGACCGGGCGCATCAACACGAACGACGCCTTCGTCACCTCGCTGGAGATGACGTACAACGGCACCCCCTTCTCGTCCTGGAGCGTCGCCCAGGCCATCACGGTCCCCGCGGCGGGGAACACGGTGGGGCTCCTGCCGCTCATCCCGGTCCAGTACTTCCCGGCCATCGCCCCTCCCGGAAACTCCACGCTGAACATCCTCGTGAACGTCCGGGCACACGGCGTGCTCGCCTCCCAGACCCCCTTCACCACCGCCTGGTACCAGGTACCCGTCCAGGTATGCTCGGGCTGCCTCGCCGGGTCCTTCTGCGCCACCGGCGCCATCATGGTGAGCTGCCCCTCGGCGCTTCCCGGGCAGACATCCCCCGGACAGACGGCCTCCATCGCCTGCATCGCCCTGACCCCGTGACCTGCCGCGCCCCGCCTTGACGGCGGCGCGGGGGGGGGCTACAAGGGCCGCGGCTCGACGAGCCACCGCCCGGAAACACGGGCGTTTTTCGCGAAGGGCGAGACGGCAATGGGCTTCCGGGAGCACTTGCAGGAGGTCTGCAGGGGCGTCGACGGCGCCTTCGCCTGTTCGCTCATGGGAATGGACGGGATCGAGGTCGATGGCCACGTCGAGTCGGACGGTGGTGTCGACGTTCAGTCGATGATGGTCGAGATGACCGGCATCCTCCGCACGGCCCGCGAGGCGGCCCTGGCCCACAGGGCCGGGGGGCTCGAGGAGTTCAGCGTGGGGACCGAGCGGCTTCTCACCATCGGCCGGCTCGTCTCGCCCGACTACTTCATGGTGGTGGCGCTCCGACCGGAGGGAAACCAGGGCAAGGCCCGGTATCTCCTCCGGATCGCGGCGCCCCGGGTGGCCGCCGAACTGTAGGGCGGTCGAAAGGGAGCGAGAGGACTATGGGAGACACACTCGACACCAGCGCCTTCCGGCGAAGCTTGAAGATCGAGATCGACAAGGAGCCCTGGGAGATCGTGGAGTTCCAGCACGTGAAGCCCGGCAAGGGCAGCGCATTCGTGCGGACCCGCATCAAGAACCTGCTCACGGGGCGGACGATCGACAGGACGTTCAAGTCCGGAGACGTGGTGGGCAAGCCCGACCTGGAGGAGAAGGAGATGCAGTACCTCTACAAGGAGGGCGAGCACTACAACTTCATGGACAACAAGAACTTCGAGCAGACCTTCCTCACCGAGGAGCAGATGGGGGACGCGAAGAACTTCATCAAGGACAACACCACCACCCAGGTGCTCTTCTACAACGGCAAGGCGATCGGCATCGAGATCCCGAATGCCATGGACCTCCGTGTCGCGAAGTGCGATCCGGGCGTGCGCGGCGACACCGTGTCGGGCGCCACCAAGCCGGCCGTGCTCGAGACGGGCTACATGGTGAAGGTCCCCCTCTTCATCAACGAGGGCGAGCTGCTTCGCATCGACACCCGGACCGGAGAGTATCTCACCCGCGTGGCCGGCTAGGCCGCCCCGCGCACCCCAGGAGGCACCATGGCGAGCAAGAAGACGGAAGGCGGCAAGGAGCAGGCCAGCGGTGGGTTCACCCTGGCGGACGTGACCAAGCTCGTCGACTCGCTCGAGGGCACCGAGGTCCGGTCCATCGTCTGGACCCGTGCGGGGGAGAAGGTCGTCATCCGCCGCGGCCCCGCGCCCGTGAACATGCTGGCTCCGGTGGCCGCCCCGGCTCCGGTGGCTGCCCCGGTCGCGGCTCCGGTGTCACCTCCGGCCGCCGCTCCGGGCGCGGCCAAGGCTGCCGAGAAGCCCGCCGAGAAGCCCGGGCACGTGGTGACCTCGCCGTTCGTGGGCACCTTCTATCGCGCGCCGTCGCCCGACTCGCTCCCCTTCGTGGACGTGGGCTCCATCGTGAAGAAGGGGCAGGTCCTCTGCATCGTCGAGGCGATGAAGCTCATGAACGAGATCGAGGCGGAGGCGGAGGGCAAGATCGCCGAGATCCACGTCCTCAACGCAACCCCGGTGGAGTTCGGCGAGAAGCTGTTCCGCATCGAGCCGGCCTAGGTCCGGGGAGGCGACATGTTCAAGAAGGTGCTCATCGCCAACCGCGGCGAGATCGCGCTGCGTGTGATCCGGGCATGCCGGGAGCTGGGCATCGGCACGGTCGCGGTCCACTCCACCGTCGACGCCGACTCGCTCCACGTCCGGTTCGCCGACGAGGCGGTGTGCATCGGGCCGCCCCAGTCGAAGCTCAGCTACCTGGACACCCGCGCCCTGCTCTCGGCGGCCGAGGTCACGGGCGCCGACGCCATCCACCCCGGCTACGGTTTCCTCTCCGAGAACCCGGCCTTCGCCGAGCTCTGCGAGAAGCTGGGGCTCAAGTTCATCGGGCCCCGCTCCGAGATGCTGCGGCTCATGGGCAACAAGGTGGCGGCGCGGGAGGCGATGGAGAAGGCGGGGCTGCCGCTGCTCCCCGGCGCGCGCGGCGTGCTGTCCGACGCGGTGGAGGCCGAGAAGATCGCCCGCCAGATCGGGTTCCCGGTGATCCTGAAGGCGGCCGCCGGCGGCGGCGGGCGCGGGATGAAGATCGTCCGGGAAGCCTCCGCGGTGGCGAAGGCCTTCGAGGCGGCCAGCGCCGAGGCCCTCGCCTCCTTCGGCGACGGCTCGATGTACCTGGAGCGATACATCGAGGAGCCCCGCCACATCGAGCTGCAGATGGTGGCCGACGAGCACGGCAACATCATCCACCTGGGCGAGCGCGAGTGCTCCGTGCAGCGGCGCCACCAGAAGATGATCGAGGAGGCGCCCAGTCCGGCCGTCTCCCCCGAGCTGCGGCGCGAGATGGGCGAGGTCGCGCTGAAGGCCATGCGCGACATCGGCTACAACAACGTCGGCACCATCGAGTTCCTTCTCGACGAGAAGGGGCGCTACTACTTCATGGAGATGAACACCCGCATCCAGGTGGAGCACCCGGTGACCGAGCAGGTCTACGGCCTCGACCTCGTGCGGCTCCAGATCAAGCTGGCCAACGGCGATCCCCTCGAGCGCACGCAGGAGTCGGTGGTGCCCCGGTTCCACGCCATCGAGTGCCGGGTCAACGCCGAGGACGCCCGCACCTTCGCCCCTTCCCCGGGCACCATCACCGGCTACCACCAGCCCGGCGGCTACGGCGTCCGCGTGGACACCATGGCCTACGAGGACTACCGGGTGCAGCCGTATTACGACTCGCTCGTGGCCAAGCTCATCTGCTGGGGCGACAAGCGGGAGGTGGCCATCAGCCGCATGCGGCGCGCCCTCGAGGAGTACGTGATCGAGGGGATCAAGACGAACATCCCCTTCCACAAGCGGGTGCTCGACCACCAGGGCTTCCTGACCGGCAGGTACGACACCCGGATCGTAGACCAGATCCTCTCGGCCGGGGCTGACGCCATCCCCCGCCCCCAGGGGAAGTCGTAGGAAAATCGACCGGGATTTCCATGATATAAGGGGTGGTCTCCTCGATGGCGGTCGACAAGAACAAGATCGTCGCCGAGGCGACACGCTTCGTACAGAAGGGCCAGTACGACAAGGCCCTCAAGGCCTACGACAAGATCCTTGCCGAGGACCGCAAGGAGGTCCGCACCCTCCTCAAGGTCGGGGAGATCCAGCAGAAGAAGGGGGATCAGGCCGCCGCGGCCGCCACCTTCAACCAGGTCGCCGAGATCTACGGCGAGCAGGGCTTCTTCCTCAAGGCGGTGGCGGTCTACAAGCAGATCGCCAAGCTCACCCCGGACGACGTCCGGGTGAACGAGAAGCTGGCCGGCCTCTACCAGCAACTCGGCCTCGTCAACGACTCCACGAGCCAGCTGCAGGCGGTGGCCGCCGCCTACGAGAAGGCCGGAGACCAGGGGCGCCACCTGGACGTGCTCCGGCGGCTCCTCGACCTCGACCCGGAGAACGTCGTCACCTGCCAGCGCCTGGGCGACCTCTACGCCAAGGCGAACCGGAGCGATGAGGCCCTCGAGCTCTACCGGCGCGCCGCAGCACACCTGCGGGAGAACCGGCGCGGTGACGAGTACGTGAAGCTCGCCGAGCGGATCCTCTCGATCACCCCCGGTGACACCGCGCTCGCCCGGGAGCTGGCGCGGGAGTACCTGGCGCGCGGGGACACGAAGAAGGCGCTCGGGAAGCTCCAGCTCTGCCACGGGGCCGACAAGCAGGATGCCGAGACGCTGCGCCTCATGGCGCAGGCCTTCCGCGATCTGGGGCAGACCTCGAAGACCGTCGCCGTCTATCGCGCCCTGGCCCACGTCTACGCCGAGCGTGGCCGGAGGGAGGATGCGGCCGCCACCTGGCGCCTGGTGCAGGAGATCCTGCCGGACGACCCGGAGGCAGCCGAGGAGCTCGCAGCGAGCAGTCCTCCCGTCCCTCGCCCCCCCACCCCGCCACCGACCGTTCCCGTCGTCGCCCGTCCCCCTCCGGCGCCGGCGCCGGCCGCCTCCGCGGGCTCCGGGTCGCGGGTCCTCACCGAGGCCGACGTCTACCTGAAGTACGGACTGCAGAGGAAGGCGCTCGAGCACATCCAGAAGTTCCTGGAGACCGAACCCCAGAACCCGGATGCCCTGGAGCGGGTCCGCGACATCTCCGAAGCGCTCGGAGAACGGCGGGCCGCCACCGAGGCGGCGGAGCGGGTCGTGAATGCGCTCCGGGGGCGCGGCGACGTGGACAGGCTCTCCGGGGCCGTCGAGCGGCTGAGGCAGCTCGACCCCGATCGGGCGAAGGCCCTGACCGATTCGTTCGCGACCCCGCTCCACGACCTCGCGGCGCCCGATCCCGGGTCTCCGTTCATCCTGCCTCCCGACGATGACGGGCCGCGCTCCATGTCCGGGCCCGAGGGGCCGACACCGGTCCTGGACGACGAGTCCCCGAGCGCCATCGCCGCCTACGAAGGAATTCCGGTCGACCTCGCGCCGCCGCCCGCCGCCCGGAGCGAGGAGGCCGACGACGGCGAGCCGCCCATCGACGTGGACGTCGACGTGCTGGATGTCGAGGTGCTGGATGTCGAGGTGGTGGAGCCGGTCGATGCAGAGCTCGAGGAGGTGGAGTTCTACGAGCGACAGGGTCTGATGGAGGAGGCGCTCCTCGCCGTGCAGGAGCTCGCGAGCGCCCATCCGGACCACCCCGCCGTGGCCCCGGTGCTCGCCCGGATCGAGAAGGCGGCCGCCGCCCAGGCAGCCGAGCCGGAGGTTCCTTCCCCCGGGGGGGGCGCAGGGGTCAGCCATCGCGGAATCGACGAAATCGGCTCCACCGTGACCACCGGCATCTTCGACCTCGGCGCGGAGCTCGCGGCCGAGCTGGGGTCCGAGCCGACGCCGACACCGGCCGGCGACGCCGGGTACTCCGTGGCCGAGGTATTCGACCAGTTCAAGCGGGGGCTCGCGCGGACGGTCCGGCCGGACGACGCCGCCACGAAGTACGACCTCGGCATCGCCTTCCAGGAGATGGGCATGCTCGACGAGGCGCTCGAGCAGTTCCGGTCGGCGCTCGCGGGAGGAGACCGGACGCGGGAGGTGGACATCCTCACCATGCTCGGCAGCTGCCTGGGGCTGAAGGGGAGCCACGCGGAGGCCATCGAGGCCTACCGGCAGGCGCTCGGCTCCGAGTTCCTCACCGGAGAGGCCGCAAAGGCCACCCATTTCGAGCTGGGAGCCGCCCACGAGGCGCTCGGCGAACCCGCGCAGGCCCTCTGGTACTTCCAGTGGGTTGCCCTGAACGACCCCGGGTACCGGGGTGTCGCCGAACGGGTCGCCCGGCTCGGGGGCGGTCCGGGGGAGCCCCCCACGGCCGGGGCCGCCGCGAACGTGCGAAAACGCTGATTGTGAAGTTGGCGCACCGCCCCCGGGAGGCGACAATGCGCCCGTGAAGCGGCGCATCGCGCTCGGGTTCCTGGCCTTCCTCGGCCTGGTGGTTGGCGGAGCTCTGTGGCTCTCCTCCACGCCGTGGGCGGGGCGCCAGCTCTGCGACCTCGCGTCCCGGAAGGTCCGGGAGGCGGCGGGCGTGGAGGTCTCCGTGGGGGCCTGTCGGGTCCAGCCGCTCCGGCTCGCCGTCGTCCTCGACGAGGTACGGATCGGGCCCCCGGAACGGCCCATCTTCGCCGCCGATTCGGTGTCGGCCCAGGTGGCCCCGCTCCAGGCCCTCTCCCGGACCCTGTCCCTCGACGAGGTCTCCATCGTTCGACCCCGGGTGAACCTGGTCCTGCCGCCGTCCCGTCCGGATGCGAAGCCCGGCCCCTGTCCTCCCCCGTTCCTCCGCCAGTTCCACCTCCGCCGGCTCCAGGTGGAGGACGGGAGCGCGACCATCGTCCTCCCCGGCGGCGAGGAGATCGTCGCCGCTCGCGTGGACGTGCGCACCCGCTCCGACTGGATCCCCACCGACCTCGAATCGCTCCTCACCGGGGCGCGCCGCAGCCGCGTGTCGGTCCGGCTCGGGCCGACCCTCATCGAGGCGGGTGGCCGTCAGACCCTCCTCGACCAGGGCTCCCTCGATGCCGACGTGGCCTTCGATCTCTCCCGTCTCGCCATCCGCGACTTCCGGGTGGAGGGGGAGGGCGTCACCGTCGTCGCGCACGGAACCGTCACCGATCTCTGCAAGCCCAGGCTGGGGCTGGAGATCGCGGCCCAGGCTCCGCTCCCGGCCATCTTCTCCATCGCCGGGATCCGGAAGTCCTCCTCCGGGAGCGCGGGGATCAAGGTGCAGCTGTCCGGTCCGGCCGCCTCGCCGGACGCCACCGGACAGGTGCAGTTCGCCGGTGCGCAGATCGGGCCGTACACCCCCGGGGACGCGCGCCTCTCCTTCCGGCTTCGCGGCGATGCCCTCGACCTCACCTCGGTGGAGATCCCCCTGTCCGGCGGCTCCAGCATCACCGCCAAGGCCACCATCCGCCTCTCCGGCACTCCGTCGGTGGTCGCCGAGGCGGAGACGAGCCGCGTGGAGTTCGCCGAGCTTCTCCACCGGCTCGGCCTCACCGACGCCCGGGTCATGATGAAGCTGGACGCCCGGGTGAAGATCGAGGGCCCCCTCTCGCCGCTCCGGCTCACCGGGCAGGCGACGATCGACGCGCAGGACTTCCGGGTCCTCGACCGCAGCTGGGAGCGATGGAAGCCCGGGCTCGAGACGGTGCTGGACCTGCCCCGGGGAAGGGTGGAGGCACCGGTCGTCATCACCGAGACCGGCGTGGAGGTCCGGGAGGGCGGGAAGGCCATCGCCGGCGACTCGACCCTGGGTGTCCAGGGCCGGCTCTCCTTCGACGACGCGGGCGGCTTCGACCTGGCGCTCGACGGGGGCGTGGACCTCTCCGCGCTCCGGCACATCGCCAGCGTGCCCATGGCCGGGAAGGGGACGTTCCGGGGGCGGGCCGTGGCGGTCCCCTACGGACCCCCGCGCATCGAGGGGGCGCTCTCCGTCCACGGGTTCCACTTCCTGCAGCTCGCCCTCGGAGACGTGACCGCCACCGCGCTCGCCACTCCCGACCTCGTGCTCCGCATCCGCGACGGCGTGGGGAAGACCGCCGAGAGCAGTTACACCGTGGAGACCACCGTCGACCTCGACGCCACGCCCATCCGCATCCTCCCCTCGCGCGCCACCGCGAAGGGGCGCATGCACGACCTCTTCGACGTCGTCATGCCCTGGCTGCCCGCGGCGAAGCTCTTCCAGGACGCCCTCGACGGCCGCGTCCAGCTCGACATGCCCTTCGAGGGACCCGTACCCAAGGTGAACATGGCCTTCCAGGGCATCCTGGGGAAGGGCACGCTCTGGGGGCGGGAGTTCGAGTCGGGGCGGATCGTCGCCCACGTCGTGGACGGGGAGCGGGCGGTCATCGACGAGGCGGAGCTCCACCGCGGCCAGGCGGTCGCGAAGGGCCGGGGGACGGTGAGCTTCGAGGCCCCCTCGCCGTGGAACCTCACGGCCGAGTTCAAGGGGCTCGGCCTGGACGGGCTCGACCTCCCGGGCGACGGATGGGGCGGGAAGGTGGACGGGAAGGCCGAGTTCGGCGGGACCGTCGAGGACCCGGTGATCCGGTTCTCGGCCTCCGGCGAGGAGGTGAGGGCCATCGGTGTGCCCATCGGCCTGGTCGACGTGGACGGGGTGCTCCGAGGCCGGAAGCTGGAGCTCCGTGCCGGCACGGCGGGGGTGGTGCTGCGGGCCGGGGCCCAGCTATCCGGAGAGATGCCCTACGAGGCCGCCGCCGAGATCGACGTCGAGGACCTCACCCGCTTCCTGCCCGGGGGGCCTCCGGCGGGTCTGCGCGCCCAGGCCCACGGCCGTGCCACGGCGCGCGGGACGCTCGAGGAGATCTTCGAGTCGGTGGCGCGGATCGAGCTCGACCGGATCCGGGTCGGATACGCCGACTTCCGGGTGAGCAACAAGGCCCCCATCGTCGTCGCGGTCGCGCAGCGGCGCATGGCGGTGGAGTCGTTCACCCTCCAGGGAACCAACACCGAGTTCTCGGTCACCGGCCGGCGGGAGCCCTCGGGGAACCTCGACTTCCGGGCGGCCGGGACGCTCGACCTCCGCCTCCTCGGCGGCCTCATCCCGGGCATCGTGAAGACCCACGGGCGGCTCACCCTCGACGCCACCGTGGCCGGGACGCTCGACCGCCCCCACATCGTCGGCGGCGGGAAGATCGCCGAGGGAGGATTCCGCTTCCGCGAGCTCCCGGTCGAGTTCGCCGGGATCGGGGGCGATCTCACCTTCTCGCAGAACCTGGTCCTCTTCGAGCGGCTGACCTCCACCGTGAACGGCGCCCCCACCGCCCTGCGCGGGGAGATGGCGCTCCAGCGCTTCGCGCCCAGCCAGGTCCGGGTGGAGGCCGATCTCGACCGGGTGCCGGTGGCCATCCCGTCGTGGCTCCCCACGGTCCTCTCCGGGAAGCTGGAGGCCTTCGGCACCTTCGATGCGATGACGCTCGCGGGCAACCTGCGCGTGGTCTCCGCGCGGTACACCGAGGTCTTCGACCTGGACAAGCGGATGCTGCAGGTGGGGCCCGGAAACGCGCCCCCCCCGCGGGCGTACGACCCGTCCGGCGAGTGGCTCCGGTTCGACATGCGCTTCCTGGTGGACGGCGATGCCCGCGTGGACAACGACCTGGTCCGCGGGCAGGCCCGCGGCGAGTTCCAGCTCACCGGAACGCTCGCCGCGATGGGGATGACCGGGAACCTGGCCTTCCTGCCTGGCGCCCGCGGATTCTACCGCGGGAACGAGTTCGTCCTCTCCCGGGCGGTGGTCGACTTCACCGACCGCAACCGGCTCCGGATGGTCCTCGACGTGACCGGCGAGGCGGCGCTCAAGGACTACCGGGTGTTCCTGCACCTGTACGGCGACTTCGACGACCTGAAGCTCCAGCTCACCAGCGCGCCGTCGCTCTCCCAGCAGGACATCATCACCCTCCTCTCGCTCGGCTACACCAGCCGCGACGCCAGCCTCGGCAGCAACCTGGGCGTGGCGGCCGGGACCGTGGCGGCGCAGGCGCTCTTCGCGGCCTCCGGCCTGGATCAGCAGCTGCGCCGCTTCCTCCCGCAGGGGGGCTTCTTCGAGGACGTCAACGTCCGGCTGACGAGCGCCTACTCCAAGACCAGCATGACCGTCGAGCCCCGCTGGGAGTTCGAGACCAAGGCCATGCAGGGCAAGCTGCGGGTGCGCTACCAGGCGCCCCTCTCCAACCAGACCCGCGGTCAGAAGGCCCAGGTGGAGTATCGTCTCGGCGACCGGGCCGGCGTGCAGTTGCAGTGGGACAACGACAACACGGACGTCTCCGGAGGAGACCTGGGCGCCGACTTCAAGCTTCGCTGGGAGTGGAGCGATTGAGCCCGCTCGCGCTCCTCGCGACGCTCCTGCTCGGCGCGGCGCCGGTTCCCCCGGCCGGCTCTCCCGCCACGCCCCGACCGGTGGTCACCGCCATCGAGCTCCGGCTTCCACCCGGCGAGGACGCGCAGGCGCTCCGCGCGAGGGTGGCGGTGAAGGTGGGCGAGCCCCTCTCCTCGGACCTCACCGAGCGGACCGTGCGCTCGCTCTACCAGACCGGGCGCTTCGCCAACGTCGAGGTGGTCACCTTCCCCGACGGGGGGACCGCCACGGCGCCGCGGGTGCGCGTGGAGGTGCGCTGCGATCCCCGGAGGGTCGCGGTCTCGATGGCCCTGGACACCGGCGGCGCCTCGATTCCCATGGACCCCGATGCACTCCTCCGCTCCGCGTCCTTCACGAAGGGGGACGAGGTCTATCCCGGCCGTCTCCTCGCCGCCGCCGGCGCGATGCAGGCGATGCTCGCCGGTCACGGATACCGGCAGGCTCGCGTCACCCCGGTGGAGACCGGCGCGACCCAGGTCGCGGTCACCTTCCGGGTGGACCCGGGCGAGCCCACCCGGGTGGCCACGGTGGACCTGGGCCCGGATCCCGGGCTGGCCGTCGAGCGGATGCGCCCCACCGTCCGGACCGCGCCCGGCGACGTCCTCGACGAGGGGCAGCTCGATGCCGATCAGCGCGCGCTGCGGGCTGCGCTCCGGAAGGGGGGCTACTACCGCGCACGCGTCGGTGCGCCGGAGGTCTCCATCGACGGGCGGGAGGCGAGGGTGCGCTTCCCGGTCGAGGCGGGCCCCCACGTCACCTTCCGCTTCTCGGGCGACCTGCCCTTCAGCATCCGCGAGATGCGGGCGCGCCTCGGATACGAGGGGGACGTGCCGCTCGACGCCACCACCGTGGAGGCGTCGGCGGAGAGGCTGCAGGCCTTCCTGGCGGCCTTCGGGTTCACCCAGGCGCGCGTCTGGACCGAGGAGGCGGGCGGCCAGGGGGAGGTGGTGGTCTGGTTTCACGTCGATACGGGTCGGGTCTTCTGGATGCGCGAGCTGCGCTTCTCCGGCGCGCGGGGTCACGACGAGGCCTGGCTTCGCAAGCGGCTGGAGGAGGGCTTCGCGCAGGTGCCCCTGCTCGATGCCGAGCAGTGGCGTGCCGACCTCGACTCGCTCGCCTTCCGTGCAGGGCTCTCCCCGCGCGATCCCATCCCGTACCTGAGCTCCGATCCGCAGCTCGTCTACAACGCCGAGGCCTGGCGATCCGGGACCCAGTACGTGGCCGACCAGTACCGGCAGGACGGCTTCCTCGACGTCGCGGTCGACGTCCGCAAGGTGGCGCTCGACGCCGACACCGGGCAGGTGGACGTGGAGGTCGCGGTCCGGGAGGGGCCGAGGACGCTCGTCTCCGGCGTGGAGATCGAGGGGACCGGACTCGCCCGGGAGGACCTGCTGCGCCTGACCCGGCTCGAGCCCGGGTCGCCGCTCTCCCTTCCTCGCGTGTCGGTCGCCCGGCAGGCCCTCCAGGACGCCTTCTTCCGGACCGGCCACGTCTACGCACGCGTCGAGGCCACCCCGGAGTTCAACGCCGGTCGGACCGGGGCCCTCGTCCGCTTCCGCATCGACGAGGGGCCGCAGGTGCGGGTGGCCGCGGTGGTCGTCGAGGGGAACAAGCGCACCCGGACCGCGCTCATCGAGAGGGTGGTGGGGATCAAGCCGGGCCAGGTCTTCGATCCCGGGGCCGCCGCCGCCGCACAGACCGACCTGCTCCGCCTGGGCGTCTTCCGGGCCGCCAACGTGCACCTGGCCGACGCAGACGTTCCGCAGGACACCAAGACCGTGGTGGTCCAGGTGGAGGAGCGCCCCTGGCAGTCCATCGTGGGGAGCGCAGGCATCTCGCTCGCCGAGGGTCCGCGCGCGGGCGTGGAGTACAGCCTTCCGAACCTGTTCGGGGACGCCATCGAGTTCAGCACGCGGGTCAAGGCCAACTACCCGCTCGCCATCTTCCGTCCCGACCTGATCGTCATCCCCGCCAGCGAGCGGCTGGAGTGGCTGGCCGAGCTCGGCCTCCGGCAGCCGCGCGCGTTCGACATGCGGGAGGTGTCGCTGCGCGCGGACCTGGTGGGGCAGCACAAGATCCAGGCCGCCTACCAGCTCCTGCGGGGCGCCCTCATCGGTGGCGTGGACCTGATCCGGCTCGGCCGGTTCTCGGCCTCGCTCACCGGGCAGTTCGAGGTGGATGACGTCTCCTCCCGCACCACCTACCCGATCATCTACGCCACGAACCCCCAGGAGGCGCGCCAGGTCTTCCCCGTGGGTCTCACCTGGCTCTACTCGATCCAGCCGCGCGTCTCCCTGGACCTACGGGACAACACGGCGCGCCCGACCCAGGGGATCTACGCGGAGGTCCTGGCCGACTTCTCCCACTCGGTCGGGGACGCCACGACCGTCTTCCGCAGCGACACCCACGTCAACCTGATCAAGCTGCAGGGCACGCTCTCCGGGTACATCCCGCTGTGGGACCTGGTGCTCGCGCTCTCCGCGCAGGCCGGGCAGATCTTCCCGCTCGACAACAAGTCGGTCACCATCGCCCCCAAGCGGTTCTACCTGGGCGGCGGCACCTCGATGCGCGGCTACGGCGAGAACGAGATGATCCCCCAGGATCAGCGGGACATCGTGGCCCTGCAGACGGAGAGCTGCGCCAGCGTGCTCTCGGGGCTGGGCTGCTCGCCGCAACTCCAGAAGCTCGTCTCCCAGGGGATCATGCTCCCCAGCCAGGGCGCACAGGTCTCCATCCTCTTCCGCGCGGAGCTGCGGGTGCCGATCTCCCGGGCCATGGAGGTGGGTCTCTTCGCCGACGTGGGAAACCTCTGGTACGACCCCACGCTCGTGAACCTGGGGCTGCTCCGGACCAACCTGGGGTTCGGGCTCCGCATCATCACGCCGGTGGGGCCGGCCGCCTTCGACGTCGGGTTCAACCTGAACCCCGACTACCGCATCAACGAGCCGATCTTCGCGCCCCACTTCTCGGTGGGATTCTTCTAGCTCACCGCGGGAAGGCGGCCATCACCTCGTGGAAGTCCCGGAAGGTGCGGTGCGGGAGCCCGCGCGCGACGCAGTGCCCGGCGAAGTGCTGCGAGACCGCGTCCCCCAGGTCCTCGGTCAGCGCGGTCCCGTCGAAGTCGCAGACCACCGCCCAGCCGTCACGCACCCGCGCCTCCTGCGCCGAAGCGGTCGTGCAGGAGCCCCCAGCGAACGCCGCGGTCGGAGACGGTGAGCTCGTCGAAGCCGCCCAGATCCATGGCCGCCAGGACCACGAGGGCGCCGGCCACGATCACGTCGGCCCGCTTCGGCTCCATGCCGGGCAGCCGGGCCCGGGCGGCCGCGGGCATCGAGGCCAGCCGGGCGGAGAGCTCGCCCAGCTCCCGGCGGTGGAGGGCGGACCCGTGCACCCGGAGCGCATCGTAGGACGGGAGGGCCTGCGCCACCGCAGCGAGGGTCGTGACCGTGCCCGCCACCGCCACGAGCCGGGCACCGGCGAGCGCGCCGGAGCCCCGGATCGACACGAGCTCGGCGAGCGCGCTGCGGGCCGCCTCCTCCATGCGCTGCAGCTCGGTCGGGGAGGGTGGGTCGGCCGGGGAGATGCGCTCCGTGAGCCGGACCGCGCCCATCTGGAAGCTGCGGCGCCCCTCCGGGACCGGCCCGGAGCCCCAGGTCACCTCGGACGAGCCGCCCCCCACGTCGAGGACGGCGAGCCTCCGACCCGCGCCGCCGAAGTCTCCCCAGGCGGAGAGGTGGACGAGCCGCGCCTCCTCACCGCCGGCGATGATCTCCGGCGCCACGCCGGCCGCCGCCCGGCAGGCCTCGAAGAAGGCCGCCCCGTTGCTCGCGTCGCGCGCCGCGCTCGTGGCCACGGCGGCGATCCGTTCCGCCCCGAGCGCACGGGCCTCGGAGGCGTATCGCGCGATGGCGGCGACGGTCTCCTCGATGGCCTCCGGGGCGAGCCGGCCGGTCCGATCGACGCCGCGGCCGAGCCTCGTGATCTCCGCCCGCTCCACCACCGGCGCGAAGGTCGCGCCGCGCCGCTCCGCCACGGTGAGGAGCACCGTGTTCGATCCCACGTCGATGACCGCCACGCGGGGCGCGCCGGGGGAGGTCACGGTCGGTAGGGCCCCCAGGCCGCCGCCGCCGGGCTCGCCCCGTCCGAGGGGAGCGCGCGCTGCCGGTCGCCCGCCGGGTTCGCCACCACGAGCTGCCGCTTCCCGCCCCGGTCGGAGGAGAGGACGAGGAGCCGGCCGTTGGGCGCCCAGGACGGTTCCTCGTTGGTCCGCCCCTGGTCCTGCGTGACCCGGGTGACCCGGCCGCCGTCGGGGGAGACCAGGAACACGTCGAAGGCCTTGCGCTCGTCACGCGCAGTGAATGCGATCTGGTCGCCGCGCGGGCTCCAGCGCGGGGTCTGGTTGTAGCTCCCCTTGAAGGTGAGCCGCTTCTGGTTCGAGCCGTCCGCGTCCATCACGTAGATGTTCGGGTTGCCCGACCGGTTGGAGACGAAGGCGATGCGCTTGCCGTCGGGCGACCAGGTGGGGGAGGTGTCGACGCCCGGATCGGAGGTGAGCCGCCGGATGCCGGACCCGTCGGCGCTGGCCACGTAGACGTCGGAGTTGCCGTCCACCGAGGCGGTGAAGGCGATGCGCTTGCCGTCGGGCGAGTAGACCGCGCCGCTCGCGAGGTCCCCGAGGGAGATGACGAGCCGGGGCGTGCCATCCGGGACCCGGATCCCCCAGATCTCCGGCCTCCCGGAGCGGTAGCTCGTGATCAGGATCTCGCCGCCGTCCGGTCGCCAGGAGGGCAGCATGGCGATGCTGTTCTCCCGGCGGAGCACCTCCGCGCTGCGGCCGTCCACGTCGCTGAGGACGATCTCCCAGCCCCCCTTCCCCTTGCGGATGGAGGCGATGCGGGTGCGGAAGATGCCCGGCTCCCGCGTGTAGTACTTCACGATCTCGTCGGCCATCCGGTGGGCGAGGCCACGCGCCGTGGTGTCCCGGAGGACCTGGTTCAGGACCTCTCGCCCGCCGCGGACGTCGTAGACGTGGAGCTCGCCGGCCACGGCCGTCCCCTCCCGCTTCACCACCGCCTTCACGAGCCCCTCGGCGCCCACGTCGGCCCACCGCGGGAAGCGGATGGCGGTGGCGGCCAGCCCCTCCGAGGCATCGGCCAGGAAGGAGCGCGGGTCGAGCAGGTCGAAGGTCCCGGTGAGGGAGAGGTCGTCCCGCAGCGTCTGCAGCGTCTCGCCGGCGTCCCCCTGCGCGGCGGGTCCGGCCGAGAAGGGCGTCACCGCGATCGCCAGGGGTCGGAAGTCCGGGGAGCCCACGTCGATGTACTGGCGCTGGGCCAGCGCGAGGCTCGGGACGAGGAGGGCGAGTGCGACGAGGGTCTTCTTCATGGATGGACGGCCTTCCTAGACCTTGAAGTTCACGCCGAGTCCGACCGTGCGGTACCGCTGCCGGAGCTCGGGTGGAGGTGGGGGGAGGCGGGCGTCCCGCACGGCCCGCTCCAGCGCCTGGTCGAAGGCGGCGTTCCCGCTGCGCCGCTCGAAACGGAACGTGGCCACCCGGCCGTCGGGCTCGATGGTGAGCACGACCGTGGCGGCGAGGGCGCGCCGCTCCTGCTCCGAGAGTGTGACCGGGAGCCGGTAGGACGACTGGAGGACCTGGGTGACGAGCCCCAGGTAGCGGTCCCCCTCCGAGCCATCCATGGCGCCGGCGCCGGGCACGCCGGCCGGGTCGCCCCAGCGCTCCCGCGAGGCGAGCTTGTCGTCCTTCCGCACCTTGTCGAGCGCGCGGGAGAGGGCGTCGGTGCCCTTCCCCCCGGTGGTCGAGGCGGGGCGGGGCGTCGCCGGCCTGGGAGGGGCCTTCGGCGACGGAACGGCCACGGTCTTCTGCGCGGGGGCCGGCGGGCCGGGGATGGGGATGGCCTGAGGCGCCTTGGGCGCGGCCTCCGGCGGGGGGGTCTCCTGCCGGGGGAGCCACTGCTCGGGCCGCTTCTCGCCGAGCCGGACGAGACGGGCCACGATGGGCTTCTGGTCCAGGTTGACGATGGCCGGCGGGCGCACGAGGAAGGCCGTGCCGATGAAGAGTGCGTGAAGTACGACCGAGGCGAGGAGCAGCGGCCAGAGCCGGTCGGGGCTGCGCAGGAGCGCGCTCTCTCCCGTCACTGCCCGCGCCCCTCCGGACGATCCGAGATCGGGTCGGTGATCATGCCCATGTTCGTGACCCCGGCCCGCTGCACGGCCGCCATCACCTCGACCACGTAGCCGTAGGGCAGCGACCGGTCGGCCATGAGGAAGAGCTCGCGGTCCTTCGCCACCCGGGCGCTCGTCTTCAGCTTCTCCTCCAGCTCGGCGAGGGTGAGGCGCGCCGGCTTCTCGCCGGAGCCGAGCCACAGGGACCGGTCCGACTTGATGGAGAGGACCAGCTTCTGCTCGTCCGCCTTCACCGGCTGGGCCTTCACCTGGGGCAGCGCCACCTCGACCCCCTGCTGGATGAGGGGGGCCGTGACCATGAAGATGATGAGCAGGACGAGCATCACGTCGACGAGCGGCGTGACGTTGATCTCCGTGAGCGTCTGGCGGCCCGAGCCGCTCGTCCCGATGGACACGCGGCGTCCCTAGCTGAAGAAGTGGCGCTTCACGATGTTCAGGAAGTCGTTGGAGAAGTTGGTCATCTCGCTGTCCAGGACGCGGATGCGGGAGACGAAGAGGTTGTAGAAGACCACCGCCGGGATGGCCGCGAAGAGGCCGAACGCCGTGGCGATGAGGGCCTCGGAGATGGGCTTCGCGACCGTGGCCAGGTTGGCGTTGCCGGCCTGGTAGATGTCGTGGAAGGCCCGCATGATCCCCCAGACCGTCCCGAAGAGGCCGACGAACGGGGCGGCGCTGGCGGTGGTCCCGAGGAACGGGACCAGCGACTCGAGCGCGGTGACCTCGGCCACGGCGGCCCGCTTGAGCGCCCGCTCCACGTTCTCGATGCCTCCCAGCTGCTCGGCCATGGCCCCCTCGGGCCCCTTCTGCTTCGCGGTGACCTTGGAGAGCTCGACGTACCCGGCGCGGAACACGGCGGCGATGGGGCTGGCCGGCAACCCCTCGGCCGCCTCGTAGATGGCGTCGAGCCGCTTCGACTGCCAGAAGACCTCCAGGAAGCGGGCCGACTGGGCGTGCGCCTTCCGGAGCGCCAGCCACTTCTTGAGGATGATGGCCCAGGAGACCACCGAGGCCGCGAGCAGCAGGGCCAGCACGCCGCCCACCACCAGCCCCGAGTTCATGACGATCTCGAGGTAGTCGATCTCGCCGCCCCGGCCGGCGGCCAGGAGGAGATCGAGCAGCGGGGCGTTCAGGGAGGAGAGCAGGGCAGGCTCCGGGGAGGGGGGAATTGGAGAGGTACGTAGCACGACTCCCCCGGGGGGCGCCACGCCGGGGGAACCACGACTAGAATGGTGCCCCGGAGGATATCCATGCATCGAACCGCCGCCGTCCTCGCCGCATTCCTCGCCGTCGCCGTCGCAGCCTGCGGGCTCGCTCCGGATGCCCCCTACACCGACGTCACGTTTTACTGGCAGTTCCAGGACAGGGCGGGGAACCGCTTCGGGGACTTCACCGCCGTCAACCCGGGTTGCGGCATCTCCGGCGCGGGCGGCATCGCCAACGTGGACCACGTGCGGGTCACCATGAACGGGCCGGCGGGCCCCATCCTCCTGACCGTGCCCTGCGTGGCGGTGAACGGGATGCCCGGCGCCACCTTCACGGCGGTCCCCACCGGCCCCTACACCTGGACGCTCGAGGGGATGCGCGTCGGGCTCCCGGTCTTCATCGCCGAGGGAACGGGGACGCTCACGAACTTCCCGGCCATCGACGTGACGATGCTGGCGGTCTACCCCAACCTGGACCTTCACTACGACTGGCCGCTCGGAGGGAGCTGTGCGGGCGTGGCCGAGATCACCTTCGAACTCGACAACCTCGATGCCCAGATCGTCGAGTACAGCAGCAGGAACGCCTTCGTGGCCTGCGGTGCACCCTACGGCTTCACGATGCCCTCCATCCCGGTGGGGAACCGGTACCGCTTCCCGTTCGTCCGGGCGGTGGACCGCGCCGGCTTCGTCCTCTCCCAGGCCTGCGGGGGCGTCGGGCCCCTCGTCCAGCCGTCATCCGGGACCTCCGCCACCGCCCACCTGATGCAACTCTGTCCCTGAGCGACGCCGCGCCGACGCCGCTCCTTTGGTAGACTCGCCCCGTGCCTCGCATCGGAATCTTCGACTCCGGCGTGGGCGGGCTCACCGTCCAGCGCGCCATCCTCGACGCCCTGCCCGGGCTCGAGACCGTCTACCTGGGTGACACCGCCCGGGTGCCCTACGGCACCAAGTCGGCGGAGGTGGTGACCCAGTACTCGGTCCGCAACGGCCGCGTGCTCGTGGACCACGGCGTCGAGATGCTCGTGGTCGCCTGCAACACCGCCTCCGCGGTGGCGCTCCCCGCGCTGCGCGCCGCCTTCGACGTCCCGGTGCTCGGCGTGGTCGAGCCGGGCGCCCGCGCCGCGGCCCGGGCCACGCGGACCGGCAGGGTCGGCGTGCTCGGTACCCAGAGCACCGTCGCGAGCGGCGCCTACCAGCGGGCGCTCGCCGAACTCCTCCCCGGCGTCACCGTGGTCGCCCAGGCCTGCCCGCTCTTCGTCCCCCTCGCCGAGGAGGGCTGGACCGATCCCGCCGACGAGGTGGTGCGCCTCGTGGCGGCGCGGTACCTCGCGCCCGTACGCGCCGCCGGCGTGGACGTCGTGGTGCTGGGCTGCACGCACTACCCGCTGCTCCGCGACGCCATCGCTGCGGAGCTCCCCGGCGTGACGCTCGTGGACAGCGCGGCCGCCATCGCCGCCGAGGTGCGCGAGCGCTTTCCCGGCAGTGCGTCCGGGGGCCCGGCGGATCACGCCTTCCTCGTCACCGACACGCCGGAGCGATTCCTGCGGGTGGCGCCGCGCTTCCTGGGGCGCGCCGTGGGATCGGCGCGCCACGTGGACGTCTGATAGATTCGCGCGATGGCGCCGGGGCCGAAGAAGATGGTGGTCGGCTTCAACCACAACATCAAGTACCGCGGCCAGACCTTCCACGCGCAGACCGAGGACTCGGGACCCGAGCGGGCCCAGATCTCCACGCACCTGTTCCTCGGGGGCAACATCGTCGCGACGAAGCGGGCGAGCTACGCGGAGATCGCGGCGGCCGAGAACCTGCCGGAGCGCGTGCGCGCCCTCATGGAGGAGCAGCACAAGGAGGTGCTGCGAAACCTCGTCCGCGGCCTGTACGACGAGCCGGCGCCGCCCCCTCCGACCCCGGTCACGGAGCACCCCGCGCCTCCGTCCGACTCCCTCTTCGGCGACGACCTCATCTCGGAGCGTTCCCTCGACGAGGTGATCCTCGCCTACCTGGCCGAGGAAGATCGCCGCCGGCCGTTATGATGTCGCGATGAACCGCATCCTCCGCATCGCCCCCGCCGCGGCGATCGTCGTCGCCCTCCTGGCCGCGTCCCCCGTCCGGGCCGCGCCCCGCAAGGATTCCACGCAGGCCTACCGGTCTCTCGACGTCCTCGCCGAGGTGCTCGCCTACATCCGGAACGGCTACGTGGACGAGACGAACGAGAAGGAGCTCGTGCAGGCGGCCGTCGAGGGGATGGTCGGGAAGCTCGATCCCCACTCCATGATCCTCTGGCCCGAGGCCTACCGGTCCATGCGGGACGACACCATCGGGGAGTTCGACGGCGTCGGGATCGAGGTCAGCCAGGTCGCCGCCGGTCTCGTCGTGGTCGCGCCGCTCCCCGATTCACCCGCCGAGCGGGCGGGCATCCTCGCGGGTGATCGCATCGTCGCGATCGACGGCGCCTCCACGAAGGAGATGCCCATGGGCGAGGCGACCCGCCGCATGAAGGGGCCGGCGGGCACCACCGTGGTGCTGGCCGTCGAGCGCGCCGGCCTCCGCGAGCCCCGGTCCTTCACCGTCGTCCGGGATCACGTCCGGACCACCAGCGTGGACTGGCGCCTCCTCGACCGCGCCGCGGGAACCGCCTACGTCCGCATCGCCACGTTCCAGGAGCGCACCGACCGGGAGCTTCGCCAGGCGCTGGAGGGGGCGCGCAAGGAGATCGGCGGGCCCATCCAGGGTCTCGTCCTCGACCTCCGCAACAACCCCGGCGGGCTCCTCGACCAGGCGGTGAAGGTCGCCGACCGGTTCCTGCCCTCGGGCGTCATCGTCACCACCGAGGCCCGCGGGAAGAAGCCGGAGGTGCAGTCGGCCCACGAGAAGGACACCGAGCCCGCCTACCCCATCGTCCTGCTCGTCAACAAGGGGAGCGCCAGCGCGAGCGAGATCGTGGCGGGCGCCCTCCAGGACCACGGGAGGGCGACCGTCGTGGGGGCCCAGACCTTCGGCAAGGGGTCGGTCCAGACCGTGATCGAGCTGGACGACGGCTCGGCGCTCAAGCTCACCGTGGCCCGCTACTTCACGCCGAAGCACCGCTCCATCCAGGACAAGGGCATCACTCCGGACGTCCCCGTGGTCGATGCGCCCCCCGCCAGCCCCGACCCGCAGCTCGACCGGGCGGTCGAACTCCTCCGGAAGCCGTCCTCGCTCCGACCCGCCACCGCACCCCCCTGACGAACTACCCCGAAGGGGGCGAAATGCCGCAATGGGTCGAACCGGTTGACTTCGGGACCCGCCCGGCTACACTTCGCGCCGTCTTGGGCTCTGGGGAGCGGTAAACCGTCGTCTCCACGCTGGTCGTGCATCCGCGTACCGCGCACCGCTCAATCCAGAAAAACTGATGAGTTCTATCGAGATCGCCGTCGTCGCAGCCTACGGGTTGGTCCTGCTCGTGCTCTCCGTGTACGGGTCGCACCGGTACTTCATGGCGTACCTGTACTACCGCCACAAGTACAACGTCCCCGTTCCGAAGCGGCGCTGGGACTCCCTTCCGCGGGTCACGGTGCAGCTCCCCATCTTCAACGAGATGCACGTGGTGGAGCGGCTCGTCGCGGCGGTCTGCGAGATCGACTACCCCCGGGAGCTCCTCGAGGTGCAGGTCCTCGACGACTCGACCGACGAGACCACCGGCATCGCCCGGAGGATCGTGGAGGCCTGGAAGGCCCGCGGCATCGACATCCACTACATCCACCGGACCAACCGGCAGGGGTTCAAGGCGGGGGCGCTCGAGAACGGGCTCCAGACCGCCACCGGCGAGTTCGTGGCGGTCTTCGACGCCGACTTCGTCCCGCCGGTCGACTTCCTGCGCAAGACCGTCAACTTCTTCACGGACGAGGGCGTGGGCATGGTGCAGGTCCGCTGGGAGCACCTGAACCGGAACTTCTCGGCCCTCACCGAGGTGCAGTCCATCCTGCTCGACGCCCACTTCGTCATCGAGCACACCGCGCGCAACCGCTCGGGGCGCTTCTTCAACTTCAACGGAACGGCCGGCATCTGGCGCCGCGCCACCATCGCCTCGGCCGGCGGCTGGCAGCACGACACCCTCACCGAGGACCTCGACCTCTCCTACCGCGCCCAGCTCGCGGGCTGGAAGTTCGTCTTCCTGCCCGAGGTCGCGGCCCCCGCCGAGATCCCGGTGGAGATGAGCGCCTTCAAGAGCCAGCAGCACCGGTGGGCCAAGGGCTCCATCCAGACCGCCATGAAGCTCCTGCCGCGGATCTTCGAGAGCGATCTGCCCCGCGAGGTGAAGAAGGAGGCCTTCTTCCACCTCACCGCCAACGTCGCCTACCTCCTCATGATCCCGCTCGCCATCCTCATGCCCATCACGGTGGTGGTGCGGGTGAGCCACGGCTGGATCGAGGTGCTGCTCCTCGACCTCCCCTTCTTCGCGGCCGCCACCATGAGCGTGTGCGTCTTCTACGTGGCCAGCCAGCGGGAGATCCAGGCCACCCTGTGGCAGCGCATCAAGTACCTGCCGCAGCTCATGGCGCTCGGTATTGGACTCTCGGTGAACCAGGCGCGCGCGGTCGTGGAGGCGCTCGCCGGCCACCAGACCGGCTTCACCCGCACGCCCAAGAGCGGGATCCAGACCGGATCGGCCCCGGGCCCGCGGAAGCGCTACCGCGTCGCGGTGAGCCTGCAGCCGCTTCTCGAGCTCAGCCTGGCAGCCTACTTCACGCTGGCCGTGGTCTGGGTCATCGACCGGGGCGTCTGGTACTCGCTGCCGTTCCTCATCCTCTTCCAGGCCGGCTTCGCGTACGTCGGGCTCATGAGCGCCATCGAGGGGCTCCGGGACTTCTGGTCCCGGTTCGTCCCCGCGCCGCAGCAGGTCGCCGACGCCGAGTGACGGGCGGCCCCGTCCCCGGGGCTACAGCAACTTCTCGTGCAGGGTGTCGCCGGCGGGCAGCCGCTCCACCGGAGCGAACCCGATCCGTTCCCAGAACTCCCGCGCGCCGTCGTTTCCGGCGGTCACGGCGAGGCGCAGGGCGCGGAACCCCTCGCCGCGAAGCACCTCCTCGAGACCCGCGGCCGCTTCCCGCCCCAGGCCCCGCCCCTGCAGCGGCTCCCGGAGCAGGAGGAGGCGCACGTGGGCGGCGTCCGGCTCGGGCCAGTGGAGCTGCACGTCCACGAGGCCGGCGGCCGGGCCCCCCACCGCGGGCCAGAGGAGGAGGAGGCGCCGGTCGGGGTCCACCTCGGCGTCGGCGAGCAGGCTGGCGGCGGCGTCGGCCGCCGGGGGCTCCCCGTCCACCAGCTCGTGGTAGGTGGGGACGGCGCCGAGCACGTCCTGCAGGTCGGCGAGGTCCTCGCCGGAGGCCGCCCGGGCGAGGAGGCGCGGTGTCCGGAACGGGCTCACGCCGGTACCCCCGGCGTCCTTCCACCGGCCAGCCACGCGAGCAGCGCCGGGGCGGCGCCCTCCAGGCTGGGAAGCACCCCGTCGGCGCCGGCGTCGCGCAGCTCCCCCTCGCTGAATCGCCCCGTGGCGACCGCCAGCACCGGGACGCCGTGGGCGCGGGCGGCGGAGACGTCGCGGGGGGTGTCGCCCACGACGAGCGCATCGGAGGGGTGGAGCGGCGAGCCCAGGCGGGCCGACCCGCGGTCCAGCGCGGCCCGGACGATCCGCTCCCGCGCCTCGCCGTCGTGGGCGAACCCGGCGATGGCGTCCGGTCCCCACTCGAAGAAGTGGTCGATCCCGCCCCGGGCCAGCTTGAGCCGCGCCCCCTCGGCCACGTTGCCGGTGCAGAGTCCCACCGTGGCGCCGGACGCGGCGAGGGTGCCGAGCAACGGCTCGACCCCCCGCAGCACCTCGAATCCGGGCCCCCCGATCTCGTCGCGCAGCGCCTCCACGTAATCCGCGAGCAGCCGGTCGCACAGGGCGTCGTCGAAGGGGTGGCCGAGCGTGTCGAGGACCTCCCGGACGATGAGCCGGTCGGTCATCCCGTCGAGCCGGAGGCCGGACAGGGCGTGGTCGATCTGCCCGAGCTCGGAGACGAGCACGCGCCCCAGCGCGCGACGACCGGCCCCCGCGGCGTGGACGAGCGTGCCGTCCACGTCGAAGAGGATCACGCGGCGGTCCGCGCTAGTCGAAGAGGGCATCCACGAACTCGGCCGGGTCGAAGGGGCGGAGGTCGGCCACCTTCTCGCCCACGCCCACGTAGCGGACCGGGAGGCCGAGCTCGTCGGAGATGCCGATGATCACGCCTCCCTTGGCGGTGCCGTCGAGCTTGGTGAGCGCGATGCCGGTGACCCCCAGCGCCTCGTGGAACTGCCGGGCCTGGACGATGGCGTTCTGGCCGTTCGTGGCGTCGAGGACGAGCAGCACCTCGTGGGGTGCGCCGGGGAGCGCCTTCTCCACGACCCGCTTCACCTTCTTGAGCTCCTCCATGAGCGGGAGCTTGGTGTGGAGGCGGCCGGCGGTGTCGAGCAGGACCACGTCCACCTTCTCCTCGACCCCCTTCTTCACGGCCTCGAAGCAGACGCTGGCGGGGTCGGACCCGTCCTTGCCCCGCACCACCGGTGCGTTCACCCGCTCGGCCCAGACCTCGAGCTGCTCGCCGGCCGCCGCCCGGAAGGTGTCCCCGGCGCCGAGGAGCACCCGGTACCCGGCCTGGCCGAACTTCGCCGCCAGCTTGCCCACGGTGGTGGTCTTTCCCGAGCCGTTGACGCCCACCACCATGATCACGCGCGGGCGCTCGGCGCCGACGACGAACTCCCGGGTCGCGCCTGGGGCCATCCCGAGCGACACGATCCGGGCGATCTCCTCCCGGAGCGCCGCCTTCAGGCGCGACGGGTCGTCGAACTCGCGCCGCTTCATCCGCTCCCGGGCTCCCGCGAGCAGCGCGGTGGCCGTCTTCACGCCGATGTCGGCCGTGAAGAGGATCTCCTCGAGCTCGGCCAGCGTCGACTCGTCGACCTGCTTTCCGCCCCCGAAGATGCCCTGCAGGCGGGCCATGAAGCCGCCGCGGGTCCGCTCCAGGCCGGCGGCGAGCGTGCGGCCGGCCTCGGCCTGCGCCCGGCGCCGCTTCTCCTCCTCCTCCCGGAGGCGGGCCTCCGCAGCCTCGCGGGCGAGACGCGCCTCCTCGTCCCGGGCGCGCTGCTCCGACTCCTCCCGCTCCAGCCGGCGCCGCTCCTTCTCGAGCCGCTCGGCCTCCTTCTTCTGCCGGTACTCCTCCTTCTTGCGCGCCTCGGCCGCCGCCGCCTCTTCCTCGGCCCGCTCGTCCACCTCGGGCAGGCGCTCCAGCGGCGCCGGGGGCGGAAGGGCCGGTGCGACCGGCGCCTCCTTCTCCTCCTCCGCGAGCTCCCGCTCGATCTCCCCCTGGGAGATCGGCGGCTCCGTCGGGGCCGCGCCCCGCTTCCGGAACATGCGCAGCCCGGCCAGGACGAAGAGGGCCACCAGCGCGGCGATGACGATCGCGCCGACGACGTCGGAGGTGGCGAGTGCGAGCGGGATGGAGGTCAAGGCGAGACCATATAGGTCCCCGCCCGCCGCGCTGTCAACGCGGCGCAGCACCCGGAAAGGGGGAGCGTCCGGCCGCTACGCCGCGGCCGACCGGCTTCCGTCGGAGAGGCGCACCGAGACCAGCTTCGAGACCCCCGGTTCCTCCATCGTCACCCCGTAGAGCGTGTCCACGGTCTCCATGGTCCGCTTGTTGTGGGTGATGAGGATGAACTGGGAGGCCTTGGCCATCTCCTTCACGAGCTCGTTGTACCGACCCACGTTCGCCTCGTCGAGCGGGGCGTCGACCTCGTCGAGCAGGCAGAAGGGGGAGGGCTTGATGAGGAAGATGGCGAAGATGAGCGACACCGCCGTGAGCGCCTTCTCGCCGCCGGAGAGCAGGTTGATGTTCTGCAGCTTCTTCCCCGGGGGCTGGGCGAAGATCTCCACGCCGCCCTGCTGGTCGTCGCCATCCTCGGTGAGCACGAGGCCGGCGCGCCCGCCGTTGAAGAGGCGCGGGAAGACCTGCTGGAACTTCTCGTTCACCCGGTCGAAGGTCTCGCGGAAGCGCTCCCGCGAGGCCCGGTTGATCTTGCCGATGGCCTTCTGGAGGTCGGTGAGCGACGCCTCGAGGTCGCCCTTCTGCTCCGACAGGAAGGTGTGGCGCCGCGCCAGCTCGTCGTACTCCTCGATGGCGGTGAGGTTGATGGCCCCCATGCGTTCGGCCTGGGCCTTCAGATCCTCCAGCTTGCGCCGCTCCGGCTCGCCGGGCGGACGCTCCGTGTGGAAGCGGAGCAGCTCGTCGCGCAGCTCCACCTGGCAGCGCTCCCGGATCTGCTCCTCCAGGTGGGAGAGCTCGAGCGCCATCTCCCGGGCGGTGAGCGCAGCGTCGCCGGCGGCCTGGGTGATGGCCTCGGCGCGCTTGCGAAGGTCGCGGGCCTCGGACTCGGCGGCCCGCGCCTGGGTGGTGGCGTCCTGGTGGGCGGTTCGCTCCGCCCCGAGCGTCTCCCGCACCCGGAAGAGCTCCTCGGCGAGGCGCGCCACGTCGCCGCGGGCCCCCTCCATGCGCTCCCGGAGATCGACGGCCCGGGCGTTGCCCTCGGAGAGCGCGGCGAAGAGCCGGCCCCGGCGCTCCTCCGCGGCCCCCTGCGCCTCCTCGACCCGGCGCATCGACTCGCCGATGCCGTCCCGCCGCTCCCGCTCCGAGGCCACCTTCACCTTCACGGCCAGCACCTCGGCCTGGAGCGACTCGGCGCGGCGCGAGAGGTCCTCGAGCCGGAATGCCGCCTCCCGCCCCCGCTCCTCGTGCCGGCTGCGGTCGGCCTCGGCGCTCGCAGCCTCCAGCTGGTGGGCCTCCTCCTCGCGGGAGAGCGACGAGAGCGCCTCTTCCATGCCGGAGCGCTCCGCCTCCTCCTGCCCCAGCCGCTCGGCCACCCGCTCCAGCTCCTCGCCGAGCCGGGCCAGGTCCTTCTCCTGGGTGACGAGCGCCAGGTCCTTCTCCCGGTTGTCCCGGTCGATGGTCTTCAGCGCCGCTTCCAGCTGCAGCAGGCGGGACTGGAGCGCGCGGTGGCGCTCCTGGGCCAGCGCGAAGTCGGCCTCGAAGGTCCGGACCGTGTCGGTGAGCTCCTGCACCTCGCGCCGCCGCTGCAGCGCGCCGTGCCCCTCGCCCTCCAGCGGGCCGCCGGTCACCACGCCGTGCGGATCGAGCACCTCGCCGTCCAGCGTGACGAGCGTCCCCGCGCCGCCGCCGGCCTGCCAGATCTCCAGCGCGCTCGCCAGGTCGCGCACGATGGCGGCGTCGCCCAGGAGGAAGCGGGCCAGCCTGTCGTAGGACGGGTCGAAGCGGACCACGTCCAGGCAGCCGGCCACGAAGCCCGGGTGGGAGCGGTCGGGCGCGGCGGGCGCCCCGTCCCCGTCGCGCAGACGGAGCAGCGGGATGAGCGAGGCCCGCCCCTCGGCGGCGCTCTTCAGCCAGTCGATGGCCTCCACGCCCTGGCTGTGGCTCTCCACGATCACGTACTGGAGCCGCTCGCCCAGCACCGCCTCGACCGCGTTCTCGTACTCGGCGGGGACGGTCATGACGTCGGCCACGAGCCCCATCACGCCGTTCTCGTTCCCCTCGCCGGCCCGGGCGCGCGTCATCAGGCTGCGCACGCCGCGGCCGTACCCCTCGTAGTTGCGCATGACCTCCTGGAGCGACTGGAGGCGGGCCCGGCGGTCGGAGAGCTCCTCGCGGAGCGTGATGAGACGGGCCTCGTTCTGGATGAACTCGGAGCGGGTGCGGTCGAGCAGCTCCTCCTGGGCGCCGCGCTGCTCCTCCAGGTGCAGCTTGAGCTGGCGGGTCTTGCCCAGCTTCTCCACGTGGGCCGATCGGGAGCCGTCCAGCGAGACGCCGCGGGTGGAGAGCTCGTCGATCTCGGCGCGCACCCGGGAGAGGCGCGCCTGCAGGTCGGCCCGCTGCCGCTCCACCTGCGCGAGCGCGCTCCGGCGTGCCGCCGCCCGCCCGTGCGCATCGGCCGCGTCGGCCCGTGCGGCCTCGCCCTGCGCCGAGAGGCCCACCTGCTCGCCGGCCAGGTCGCGCAGCGCTGCCTCCAGGTCGCCGAGTCGGGCCTCGTCGGTCCCGGAGAGCTGGGCGAGCTCGTCCCGCTGGCGGAGGAGCGCGTCCCGCTCGGCGGCCAGCGCGTCGGCCTGCACCTTGAGTGCCTCCACCTCGGAGGCCTGGCCGCGGGAGCGCTCGGCGATCTGGCCGAGCTCCCGCTCGGAAGCCTCGGTGGAGACCGCAGACACCCGGCCCTGGCTGGCGAGCTCGTGCTCCCGGTCGGAGAGCTGCTGGAGCGTCAGCTCGCGCTCGGCGAGGAGCGCCCGGTCGGCCTCGAGGGCCAGATCGATCTGGGCCAGGCGCGCCGAGATCTCCGCCTCGTCCGCGCGGGCCGCGGCGTGGCGATCCTCGGCCTCGCGCCGGCCCACGGTGAGCTCCAGCCAGCGGGCCGCGCCCACGTGCAGCTCCAGCTCCCGGATCTGGGCCTTCACGGCCCGGTACTTCTCGGCCTTGCGCGCCTGCCGGTTCAGCGAGTCGAGCTGCTTTCCCAGCTCGGCCACGATGTCGGTGACCCGCTCCAGGTTGTGGCGGGTGGCCTCCATCTTCCGCTCGGCGGCCTCGCGCCGCTTCCGGTACTTCGTGATCCCGGCCGCCTCCTCGATGACGCCGCGCCGGTCCTCGGCGCGGGCGGAGACGATCTGTCCGATGCGCCCCTGCTCGATGATGGAGTAGGCGGTGCGCCCGACCCCCGAGCCGAAGAAGATGTCGTTCACGTCGAGCAGCCGCGCCGGGGCCCGGTTGACGAGGTACTCCGACTCCCCGGTCCGGTGGAGCCGACGCCCCACCGTGATCTCGGCCAGCCCGCGGAACTCGTTCGGGAGCTCGGCCGGTCGGTCGTTCTCGAAGGTGATCATCACCTCGGCGAAGGAGAGGGGCGGCTTCGACTCGGAGCCGTTGAAGATCACGTCCTCCATCGACCGGCCGCGCAGCCGCATCGCCGATTGCTCGCCGAGGACCCATCGAATCGCGTCGGCGACGTTGGACTTTCCACAGCCGTTCGGCCCGACGACGCCGGTCACGCCTTCGTCGAAGGCGACGACCGTCCGGTCCATGAACGACTTGAAGCCCACCATCTCCAGACGCCGGATCCGCATCCGGCCGGGATAGCACGCCCCCGGTCCGCTTTCAATCCAAGTGCTTGATTTATAGGGGGAATTCGGTGGAGTCCGCCAGATCACCGAGCAAAAACAAAACCTTGCATGACACTACATGTAGGGTCAGAAGGACGAGGGCCTGGTCTGGGGTTTGTTCAGCGTCCCGAAGATCTGGAAGCCGTAGCCGCCGTCCGGGCTCTTGGCGCTCGCGAGACCCATCTCGATGATCGGCTTGAGCGGCGCGACCTGCTCCTTCCGCCAGAAGGAATCGGTGGGGCGCAGCTTGAGCCTTCCACTCATCGGCGAGAACGCGAGCTTGGGCTGGAGCTGCACGAAGACCTGGTCGGCGACGATGTTCATCTCGTCCCCCTTCGCCTCCAGCGTCGCGAAGTCGGCCCGCCCGTTCTTCAGCGCGCCGCGCACGGTGATCGCGCCCAGTTTCACTGGCGGTACGGTGATGCCGCCATCCATCCCCGGCACCGGCACCGTCCCGCCTCGGATGGCCCCGTCCTTCACCTGGAAGTCGATGGTCCCGGTGCTCTTCTGGGGATCCTTCGGATCCAGGTTCACGTCCAGCTTCCCGGAGAGGATGCCGCCCAGCTCGAGCCCGGTCGCCGCGCGCACCACGCCCGCGCGGGCCAGATCGATCCCCTCCAGCCGGACCTGGTAGCGCTCCGCCGTCTTGCTCGCCTCGGTGGACCCGGTGACGGTCCCGCCGAAGATCGAGGCGTCGAAGCTGTAGGCCTTCCGCCCGATCAGGGAGGGCAGGATCCGGATCCCCACCGTGAGCTGCTCGATGGGGATGCGCGCGCCGTCGGAGGTCACCACGATGACCTCCCGGGCCCGGATGCCCAGGAGCCCCGACGGCGAGAGGTCGTTCACGGTGATCTGGTAGCCCTGGGCTGCCGCATCCAGCAGGAGTCGCTCCTTCACCGCCGCGACCGGGAAGGTGAGACGGAGCGCCAGCGTGAAGGCGAGCACGAAGAAGAACGCGTAGGCGGCGGTCCGCCTCCAGCCGGTGAGCTTCACCTTGCGGAGGTCGGTGATCCAGGTGCGCGGGTCGAGCTTCAAGCCGTCCTCCTAGGACTTCATCTGCCAGGTGGAAACCTGCAACGTGACGTCGACCAGGGCGGGATCGTCGTTGCGGGTGGCGACGCGGACCTTGCGAACCTTGACCACGCCCGGGCCCCGCTCCAGCGCATCGAGGAGCCGGGCCAGGCGCGGCAGGTCGATGCGGGCCAGGTTCACCTCGACGCTCTCCTCGGTGAGACCGTCGGCGGTGGTCGGCGTCCCGGGGCGGAGGTCGTTCACCTCCACGCCGGACTGGGCGCCGGTCTGCGAGACGAAGCTCATGAGCTGGACCGGCGGCCCCTTGAGCCGCGCCTCCAGCGACTGCCGCTCCGCCTGGGCCTGCCGGTAGCCGCGGGTGAGCTTCCCGATCTGGGCGAACATCTCGGTCTTCGAGCCGATGCGCGCCTCCCGATTTCCGATGGAGCGGGAGACGCCGGTGGTCACGAGGAAGATCACGAAGAGCACCACGGCCGCGGTGGCCGACAGGACCATGACGCGCTCCCGGTCCGAGAGGCGGGCCAGGAAGGCCTCCAGGCTGGCGCGGAGCTGGCGAAGTCGTTCCATGGCTAGCCCTTCCCCCCGGGCGCGGCGGCGCCCTCGCAGGTGATGTCCGCATCCACCGTGAACTCGAACTTCTGTTCGGTGCCCCGCTTGCGCGCACCGCCCGAGCGCGCGTCGCCGAAGCATCGGGATCCGCGCAGCGCGGAGACGATCCGGTCCACGTTCTCCGCGGCGTCCGTGGTTCCCTGGAGGTGCAGCTTCTCCCGGGTGATCTCGATGCGGTCGAGCCGCAGTTGCACCTGCGGCACGCGGGCGGAGAGTTCGGCCAGCACCCCGGCGGCGGAGACGCGCGGGATGGAGGCGCCCACCGTCCCGCGGCCGCGCAGCACCGACTCCGCCGTGGCGAAGTCGTCGAAGCACTTGCCCACGAGCCGCTGGGTCACCTCGCACATGGATCGGTCGAGGAGCTTCTCCTGCCGGTTGAGCGCCACCACCTTCACGACCGACGAGACCACGGCGAGGAGCAGCACGAGCGAGGCGTAGACCGCGAGGCGCTGCAGCCGCTCCCGGACGTCCTGCGTGGAGCGGGTGCTCGCCATGTCCCCCCGGCGCAGGTTGAGCCGCTGGAAGCGGTTGCCCATCCAGCCCCGGAGCGCGAGCGCGAGCGCCAGTGCGAAGCGGGGGGCGTCCGGGTCGGGAATGCCCTGCGCGGCCGACCCGGTGAGGCGCAGGGGCTCGGTGGGGATGCCGAGATCCTGGGTGAGCATCGGGGCGACCGGTCCCCAGGCGCCCACGCCCCCGGCGAGGCGGATGCGGACCACGGGGCGGCGCGAGGGGCGGGCCTCGAAGGCGTGCAGGGTGGCCCGGATCTCCCGCAGGAGCGGCGTGAGGCCGGCCAGGAGCGCGGCACCCCCGGACTCCTCGGCGAGCCAGCCGGGCAGCGAACCCTCGGCGGGCGAATCGTCCGGGTTCCGCCCCGCGGCACGGGCCGCGGCGCGCAGGAGGTTCGTCGCGCCGGTCGAGAAGGTCCGGGCGAAGAGGCAGTGCCCACCCGAGACCACGCAGGCGTGGGTCCGCTCCACGCCCACGTCGAGCACCAGCTCCGCCTCGCCGGCCGGTGCCGGATCGGCCACCGCGCCGGCTGCCCACAGGGCCGCCAGCACCGGCCCGCCCGGGGTGATCACGGCCGGGTCCACGCCGACGCGCGCCAGGTCCTCGATGCAGCCGGAGAGGTCGGTGCGCTTGGCGAGCCCGATGAAGAGGTCGCTCCGACCCTCCTGGGCGTCCAGGACCTGCCAGTCCCAGGCCACCTGATCCAGGTCGAAGGGGATGGCCGCCTCCACCTCGTACTGCACCGTCTGCTCGATGCGCCGCGCGTCGACGAAGGGGAGCGTGACGAGATGCGAGGCGGCCACGCCCGGCAGCGACGCGACGGCCGCATGGTCCCCCGACCAGGCGCGCGCCGCGAGCAGCGCGCCCACGGCCGTGGCCACGCGCTCCCCGGCGGCCGGGCCGCCCTCCACGGCGGGGGGGACCGGTTCCTCGGCGGCGCCGGTCACCGTGAAGCCGCGAAGGGTGGTCTCGAGCAGCACGGACTTGATGCGCCGGGAACCGAGATCGAGTCCGAGAACGAAATGGGACATGGCTATTCCTCGCGCCAGTGGAGGATTCGCCCCAGGTCGGCCTGGAGCGCTCCGGCGCGGCTATCCATCGTGACGACCGCGTCGATCGTCCTCTCCACGTTCCCGGCACGGCCGGTGGCGCGGATGGTGTAGGTGCTCGACTTGTTGCCGAAGGGGCTGCGGGTGTCGGTGTTCTGCGCCTGGAGGTAGATGGGCTGGAGCTTCAGCCCCAGCGCCTGGAGCACGGTGGCGAACTGCTGCACCGTGATGGTCATGAAGGGCAGCGGCCGGGCCAGCCGCAGCGCCGCCTCCAGCTTCTGGGGAAAGGTGGGATCGAGCAGCGGTACCTGGGGTACTCCGGGCGGGTCGGACATGAGAAGCGCGTTCACCAGGATCTGCTCCGGGTCGGTGTTGTTCACGTTGATGGTCGCGTTCACGTCCGGGTAGACCGTGAGGTGGTCGCCGATCGCGGCCACGAGGGCGTCGCCGAAGCCGGCCACCAGGTAGAGCTCGTCCAGCGAATCGAAGCGGGCGTTCTTGGCCCGGTACCGATCGTCCCCGCGATCGTAGTACTGGTTCTCGTCGCCGAAGCCCTTCTCGAACGGGGCGAGCGGGTTGGCGCCGATCGAGCTCGTGGTGGTGTCCTCGTCCACCCAGTCCCGCAGCGCCGCGGCCACGTCCTTGCGGGTGAGGCGGTTCCCGAAGTCGTCCTCCCGGTCGAAGAGGACATCGTAGCGCGGATCGCGGATGGCGAGCAGGAAGCGCTGCAGCTGCGGGGCCGCCACGGTGTTCAGGCCGGCCAGCTGGGCCACGTTCACCTTCCGGTCCTCGTCCTCGATGACGGCGTGGAAGCTCTCGTCGCGCCGGCCCGAGCGGGACTCGGTCCCGAGCAGGTTGGCGATGACGCCGTTCTCCACGGGAATGGCGTCCCAGAGCCGGAAGGAGAAGGAGGAGCCCTGGGCGGCGGAGGCCAGCGCACCGACGGCGGCCCCGGCGGCGGCCCCGGCCGCGGCCGGCAGCGGGGCGGAGGCCATTCCAGAGAGGGCCTGTCCGGCCACGCCGCCGGCCTGGTCGAGCTTCTGCTGGAAGTGGAGCACGAGCCGCGACAGCGCCACCGCTCCGCGCGCCTGCTGGGTGGCCCGCAGCTCGTCCCGGGCGTTGGCCGCGATCTGGAGGGAGACGCGCGTGTCGTAGGCGAGCTCCGTGGCGAGCACCGTGACGATGGCCACCACCATGAGGACCAGGAGGAGGGCGGCTCCGCGCTCGCCGGGCGCGCTGTGCGGGATCCGGGTCATTCTAGAAATCGAGCGGGCGGATGATGGCCACCCGGGCCTGGGTCTCGAAGGTCCGGCTGTTCCCGTCGGGCATGCGCATGGAGAGCTGCATCCGCACCCGCGGGGGAAGGAGGGTCCGGTCGCCCGGCGCCGTGGACCAGTCGCGGAGCCACTCCTGCTTCTGCCAGTCCCAGTACTCCACGTCGAACCCCGCCACGTGGTGGAGCAAGAGCGACCGGACGCCGCCCCGGTCGGGCTCGTCGTCGATGCGGACCTTCTCGCGGCGGAAGAGGGCGTACTCGTTCGGGAAGTCGGGATCGGAGTCGAGCGAGTACTCGATCACCGACTGATCGGACTCCCGCGCGTCGCGGATCCCGCGGACGTGGGCCATGGTGGCGAAGAGCAGCGTGTCGCGCTCCCCGCCGTCCCGCCCCTTGAACACCGTCGGCCGGTCCCGGTAGCGCGCGCGGTCGTAGTGCTCGGAGACGAACGCGCCGGAGACCTCGCGCGCCATCCGCGTGAGGGCCGCACGGGCGCCGCCCACGCGCTCGTCCTGCTCCTCGACCGTCTGCCGGGCTGCGGCCGAGCGGGAGAAGGCCCCGAGCGCCATGGCCCCCACCACCGCGGTGATGGCCATGGCGATGAGCACCTCGACCAGCGTGAAGCCGCGCGGGGTGGCGGGCGCCATCACTTCGCGCCTCCGGCCGGCATCTGCGTCCCGATCCGGGTGGGGGCGGCTGCCGGGACCGCCGCCGGCGCACCGGCCACGTTGCGGGTGGGCGCCGCCATGCCGGCCGGGATGTCCGGGTTCTCGCCGCGCGCCCCGCCGGGCGCCTTGGCGTTGATCACCACCCAGTAGGTGGAGAGTTCGAAGCCCTGCTCCGCCTTGCCGTCCATCCAGGAGACCCGGAGCGTCACGTGCCGGACGCCCTTCTTGAGCTCCTCGGCGAAGGCGGTCACCTGCCCCTGGAGGACGCCCCCGAGCAGGCCGCCCGTGAGCGAGGTGGTGGGCCCGCCGCCGCCTCCGCCCCCGGAGGCGCCCGCGCCGCCCCCCGTGCCGAGCAGCTTCCCGAGGAGCTCCTGGCCGCCCCCGTCGGAGCCCCCGCCCAGGAATACCGACAGGATCCGCTCGGCGGTGATCTCGGCGGTGGGCTTGCGGATCGCGAGCGACCAGCGCATGCCGGGCTGCCCCTGGTCGGAGAAGTTGCCGTCGTCCTTCTGGTCGAAGTCGGTGAAGCCGCTGTCGTCGTACTTCTCCTCGAGCTCGGCCATCTTCCCCTGGGCGAGCAGGGTGGCCACCGACATCTCGCGGGCGTACCCGTAGTTGCGGAGCGCGCTGCCGGACAGGCTGGCCACGGCCATGAGCGACCCGGCCAGGACGGCGAGCGCCACCATCACCTCGAGCAGCGTGAAGCCGCCGGTCGGACGGGGGCGCCTCACCGCGGTGCCTCCGGGATCCCGGTGACGACCCGCGCCCGTCCGGTGAGCGGCTGGGTCACGACGGTGTAGGCATTCGTCCCGTCGGCCACCGGGATCTGGACCCGGTCGGCCTGCCCCTGCGGGTAGAAGTAGACGTAGGCCTTGCCCTTGGTCTGCGGGTCGCGCTGCCGCGGGGTCCAGACCTTCTCGAAGGCCGCGCCCCCGCGGAGGCGCCGCTTCTGGACCTGGCGGTCCCGGAACTCGGCGAACTTCGCGCGGGCGAGGAACTTGCGCTTCTCGGCGTCGGGTTCGTCGGAGAACCCGCGCGCCAGCCCCCGCTCGTCGTCCTCGGCCACGCCGTCCTTGCCCATGACCGGCTGGCCGCGGCGCCCCGAGCCGGTGCCGGTGGTGCACTCGGCCCACCACTCGCGGGCGTCCATGTCCAGCACCATCCGGCAGGTCTGGTGGCGAAGCGCCGCGGTGTCGAAGAGGTACCGGTAGGCGCCGGCGATCTCGCCCGCCGCCGACCGGGCGTTGGCGCCCGTGAGGGAGTTCACCGCCGGTGCGGCGGCCAGCGCCATCACGCCGATCACCGCCACGACGATGAGCACCTCGATGAGGGTGAAACCCCTCGGCTGGCGAACCCCGCGCATCGCTCCCGGCGTCCACGCCTCAGGGGTTGACGATGTCGGCGTTGACCCCGTCGCCGCCCGCCTGCCCGTCCGCGCCGTACGACTTGATGTCGAAGGAGTCGGTGTGGACCTGGCCGGGGAAGAGGTAGACGTAGGTGTGCCCCCAGGGGTCCTTCAGCTGCGGCTTGCACTTCCCGGACGTCACCACCGCCTGGAGCCCCTCCTCGGTGGACGGATAGCGCCCCTTGTCGATCTTGTAGAGGTCGAGGCAGTTCTCGAGCGTGTGCAGGTCGGTCTTGGCCTGCTTCACCTTGGCCTCGTCGAGCTGGCCGACGACGTTCACCGCCACCGCGGCGGCGATGATGCCCAGGATGGTGATGACCACCAGGATCTCGATGAGGGTCATGCCGCGCGCTGCGGCGCGGGCGGTTCGGGGTGCGTTCACTTTCAGCCTCCGGCGATGGTGTTGATCTGGAGAATGGGCATCAGGATGGAGAAGACGATGAAGGCCACGGCCACGCCCATCACCACGATCATGATGGGCTCGAGCAGGGAGGTGAGGGCGGCCACCTTGGTCTCGACCTGGCTGTCGTAGGCGTTGGCCACGTTGCCGAGCATCTCCTCGAGCTCGCCCGACTTCTCGCCGATGGCGATCATGTGGTACACCAATGGTGGAAACTCGCCCGAGCGCTTGAGCGGGGCGGCGATGCTCTCGCCCTCGCTGATCGATTCGCGTGCCTCCTCGATCACCGCGGCCAGGCGGGTGTTCCCCACGATGTTCCGCACGATGTCCAGGGCGGTGAGCAGGGGGACCCCGCTCTTCAGCAGGGTGGCGAGCGTGCGCGAGAAGCGGGCCACCGCCACCTGCCGGATGAGCGGACCGAAGATGGGGGCGTCGAGGACCCAGATGTCCCAGCGCGCCCGGCCGGCCGGCGTGTTCCGCCAGCGCAAGAAGAGGTAGATCCCGCCGCCGATCAGGATCCCGATCGCCCACCAGAAGTCGTGCATGAAGGAGGCGAAGCCGATGAGGATGCGGGTGGTCCAGGGCAGCACCACCTTGGTGTCCTCGAAGACCTTGGTGATCTTGGGGATGACCACCGTGAAGAGGATTCCCATGACCGCCGACCCGATGACGAGCATGGCGGCGGGGTAGGTGAGGGTTCCCAGGATCTTGGAGCGCAGCCGGGCCTGGGACTCGGTGAAGTCGGCCAGGCGGAAGAGGACCACGTCGAGGGCACCCGAGGACTCGCCGGCGCGGATCATGTTCACGTAGAGGCCGGTGAAGACCTTGGGGTGCTGCCCCAGCGCGTCGGCCAGCGAGGAGCCCTCGTTCACCCGCTGCTTCACCGAGGAGAGCACCCGCTTGAGTCGCTCGTTGTCCACCTGCTCCACGAGCGCCGTGAGCGCGTCCACCAGCGGGATGCCGGCGTTCACGAGCACGGCCATCTGCCGCGTGGCCACCGCCACGTCGTCGGCCTTGATCCGGCCGCCCAGCCAGCGCTTCACGTTCACGTCGGGGGAGGCGGACCGGGCCTGCTTCTCGCCGGTCACCTCGGTGAGGAAGAGCCCCTCGCGCCGGAGCGCGCCGCGCAGGGTCTTCGGGGAGTCGGCCTCCTTGAGCCCCTCCACGGCCTTTCCGCTCGAGTCGAGCGCCTTGTACGCGAAGACGGGCATGGATGCGGGTCAGATGTCCTCGGCCGTCACCGAGAGGACCTCGGCCGCCGTGGTCTCCCCCTGGGCCACCTTGTAGGCGCCGTGCTCGAGGAGGGTCATCATTCCGCCCGCCACGGCCTTGGCCTTGATGGTCCCCGAGTCCACGTTCTTCAGGATGAGCTGGCGGACCTCGTCGTCTACCAGCATGAGCTCGTAGATGCCCGTACGGCCCATGAATCCGGTGCGCTGGCACTGCGGGCACCCCACCGCCCGGTAGAGGTGCGTCGGGTTCCCGGCGCGGGCCAGGATCGCGGGGGTGATGCTCGCCTGCGTGAGCTCCTCCTGGGAGGGCTCGTAGGCCTCCTTGCAGGCGGGGCAGAGCATGCGCACGAGCCGCTGCGCCAGCACGCCCACGAGGGAGCTGGCGATGAGGAAGGGCTGCACGCCCATGTCGAGGAGCCGGGTCACGGCCCCCGCGGCGTCGTTCGTGTGGATGGTGGAGAGCACCAGGTGGCCGGTGAGGGAGGCCTGGATGGCGATCTCGGCGGTCTCCAGGTCGCGGATCTCGCCGACCATGATGACGTCCGGGTCCTGGCGGAGGAAGGAGCGGAGGCCGTTCGCGAAGGTGAGCTCGATCTTGGGGTTCACCTGCACCTGCGCCACGCCCTTCAGCTGGATCTCGACGGGGTCCTCGATGGTGAGGATGTTCAGGTCCGGTGAGTTGATCTTGGCGAGCGCGCCGTAGAGCGTGGTGGTCTTGCCGGAGCCGGTGGGGCCTGTGACCAGCACGATCCCGTGGGAGCGGGTGACGAGCCCGTCGATGATCTCCCGCTGCCAGGCCTCGAAACCGAGCTGGGTCAGGTCGAGCAGCACCGCCGACTTGTCGAGGAGTCGCATGACGATGCGCTCCCCGTTGGCGGTGGGGATGGTGGAGAGGCGGACGTCCACGTCGCGGCCGGCGATCTTGATGCGGATGCGTCCGTCCTGCGGCAGCCGCTTCTCGGCGATGTTCAGGCCGCCCATGATCTTGATGCGGCTGGCGATCGAGGCCTGGAATCGCTTCGGGGGGCGGATCACCTCCCGGAGCACGCCGTCGATGCGGAAGCGGACCGAGATGTCCTTCTCCTCGGGGTTGATGTGGATGTCGCTGGCCCGCTCCTTCACCGCCCGGAAGAGGAGCGAGTTGACGAGCCGGATGATGGGGGCCTCGTCGTCGGCTTCCAGCAGGTCGGCCGGCTCCTCCAGCTCGTGGGCCACCGACTCGAGGTCCTCGGTGGTCTCCAGGTCCTCCATGAGCCGGTCGTGCCGGTTGGCGGTCCGGTCGTAGAGCTGGTTGATGGCGTCGACGATGACCGCACCGGGGACCACCACCGGCGAGAGCGGGGCGCCGAGCAGGACCGAGAGGTTGTCCTGGGCGGCGGTGTCGATCGGGTCGGCCACCGCGACCCGGATCTCGTCCCCGTCGCGCCCGAGCGGCAGCACGCGGGCCGTCTTGGCGAAGTTGATGGGCACGAGACGCGCCAGGTCGTCCGGGATCTCGGCGGCGTCGATGCTCGCCAGGAAGGGGAGGCCGAGCTGGAGGGCGACGGCCCGGAGGACCTGCTCCTCGGTGGCCAGCTTGGCCTTCACGAGCGCCTCGCCGAATCGCAGCCCGGCCGGGTCGGCCTGGTGCGCGGCGACCGCCTCGGCCACCTTCTCGGGATCGATGCCGGCGGTGGCGGCGAGGATCTCGGCGATGGGGCGTCCCCGGAGGGCGGCCAGCGAGGGCGCCGGCGCCGGGGAGGGGGCGGGAGGAACCGCCAGGTCGGTCTCTTGCGTGCTCATGCGCGCGGGCTCCCGCCCCGGCTACCCGCCGGAGGGAGGTGCTCCGGCCGGCGGCGCGGCCGGAACTGCGCTCGGAGGCGCTGCGGGCTCGGCGCCCGGGACGGGCAGCATGGGGCCGGTGGTGGAGGGGAAGGTCATGGTCGGAACCGGCGTCGCGGCCGGAACCGGCTGGGGTGCGACCGGGACGGCGACCGGTGGCGGGGCGACCGGGACGGCGACCGGTGCCGGCGTGATCACCCGGGCCGGCGCCGCCGCCGCGGGCACCGCGCGGGGGACGGCCGGGGTCTCCGGGCCGTAGTTGGCCGGACCGTAGGCGGGGGGACGCACGGTCCGCTCGCCGACGCCGCCCGGACCGCCGTTCTCGATCTTGGCGTTCTCGGTCACCACCTGCTGGCGGATGCGGGTGAGCGGGCCGGGGCGGCTCGAGCTCTCCGCGAGCGTGTAGTCGGGCTTCTTCCCGTAGTAGAGCTCGTAGAGCTCGCGCTGCTCGCGCTGCTTGCGCTCCAGGATGCGCCGGAAGTCCGACTGGTCGCGGATGATGTAAGGGGTGAGCAGGAGGAGAAGGTTCGTCTTCTTCTTCACCACGCTCGTGCTCCGGAAGGCCCACCCCAGGATGGGGATGTCGCCGAGCAGCGGTACCTTGGAGACGGAGTTGATGTTGCGGTCCTGGACGAGGCCGCCGATGACGATGGTGCTCTGGTCCTTCACCACCACCTTGGTCTTCACGCTGCGCTTGGCGGTGGTGGGCCCGAGGGTCGCGTCCTGGGAGACGATCTCCTCCTGCGACTCCTCGATGTCCATGCGGATCATCTCCCCCTCGTGGATCTGCGGCTTGATCTTCAGCTTCAGATCGACGTTCTGCCGCTGGATGGGGGCGATGAGGCTGGCGATGTTGTAGTTGTTGGCGAGCGAGTTGTTGGTGCCGGAGGTGGTGCTGCTCGCACCGGTGACGAACCCGGGGTTGTATCCGGCCTGGAACGGGACGTTCTGGCCGACGATGATCTCCGACTCCTCGTTGTCCTGGGCGATGAGGTGCGGCGTGGAGAGCACGTTCACGTCGGAGTTGGACTGGATCGCCTGGATCACCAGGCCCACGCTGGGGAAGGGGAAGATGTCCTTCAGCTCGGCCGAGACCGGGCCGATGAGGCCGGTGAGGAACCCGCCCGCGGAGATGGCCGACGACGGGTTGAGGGAGTTGATCTTGCCCGGCTCGAGCCCGATGGGGATGAAGCCCTTGCCGTTGGCCGTGTTCACCGGGACGGCCATGTGCATGCCCACGCCGATGTCGCTCTGGTTGCTGATGTCGATCTCCATGATCACCGCCTCGACGAAGACCTGGCGGCGGGCGCGATCGAGCTTGTCGACGAGCCGCTGCACCACCGAGAAGTCGGAGGCGCTGGCGACGATCACGAGCGAGTTGGAGGGCTTGTCGGCGGTGATCTTCACGTCGCCGCTCAGGAGCTCGGCCGTGCCGCCGGTGCGGGGGGAGGAGACGCCGGGCGGGTTGGCCATCGCGCCCACGCCCGCAGGTGCCGCGCCGCTCGTGCCGGTGCGGCGCGTGCCGCTGGCCAGGTTCTGGAGCGTGTTGGAGAGATCCTCCGCGTTGGCGTTCTTGAGGAAGATGACGTGGATCGAGCCCTCGCCCGCGGTGGGCGTGTCGAGCTGCCGGACCAGTTCCAGGATGCGCTGGTAGCTCTTCTCGTCGGAGATGACGATGAGCTTGTTCGTGCGCTCGTCGGCCACCACCTTGCTGATGGAGATCTCCGACGACTCGGCGCCACCGCCGGCGGGCATGGCCCCCGGAGCGGCTCCCGGAGCGGCCACGCCGCCGATCACCGGGCGGCGGGAGGTCTTGCCCGCGCCCGCGCCGGGCGCCTGCACGAAGATCTGGTTCACCTTGTCGGCGACGTCGCGGGCCGGGGCGTACTGGACCTGCACGACCCGGACGAGGTCGTTCGATCCGGGCCGGTCGAGGGCCTCGAGCAGCCGCTCGATGCGCCGGACGTTGAGGGCGATGTCGGTGATGAGCAGCACGTCGGGCGGGATGGTCTGGATGTCCGCGCCCTGCGGCGACGTGAAGTTGCCGAGGACCGCGCGCAGCTGGTCGGGGTCTACGTAGCGCAGGCGGAAGAGCTTGGTGACGGGCTGCTCGATGGACGGGGTCTCGCCGTCGTCCCCGAGGAGGGTGGGGATGGGCACCTTCTTCGCGTCGGCGATGCGGACGAGCTTCCAGTACTTGCCCGTCTGGTACATGGCGATGCCGTTCGTGTTCAGGGCGGCGAGGAAGGCCGCGTAGGCCTCCTCGGGCGACACCGGCGTCTTGGAGAGGAGGGTGATCTTTCCGCGGACGACCTCGTCGGTGTACGCGAAGTTCTTGCAAGTCCAGCGGCTCGCCTGCTCCAGGAGGTCGAGGATGTCGGCCTTGTTGAAGGCGAGCAGGAACTTCCCCTCGATGGGCTCGCAGGTGCCCGGAGCGCGCGCCGTCCCGCCGGCCTGCCCGGGCGGGATGGTGTCGTCCGCCGTCTGCGGGGAGCCGGGCGGCGCCGATCCGGCGGCGCGGGATCCCGGGGGGGGGGCGGGCGGCGGCGGCGTCGAACCGGTCTGGGTCACGGTTCCGGAGCTCGGAGCGGGGCGCGCCCGGGCCGGGGGCGGTGCCGTCGCCCCGCCGGCCGGCGCGGCGACCACGCCGGCGGAGGTGCGCGGCGACATCCCGGAGGGCTGCTCGGCGGGAGGCAGGGAAGAGGAAGCGTTGGGGGGAGTGGAGGAACCCACCGAGGTCCGCGAGGGCTTCTTCGCGGCGGCGTCGGCGGGAACTCCGGCCTTCAGGTTGTACGCCCCTCGGCGCAGTCCGACGCCCTTGGTCGCGGTGGAGGGCGGGGCTGCCTCGTCGGTCGTGGACGCGGGCGCGTCGGGAGATCCACCCGTTCCCGGGGAGACCTGCCCGACGACGAGTGCGGGCACGAGGAGGGCGGCGAGCAGCGAGTGCATGTGGTTCCCTCGCACCGGCTACGGGCCGGTGACGTTGTACTCCTTGCGGACGACCTGACCGTTGCGTTCGATGTCCACCGTGACGTGCTTGGCCTCGCGGAGCTTCTGGTAGATCTCGAGCGCCTTGTCCGGGGAGTTCATCTCGTACCCGTTGATCTTCTGGATCACGTCGCCGTTCTCCACTCCGATGGAGGAGTAGAAGGAGTTCGGCTGGATCGAGAAGACCTTGAAGCCGTTGGCCACGCCGTTCTTGAAGCTGGGGACGATGCGGGCCTGGGTGGCCACGGAATTGAGGTTGGAGAGCGTCCCGTCGAGGACCGCACGCTTCACCTCGTACTTGTTCTCCGAGGTCTTGCGGATGCCGTCGGGCGGAATGGAGCCGTCGTTGGGTCCGGAAGGGGGCGGGACCGGGATCACGCCGACGTTGGTGGAGAGGGCCACCTGAGGTCCGCCTCCGCCGGTGTCGAAGTCGATGAACTCCTTGCGCCCGTCGTGGCAGACGATGGCCACCACGCGGATGGCGCGCCCCGAGGCATCGCGGTCGTCGCGGATCCGCTCCACCGAGAGAAGCTTCGCCCCCAGCACCTCGTCCCCCACCCCGTACGGACGGGTCTGGCCGTTGCTCTTGTCGGTGACGACGGCGACCGACCAGCGGGGCATCTCGGCCACGATCCCCGCCACGAGCTGGGCGCGCAGCGACGTGGAAACGGGAGGGGCCAGGAGGTCGGAACAGGTTCGGGGCGGCGGAGGCGCGTCGGGGGTCGAGCCGGCGACGACCACCTGCGGCGGCTTCTGGCCGATGAGGGGATAGAGACGGTCCACCTCGAGCCCGGCGAGCGCCGGCGGAGGAGGCGAGGCAGGCCCTCCCCCGGTCTCCACGCGGGGAGTCGGACGGATCGCCGCACCGACCGCCGTGTTCACGGTTCGCGCGAGCAACCAGGCCGCCGCGCCGAGAAGCGCCAGATTGGCCGCCCAGCCGTATTTCTTGAGGAACACTTCGAGCATCGTCGGACAGTCGCCCCCAGGTTGACCCGAGCAATGAGCGTGCCACCATACCTCAGGAGCGAGCCCGGGCAAACACGGGAAACAACACGAAGAATTGCGAGCCTGCTCCGGGCGCTGCGCCCTGTCCTGCCATTCTGGCAAACCCTGCGGGCGCCGCCATGGCGCTGCGCCAATTTGTCAGGGGCGGTCCGGCGGGGGATCCCCGTCCGGACCGGGATCGAGGAGGCGCCCATCCTCGTCCCGGTCGAGCTTCCGGTAGATGGTTCGCGGGGCCACCCGCAGGAGCTGGGCGGCGAGGTTCTTGTCCCCCCGGGTCTGGCGGAGCGTCTCCCGGATGACGATCCGCTCGATCTCCTCGAGCGGGGTCCCGATGGCGATCGTCAGGGTTCCGGCGTGCGGAGGCGTTCGCCCCGGCGTCGCGCTCCGCACGGCCTCGGGCAGATCCCCCAGGTCGATCACCTCGCCCCGGCACAGGACCACGGCCCGCTCGATGGCGTGCTGCAGCTCCCGGACGTTGCCCGGCCAGTCGTGGGCGGACAGCGCCTGGAGCGCGCCGTCGGTGAATCCGGAGACCGAGCGCCGGTTGCGCTCCGCGAAGACGCGCAGGAAGGTCGCCGCGAGGAGGAGGACGTCCTCCCGCCGCTCCCGGAGCGGGGGAAGGCGCACGGTCACCACGTCGAGCCGGTAGAAGAGGTCCTCCCGGAATCGCCCGGCGCGCACCTCGGCAGCGAGGTCGCGGTTCGTGGCTGCGACGATCCGGACGTCGACCTGCACCGACTGGGTTCCGCCGAGCCGCTCCACCACCCCGTCCTGCAGGACGCGCAGGAGCTTGGCCTGCACGGCCGGTGACATGTCGCCCACCTCGTCGAGGAAGAGCGTGCCGCCGTGGGCGCGCTGGAAGCGCCCCTCCTTCCGCTGGGTAGCTCCGGTGAACGCTCCCCGCTCGTAGCCGAAGAGCTCCGACTCCAGGATGCTCTCCGGGATGGCGGCGCAGTTCATCGGGACGAAGGGGGCCGCCGAGCGGGGGGAGAGGACGTGCAGGAGGCGCGCCGCCAGCTCCTTCCCCGTGCCGCTCTCGCCGAGCAGGAGCACCGTGGCCGATGTCGGGGCCACCTGCCGGATGGTGTCGAGCGCGGCCCGGAAGGCGGGGGCGCTCCCCACCAGGCCGCCGTCGCCGGGCTCGCCGGGGTAGCGGGCCAGCCGTTCCCGGAGGGAGCGGTTCTCCGCGACGAGGGAGGCCCGCTCGAGCGCCAGCCGGACCGACTTCACGATGGCATGCCGCTTCACCGGCTTGGTGATGAAGTCGTAGGCTCCGTCCTTCATCGCGGCCACGGCGCCCTCGACCGTCCCGAAGGCGGTCATGAGCACCACCTCCACCTCGGGTGCGATGGCCTTCACGGCCCGCAGGAGTTCCCCGCCGCCCATCCCGGGCATCATGAGATCGGTGACCACCACGTCGGGCCGGTCGCGGCGCACCACCTCGAGCGCCCCCTGCCCGGAGGAGGCCAGCGCCACACGCCATCCCTCGCGCGTGAAGATGCGTTCCAGCGACTCGAGGTTGGGACGCTCGTCGTCGACGATGAGGACCAGGGGCGGCACGCGGGCCGGATCCTACAACGGGGAGCCACGAATCACCCGTTTCCCGTGTCGGATCGATGGTGTATGAACTCGCTGCGGACCGGCCCCGACGCGGCCGGCGCGGAGGAATGCCATGAAGCGAAGTGCCGCCCTGATTGCTCTTGCCATCGCCGCATGTGGACCCTCGGTGAAGTCGATCTCCGTGGAGCCCGCCAAGGTCACCCTCGACGCCAAGGGGGCCACCGTCCCGCTCCGGGCGGTCGCGAAGGACGAGAAGGGTCAGCCCATCGACCCCACCAAGGTGAAGGTGGCCTGGGTGAGCGCTGCGCCGCAGACCGCCGCCGTCGACGAGAAGGGGCTGCTCACCGCCCAGCGCTCGGGCGAGACCACGGTCACCGCGTCGATCGGCGAGGTGAAGAGCGTGGTCCCGGTGGTGGTTTCCATCCCCGCGAGCATCAGCGTGTCGGCGATCGCCCGGGATCTCCGCCCCGGGGACGTCGAGGTCCTCTCCGTGATCGTGACCGACGACGCCGACAAGCCGGTCACCGTGCCGCGCACCATCACCTGGACCTCGAGCGATCCGGGCGTCGCCCGCGTGGCCGACGGCAAGGTCGAGGCGATCGGGCCCGGCTCGGCCACCATCACCGCCGCCACCGGTTCCCTGAAGGGTTCGGCCACGGCCACCGTCCGGGTGCCCGATTTCGCGAAGCTCGCGCTCACGCCGGCGAAGACCCAGACCCTGAAGAAGGGGGACAAGCTCACGCTCCGGGTGGCCGCCCTCGACAAGAAGGGGCAGAAGGTGGGCGGGGTCCCGGTGGTCTGGAAGTCCTCCGACGCGCGGATCGCCTCCGTGTCGGCCGACGGGCAGGTGACGGCGGTGAAGAAGGGCAGCGCCAAGGTCACCGCCTCGGCCTCGGGCAAGTCGGCGTCGGTCGGCATCTCGGTGACCGACAGCGGCGGGAAGTCGAAGTCGAAGTCGACGGCCACCGCCAAGAAGAAAAAGAAGAAGTAGCGGCGCCTCTCCGGCCCCGGAACGACGAAGGCGAGCCCCGGGGGGCTCGCCTTCTCTCTTCCTGGATCGCGGTCCGGCTCAGGCCTGCGGTGCGTCTCCGCCGGGGGCGGCCTCGGCCTCGGGCTTCGGCGCGGGCTTCGGCCTGCCGGCGTTGGCCTTGGCGCGCTTGGTGGCGCGGTTGTCGTTCTTGCCGGCGGCCTTGGCCGGGGCGGCAGCCGCGGGCGGGGGCGGAGCGGCCTTCTTCTCGTCGCCCTTCGGGCTGCTGGCGTAGCGGTTCTTGAAGCGCTCGATGCGGCCGGCGGTGTCGAGGATCTTCTGCTTGCCGGTGAAGAACGGGTGGCAGGCGGAGCAGATCTCGATGTGGAAGTCGCCGCGGACCGAGTGGGTCTCGATGACCGACCCACAGGCGCAGACGATCTTGGCCGACTTGTACTCGGGGTGGATGCCTTTCCTCATGACGTCCTTCCTGTCGCCACTTGCACCGTGCAGGAGCGCGCGGTGGACCGGGGCGGGAACGGGGGATCTAGTCCTTCCACCCGTTTCCGTCAAGGACGGCGGTCACTTGCCGCCTCCCACCATCATCTGGAAGAACTCGGCGTGGTTGCCGGCCTGGCGGAACTTGTCGAGCATGAACTTCATCGCCTCGACGTTGTCGAGCCCGTTCAGGATGGTCTGCCGGAGGATGTAGATCTTGGAGAGCCAGTCGGCCGGGAGCAGCAACTCCTCCTTCCGGGTGCCGCTCTTCGCCAGGTCCATGCAGGGGAAGATCCGCTTCTCCATCAGGCGCCGGTCGAGCACGATCTCCGAGTTCCCCGTGCCCTTGAACTCCTCGAAGATCACCTCGTCCATCCGGCTCCCGGTGTCGATGAGCGCCGTGCCGATGATGGTGAGGGAGCCGCCCTCCTCGATGTTGCGCGCCGCGCCGAAGAAGCGCTTCGGCTTGTGGAGCGCGTTCGCGTCCACGCCTCCCGAGAGGATCTTCCCGGACGGCGGAACCGTGGAGTTGTAGGCGCGCGCGAGCCGGGTGATCGAGTCGAGCAGGATCACCACGTCCTTCTTGTGCTCCACGAGGCGACGCGCCTTCTCGATGACCATCTCCGCCACCTGCACGTGCCGGGTGGCCGGCTCGTCGAAGGTGGAGGCCACCACCTCCCCCTTCACGGTCCGTTCCATGTCGGTGACCTCCTCCGGCCGCTCGTCGATGAGCAGGACGATGAGGATCACCTCGGGGTGGTTCCGGGTGATGGCGTGGGCGATGTGCTGGAGCAGGACGGTCTTGCCGGCGCGGGGAGGGGAGACGATGAGGCAGCGCTGTCCCTTGCCGATGGGGGCGAAGAGATCCACCACGCGGGTGGTCATCTCGTTGGGGTCGTGCTCGAGCGAGAGCCGCTCGGTGGGATAGAGCGGCGTCAGGTTGTCGAAGAGGACCTTGGTCTGCCCCTCCTCGGGCGGCTCGCCGTTGATCGAGTCGACCTGGAGGAGCGCGAAGTAGCGCTCGCCCTCCTTGGGCTGGCGCACCGTCCCCCGCAGCGTGTCGCCGGTCCGGAGGTTGAAGCGCCGGATCTGGGACGGGGAGACGTAGATGTCGTCGGGGCCGGGGAGGTAGCTGAAGTCGGCGCTGCGCAGGAAGCCGAACCCGTCGGGGAGGACCTCGATGGTCCCCTCGCTGGCCACCTCCATCTCCTCCTTCTTCTCCTCCGCCTTCTTCGACTCGGCCTGGAGGATGGCGAAGATGAGGTCCTGCTTCTTCATGGCCCCGGCCGCCTCGATGCCGAGGTCGCGGGCCAGCGCAGCCAGCTCGGCGACCTTGCGGTGCTTGAGGTCGGTGAGGCTGGACGTCGGGGCGGGGGGCGAGGAGGGGGAGGCGGGCATGTGGGGGGAGGTCCCGATAGCGCCATCGGGCGGAAGCCCGGAGGGATGCGGCGCGGTTCTGGGGAAGGACGGCGGCGGGAATCGCCACCGGTACCGGGAAAGCTACGGGGCAGGAGCTCGCCTGTCAACGGGGTATCGGGAAGGCAACCCGGCGCGCATGACGTATGATGACCGGACAAGGAGGCTGATTGCACCCCAACGAGGCGGTCGTCGCGGGCTCCTCCGAGTTCATTGACGCCCTGCTCCCGCTCGTCCAGGAACGTCTCGGCGGCGCCCCGCGCACCGCCGATACGCCGGCGCTCGCCGCGGCGCTCTGCCAGGGCGGGGTGGGCCTCCTCGTCTACGAGCACGGGGGGCGCGAGTGGCTGTCCGTCTGCGACGCGATCCGCGCGGTCCGGGGTTCGGAGATGATCGTGGTGGCGGCGCTCCCACCGGAGTTCGCCTCCGACGTGGCCGAGATCTCCTCCGCGGTGAGCGCGGTGGTGGCCTGGCGAGGCGAAGGCAAGCCGGTGATCGACGCCGTCGCCCGGGTGATGGCGGCGCGCGAGGCGCCCACCGCGTCCGCCCGGCACACCTCGCCGATCCCGACACCGCCGGCTGTGACACCGCCGGTCGCACCGGTCGCGCCTCCTCCGGTTGCGCCTGCCGCTCCCGAGGAGATCGCGATGGACTCGATCTTCGAGGGGGAGGGGATGACCGGGGCGTCCCCGCTGCCCGGTCCCCCCGCGGGGATGGCGCCACCCGCCGGGACGATCCTGTCCGGGACCTGGCCCGCCACCGTCCTCTCCGCCGAGGAGGGGCTCTCGGTGGTGAAGGGCGCCCTCTCCGGCCTCTGGCCCGAGCAGCGGCTCCGCTCCATCACCGAGTCGGTGGTGGCCTCCCTCTCGGCCGCGGAGAAGGCGGCCGCGCTCGGCCAACCGTTTCCCGTGGACGCCGCACCGATGCGGCGTGCCGTCGGCCTGCGCTGGCAGGTCGCCGCCGCCATCCAGACCCTCCCGCCCGTGGGGAGCCCCGTCGACCAGCGGGCGGTGCAGGAGATCCTGGAGGGGATCGACCAGGTGCTCGCCGAGCTCCGGACGGGGAGCGACGACTCGGTTCCGGAAGCGCTCCGCTCCGTGGAGGCGGTGCGCCACGCGCTCGTCCGGGAGGCCATCGACCTCACCGAGGCGCTCCAGAAGGTGGCCCCGGCGGACGTCGTGGTGGAGATCACCACGAGCCGGAAGGCCCACCGCCCCCAGCCCACCCCGGCCCCGCGGCCGGTGCAGCCGGTGGTGGTCGCGGAGGCGCCTTCCCGGCAGGTTCCCTGGGGGCTCGTGATCGTGCTCGTGGCCGCCGTGGTGGGCGCGACCGCCTACCACGGGTACCGGTACGTGAACCGGCCGGGTTCACCGGTCTCGCCCATCGCCGGGGCGCCGTCCGGGACGCTCGGGGCCATCGGTCTGGAGGAGAAGCTGGTGGTCTCCCCGGGCGGGAAGTCGGTGGACCCGAGGGAGCTCGAGAACTTCCGGAACCTCCAGAAGACCCGGGGCGCCGAGGTCCGGGAGATCCTGCCCGGGACCTTCGTGGTCGCGCCCGCGCCGAGGGCCAGCCCATGAGCGGGCCCCTCCGCCGAGCCCGGCGCGGCTTCACCCTGATCGAGATCCTGCTCGGGGTGGTGATCGTCGGGGTCCTGGCGTCGATTGCACTCCCCGTGTACCAGGGCATGTCGATGCGCTCCCGCATCGCCGAGCGGGACCCGATCATGCGCTCCATCGCCACGGCGGTGGGAGAACAGGTACTCCAGTCGAAGCCCCTCCCGGCGGCGTTCCAGGGGCTTCCCCGTCCGGTGGCGGAGAGCGCCCTCGGCACCCACCCGATGCCCTGGACCCAGGACTCCGGGGCGTCCGACGGCTGGAAGGACCTCCCGCGGGTGTTCGACGGATCCACCTACTGCACCTACTCCTTCGCCCTCGACCCGATCGCCGTCCCGGTCAAGCTCTACGTCCGATCGGTCTGCGACATCGACGGGGACGGCGTCCCGAACGTGAAGGTGCAGGTCTACGACGGCGTGGGGAAGGCCTTCGTCCTCAACTCCGCCCTGTCCGTAGAGTCCGATCCCAACGTCTTCTGATCCGGTTGCCCTGCCGTCCGGCCCGGGCGAAACTCCGTCCATGGCGGCAGGCGCGGCGCGGCGCATGGAAGACCTGAAGGCCCGGATCCGCGAGGCGGACCGGGCCTACTACGTCCTCGACAACCCGATCCTCTCCGACGCCGAGTACGACCGGCTCATGCGGGAGCTCCTGGCGCTCGAGGAGGAGCACCCGGCCCTCGCCACCCCCGACTCGCCCACGCGCCGGGTCTCGGGGGAGCCGGCGGAGAAGTTCGCCAAGGTGGCCCACCGCGAGCCGATGCTCTCGCTCGCCAACGTGGTCAGCGACGAGGAGCTCGACGAGTTCGACGCGCGGGTGCACCGGCTGCTCGACCTGCCCCCCGACGGCGCCGTCGAGTACGTCTGCGAGCCCAAGCTGGACGGGCTGGCGGTGGAGCTCGTCTACGTCGGCGGGGAGCTCGTGGAGGGCTCCACCCGCGGCGACGGCTCGGTGGGGGAGGACGTCAGCGCCAACCTGCGCACCGTGGGCGGCCTGGGCGCCAACGCCGGCGTGCTCCCGCGGCTGCGGGGTGCCTCCCCGGCGCGGCTCGAGGTGCGGGGCGAGGTGCTGCTCCAGAAGGAGCACTTCGAGGCCATGAACCGTCTCCTGGCCCGGCAGGGGGAACCCCTCTTCGCCAACCCGCGCAACGCCGCCGCCGGATCGCTCCGGCAGCTCGACCGGCGCGTCACCGCGGCGCGACCCCTCTCCTTCATCGCCTACGAGGCGCTGGGGCCGGGCGCCCCGACCTGGGCGACCCACTCCGCCAAGCTCGCGGCCCTCGCGGCCCTCGGCTTCGCCACCAACCCGGAGAACCGGATCTGCGCGGGCATCGCCGCGGTGAAGCGCTGGAAGGACGAGATGGCCGATCGGCGCTTCTCGCTTCCCTACGACACGGACGGACTGGTCGTGAAGGTGAACGACCTCGATCTCCAGCGGCGGCTCGGCGCCGCGAGCAAGTTCCCCCGGTGGGCGGTGGCCTTCAAGTACCCGCCGCAGGAGGAGACCACCCGGGTGGAGCGCATCTGGGCGTCGGTGGGGCGCACCGGCGTGCTCACCCCGGTCGCCGAGGTCACGCCGGTGAGGCTCGGCGGGGCCACCGTCTCCCGCGCCACGCTCCACAACGAGGACGAGCTGCGCCGCAAGGACGTGCGCATCGGCGACATGGTCCTCATCCGCCGCGCCGGCGAGGTGATCCCCGAGGTGGTGAAGTCGATCCCGGAGCGGCGAACCGGGGCGGAGCGGGAGTTCGCCTTCCCGGACCGCTGCCCGGAGTGTGGCGCGCGGGTGGTCCGGGAGGAGGGGGAGAAGGTCTACCGCTGCACGGGCGCGGCCTGCCCGGCGCAGCTCGTGGGGCGGCTCACCCATTTCGCCCAGCGGCGCGCGCTCGACGTGGACGGCCTGGGAGAGGCGGTGGCGGCCGCGCTGGTCGCGAACGGCCACGTGAAGGACTTCGCCGACCTCTACGCGCTGCCGGCGGCCACATGGGAGGAGATGGAGATCGCGGAGACCAAGGCCGGCTCCACCGTGAAGCTGGGTGTCCCCCGCGCGCGCCGGATCCGGGAAGCGCTCGAGCGCTCCCGGACCGCCGTCCTGCGCCGCCTGCTCTTCGCGCTGGGCATCCCCCAGGTGGGCGAGGCCACGGCGGCCACCCTGGCCCGCCACTTCGGGTCGCTCCCGCGGTTCCTCGGGGCCACCGAGGAGGAATTGCTGGGCGTGCGGGACGTGGGGCCGGAGACGGCGCGGGAGATCCGCGCATGGGTCGAGGAGCCCCAGAACCGGCACGTGATGCGGAAGCTGGCCGAGGCCGGCGTCGATCCCGCGCCGGAGGAGGCCCCGCGCGGCGGCGCGTTCGCCGGCAAGACGGTGGTCCTCACCGGGGGGCTCACCGGCCTCTCCCGCGACGACGCCAAGGCCGCGATCGAGCGGCGCGGCGGCAAGGTCTCCGGCAGCGTCTCCCGGAAGACCGACCTCGTGGTCGAGGGGCAGGACGCAGGTTCCAAGGCGGCCAAGGCCCGGGAGCTCGGGGTCCGGATCGTCGGCGAGGAGGAGTTCCTGCGCATGCTCGCGGAGCCGGGCGCGTGACGGCGCCCGCCGTTTGCTTGCTCCCCGGTCACGGCCCGTGCTAGGTCCCGATCCCCCCGACGGCCGCAGGCGCGGCCGCGGACACGGGCAAACGGCGGTTCGAACCCGCCGCCCGGCGACATGACGACCCCACTCTCCCTCGACGAGATCCTCCTCGCCGCCCAGAAGCCGTCCCGCTACGTGGGCTGCGAGTTCGGCAGCGTGCGCAAGGATCCGGCCAGGGTCCGGCTGCGGTTCGCCCTGGCCTTCCCCGACACCTACGAGGTCGGGATGTCCAACCTGGGCTTCCGCCTGCTCTACCACGCGCTGAACGACCGCTCCGACGTGGCCTGCGAGCGGGTCTTCCTGCCCTGGCCCGACATGGAGGCGCTGCTCCGCCAGAACGGCCACATGCTCTTCACGCTCGAGTCGCGAGCGCCGGTCCGGGCGTTCGACGTCGTCGGGGTGACGCTCCAGTCGGAGCTCGCCTACACGAGCGTGCTGGCGCTCCTCGATCTCGCCGGCGTGCCGCTCCTCGCCCGCGAGCGCGGCGCGGGCGATCCGGTGGTGATCGGCGGAGGGCCCTGCGCCTACAACCCCGAGCCGGTGGCCGACTTCTTCGACGCGCTCGCCGTGGGGGACGGCGAGGAGGTGGTCCACGAGATCGCCGACGTCGTCCTCTCCTGGAAGGGGAGTGGCGAGGACCGGGCCGGGCTGCACCGGAGGCTCGCGCACGTCCCCGGCGTCTACGTTCCCTCGCGCTTCTCGCCGCGCTTCGACCCGAAGACCCGCGCGCTCGTGGCGATGGACGCGCTCGAGCCGGGTTGCGAGACGGTGGTCCGCCGCGTGGTGCCCGACCTGGACGCGCTCTCCACCTCGGCCTACGAGCATCCGGTCGTCCCCTTCATGCAGACGGTCCACGACCGGTTGCCCATCGAGCTGCAGCGGGGATGCACGCGCGGCTGCCGCTTCTGCCAGGTGGGCATGGTCACCCGTCCGACGCGCCAGCGCCGCCCGGAGACGGTGCTCCGCGTGGCCGAGCAGGGGCTGCGCGCCTCGGGATACGAGGAGGTGGGGCTGCTCTCCCTCTCCTCGGGCGACTACGCCTGCCTCGATCCGCTGCTCGACGACTTCCTCTCCCGGTACGCCTCGGAGCGGGTGTCGCTCTCCCTGCCCTCCCTGCGCACCGAGACCATGAGTGACGGGCTGGCGGCGAAGATCGCGAGCATCCGCAAGACCGGATTCACGCTCGCACCGGAGGCGGCCACCGAGCGGATGCGGGCCGTCATCAACAAGGGGAACCGCGAGGAGGACCTGATCGCCGCGGTGGAGTCGATCTTCAAGAACGGCTGGTCGCTCCTCAAGCTCTACTTCATGATCGGCCTGCCCGACGAGCGGGACGAGGACGTCATCGCCATCGCGCGGCTCGCCCGCCGCTGCCTGGGCGCGGCGCGGCGCGCGCTCCCGCCCGGCAAGGGCTCGGCCGCCCTCAACGTGGGAGCGTCCACGTTCGTGCCCAAGCCCTTCACCCCCTTCCAGTGGGAGCCGATGATCACACCGGAGGAGACGCGGCGTCGGCAGGCGCTCGTCACCACCGAGCTGGGCGGGCGCAGCGGCGCCATCTCCTTCAAGCCCCACGACGCACGGCAGGCGGTCGTCGAGGGGGCGCTCGCCCTCGGGGACCGGCGCGTGGGCACGGCCATCCTTCACGCCTTCCGGCTCGGGCAGCGGCTCGACGGCTGGACCGAGTGGTTCGACGAGGGGCGATGGGCCGCGGCCTTCGCGGAGATGGAGCGGGTGCACGGGGTGGACCTCGCCTGGTTCGTCCACCGGCGCCGTCGCATGGACGAGGTGCTCCCCTGGGACCGTATCGACTGCGGTGTCGAGAAGGTCTGGCTCCAGAAGCAGCTCGCCGCGTCGCGGAACCTGTCCGAGATCGAGGACTGCGTGACCGCTCCGTGCAGCGTGTGCGGGGCCTGCGACTACGACCTCGTGAAGAACCGGGTCTTCCTCCCGGAGGACTACCAGCGCGCGCCTCCGCCCCCGCCTCCGCCCCGCGAGACCCCCGTCCGGACCCACGTCCGGGTCCGGTACGCGAAGGAGGGGAGGCTGGTCGCCCTGTCCCATCTGGAGGTCATGCACGCCATCCTCCGGTCGGTGCGCCGCTCCGGCCTCCCGGTCGCCTTCTCCCAGGGATATCACCCGAAACCGCGGGTCTCGTTCGGTCCGGCCCTGCCGGTGGGAGTGTCCAGCTCCGCGGAATTCCTCGACTTGGAGCTCCTGGGGCACCACGAACCGGTCGCCGTGGGGGGGGCGCTCTCGGCCGCCCTGCCCGAGGGACTGTCGTTCCTGGAGGCCCGGGAGATCGATGCCCGGGCCCCCTCCCTTTCTGAGTCCGTGCGCGCGGTCCACTATCGAGTAGAATTCCCCGAGGGGTGGAGCGCGGAGTCGCTCTCCCGGAGGATCGAGGACTTTCATTCGGCGGACCGGTCGGTGGTGCGCAGAGCCGCCCCACCCAAGGCCCGCGAGAAGAAGAGGCGAGAGAGATCTGCGGCACCGAAGTCGCGGGAGATCGATTTGAAGGAGATGGTGACCCACCTGTCGGTCGATGGACCGGGGCGGGTCGCGTTCAGCTTGAAGGCGGGTCCGTCGGGGAGCGCCAAGCCGGCCGAGGTGCTGGCTTTCGTCTTCGGCGACGGGACGCCACCTAGAGGAGCCAAGGTCTTGAAGGAAGGGGTCAGCTTCGCGCGGGCGGCGGATGAGCCGCGTGGCTTCCAGCCGCGATCGCCGCGCTACGCCGACGCCTGAGAGAAAACCAATTCTGGAGCTCGGCAGTGGGTCGCGAGAACCGCGACCCCCCCGGGCGCAAGGGAATGCGAACGTGAGCATCCGCTCCACAGGCGATCCGCGCCCCCCGGCCCCACCGGGACGGACGCGCTCGCGGCCCGACATGGGCCTCGCATCCCCTTCGTCCGGACCGGGCAGACGAGGTCTGACATGGCGGGAAACAGCATCCTGGTGATCAACGCGGCCGGCGCGGAGACGCGCGTGGCCCTGGTCGAGAGCGGCACGATCCACGAGTACTACCTCGAGCGAAAGCGCGAGAAGGGGATCGTCGGGAACATCTACAAGGGGCGCGTGGTCCGGGTCCTCCCGGGCATGCAGGCCGCCTTCGTGGACATCGGCCTCGAGAAGGCCGCGTTCCTCTACGTCGGGGACGTCTACGGCGACCCCGACTTCTCCGAGGAGTTCGAGCTCACCGAGGGGGAGCACTCCGAGGCCGTCCCCGACGTGCCCACGGAGCAGGAGGCCGAGGAGCAGGAGGTGAAGGCGCTCGCGGGTGAGCCCGAGGGCGCCCCATCCGCCGCTGGCGAGGCGAGCACGGAAGTCCCCGGCGCGTCCGACGTGACGGTCGCCGAGCTGGCGGAAGGCGCGGTCGGCCCAGGCGAGACGGTGGTCTCCGCGAGCGACCTCCTCCCCGACCCGGCCACCGAGGCGAGCGAGCCGGTCCCGGTCGCAGCGCCGGTCTCCATCGACGTTCCGGGAGCGGCCGAGGCGGCACCCGCCGAGCCACCGGCGCCGGTCGAACCCGCGCCCGCCCCCGAGGCGGCGCCGGCATCGATCGACGTTCCGGGAGCGGCCGACGAGACCGTGGCGGAGCTCTCCGAGGCGCCTCCCGCCGCGGACGGCGCCGCACCTGCGCCGGCACCGGCGGCCGGACGGATCTCCGTTCGCCCCGAGGGGGCGCCGCGCGAGGCCCGCACCGATCGCGGCGACCGCAACCGACGCGAACGGGATGGCAACCGCGATGGCCGCCGCGGAGGGCGCAACGGCTCCGGCGGCTCCAATGGCCACAGCGGCAGCCGCGGGGCCGAGGAGCGCCGCCCCCGCGAGCAGAAGAACATCCAGGATCTGTTGAAGGAAGGGCAGGAGGTGATCGTCCAGGTCGCCAAGGACCCCATCGGCACCAAGGGGGCCCGCATCACGAGCCACATCTCCATCCCCGGTCGCCACCTCGTCTTCATGCCCACGGTGGACCACGTGGGCATCTCGCGCCGCATCGAGCGGGACGCCGAGCGTCGCCGCCTGCGCGAGCTGGTGGACCGGATGCGCCCGGAGGGCACCGGCTTCATCGTGCGCACCGTCGCCGACGGCGTGGAGGGGCAGAAGCTCGAGGCCGACATCCGCTTCCTCATCCAGGTGTGGAACGAGATCATCCGCACGAAGGACAAGGTGGGCGCGCCGGCGCTGCTCCACCCCGACCTGGATCTCATCCTTCGCGCCACCCGCGACCTCTTCACCTCCGACGTCCACAAGCTCGTGATCGACGATCGGGACGAGTACGAGCGGATCCTGCGCTTCGTGCGCGAGCAGGCCCCGCACCTCGAGTCGCAGATCGAGCTCTACGCCGGCCAGGAGCCCATCTTCGACGCCTACGGCATCGAGCAGGAGCTGAAGCGGGCCGGGCAGCGCAAGGTCTGGCTGAAGAGCGGCGGCTACATCATCATCGACCAGGCCGAGGCGCTCACCGCCATCGACGTCAACTCGGGGCGCTACGTCGGCAAGAAGAACCTCGAGGAGACCATCACCAAGATCAACGTGGAGGCCGCCCGGGAGGTCGTCTACCAGCTCCGGCTGCGCAACATCGGCGGCATCATCATCATCGACTTCATCGACATGGACAAACCCCAGAACCGGGACAAGGTCTTCAAGTCCCTGCAGGAGGCGCTGGGACGGGACAAGGCGAAGACCAACGTCCTCAAGATCTCCGAGCTGGGGCTCGTGGAGATGACCCGCAAGCGCGTGCGGGAGTCGGTCACCCGCATGACGAGCGAGCCCTGCGGCTACTGCGACGGCAAGGGGCACGTGAAGTCGAAGGTCACGGTGGCCTACGAGATCTTCCGGGAGATCCGCCGCGATTCGCCCAGCTTCCCCGAACCCGTACTCGTAGTGAACTGTCACCCCGAGATCGCCCGCATCCTCCAGAATGCCGAGCGGGACGAGCTGCGCTACCTGATGGATCGCTTCAACAAGACCATCCAGGTGAAGCCGCAGTCCGGCTACCACCAGGAGCAGTTCGACATCTACGGTCGGGCGGAGCGCGCCGAGGGCGGCGATGGTGGCGAGGTTCGCCCGGAGGGACGCCCCGAGGGGCGCACCGACGGACGGGCCGAGGGGCGAGGCGAGGGACGAGGCGGACGCGGACGGCGCGACCGCGGCGGCCGCGGTGGTGGCGGCGGCGGCGGCGGCGAACGGCCCGCCCGCGAGGAGACGGCCCCGGCGAAGCCAGGGGAGCCAGTCTAGCGCTCGCCATGCAGAGCGACGGAGAGCGGCGCGAGGCCGGCACACCGCCCCGGCGCTGGAGCGCGGTGCTGCGGGCCGGCCTGGGCGCCTTCCGGGGCGAGGGGCTCCGGCTCCGCGCCATGGCGCTCACCTACATCTCGATCTTCTCGCTGCTGCCGGCGCTCATGGTGGCGGTCTCGATGGTCCGGGCCTTCCCGGACCTCGACCGGGTCCGGCTCCGGATCCAGGACTTCCTCACCTCCAACCTGGCGGTGGGCGCCCGAGACCGGGTCGAGGCCTACCTCGACCAGTACGTGTTCGGCGCGTCGGCGATGACGCCCGGACTGCTCGGGTTCCTCCTCCTCCTCTTCTCGGCCGTGGCGCTGCTCGCCCACGTCGAGCATGCGGTCAACGAGATCTGGTCGGTGACCCACAAGCGCCCGCGCCTGCAGCGCTGGCTCACCTACTGGGCGGCGCTGACGGTGGGGCCGATCGTGATGGCCGGGTCGTTCGCCGTCGCGCTCGACGCGAACGAGAGGCTGGGAGCGCCGCGACTGGTCGGGGCGATGGGGGGGGTGGCGCTCACCTACGTCTTCTTCGCCGCGGCCTATCTCGTGCTGCCCGCCACGCGGGTTCGTTTCCTCCCGGCACTGGGGGGAGCGGTTGCTGCCGGCACCGCCTTCGAGCTCGCCAAGGGGGGCTACGCATGGGCCGCGACCCACCTCTTCCGCTTCCAGGCGGTCTACGGATCGATCGCCGCCGTATTCGTCTTCCTGCTCTGGCTCTACCTCTCCTGGAGCATCTTCCTCTTCGGGGCGCGCCTCGCCTTCGTCCTGCAGCACCACCGCGCGCTCGCGGATCGGGAGGATCCCGGCAAGGCCATGGGGCGGGAGCTCCTCGCGGTGCGGGCGCTCCTCGAGGTTGCGCTCGACTGGCGGGACGGGAGGGCGGCGCCCGACGCCGGAGAGGTGGCCGATCGGATCGATGTCGCCGCCGAACCGGTCCGGGAGGTGCTGTCGGCGCTCGAGGATGCGGGGTTCCTCACCGAGGCGGACGACGGCCGGCTCTCGCCCGCGCGACCGCTGGCCCGGATCAGCCTCGCGGACGTCCGCCGGGTCATCGCCGGACCGGTGCCGCACGAGGCGGGAGGCGGCACCGCCGGGATGCTCGCCGCCCTGCTCGACGAGGGGGAGAACGCCGCGGTGGAGAGGCTCTCCCGGACCACGTTCGAGGAGCTCTGCCAGGCGGTGCGGGACCCTCCCGGGGCGCCCCTTTCGGGCGATATCACGTCCCCATCCTGAGCCCCACGTACCGGTTCCCGCGCATCCCTGTATAAAGCTTGCCGAATTTCGAGGCCTCGGCTAGGCTTCGCCCCGGTTTCGCCCGGCTAACCTCCCGTAATAGCGGAGCAACAGCATGCTGAAGTCGGACCTCATCAATATCCTCGTCGTGAAGCGCGGCGTCACGCAGAAGCAGGCCGAGCTGACCATCGAGACGGTCTTCGAGTCGATGAAGGATGCGCTCTGCAAGGGTGAGAACATTGAAATCCGGGGGCTTGGCGCGTTTCACGTCAAGCACTACGAGGGCTACCAGGGGCGAAACCCCAAGACGGGTGAGGTCATCCCCGTCCGACCCAAGCGTGGCATCCTCTTCCGGACCGGCAAGGAGTTGAGGGATCGGGTGAACCACCCCGAGGACGACGAACCCGCCGCTTCTCCGGCGCAGGTTCCCGGCACGCCGGACGGCGCTGCCGGCGCGCAATAGCTCGGATTCACTCGCAGAAGGCCGCTCGACCCACCGGCCGTATCTCCAGGTCGGGCGGCAGTTCCTCGTAGGCCAGCACCGCAAGCCCTGGAAATCGCTGCGCGACGAGGTCGCGGAGGGGGCGGCGCACGTCCCCAGGAGCGAGGAGGGCACGCGGTCGCGGTGTGGACGCGAGGGCGGCCTCTACCGAGGCGAGCAGGTACCGCACGCGCGACGGGTCGGGAGGGCCCGACGCACCGGCCAGCGCGTCCCGGAAGGTCATCTCCGCTGCCGGGTCGAGGAGCAGCGCCTCCAGCGCACGTCCGCGCAGGAGCGGCTGGGCGATGTGGCGGGAGAGCGAACGCCGGCAGGCGTCGCAGAGGGCCTGCGGCGGGGTCCCCGCCGGCGCGGAGAGCAACGCCTCGAGGAGAGGTCGAAGCGGACGGATCGACACCTCCTCCTCCAGGAGGCGGCGCAGCGCCTCCGCTATCACCACGGGTGAAACGTGCCGGGCCACCTCTCGCACGAGTGCCGGGGCCGAGGGCTCGAGGCCGTCGAGCAGGGCCTGCACCTCCTGCACGCCGACGAGCAGGTGCGCCGCGCGCCGGAGCGCCGCGTGCGCC
>CAIOAK010000140.1 GCA_903855945.1 uncultured Anaeromyxobacter sp.
GCGAGCTGAAGCCCGAGCGCCTTCAGGCGAGCGAACACCGTGCTGATGGAGAGGCCCAACTTCTCGGCCGTGGCCTTGAGCGTGGATCCAGCCTGGCGCATCGCGAGTAGCTCCCGGTCCTGCTCGGGTAGGGACGCCACCCACGCTTCCAGGTCCACGGCGGAGATGATGTCCCGCTGGGGGTTTACCTGGAGGGCCGTCGCCAGCCCGGGAACGCATGCCTCGGCGTCGGACTCGGGCAGGAACCCGCCGTCGTCGTCGAGCATGCCGTCGAGCCGGTAAACCTCGACCTTGCCCTTCACGTAATTCAGGGGGTGCAGGACGTCGCGAGCCGGCTGGGCATCGTCGTGGACGAAGCGGCGTTTCAGGTCGACGGCGCGCAGGCGGCAGGAGTGAACCAGGATGGCGTCGTTGAGCACCTGGCCGCGCGCGGCATACCTCGCCGCCATCTCGAAGGTCATGCAGATTGCCTCCTGCAATCGATCCTCCTGGTCCGCGAGGTTGGTGATGTGCCGGGCGACGGGGCTGAAGATGCCGCGCTTCATCTTGTCGTTGAAGCTGCTGCGAAGTTCCTTCTGCGTCATGCGGGCCTCGATGCGCGGACGCACGAAGGCCGAGAAGGCCCCTGGGCGCGCGCTGAATTGCGCGCCTTGGGGGGCGCTTGTTGATTTGGAGGACTGCGGGAGGTGGTGGCGAACTACTGCGTGCGACGGCTGCCGCTGCCCGGCCTTCGCCAGGGCGGGTTGGACGGCGTCAAATGCGAACTTGAGGGCTGCCGTCCCCGCCTTTCTGGAGGGCAGTTTTGACGGCGTGAAATGCGGACATGACTGTCTCCATGGCGCTCCCGATGACGGGGCGCTGGGTAGTTGAGGGCTGCAGGGGCGGTGAGGCGGTGCGCCGCGCTCCCGGATGAAAGGGCGAAAGGAGGTGCGACAAGTTCTTGTGCCACAAAACCGGGGTCGATTTCGGGACGTTGCCGGCCGGCGTCTAAGTCGCCATTCCGATGATGCTAGCTCCCGCCGCTGCTCTTCCCCTTCACCAACTCCCGGATGTCCTCGACGGTGACGCCCAGCTCGCGCAGGGGCTCGGCAGAGGCGGCCATCTGCTTCTCGGCCTTCGCCATCGCTGGCCCGACGACGGGCTTCAGCCCCAGCCGCTCGATGTGCTCGGGAGGGTGCGCGAACCCGAACGCTACCTTGTCGCGGAAGCTGGCCTTCGTCGGGAGGCCGTCGCCGGGCCGAGGCGTCTTCTCCCACTTGCAGAGTATGTCGTAGGCCCAGGAACCCGACCTGACGGTGAGCTGCGTCCCGGTCACGGTCATCTCGACCAGATCGGGGACGGCATCGATGTTGGCGAAACGCATGACGAACGCGCCTGGAACCCTCGCCTCGCCGGTCCAGTCTCCCGTGGCCGGTGACTTCTGGATGACCCCGGCGAGTTCGATGGCGAGGTGCGTCCCGTCGAAGCCAAGAAGAGCCTCTCCCGACTTCTTCTCGCTCCCGGCGAACTTCTTGACGAGCTTCAGGGCGGTCACCAGGTCCTTGGCCCTGGTCTGGAGCCGCGCCGTGGGCTGAACCACCCCGGCGAAGAGGTCGGGCGAGTTGGAGCTGTCCTTGGGCGGCATGGGGGAAGGGTACTCCCACCACGGACTTGTCGGCTGTACCCTTCCGAGGCCTTGTCCGTGGGGGTGCGTAAGCTTCGTGACGTGGTCACGATGGTCCACGTCAATCGTCTGATCAGGGAGGCCCCCATGGACGTCCAGGTGAAGCGCCTCGAAGACTGGTGGGTGGTCGCGGCGGGGAAGAACCCCGTCCGGACACCGGCGGGGACGCCCGTCGTGAGCCACCACCGGGAGCTGATCGACGAGGTCGCCGGCGACATCGCCAAGTACGGCACCGACCCGACCGCGAAGACGACCATGTACAGCCTGCAGTCGTCCTACCTGGACTTCGGGATCCCGGTGAAACGGGAAGCCCTCGAGGAGAACACGGCGGCGATCTGGCCGGACGATCTCTTCGTCCATCGGCCTGCGTCCCCCGAGTACGACATGCCTTTGCTGGCCCTCTGGGGCAGGATCGACCTCGACCGAGCCGGGTTCCGCGACGCTCTCCGGAAGCTTACGCTCCGCCAGCTCATGGCGACCATGACGGCGGGGCAGGTACTCCGGACGGCGGTCCTGGGGCTCAAGGTGGTCACGACGGACCGCGAGCTAGTCCCGATGGCGATGGGCGCCTGCGACCGGTACTTCACGTCCCTGGGGAAGGGCATGACGCTCAGCAAGGGGTACTGGCAGGTCGGTGGATCGTCGGGGCGGCACGAACCCACGGACATGGACAAGACCTACTGCTCGAGGACCTGCTGCGCGGGCAAGGTGAAGGACCTGGAGAAGTTCAGGGAGCGCTGCGCGTTGTATCCGCTCTTCGACAAGATGCGGCGGTGGGCGGCGTTTCCGGAGGAGATCGAGAAGGCGGGGTAGGTGGTGACCTGGCGCTGGAGGCCACGTGCATTTTGACTGCGTAAAATGCCGAATGGCTGCGTGATCAGCGTTCTGCTTTTGACGCAGTAAAATGCCGACAGGGCGTGGCGGGCACGGGCCAGGTGGCTGAGATTTTACCGAGTAAACTGCTTCCACGCTCCCCCCCGGTGTCACAATCAGTGAACCGCAACCGAAATACCTTGCAGAATCCGTCGGAATTCTTACTGACGTGAGATGACAGAGAACGCAGCAGCAAGAGTCCCCGACGCGCAGCAGACGGTCACCGAATACGATCTGGACAACTGGGTCTGCGATGTCGCCGAGATGAGCCGTGCGCTCGCTCGGCGCGAAGTCAAAGGCCTGGCCGGGGGGACGCTGGAGCCAGGCCAGTACCGCTTGCGCCTGAGGTACCCGATTCGGGAACCGGTTACGTTCGAGGTGTACGCCGAACAACTTGCCGACCTCGTTCTCGAGGCGGCGCGCATCTACGACCACGTCATCTACCAGGACTGGGAGAAGTACGGCGTCCGGAACCACTACTTGGAGGAGTTGTACTTCGAGCAGTTGACCATCCGGGGGAGGGACGTCTCGTTCGCGATTGGCAGTTGATAGCCGTTCGGGGCGCGGGGAGGGCGCGGATGCGTCTCGCGTGGCGCCCGACGCGCCCTTCCTCTCCCAGGCGGTTGCGCGGGTAGGCCGGGTCACACTTCGCCGCCTCGCTCGTCTTTACACCCACGGGCCAAGGCGCCAGGGGAGGGGCATGGCGACGTTCAAGGTTGGCGGAGCGACAATCGAGGTCTGGAAAGAGCGCGGCCACTGGTTGGTGTCGGTGGACGGGCTACCTGTAGGTGGACGGCACATGACGGAGGCGCAGGCGGCGGGAGCGGGGCTGCTCCACGTCATGTTCTCGTCCAGGGCGCGGGGCGCAGCCGCCGATCCGCAGGTCGCGTCCGTGGGTCGTCGTAGAGTCCGCTGATGCGGTTTCTGCCCCTGCTCGCCGTGCTCCTGCCCGTCCTGGCCCTCGGCGGGCCACCCCGCGACTTTGCGACTTAAGGGGGGTCAGCAAAGCCCCACTGGGAGTGTTGCCCCGGCGAAAGCGTCCTCCGCCAGGAACCAAGTGGTCGTCGACCGGCCCGCCGTGCGGTGCTTGGCCCAGCAGACCTGCCCGCGGTCCGAC
>CAIOAK010000141.1 GCA_903855945.1 uncultured Anaeromyxobacter sp.
CTGCGCGGGGAGGGTTCACTTCGAGTGTATGGCGCCGACGGACAGCGTCCTTCGCGCCTGCCCGGTTCGGCGCCCGCGCAGATGCGCCCCGCGCCGGGGCCACCCCGTCTCGCCTGGCGGAAGGGAGGGCGACGCAGCGCTCACGCGGATCCGCCCGCGCAGCGTGCTCGTCCGAGTCGCCTTCGGTCCCGCCTGTGCGCCAGCTGGCGGGAGGTGCGCCCTCCACGCCGGCGGCACCACGGACGCGGCGCCGAAGGCGTTCCGACCCGGGCCCCCTCGTATGGCCCCGCCCGGGACGCCGTGCTATGAACCCCGCCCGATGAGCCCGATCGAGAAAGAGCCCACCCACCGCTTCCTCCGCGCGTGCCGCAAGCTCCCCGTCGACCGCATCCCGGTGTGGATGATGCGCCAGGCCGGCCGCTACCAGCCCACCTACCGGGCGGTGCGCCAGAAGGTCGGATTCCTCGAGCTCTGCCACTCTCCCGAGCTCATCGCCCAGGTCACCTGCTCCCCCATCGACGAGTTCGGCTTCGACGCCGCCATCCTCTTCTCCGACATCCTGATCCACCTCCCGGCGATGGGGCTCGACCTCACCTTCGAGAAGGGGGAGAAGGGCAAGGGGGACGGCGGGCCGAAGATCTCGAACCCGGTCCGCACCCGGAGCGACGTTGACGCGCTCGAGGTCCCCGACCCGGCCCGCGACCTCCCCTACGTGGCCGACGGCATCCGCGCCATCCAGCGGGGGCTGGCCGGACGCGTTCCCCTCATCGGTTTCGTGGGTGGCCCATTCACGGTGGCGAGCTACGCCGTGGAGGGAGGCAGCCAGGGCTTCACCCGGCTGAAGACCCTCCTCTACACCGACCCGCCGGCCGCCCACGCGCTCTTCGAGAAGCTGACCCGGGCCGCCATCGTCCAGCTGCAGGCCCAGATCGAGGCGGGTGCCCAGGCCGTCCAGATCTTCGAGAGCTGGCTCGGAGAGCTCGGGCGCGAGGACCTGGAGGAGTACGTCTTCCCGTACCTGGCGCGCATCGCCGAGGCGGTCCGCCCCACCGGCGTCCCCACCATCCTCTTCTCCACCACCACGAGCACCCACATCGCGCCGATGTCGCGGCTCGGCTACGACGTGCTCTCGGTGGACTGGCGGATCCCCATCACGGAGGCCCGCGCCCAGGCGCCCGACCTCGCCTTCCAGGGCAACCTCGACTCGATCCTCCTCCTCGGTCCCCGGGAACTGCTGCTCCAGCGGACCCGCAAGCTCCTGGAAGAGGGGAGCCAGAAGCTGGGTTACATCTTCAACCTGGGGCACGGCATCACCCCGCCCACGCCGACCGAGAACGTGAAGGCCGTCGTGGAAGCGGTGCACGCCTTCCCCGTGCCCAGGGGGTGAGTCGTGATCTCGATCCCGTCGCCCGAGCTCCTGAAGAAGTACGACCGGCCGGGCCCCCGCTACACGAGCTACCCCACCGCGCCGGAGTGGACCGACGCGCTCGGCCCCGAGCAGTTTGCCGGGCATCTGGCCCGCGCCGACGCGGTGAAGGGGCCGCTCTCCATCTACGTGCACCTGCCGTTCTGCCGGGAGATGTGCCGGTTCTGCGGCTGCAACGTGGTGGCCACGCACGACCGCACCCGCGCCGACGCCTACCTGGACGTCCTGGAGAAGGAGGTCGCGCTGGTGGCGCGCCACCTCCCCAACCGTCGCGCCTTCACCCAGCTCCACTGGGGCGGCGGGACCCCCACCTTCCTCGACGAGCGGCAGCTGGCTCGCTGCCACGAGATCATCACCCGCCACTTCTCCTTCGTGAAGGACGGGGAGAAGGCGGTGGAGATCGACCCCGCCATCACCACCCGCTCCCAGATCGACGCGCTGGCGGCGCTGGGGTTCAACCGCATCTCCATGGGTGTGCAGGACTTCGACACCAAGGTGCAGGAGACCGTCGGGCGCATCCAGGGGGAGAAGGAGACGGCCGACCTCGTCCGCTCCGCCCGGGAGAACGGTTTCCGCGGCGTGAACCTGGACCTCATCTACGGCCTGCCCCATCAGACGCCGGAGACCTGGGCGCGCACGCTGGAGCGCATCCTGGCCATCCACCCCGACCGGCTGGCCGTGTTCGGGTTTGCCTACGTACCCTGGGTGAAGCCCCACCAGCGACTCCTCCCCGAGGCCGCGCTGCCGAAGACGGCGGAGCGCGTGGCCCTCTTCTTCCAGGCGGTGGAGACCTTCACCGGCTCGGGCTACCGGCTCATCGGCCTCGACCACTTCGCGCTGGAGTCGGACGAGATGGCCCGGGCCCAGGACGAGGGCGTGCTCACCCGCAACTTCCAGGGCTACACGGTGCGTCCGGCCGACGACACCATCGCATTCGGCATGAGCTCCATCTCCGACCTGGGGGGCTGCTACGCGCAGAACGCCCACCGGCTGAAGGACTGGGCGGACAAGGTCGAGGCCGGCACCCTCCCGGTGGTGAAGGGCGCGTCGGTCAACGACGACGACGTGATGCGACGCCACGTCATCAACCGGATCATGTGCTTGCTCCGGATGGATCTCCGGGAGGTGGCGGAGAAGTTCGGGCCGGCCGCCCGGGCCGAGATCGAGGCGTCCATGAAGGGTGGTCTCCCCGAGCTCATCGAGGACGGCCTCGTCACCTTCGACGGAGACGTGCTGCGCGTCACCCCCACGGGGCAGCTCCTCGTCCGCAACGTGGCCATGATGTTCGACGCCTACCTGCCCCGCCGGGCCGCGGACAAGAAGCAGACCTTCTCCCGGACCGTCTGAGATGAAGACCGCCGTCTTCCTGATGAACCTGGGCGGCCCGCGGAACCTGGCCGAGGTCGAGCCCTACCTCTACGAGCTCTTCGCCGACCCGCTCGTGGTCTCCGCACCCTTCGGCCCGTTCCGGCCCCTCTTCGCGAAGCTCATCAGCAGGCTGCGCGCCCCCTCGTCGGCCGAGAAGTACCAGCTCATCGGCGGCCGCTCCCCGCTCGTCGAGGGCACCGAGGCGCAGGCGCGCGCGCTCCAGGCCGCGCTCGGCGACGACTACACGGTCCACCTCGCCATGCGCTGCGGCCACCCCAACACCGGGGAGGGGATCCGGGAGGCGCTCGCCGCGGGGGCCGAGCGGGCCGTCTCGCTTCCTCTCTACCCCCAGTTCGCGAACGCCACCACGACCAGCTCGCTGCGGGAGATGCGCCGCCTCTGGCCGCGGGAGAAGCCGCTCCTCGAGGTCTGCAGCTACCCCGACCACCCCCGCTACCTGGAGGCATCCGCTGCCACCCTGCGCGAGGCCATCGCCAAGGTGCGGCCGGAGAACCGGGACAAGCTCCTCGTCGTCTTCAGCGCCCACGGGCTGCCCATGAGCCAGGTCCGCAAGGGCGACCCGTACCCCGGCGAGGTCGAGGCCAGCGCGCGGGGAACCGCGGAGCGGGCCGGGGTGAAGGAGTACCAGGTCACCTACCAGAGCAAGGTGGGGCCGGCGAAGTGGCTCGGTCCGGACACGAGCGAGTGGCTCGCGGCCCACGCCCGCGGGCGGGCGGTGGTGACCCACCCCATCGCCTTCGTCTCCGAGCACCTGGAGACGCTCTACGACATGGACATGCTGGCCGCCGAGGCGTCGAGGAAGGGCGGGGCGCTGGAGTACCAGCGCGCCGCCGCCGTCGGAGTTCACCCGGAGTTCATCGGGGCGCTCGCCGACATCGTGCGCTTCACGGTTGACCGGGGCGTCCCGGCGCCACGCGGGGACGCGGCGCGCTGAACCGCGATGCGGAACGATCTCCTCGCACCGGGCCGCGCACCGCTCCTCGCCGATCTCGCAGCGTCCCGCCTCCTCGTCGCGTTCGACTACGACGGCGTGCTCGCTCCGCTCGTCACCGATCCGGACGGGAGGTCGATGCGCGCCCGGACGGCCACGCTCCTCCGGGAGGTCGCCCGCCGATACCCGGTCGCGGTCGTCTCCGGCCGCGCCTTTCGCGATCTCCGCCGCCTCGTCCCCGGCGCAGGGCTGGGCCTGGTGGGGAACCACGGATTCGAGCTCGGGCATGCGGTCGCGGTCCCGGTAGCGGTCCGCTCCCGCGTCGCGCGCTGGGAGGGGGAGATCGCGCGCCGCCTGGACGGGATTCCCGGCTGGCACGTGGAAAGCAAGCGGTCGACCCTCTCGATCCACTACGGGATGGGCAGGCGCTGGCGGCTCGTCGAGCCGGCGATTCTCGCGGCCGGCGAGGGGCTGCGCGGTGCGAGGCTCATCCGGGGGAAAAAGGTGCTGAACGTCCTCCCGAGGAGCTTCCCCACCAAGGGGGACGCCGTGCTGCGCCTGCTCCGGCGGCGCCGGCTCGACGTGGCCCTCTTCCTGGGCGACGACCTCACCGACGAGGACGTCTTCCGGATCGGGGCGCCGCGGGTCGTGGGGGTCCGGGTCGGCCCCGGGAGGACCGCCGCTCCCTGGCGGCTCCGGTCGCAGGAGCAGGTGGACGAGGTGCTGGAACGACTCGTCGCCCTCCGGAAGGTTCGAGGACGCCCATGAGGTTGCTTCTCTTCCGGCACGGTCCGGCGGAGGACCGCGCCGCCTGGCGGGCGAAGGGACGTGTCGAGGCCCGTCGTCCGCTCACCGCCGAGGGACGGGTCCGGACCCGCGCCGCCGCGAAGGGGCTCGCCCGGCTCGTGGAGGAGCCTGCGGCCATCGCGACGAGCCCGCTCACCCGCGCCGCGCAGAGCGCATCGCTGCTCGCCCGCGCGCTCGGCGGCCCGAGGCCGGAGACGCTGACGCAGCTCGCCCCGGGGGGCCGCCCCGAGGAGGTTCTCCGGTGGCTGGCCTGTCATCCGGCCGGAAGCCTCGCCGTGGTGGTGGGGCACGAGCCCGACCTCGGGTGCCTCGCGAGCTGGCTGGTCTCCGGTACACGGGGATCGTTCCTCCCGATGAAGAAGGCGGGGGCCTGCCTGCTCGATCTGGGAACCCGGCCGCGGGCGGGGAAGGCGCGGATATCCTGGGTCATCGCGCCCGCGCAGCTTCGGCGCCTGGGACGATGACCGTGACGGGGGAGCGCGATATGAGAGGCGGGTGGCCACGCGCCGTCCCGCACCGCCAGCCCTGCCGGGCCTCTTCGACCGCCCCCCTCCGCGCGAGCCGCGCGTATTCACTGTAAGTGAACTAACCCGTCGCCTGAAGGGTGCGGTGGAGCCCGGCTTCTCCGACGTCTGGGTGGGCGGCGAGGTGGGCAACCTGCGGCGGCAGCCGAGCGGCCACGTCTACTTCGGGCTGAAGGACGACGAGGCCTCGGTGGACGCCGTCCTCTGGGCCACCACCGCGCGCAGGGTGAGGTTCGACCTGCGCGACGGCATGGAGGTCGTGGCGCGCGGTCGCATCGAGATCTACGCCCCCCGCGGCCGGTACCAGCTCGTGGTCCAGGAGGTCGAGCCGCGCGGTGCCGGGGCGCGGGCGCTCGCCCTGCAGCAACTGAAGGACAGGCTCGCCGCGGAGGGGCTCCTCGATCCGGCGCGCAAGCGGGCGCTCCCGTTCCTCCCGGCCCTCATCGGCGTCGCCACGAGCACGTCGGGAGCGGCCCTCCAGGACTTCCTCCGGGTGGTTCGCGGCCGCTTCCCCGGAGCCCGGGTGGTCGTGGCCGGCTGCCGCGTCCAGGGGGAGGGAGCGGCCGCCACGGTGATCTCGGCGCTGCAGTTGCTCGTCGATGGTGGCGTGGACGTGGCGGTGGTGACCCGGGGTGGCGGCTCGGCCGACGACCTGTGGGAGTTCAACGACGAGCGGCTGGCCCGCGCCATCGCCGCCTGTCCGGTGCCGGTGGTGAGCGCCGTGGGGCACGAGGTGGACGTGACCGTGTCCGACCTGGTGGCCGACGTGCGGGCCGCCACCCCCACGCATGCGGCGGAGATCGTGGTCCCGGTTCGGGACGATCTCGCCGCCTCCCTCTCCGGGCTCCGGGGCCGGCTCGTGCGGGCCGCGGGTGGGGCGGTGTCCGAGCGGCGCAGGGTGCTGCGCGCCCTCCGCGCCGAGCTGGAGGACCCGAGGCGCATCCTCTCCGACCAGCGGCGGCGACTCGACGACGCCGTGCACCGCGGGACCGTGGTGGTCGGCACACGCCTCCGGGCGGAGCGGGCTCGGATCGCCCATGCGGGGGAGGCGCTCCGGCGCCGGGAGCCCCGGGAGATGCTGCGGCAACTGCGCCGCCGCCGGGACGCCGCCCGGCAGGCGCTCGTCGCCTGGAGCACGTCCACCTTCCGGCGCGAGTCGGTACGGCTGGAACGGCTCTCTGCGCGCCTGGAGCCGGCCAACGTGGGGGGCATCCTGTCCCGCGGGTTCGCCCTCGCGCTCCACGGGGGGAGGCCCCTTCGCCGCAGCGCGGAGGCGGCGCCGGGGGACGCCATCCGGGTGGTCCTGGGGCAGGGGTGGCTGGACGCCCGGGTGGAGTCACGAGACGCCCCGCCGGACCCGATTCCGGGGCTCCCCGGCCGGGGCGAGGAGGAATAGAGTGTGACCGTGAGCCGCGAGAAGAAGACGCAGGAGGCAGCCCCCGAGCCGTACGACCAGGTGGTCGAGCGGCTGGAGAAGCTGGTCGCCGAGCTGGAGACGGGGAAGCTTCCGCTCGAGAGGGCGCTCCAGACCTTCGCCGAGGGGATCCAGCTGGCGCGGGAGGCGGGGCGCAAGCTGGACGAGGCGGAACACAAGGTGGAGGAGCTGCTCCGGGCCGAGGACGGCTCGGTGGCATCCCGGCCGCTCGAACGGGAAGGCGACGAGACATGACCGAGCGAAAGCCCAAGGTGACGATCGTCGACGACGACCGCGACACCCGGGAGATGCTCACCCTCGCCCTGCAGCTCGAAGGGTTCGAGGTCTCCCAGGCCGCCAACGGGCTGCGCCTCATCTCGGCAATGCACGTTGACCGGCCCGACGTGATCCTGCTCGACGTGATGATGAGCTGGATCGACGGCTTCGAGCTCTGCCGGGCCATCAAGAAGAACCCCACCTTCGGCGACATCCCGGTCATCTTCATCACGGCCCGGAAGAGCCCCGAGGACGAGCGGACCGGCCGGGAGGCGGGCGCCGCCGACTACTTCACGAAGCCCCTCGACGTAGACCGGCTCATCGAGCGGATCCGCGGGTTGATCCCCTCCACGTAAGTGGTAGAGGTGTCCCGTGCCGTCCCCGTTCGCCCTCGAACCCTACCTGGCCGGAGTTGCCGGGCGCGTGGAGCGCGAGCTCCGGCAGGCCGCCGAGGCGGGCGCCCGGAACGGCCCCGCGCGACTCTGGGAGGCCATCTCCTACGCGCTCCTCGGGGGAGGCAAGCGGCTCCGTCCGGCGCTGGTCTGCGCCACGGCGGAGGCCTTCGGCGGCGCCACCGGCGGGGGGAGCCTGCCGCTCCGGTTCGCCGCATCGCTCGAGATGATCCACACCTACTCCCTCGTCCACGACGACCTGCCGGCCATGGACGACGACGACCTGCGGCGCGGGCGCCCCACCGTCCACAAGGCCTTCGACGAGGCCACCGCCGTCCTCGTGGGGGACGCGCTCCAGTCGCTCGCCTTCGAGCACCTGCTCGACGGAGGCGAAGGCGAGGGCCGGGTGGCCCGGCTCGCCGCGTTGCTCGCCTCCGGGGCCACGCGCATGGTGGAGGGGCAGTCGCTCGACCTGGAGGCCGAGACGGCCCCCCCGGGGCTCGACGGCGTCCTCGACCTGCAGCGGCGCAAGACCGGAGCGCTCCTCGCCGCCTCGGTGGTGGGGGGCGCCATCGCCGCCACCGGCTCCGACCAGGGGCTCGGGCCGGCCGGGCTGAAGCTGGGGCTCGCCTTCCAGATCGCCGACGATCTGCTCGACCTCACCGCCACCACCGCCGACCTGGGCAAGCGGGCCGGCAAGGACGCCGCCGCAGGAAAGGCCACGCTCCCGGCCCTGCTCGGCGTCGGGGAAGCGCGGCGACGCGCCGACGATTACTGTGAAGAGGCGCTCCAGGCCTTCGCCGGCCTGGGGGAAAGGGCGGAGGCGCTGCGCGCGCTGGCGCGCTTCGTCGTCTCCCGGAGGAAGTGAGCCATGCCGAGACTCCTCGACGCCATCGACTCGCCTGCGGATCTCAAGAAGCTGCCGGTCTCCGAGCTGCCCAGGCTCTGCCAGGAGCTCCGCGACGAGATCATCGAGACCTGCGCCCGCACCGGAGGCCACCTCGGCTCGTCGCTCGGCGCCGTCGAGATCAACGTGGCGCTCCACTACGTCTTCGACTCCCCGACCGATCGGATCATCTGGGACGTGGGGCACCAGGCCTACGCCCACAAGCTCGTCACCGGCCGGCGCGACCGCTTCCGCACCATCCGCACCGAGGGGGGGCTCGCCGGCTTCCCCGAGCGGGAGGAATCGGAGCACGACGCGTTCGGCGTGGGGCACGCCTCCACCGCGGTCTCCGCGGGCGTGGGCATGGTGGAGGGGATGCGCCACATGGCGCAGCCGGGGCGCGTGGTGGCGGTGGTGGGGGACGGTGCGCTCACGGGCGGCGCGGCCTTCGAGGGGCTCAACCAGGCCGGCTACCTGCAGCGCAATTTCCTCGTGGTCCTGAACGACAACGAGATGTCGATCTCGCCCAACGTGGGCGCGCTCTCGGAGTGGTTCTCGAAGAAGTTCGCCTCGCGAACCTACAACCGCTGGCGCCGCTCGGTGAAGGACTTCCTGCGCCACATGCCGAAGGGGGAGCAGGCCATCCAGGCCGTCCGCCACGGCATCGACGCCACCAAGGCGCTCATCACGCCGGGCATCCTCTTCGAGGGGATGGGCTTCCAGTACGTGGGGCCGGTGGACGGGCACGACGTGGCGGAGCTCGTGTACAGCTTCGCCAAGCTGCGCGAGATCGACGGGCCGGTGCTGGTCCATGCCATCACCCAGAAGGGGAAGGGCTACCACCCCGCCGAGTCGGACAAGGCCACGCGCGGGCACGGCCTCTCCTTCTTCGACGTCGCCACCGGCAAGCCGGTGCCGAAGAAGGCCGCCCCCAAGGCCTACACCGACCTCTTCGCCGAGGCCCTCTGCGAGCAGATGGAGCGCGACCCCCGGGTCGTCGCCATCACCGCCGCCATGCTGGAGGGCACCGGGCTCGTGAAGTGCAAGCAGCGCTTCCCGGACCGCACCTACGACGTGGGCATCGCCGAGCAGCACGCCGTCACCTTCGCCGCCGGCCTGGCCTGCCAGGGGATGCGGCCGGTGGTGGCCATCTACTCGACCTTCCTCCAGCGGGCCTACGACCAGATCATCCACGACGTGGCGCTGCAGCGCCTCCCCGTGACCTTCGCGCTCGACCGCGGGGGGCTGGTCGGGGCAGACGGCAAGACCCACCAGGGCGCCTTCGATCTCTCCTACCTGCGCGCGGTGCCGAATCTGGTGGTGATGGCGCCCTCCGACGAGAACGAGCTCCGGGTGGCGCTGGCGACGGCGCTCTCGCACGAGGGGCCGGTGGCCTTCCGCTTCCCCCGGGGTTCCGCGGTCGGGTTCGCCATCGAGCCCACGCCCGAGCCGGCTGCCCTCGGGAAGGCGCGCGTGCTGCGCCGGCCGCCCGGGAAGCCCGACCTGCTCATCGCCGCGGCGGGCACGTCCGCCTACGCGGCCCTGGCGGCTGCGGAGCAGCTGGCCGGGCAGGGCATCGAGGCGGTCGTGGTGGATGCACGTTTCGTGAAGCCGCTCGACGAGGAGACGATCTGCGGGCTGGCCGCCCAGGCGGGGCGGGTGGTCACGGTGGAGGAGAACGCGCTGGCCGGCGGGTTCGGCTCGGCGTGCCTGGAGGCCTTCGAGCGGGCCGGCCTGCTGGAGAAGGGCATCGCGGTGCGGCGTCTCGGCATCCCCGACGCCTTCATCACCCACGGGGACGCGGGCAAGCAGCGGGGCGAGCTGGGGATCGACGCCGCCGGCATCGCCCGGGCGGGTCGTGAGCTCGTGACGGAGCACCGGGCGCCGGGGCGGAGCGCCGGGTAGGGGTGGCCGTCCGCCGACAGCGCGCCGACCTGCTGCTCGTCGAGCGGGGGCTCGCGGCGTCGCGCACGCAGGCCCAGGCGCTCATCATGGCCGGGGCGGTGGTCGCCGGCGACGTCGCCTCGGGGGAGTCCCGGGTGGAGAAGCCCGGGCAGCTCCTCGATCCGGAGATTTCACTGAGAGTGAAAGAGGGGGCGGCGCCTCGGCGATACGTGTCGCGCGGGGCCCTCAAGCTGGAGAAGGCGCTGGACGTCCTGCCGCTCGATCCGGCCGGGCTCACCTGCGCCGACCTGGGGGCCTCCACCGGCGGATTCACCGACCTGCTGCTCCAGCGGGGTGCCGTCCGGGTCCACGCGGTGGACGTGGGCTACGGGCAGCTCCACCCCCGGCTGCGGGGGGACCCGCGCGTGGTGGTGCACGAGCGGGTGAACGCCCGGCTGCTCGGGGCGGGGGCGCTCGGCGAGGAGGTGGACCTCGTGGTGGGGGATCTTTCGTTCATCTCGCTCAAGCTCGTGTTGCCTGCGGTGAAGGCGCTCCTGCGGGCCGGCGGCCGGGCCGTGCTGCTCGTGAAGCCGCAGTTCGAGGTGGGGAAGGGGGAGGTGGGGAAGGGCGGGGTGGTGCGGGAGGACGCGAAGCGGATCGCGGCGCTGGAGGGTGTGGTGGCGGCGGCACGGGCGCTGGGGTTCGAGGTGATCGGGCACGCCGAGTCGCCGATCGAGGGGCCCGCGGGGAATCGCGAGTGGTTGCTGGGTTTGACAGCGCCGGCTGCGGAGTAGACGGCGCAATCCTCGCGTACGACCGGTGCGAAGAGATCCATCACTGGTGGCGTTGGGCTGGACGTGCGACTGCCCGGACCGGCCATCTCGCCCTTCCGCTCCTCACCCACCCCGCAACCTCAGGAATCGCCGGGATTTTCCTCTCGCGCTCCGGCCTCCTGCTCCCCGCGCGCACCCTCCGCGCCGCCCCCGGCCCGTCCTTGACTCCGGAGCCCCCCTAGGTTACGAACAGCCCACATTTTCGCCCCCGGGTAGCCGGGACTCGAAAGTGGGCCGCCGTAGCGCCCACTTTTTCTATTTTAGACACATGACCGGAATCGCACAGGAATCCGTCGCCGAACGGGCGCGACAGCTTCTCGAGCCCGTGCTCGCGCGCGACGGCTTCGATCTGGTCGAGGTGGAGTGGCAGCGGGAGGGCGGGGACTGGGTGCTCCGGCTCTTCGTCGACAAGGACGGTGGGATCGGCATCGACGATTGCCAGGCTGCGTCACGGCTCGTGGAAACCCTGCTCGATGTCGAGGACTTCATCGAGCCGGCCTACAGCCTGGAGGTCAGCTCACCGGGCATCGAGCGGCCGCTCCGCAAGCCCCAGGATTTCCGGAAGTTCGCCGGCCAGCGCGCCAAGGTCCGGGCCTTCGGCCCGATCGTGAGCGCGCCCGGGCAGGCGCCGCGCAAGCAGTGGACCGGCACCCTCCGCGATTTCGCGGACGGTGCGGTGGAGATAGAGGTGGACGGTGCCGTCCACCGCATCCCGGTGGACCGGATGGCAAAGGCCCACCTCGAGTACGACTTCGACGCTGATCTGAGGAGGAAGGTCTAGCCATGCAGCCCAACGTCAATCTCAGCCTCATCCTGGACCAGGTCGCGAAGGACAAGGGCATCGACCGGGGGACGCTCGTCGCCATCCTGGAAGAGGCCCTCGCCACCGCCGCCAAGAAGCACTTCGGAATGGAGCGGGCGCTGAAGGCCAACTTCGACGAGGATCGCGGCAAGGTCGACGTCTTCCAGGTCCTCACCATCGTCGCCGATCCCTCCGAGGAGAATCCGCTCCCCGACCCGGTGAACATGATCCCGGTGACCTTTGCCCACGAGAAGGGCATCGAGGTGGAGCCGGGCGACGAGCTCGACTTCCCCATCTACTACAGCCCCGACGACGAGACGCTGGCCCGCGCCCAGGACGAGCAGTGGGGCGACCTCCTCAAGCTGAAGACCTTCCGGCGCAGCTTCGGCCGCATCGCCGCGCAGACCGCCAAGCAGGTGATGATCCAGGGCACCCGCAACGCCGAGCGCGAGAACATCTTCAACGAATACAAGGACCGCAAGGGCGAGGTCATCACCGGCATCGTCCGGCGCTTCGAGCGCGGCAACGTGATCGTGGACCTGGGGCGCGCCGAGGCGGTGCTCCCGGTGCGCGAGCAGGTCCCCCGCGAGAGCTACCGCGCCGGAGACCGCATCCAGGCCTACGTCTTCGACGTGCTGCGCGAGTCCCGCGGCCCCCAGATCATCCTCTCCCGCGCCTCGGTGGAGCTGCTCCGCAAGCTCTTCGAGATGGAGGTCCCGGAGATCGCCGAGGGCGTGGTGGTCATCGAGGCCGCCGCCCGCGAGCCGGGCGGCCGCGCCAAGATCGCGGTCGCCTCGCGGGACAGTGACGTCGACCCCGTGGGAGCCTGCGTGGGCATGAAGGGCAGCCGCGTGCAGGCCGTCGTCCAGGAGCTGCGCGGCGAGAAGATCGACATCGTGCCCTGGCACGAGGACCCGGCCCGCTTCGTCTGCAACGCGCTGGCGCCGGCCGAGGTCTCGCGGGTGCTGCTCGACGACCAGAACCGGGCCATGGAGATCATCGTCCCCGACGACCAGCTCTCGCTGGCCATCGGGCGGCGCGGCCAGAACGTGCGGCTCGCTTCCCAGCTCACCGGCTGGAAGCTCGACATCAACAGCGAGTCGCGCGTGAAGGAGATGCGCGAGTTCGCGACCCGCAGCTTCACGGCCATCGACATCCCCGAGGCGACGCAGGAGATGCTCTACGCCCACGGGTTCCGCAAGGCGCAGGACGTGGCCAACGCCTCGTCCGAGATGCTCACCCAGTTCCCCGGCTTCGCCCTCGACATGATCCCGGCCCTGCAGAAGATGGCCCGGGAACAGGCGATCACGGACGCCGAGGAGGAGATCCGGCTGGAGCAGGAGCGCGAGGCGGCCCGCATCGCCGAGGCCCGCCGCCACCCCGGGACCCTCTCGCAGGAGGAGCGGATGGCGCGCGTGCGCGGGGTCGGGGAGAAGACCATCGAGCAGTTGAAGGGCGCCGGCTACGGGACGGTCGAGGCCATCCACGCCGAGCTCGACGTCAACAAGCTCGGCGACTCCACCGATCTGGGCATCAAGAAGGCGCGCCAGATCAAGCACGCCGTCGGGATCTACCTCGAGGAGGAGAAGCGCCTCCGCGACGAGCTCGACTCGGAGCGAAGCCGCTCGGGGTCCCCGGTCTAGCCATGGCCACCCCGGAGCGCATGTGTGTCGGATGCGGGGAGAAACTGCCCGCGACGACCCTCGTGCGCCTGCGGCTCGAGGGAGCCGGGGTGGTGGTGGATCGGGAGCGCCGCGGCGGACGCGGTGCATGGCTGCATGCGGCGGGCCCGTGCCTGTCGCGCGCGGTGAAGCGAAAGGGCTTCGAGAGGGCCTTCCGGAAGGCCGTTTCGGTCGATGAATCGGGGCTCCGGGAGAAGTTGACGGGCAACGGCGGCAGGGTCTAGGAGAGAGGTTCAATGTCGAAGAAGCGCGTGCACGAGCTGGCAAAGCAGCTCAAGGAGGCGGGGATCGAGCTCTCGAACCAGGGGCTCGTCGAGAAGCTCCACGCCCTCGGATATGACGTGAAGAGCCACTCCTCGTCTCTGGAGGAGGACCAGTGCCAGTCGGCGTACGAGCGCATCGTCGCCGAGAAGAAGCCCAAGGCCCCGGCCCCCCGCCCGTCCGGCCCCGGTTTCGTGGTGCGCAAGCGCGCACACGTGGAGCCGGCCCCGGTGGCCGCCGCTCCCGTCGAGCCGGCCTACGAGCCGCCCGCCGAGGACGAACCAGAGTTTTTCGAGGAGCCGCCCCTCGCCGCCGAGGAGGGCGGAGAGGCCGCCGCGTTCGCCGATGCTCCACCCGCCGAGGCTGGCGCCGAGCCCGCGCCGCCGCTGGATCCGGCCGCACCGCCTCCGCCGGTCGCCGCCTCCACCGCGCCGCCCGCCGCGCCGCCTTCCC
>CAIOAK010000142.1 GCA_903855945.1 uncultured Anaeromyxobacter sp.
GCGCACGTCGAAGGGCCCCCAGTCGATCGCCGTGGCGACGAGCCCCTCCCCGCGCCGGAGGAGGGCGATCGCGGCGAGGGCCTCGTTCGCGGCGGCGTAGGCGGGCAGGTCCCGGTCCCCCCAGACCGCCGCCGCCGAGGAGAAGAGGACGAAGAGGTCGAGCGGACGATCGCGGCAAAGCTCGCGCGTCAGCTCGTGGAGCAGCCACGCCCCGTGGACCTTCCCCCGAAGGGACTCGCTGAGGCCGGCATCGCGTGTCCCGGCGGCGTGGAAAACTCCCGCGAGGGGAACTCCCCCCGCCTGGATCCGCCCGAGGAGCCCCGCCATCTCCTGCCGGTCCGCGACGTCGGCGGCGACGAAGTCGACCCGCGCCCCGAGGAGACGGAGCCGGGCGGCGGTCCCCTCCGCCTCCGCAGACGGAGCCCGGCGGCCGACGAGGACGAGGTGGCGCGCTCCACGTGCCACCAGCCAGCGCGACAGCTCGAGACCGAGGCCCCCGGTCCCCCCGGTGACGAGGTAGCTCCGGTCCCCGCGGACGGGAACACCGGCGCGCCCCTGGCACGGAGCGGCGATCAGGCGCCGCACCAGCCGCCGGCCGCCGCGGAGGCAGACCTCGTCCTCGTCGTCGGGCTGGAGGAGCTCCGTGGCGAGAAGGGGTCCCCAGGACGACGCCGGACCGTCGCCGTCGACGAGCGTCACCGCGGGCCCTTCCCGCGAGAGCCCGAGGACCCTCGCCAGCCCCCGCAGCGCGCCCTGCGCCACCGCGGACGGCGCGAGGGTCGCCTCCACGGCCTCGGACGAGCGGGTCACGACGACGAGGCGCCCCCCCTCCGCTCCGGCGATCCCGGCCGCCTCGCGCAGCTCCTCGCAGAGCCGCTCAGCGTCGACGGGCCCCGCGGCCGCGAGGCCCCCGAGATAGAGGGTCCCCGCCGTCCCCGCTCTCCCGACCGCTCCGGCCGCCCCCGGCCCCTCGGCGAGGGAGACCCCCGAGGCAGCGAGGAGCCGCAGGAGCGTGTCCACCTCCGGCGCGGGTTCACCGCTCCCCCCGCGGACGACGAGCCAGTTCCCTTCGGCGCGCGCCTTCCCGCTTTCCACCCTGTCGGACGGCTCCCAGGAGATCTCGTAGACCCCGGCCTCGGGACCGGCGGCTGAGTCCGCGCCGGCCGGCGTCCTCGCTTGCTCCTCGCCAACCCCTTCGAGCCAGTGGCGCTCGCGCCGGAGCGGGGTCGTCGGGAGGGCGACCTTCCGTCCCCGCGCCTCGACCGCTCCCCGGTCCACGTCGACGCCGAGGAGCCAGAGCCGAGCGACGCTCTCGAGGAGCGTCTTCCCCTCCCGGTCGGCCGTCGCCAGCGTCCGGAGGCGAGGGACCGCGCCCGTCCCCCTCTCCTCGCGCCGGACGTCGACGTCAACCTCCGGTCCCACCTCCACGATCGCGGCGCACCCGTCGAGAGCGGCCGGTGCGGGCCCTGCCGGCGCGGGCTCGCCGCTCCCCGCCGCCCGGGCGAGGGCCTCGGCGAGAGGGAGCTCGCCGGCGAGGGACCGTGCGACGAGCGCGCCGGGACCGCTTCCCGTCCGGACCGACGGGGTGATCCCCCAGCTCGCCAGCAGCTCGGCGAGGCCAAGCTCGACCGCGAAGAGCGCGGCCCCGTCGAGGATCCCGCCCCCCTCGGGCCTCTCCCCGGCGACGACCGCCCGGAGCGCTTTCCCGCCCTCCGCTCC
>CAIOAK010000143.1 GCA_903855945.1 uncultured Anaeromyxobacter sp.
CATTCCCACCCTATTCCCATCGCCAGACGCTCCAGGCTGCCCGCACACCGTTTCAGCGCAGCGGAACGACTGGGGGTACGGTCACGCGGGACCCACGGTGCGGGACTGAAAATCCCCGTGTCCCTGGTTCGATTCCGGGTCCAGGCACTCCGACAACACGCGCCGACACCGGCCCCCCAGGATGCAAATCCTGGGGGGCATTTGCCTTTTCGGACGCGGCCGAGCGAGCTGCGTTCGACGCGTCGTCGTCCACTGCGTCCACCGGATCCGCCGTTTCCGTGGGCGCTGATACAAATGCGCTACAGACGCGCTGCGTCAAGCCCATCGCGCGCGCCATGGCGGCCGCCAGCTGCTCGGGGGTCTGGCGCCCGTAGACCCGCTCCAGCATCCGCGTGTCCTTGTGCCTCGAGGAGGTCGCGCCGCGCGTTGCGCCAGACGCGGAAGACCACGCCGCCGGTCCCCTGCGCATGCTCGACGGCGTACTCGAGGAGCGAGCGCTGTCCGGGGCTGACGATGGGGACCGTCCGGAAGCGCGTCTTCCGCTTCGTGCCGCGGAGCAGCACCGTCGCGAGCCCCTCGCCGACATCCTCGCGTCGGGCCAGTTCCGACTCCCGCCAGCAGGCGGACGTGGAGACGATGAAGGCCACCCGCTCGGCCGCCGCGCGGTCGCGGCAGCGGGTGGTCCGGACCACCCGCCGGCCGTCCTCGTAGAACCACCCGTACCAGACCCCGCTCCCCCGGTGGCCGACGCGCCGCCCGGCGGAGATGCTCGTAGGCGAGTGCCCGCGAGCAGCCCAGGGCCCGGCGGACGTCGGTCGCCGAGACCCACATCGTGACCAAGCCGAAGCGGCGCGACTCGGTGACCTCGCCCAGCATCAGCGTCCCTTCTTCCGGGACCTCGGGCCGTCGAACCCGGGCCCCTCCTCGCGCACGGCGAGGCTCCGCTTGAATCTCATTTTCCCCGCATGGTGGTCGTGGGGGAGGGGTCGGCCGGCTGGCACCCCGTTCGTCGCTGTGCACGCCAGGTGAAGGGTGGCGGGGCCAGGGCACGAGTTTCGCGGTGTTACGAGCTTTGCCCGTCACACGGCTGAGGCCTATGATGACCCGCATGCGGCGTGCCGACGTTCTCCAGATCATCGCCCAGCACGCAGGGGAACTCCGCGAACTCGGAGTCCGGAGCCTGTCGCTGTTCGGCTCCGTGGCGCGCGACCAGGCGGCCCCGGGAAGCGACGTCGACCTGCTCGTCGACTTCGACCCGCCGGTCGGCTACTTCCACCTCTTCGAGGTCCAGGATCGCCTAGAGGCATTCCTGGGCTGCAAGGTCGACCTGGTCACGCAAGGCGGCCTTCGACCGGAGTTGCGCCAGCGCATCCTTTCCGAGGCGGTCCGTGCCGCCTAGGGACTGGCGCCTTCGCATCACCGACATCCTGGCCGCAGTGGAGCGGATCCACCGGTACACGGCGGGCCTTCAGGAAGCACGCTTCGCGCGCGACGAGAAGACGGTGGAAGCCGTGTGCTTCGCCCTGGTCGTCATCGGGGAGGCCGTCACCCACGTGCCGGACGACGTCAAGG
>CAIOAK010000144.1 GCA_903855945.1 uncultured Anaeromyxobacter sp.
CCCCGCCCCGCGGAACGCCGTCCCGCTCGCCCCCGCCGTCGCCGGAGGGCAGGTCGGCCTCGCCCACCAGCCGCTGGTGGTAGAGCCATTCGTCGAGGTTGCCGGGGAAGGGGACGATCCCGCCGTCCTTCACCTCCCAGACCGCGGTGGCGAGCCGGTTCACGAAGCTCCGGTTGTGGGAGACGAAGAGGAGCGTGCCCCCGTAGCCGGCCAGCGCCTCGATGAGGGCCTCCGACGACTCGATGTCGAGGTGGTTGGTGGGCTCGTCGAGGAGCAGGAAGTTGGTGGGGCGGAGCAGGAGCTTCGCGAGCGCCACCCGCGAACGCTCGCCGCCGGAGAGGACGCCGACCCGCTTGTCCACCGCGTCGCCCGAGAAGAGGAACGAGCCGGCCACGCTTCGCACCCAGGTCTCGCCCTGCTCCGGCACCACGTCCCAGAGGGTCCGGAGCACCGTGCGGTCCGGATCGAGCGTGCCGAAGGTGCGGGTGGGGCCGTCCGGGGAGGCGTGCTCGTCCCGCTCGAAGTGGTGCTGGGCGTAGTACCCCGCCACCACGCCGTGGCCGAGCTTCACCGTCCCGGAGTCGGGTCGCAACTCGCCCGCGACGAGCTTGAGCAGCGTGCTCTTGCCTGCGCCGTTCGGGCCGATGACGGCGATCCGCTCCCCGCGCAGCACCTGGCCGGTCAGGTTCCGGTAGACGGTGACCGGGCCGTAGGATCGGGAGAGCCCCTCCAGGCGGAGCACCTCCCGGCCGGAGCGGGGGGCGTCGGGGAAGCGGAAGAGGGCCGTGTTCCGTTCCTCGATCAGCTCCACCGTCTCCATCCGGTCGAGCAGCTTCTGCTTGCTCTTGGCCTGCGCGGCCTTGGTGTTCTTGGCGCCGAAGCGCTCGATGAAGCGTTCCAGCTGGGCGCGCCGGGCCTCGATGCGGGCGGCCCGGGACTCGAGCTGCTCCTCCTCCTCGGCGCGCAGCCGGCGGTAGTCGTCGTAGTCGCCGGCCCAGCTCCGCACCCCCTCCGGCTCGAGCGAGAGGACCCGGTCGATCTGCCGGTTCAGGAAGAGCCGGTCGTGGGAGACGAGCATCATCGCCTTGCGGGTTCCCCGCAGGAAGTCCTCGAACCAGGCCAGCGTGGGGACGTCGAGGTGGTTGGTGGGCTCGTCGAGGAGCAGCAGGTCGGGGTCCTGGAGGAGCAGCCCCGCCAGAGCCGCCCGCATCCGCCAGCCGCCGGAGAGCGTGCGGGTGGGCTGGTCGAGCCGGTCGGTGGCGAAGCCGAGCCCGCCCAGGATCCGCTCGGCGCGATGGCGGCCGAAGCGCTCCTCGAAGTGGGCGAGCTCGTCGTGCAGTTCCGCGAGCGCCTCGGAGAACTCCATCCGCTCCTCGTCGGAGGTGGCCTCCTCGAGCGCCGACTCGGTGGAGGAGAGCCGTCCGGCGAGCGCGTCGCGCCCGGGGACGGAGGAGAGGACCGCCTCGACGATGGTTCCTTCGGGCAGGGACGACACGTCCTGCGGGAGGTAGCCCACCCGCGCCCCGCGTCGGAAGACGAGCGTCCCGGTGTCCGGGGCCCGCTCGCCGGCGAGGATGCGGAGAAGCGTGGACTTGCCCGTCCCGTTCGGCCCCACCAGACCGATCCGGTCGTGCGGGCCGATGGAGAACGACGCTCCCTCGAAGAGCGCGTCGGCGCCGAAGGCGAGGGACAGATCCCGGGCGGAGACGAGGCTCATGCGATTCACACTTCTTCACCCAGGATCCCCGCGGAGGCAAGGGCTTGCGTGACTATGATGGGCGGGTGTCCACCGATCCGGTCCTCACCGCGCTCCTCGTGGAGGACGATTCGCGCCTCGCCGCGCTGACGGCCGACTACCTGGGCGGCCACGGCGTGGTGGTGACCCGGGCTGCGGACGGGAAGGCCGGCCTGCAGGAGGCGCTCCGGCGCCCCTACGACGTCGTGCTCCTCGACCTGATGCTCCCGGAGAAGAGCGGCCTCGACGTCTGCCGGGAGCTGCGCGCCCGATCCGACGTGCCCATCGTCATCCTGACGGCCCGCGGGGAGGAGGCCGACCGGGTGGCCGGGCTCGAGCTGGGCGCGGACGACTACGTGGCGAAGCCCTACTCCCCCCGGGAGCTCCTGGCCCGCATCCGATCGGTGGTCCGGCGCGCCCGCGGCCAGGCGGGTCCGGCGGTGAAGGTGATCCGGGTGGGGAAGCTCGTTCTCGATCCGGGTACCCGGCGTGCCACCGCCGACGGGCAGGAGCTCTCCCTCACCGGCTACGAGTTCTCGCTCCTCTACGCGCTCGCCTCACGGGCCGGCCGGGTGCTCTCCCGTGAGCAGCTCATCGAGCTCGCGGGCGGGAACGCCGAGGAGGCCTTCGACCGCTCGATCGACGTCCACGTCTCCCGGCTCCGCCAGAAGCTGGGCGACGACTCCCGCGGCCCGCGCCTGCTCAAGACCGTGCGCGGGGCGGGCTACCTGCTGGCGGCGGACCCCGGATGAGCCGCTGGCGCGTCCGGCAGCCGCGCCTCTTCTGGCGCCTCTACCTGGCCGGGCTGGGGCTGCTCGCGCTCGTCGGGGTCGCCAACGTGGTCGTCGGCTCCCTCGTCGGGAGGACGCCCTCCGTCCGCGGGACCGAGCCGCTCACCCGCTATGCGGCCGAGCACATCGCCGACCACCGCTCCTCCCCCGAGCGGATCGACGCCGAGCTCCGCCAGATGGCCGATGCCTTCCACGTGGACATGGCCTACCGGCTCGACGACGGCCGCCTGGTCGCGAGCGTCGGCGACGTCCCTGCGATCTCCGAGGTCGAGCGGTCCCGGATCTCGGACGGGGTCCGCCGCATCACCGACGACGACAGGACCGTCTGGGCGGCCCGCGTTCCCGGGAGCCCGCCCGGCTACCTCGTGGTCGCCGCGCCGCGCCGCTCGTTCCCGGTGGAGCGGGCCGCGGCCTTCATCTCCGCATGGCTGCTCGTCCTGGCGCTCGCCGCCTTCCCGCTGGCGCGCGCGCTGGCCAGCCCCATGGAGAAGCTCACCGCGACGGTGCGGGAGCTCGGCCAGGGAGATCTCTCGGCCCGCTCCGGCCTCCGCCGCTCCGACGAGGTGGGAGAGCTCTCCGCGGCCTTCGACGACATGGCGGCCCGGCTGGAGGGGCTCGTCCGCTCCGAGCGGCAGCTCCTCGCCGACGTCTCCCACGAGCTCCGCACGCCCCTCTCCCGCATCCGCGTGGCCCTCGACCTGGCCGCCGAGGGGGACGTGGAGAGCGCCCGGCGCTACGTGGGGGAGATCCGCATCGACCTCGAGGAGCTCGACGAGCTGCTCACCGACATCCTCACCGCGGCCCGGCTCGACCGCGCCGGCGGGCGGGGCGAGGTTCCGCTCCGGCTCCAGCAGGTCCCCTCGTCGGAGATCCTGGAGGCGGCGGCCGCACGCTTCCGGCTGGCCCATCCGGAGCGGGAGCTCCGCGTGGTGCTGGGGCCAGACCTTCCGCAGCTCATCGCCGACCCGGCCCTCCTCCGGCGCGCCATCGACAACCTCCTCGACAACGCCCGGAAGTACTCCGAGGCCCCGGCCCCGGTGCTGCTCGAGGCGGAGGCCTCCGACGGCTTCCTCCGGGTCTCGGTGCGGGACGAGGGCATCGGCGTCGATCCGCAGGACCTGCCGCGCCTCTTCACCCCCTTCTTCCGGAGCGATCGGAGCCGGGCGCGGGGCACCGGGGGGGTGGGGCTGGGGCTCGTGCTCGCGAAGCGCATCGTGGAGGCGCACGGCGGCGGCATCCAGGTGGAGAGCCGGGCCGGCCTGGGAACCACCGTCCGGTTCCGGGTCCCCTTCGAAACGTAGAACTAGAAGACGTCCCCGCACTTGCCGCAGCGGGCCTCGCGGAAGAGGAAGTCGTTCCCGCGGCCGGTCACCTTCCCGCACCCCGGGCACCGGAGCGCGAACCACTCGAACGCCGAGCGCCGTCCCAGGGCGATCGAGGTCGTGACGAGCGGCAGGACGAGCCCGGCGAGCATCACCGCCGCGAGCCGCCAGGGGAGCTCCCCCTTCCAGAACCCCAGCCCGAGCCCGGCGAGGACCGTCGCGGCGAGGAAGAGGGTGAGCCAGCGCCCCCAGAGCCAGGCGAGCCGGTAGCCCCGGGCGATGCCCCAGACGAGCACGCCCATCACCACCACCGCGAAGATCCACTGGGCGAAGCCGACGCCGTTCGTCGAGGAGACCAGGAACGCCACGCCCGCCTGCACGGAGGCGGCGAGGAGCAGGGAGATGCTCGCGACGTGGATGCTCCGGGGTGCCTTCCGCGCGGTCACGTCAGGGCTCCTCCTGGTGCGGGTAGGGAACCCGGACCGGCGGGACGAAGGTCTCCTTGATGGAGCGCTGCGACACCCAGCGCATCAGGTTGGAGAGCGCGCCGGCCTTGTCGTTGGTCCCGCTGGCCCGGGCGCCGCCGAAGGGCTGCTGCCCCACCACCGCCCCGGTGGGCTTGTCGTTCACGTAGAAGTTGCCGGCCGCGTTCTCGAGCGCCTTCGCCATCCGGACGAGGGCGCCCCGGTCCTGCGCGAAGATCGCACCGGTGAGCGCGTAGGGGGAGGTCTGGTCGCAGAGGGCGAGGGTCTCGTCGAGCCGGGCGTCCTCGTAGACGAAGAGGGTGAGCACCGGCCCGAAGATCTCCTCCTCCATGAGCCGGAACCGGGGGTCCTCGGTCTCGACCACGGTGGGCTGGATGAACCAGCCCTCCGACGCGTCGGATCCGCCTCCCACCAGGATGCGGGCCCGGGGCGAGTTGCGGGCGAGCTCGACGTGGCCGGTGATGCTCTCGAAGGCCTTCCGGTCGATGACCGCGCCCAGGGAGGTGCGGAAGTCGGCGGGGTCGCCCATGCGGAGCGCCTCCACCTCGGCGACGAGCCGCTCCTTCACCCGGGGCCAGAGGCTGCGCGGCACGTAGGCGCGGGAGGCCGCCGAACACTTCTGCCCCTGGTACTCGAAGGCGCCGCGAACGAGGGCCACCACCAGCGCATCCACGTCGGCCGACGGATGGGCGAAGACGAAGTCCTTGCCGCCCGTCTCCCCGACGATGCGCGGGTACGATCGGTAGCGGGGGAGGTTCGCGGCGATGGTGCGCCACATCCCCTGGAAGACCCCGGTCGATCCGGTGAAGTGGATGCCCGCGAAGTCAGGATGTGCGAGCACGGGGTCGCCCACCGTGCCCCCCGGTCCGGGCAGGAAGTTCAGCACGCCGGGCGGCAGCCCGGCCTCCTCGAGGAGGCGCAGCGTCCACCAGTTGGAGAGAACCGCGGTGGAGGCAGGCTTCCAGAGGACGGTGTTCCCCATGAGGGCCGGGGCGGTGGGCAGGTTGGCGCCGATGGCCGTGAAGTTGAACGGGGTGACGGCGAAGACGAACCCCTCGAGCGGCCGGTGCTCGAGCCGGTTCCAGACCCCCGGGGAGGAGACCGGCTGCTGGCCGTAGATCTCCTCGGCGAAGGCGGCGTTCCAGCGCCAGAAGTCGATCACCTCGCAGGCGCTGTCGATCTCGGCCTGGAAGACGGTCTTCGACTGCCCGAGCACGGTGGCGCCGTTCAGCACCTGCCGCCACGGTCCGGCGAGCATCTCGGCGGCCTTGAGGAAGACCGCGGCACGGTCGGTCCAGTCCCAGGAGCCCCACTCCCGTCGGGCCTCCCGGGCGGCCTGGGCGGCGAGCGCCACCTCCGCGGGGCCGGCCTGGTGGAAGCGGGCGAGCACGTGGCCGTGCCGGTGGGGCATGCGCACCTCGCCCACGCGCCCGGTGCGGATGGCCTTGCCCCCGATGACGACCGGGATCTCCACCTCGGAGGCGGCCATCCCGGCGAGCCGGGCCTGGAGCGCCACCTTCTCCGGGCTGCCCGGGGCGTAGTGGAGGTTGGGCTCGTTCTTCGGCTGGGGAACCTGGAATCGGGCGTTGGCCATCGACGGAAAGGATAACTCCGATCGGGGAGGGGAGGCTCCCCCTTCGTCGCCTCATCGGCTAGGCTCCCGCGCCGGACCCCAACCCGGGAAAGGACCCCCCTCATGAAGACCCGATTCCTCGCCGCACTCGCCGCCGTGACCTTCGCCACCACCGCGCTCGCCTACCAGGTGACCGGAGAGGTGGACTCCGTCACCCCGACCACCGTCGTCGTCAAGGCGACCGGCGGGAAGAACAAGGGAGAGAAGTTCGAGATGACCCGCACCGCCGACACGAAGGTGACCGGCGATCTGAAGAAGGGCAGCAAGGTGACCGTGGAGTACGTGATCACCGCGAAGTCGGTCGAGGTGAAGGCCGACAAGCCCGCCAAGAAGTAGCCCGTTACTGCTCGTCCCCTCCACGGGCCAGCCCGTGCTTGTGGAGCTTGTCGTGGAGGGTGACGCGCGAGATGCCCAGCTTGCGCGCGGCCTCGGTTCGGTTCCCGGCCGAGGCCCGCAGCGCTTCCACCACCAGCCCTCGCTCGAAGGCGTCCACGCGCCCCTTGAGCGTCATGGCCAGCACCTCGCCGCGCTCCCCCGTCCCGCCGTCCGTGCCGGGCGGGAGCAGCGCCGGATCGAGGGTGCCGTCGTGGGAGAGCGCCACGAGCTTCTCGATGGAGTGCTCGAGCTCCCGCACGTTGCCGGGCCAGTGCCAGGCGACCAGACGGCCGAAGACCTCGTCGCCGGCCCGCAAGGGCCCGGTGCCGAAGCGCTCGGAGAAGCGGGCCAGGAAGTGTCGGGCCAGGAGCGGGATGTCCTCGGGGTGCTCGCGCAGCGCCGGCACGTGCAGGTGCACCACGTTGAGCCGCCAGTAGAGATCCTCCCGGAAGGCGCCCCGCGAGACCCGCTCGGCGAGGTCGCGGTTCGTGGCGGCGATGACCCGGACGTCCACGTTGCGGGAACGCTCCTCGCCGACCGGGCGGATCTCCCCCTCCTGGAGCACCCGGAGGAGCTTCGCCTGCAGGGCGAGCGGCAGCTCCCCCACCTCGTCGAGCAGGATCGTGCCCCCGTCGGCCTCGCCGAAGAGCCCCACGCGGGTCCGCACCGCGCCGGTGAAGGCGCCGCGCACGTGTCCGAAGAGCTCGGCCTCGGCCAGGTCGGCCACCAGCGAGGCGCAGTTGAAGCGGACGAACGGGCGTGCGGCGCGGCGGGAGGCCTGCACGAGCGCCTCGGCGACCCGCTCCTTGCCCGTGCCGCTCTCCCCGGTGAGCAGCACCGCCACGTCCCGCGGCCCCACCCGGGCCACCAGCGCCGCCAGCCGGCTCATGGCCGGCGAGTCGAAGATCATCGTCCGGGAGAGGGCGAGCTCGCCGGTGAGCCGCTCGTTCTGGGCGCGCAGCCGCGCCGCCTCGGTGGCGCGACGGACCACCGCGAGCAGCTCCTCCGGCTCGAAGGGCTTGCGGAAGTAGTCCCAGGCGCCGGCCTTGATGGCCTCGACCGCCTGCCGCTCCGAGCCGTGGGCGGTCACCATCACCACCCGGGGGGCGCCGGGACCGGTGCCGATGCGGCGCAGGAGCTCCATCCCGTCCATGCGGGGCATGCGCAGGTCGGTGAGCACGAGGTCGGGGGCGGCCTCGGCGAGACGCTCCAGCGCCTGCATCCCGTCGGCGGCCTCGGTGACGTCCAGCCCCTCCGATTCCAGGATTTCACGGAGAGTGTACCTGACGCCGGCGTCGTCGTCTACGACCAGCGCCCGCGGGCGGGGCTCGGCGGCGGCACGCTCGCTCACGCGGCAGCCTCCACCGCGCCGGAGGGGAGGGTGAGCTCGGCCCGCAGTCCGCCCCCGTCGCGCGGGGCGAGGCGCAGCTCGCCCCCGTGCTGGCGCGCGATGGCCCGGGACACGGTGAGCCCCAGCCCCGACCCGCCCGCCTTGGTGGTGACGCCGGGCTCGAAGACCCGCGCCTCCACCGCCGGGTCGAGCCCCGGCCCCCGGTCGAGGACCGAGAGACGCGCCGTCTCCGCGCCGTCCTGCACCTCGATGGCCACGATCTGTCCGGGCGGGCTCACGTCGAGCGCGTTCTGCACCAGGTTGATGAGCACCTGCTTCACTTTCCGTGGATCGCAGCGGGCGCGCCCGGAGCCCCGGACCTCGACGACCACGCCCAGGTCCCGCGCCATCCCCTCGTGGAGCATCGCCACCTCGCGGGCGATGGCCCCGATGTCGGCGCTGCCGAGCGTCAGCGGGACGAGCGGACGGGAGAAGTTGAGGAACTCGTCCAGGATCGACTGGAGCCGGTCCACCTCCCGGCGGAGCACCGAGAGCCGCTCCGCCGAGCGCGGGTCGGCCATCCCCGGCGCGAGCAGGGCCGCCAGCCCCTTCACGCTGGCGAGCGGGTTCTTCAGCTCGTGGGCGATCTCGGCCGACAGCGCCGAGAGCTCGGCCTCCCGTTCCTGCCAGGCCTGCAGCGACTCCTCCTGGGCGGAGAGTGCGCGTCGCACCATGCCGTCGAAGGTCTTGCGGACGACCCGTCCCAGGCCGGCGCTTCCCACGAGGAGGAAGGTGAGCACCCCCCAGTCCACGAGCACCGACAGCCGGGAGGCCCCGCCCAGGACCGGCAGCGCCACCGGCGATCCGCCGGCGAGTGCCAGCCCCGCGAAGGCGGCCGCCGCCACCACCTGGATCCCCGTCGCCACGAAGATGGCCGGCGGGTCGAGGAAGACGCCGAAGGTGACGGCCAGGACCGGCAGGACGAACACGAGCGGACTGCCGAGACCGCCGGTCCCGAGCGCCATGCAGGCCGTTCCCACCGCCGCCACGGCCAGGTTGAGCCGGAGCGAGAGCCGCTCGATGCCCACCCGGCGGGCCCGCACCGCCTCCACGGCGAAGAAGGCGAAGGCGAGGACGGCCGTGAGCCCCACGAGCCAGGTGCGCCACGGCCGGGGGTCGGTCCAGGCGAGCGCCACGGCCACGGTCATCATCACCGGGACGAAGAGCAGCCGGACCCCGACCACGCGCCCGAAGAGCCGGTTCACCTCCTGGCGCTGGATCTCGGCGAATCCGTGGGGCGGGCTGGGCATTCCGTCGTTCTCTCGCTCGCGCCGGAGGATACGCCGGGCGGCGATCGAGCGCACGCGGAGCCCCGCGAACCTCACGGGGAGCGTCCCACCGCCCGGTCGAGCGCCGCGATCGAGCCGCCCAGCCGGGCGCTCGCCTGCGCCACCCCGATCTCGGACATGTAGAGCATGTCGTTGGCGGAGAGCACGTCGAGGCTGGAGGTGACCCCCTCGCCGAACCCGCGCCGGGCCGAGGCGGCCGCGGAGGATGCGGTGTCCCGCTCCTGCCGTGCGAGCGCCAGCCGCTGGCGCGCCACCTCGACGTCGCGGGCGGCGTTCTGCACCTCCTGGAGGATCTGGAGCCGGACGCCGGTCTCGGAGGCGCGGGCCTCGGAGGCCTGGGCGTCGGCCTGGTCGGCCTTTCCGTACCGGTAGCCGCCGTCGTAGAGAGTCCAGGTGAGGTCCACGGAGACGCGCCAGCCGCCCTGGTCCCCGGTGGGGAAGGGCACCGTCTGCCCCTGCGCGCCGCCCGAGGCGGAGATCTGCGGGGCGATCCGCCAGAGCGCGGCGCTCTTCTGCTTCTCGTAGGAGCGCACCACCGCGGCCTGGGCGCGCAGCTCGGGGCGGGCCTCGGTGGCCTCGCGGGAGAGCGCATCGATGTCGTAGGAGCCGGCGGGCTGGGACGGCGGCATCTCGATCTCCACCGGGTCGGGGCGGCCGAGCAGCACGCCCACCGCGATGCGCGCGCGCGATCGCTCCGAGCGGGCGGCGAGCAGATCGCTCTCGCGGCGGGTGGCGGAGGTCTCGGCCTGCAGGATCGCGAGCGGCGTGCCGGTGCCGGCCCGCAGCGTCCGCTTCGCGCTCTCGGCCTGGGAGCGGGCCGATACGACCGCCCGTTCCGATGCGGCCACGATCTCGTCCCCGGCCCAGGCGGTCCAGGCCGCCTGCACGAGCGCCATGCGGAGCGTGAGCCGGGTGGCGTCGCTCGCCTCGGCTGCGGCGAGCGCCTGGTCCCGCGCCGCCGAGACCTGGAACCAGGCCTCCGGGACGACGAGCGGCACCCGGAGCCCGGCCGAGGCCTGCCAGGCGTCGAGCGGCTGGATGTAGACCTGCCGGACGCCTCCGTCCATGGGGGCGGTGATGATCACGGAGGCGTTGTTGTGGAAGTACCCCCCGCCCACCTGGAGCGTGGGGAGCAGCGGCGAGGTCACCTGCCGCACGACCCCGAGCGCCGCCTTGGCCCGGCTCCGCGCCTCCTCCAGGGAGGGGTTCTGCCGGTCGAGTTCGGCGAGCGCGTCGGACATGGTCATCCGGGCGAGGGGGCGCATCCCCTGGAGGCGGCTCGTGTCGGGGGGCGGCGCCTCGATCGGAGGAGCGGCGACGAGGAGGGCGAGGGCGGCGGCGATCGCGGTCATACCCTCCCCGGCAGCAATTCCGGTGCCGGCCGGCGGGGGCCGGTTTGCGCGCTCCGGGCGGCCTCCCCTGTACGACGCCCCGAACGAGCCGTCGGAATTCCTTACAGGTGGGGTCAGGATGGCTCGCCACGGGCCCCATTTCCGCGCTGGGCGAAGCCTCGGGGCCGGCACGCTCCTCGCACGGGTGACGGCGGGCCCGCATGTCGCGCGGGCGAGGAGCAGCCGCATGCGTCGGATCGTAGCCGTGGTCAGCATCGTCGTGGTCTTGCTGGTCGCCCTCCTGGGCGTCCGGCTCTGGGTCCAGGCTCGGGCGCGCAACGCCCCGCCGGGGGGCTCGGGGGAGATCGAGGGCACCACGGTGGACGTCTCGGCGCGCATCACCGCCCGGGTCCTGAAGCTCGTGGCCGTGAAGGGGCGCCCGGTGAAGGCCGGCGACGTGCTCGTGGAGCTCGACTGCTCCGATCAGTCGGCCGTGCTCGCCGAGGCCGAGGCGCGGCTGGCGTCGGCCCGGGCCCAGGCGTCGGCGGCCGGGACCAACGTGGACGCCTCCCGGCGCGGTCAGGACGCGGCGGCGGCCGCCGAGGCGGCGGCGAAGGCGCAGGCGTCGGCGCTCGCGTCCCAGCGGGACGTGGCGAAGCGCGAGGCGGCCCGTCTCGAGTCGCTGCCCGAGGACGTCTCCGCCTCCGCCCGGGACAGGGCGCGCGGCAGCGCCGATCAGCTGGCCGCACAGACCGCGGCCGCCGAGGCCCAGGCCCGGGCCAGCGCGCAGCAGGCGCTCGCGGCCTCGCTCACCGTGCAGGCCACCGGGGCCCAGTCCACCTCCAGCCAGGCCACCGTGAAGGCGGCCGAGGAGGCGGCGCGGCGCAACCGGCTGCTCGCCGACGAGTGCGTCCTGCGCGCTCCGCGCGACGCCATGCTCGACGACCTGCCCCACGAGGTGGGGGAGCTCGTCCCGGCGGGGCAGCCGCTGGCCCGGCTCGTGGACATCTCCGAGGTCAAGGCCACCTTCTACCTGCCCAACGCCGAGATCGGCGCGGCCCGCCCGGGCGGCAAGGCCACGGTCGTCGCCGACGCCTTCCCCGATCGCAGGTTCGAGGGGACGGTGGCCTCGGTCTCCTCCAAGGCCGAGTTCACTCCGCGTAACATCCAGACCCGCTCCGACCGCGACCGTCTCGTCTACCCGGTGGAGGTCCGGCTCCGGAACCCGGAGGGGCTGCTCCGCCCCGGGATGCCGGTGCAGGTGACGCTGGCCCGGGGGGAGTGAGGGGTGGAAGCCGCCCTCGAGGCGCGCCGGATGGAGAAGCGCTTCGGCACGGTCGAGGCGCTCGCCGGCATGTCCTTCTCGGTCCGGGCCGGGGAGCTCTACGGGCTCGTCGGCCCCGACGGCGCGGGCAAGACCACCGCCATCCGCGCCCTGGCCGGTCTGCTCGACCTCGACGCCGGGGAGGCCCGGGTCCTCGACATGGACCCGCGCTCCGGCGGCGCGGTCCGCGAGGCGCTCGGGCTGCTCCCCCAGCAGTACAGCCTCTACCGGGATCTCACGGTGATGGAGAACCTGACCTTCTACTCCCGCCTCTACGTGCTCCCGCGCGACGTCTTCCGCCGCCGGGCCGAGCGGCTGCTGGCCATCACGCGGCTCGACCGCTTCACCGACCGGCGCGCCGACCAGCTCTCCGGCGGCATGTACAAGAAGCTGGCGCTGGCCGCGGCGCTGCTCCACGAGCCCCGCGTGCTGCTCCTCGACGAGCCCACCAACGGCGTGGATCCGGTCTCGCGCCGCGAGCTCTGGGCGCTCCTCCACGAGTTCGTGCAGGGCGGGATGGCGGTGCTGGTCTCCACGCCGTACATGGACGAGGCCGAGCGCTGCGACCGGGTGGGGCTCGCCTACCGGGGGCGGCTGCTGCTCGAGGGCGAGCCGGGGGCGCTGCTCGCCGGGTTCGACGAGGAGGCCTACGAGATCGCCGGGGGGGACCGAGAGCGGGTGGAGGCGGCGCTCGAGACGTTGCCCTCGGTCCGGTCCGTCTCCCCGGCCGGCTCCCGCCTGCGCGTGGACCTGGCCGCCGGGGGGCGGGAGGGCGTCGCCGCGGCGCTCGCACCGCTGGGCGCGGAGCTTCGCCCGGTGGCCCCGAGCTTCGAGGACCTGTTCCTGTCCCGCCTGCAGGGGGAGCACGCAGCGTGAACCCGGCCCCCTCCATCGAGGCCGAGCACCTCTCCCGCCGCTTCGGGGAGTTCCTGGCGGTGGACGACGTCTCCTTCCACGTGGAGAAGGGGGAGATCTTCGGCTACCTGGGCGCGAACGGCGCCGGCAAGTCCACCACCATCCGCATGCTCATCGGCCTGCTCGCCCCCACCAGCGGCCGGGCCACGGTGGCCGGCCACGACGTGGCCACCGACCCGGAGGGCGTGAAGGCGGCCATCGGCTACATGTCGCAGAAGTTCTCGCTCTACCTCGACCTCCCGGTGGAGGAGAACCTGCGCTTCTTCGGGGGCGCCTACGGGCTCTGGGGGAAGGACCTGCAGCGTCGCTCCGACGAGGTCCTCGAGCTCACCGGCCTCTCCGAGCACCGCAAGGCCATCACCGGCGCGCTGCCCGGCGGCATCCGCCAGCGGCTCGCGCTGGGGAGCGCGGTCCTTCACCGTCCGTCCATCGTCTTCCTCGACGAGCCCACCGCCGGCGTCGATCCCGAGGCCCGCCGCTCCTTCTGGCGCCTCATCCGCGACCTGTCCCGGGGAGGGACCACGGTCTTCGTCACCACCCACTACCTCGACGAGGCCGAGTACTGCCGCCGCATCGGCCTGATGGTGGACGGCCGGCTGGTGGCCCTCGACACCCCGGCCGAGCTGAAGCGGACCTGGGTCCCCGACCGGGTCCTGCTGGTCCGCGGGCGGAACCTGACGGCCGGGATGACGGCCCTCCGCGACCGGCCCGGGGTCCGGGCCGCCGAGCCCTTCGGCGCCGGGCTCCACCTGCGCGTCGATCCGGCCGCCTGGACCGCGCCCGACGTGCGGGCGGCCCTGGAGGCGAGCGGTGGGGAGGGAGTCTCGGTGGAGGTGGCCGAGCCCACGCTCGAGGACGTGTTCCTGGCGGTGGTGGGGCGCGGCGCCGGGGCGCCTTCGGTTCAGGAGGTGGCGCCGTGAGGATGGCCGGAAGCCCGGCCGGGCGGTTCCTCGCCCGCGTGGGCGCCATCGCCTGGAAGGAGATCCTCCACATCCGGCGCGACCCCCGGACCCTGCTGCTCGCGCTCGCCATGCCGGTGGTGATGCTGCTCCTCTTCGGCTACGGGGTGAGCTTCGACGTCGATCGGATCCCGCTCGCCGTCTCCGACCAGGACCGCACCGAGGCCTCGCGCCGGCTGGCGCTGGCCTTCACCGAGAACCACGAGTTCGAGCCGGTGGGCGGGGCCGACGCCGACGCCGCCGACACCGCCTTCCGCCGCCACCGGGCGCAGGCCATCCTGGTCATCCCCCAGGGCTTCGAGAAGGACCTGGCGCGCGGCGGACCGGCGCGGGCCCAGCTCCTCCTCGACGCCGCCGACCCGGTCACCGCCGGCCAGGTCCTCAACAAGGCGGACGCCATCGCCCTCTCCGAGAGCCGACGGGTGTCGGTGGGCCCCGGCATCTCCGCCGCCCCTCCACTTCAAGTGAAGGTGTCGTCCCGCTACAACCCGGAGGCCCGCTCGGCGGTCTTCATCGTGCCCGGGCTGGCGGCCTACCTCATGGCCATCAGCGCGGTCCTGCTCACCGCGCTCACCGTGGCCGGCGAGTGGGAGCGGGGCTCCATGGAGCAGCTCTTCGCCTCGCCGGTGAGCCGGCTCGAGATCGTGCTGGGCAAGCTCCTGCCCTACCTGGTGGTCGGGCTCATCCAGCTGCTCCTCGTCCTGGGGGTCGGGACCAACGTCTTCGACGTGCCCATCATGGGAAGCCCGCTCCTCGTCATCCTGGCCGGGACGCTGTTCCTGGCCGGGATGCTGGGCCAGGGGCTCCTCATCTCGGTGCTGGCGAAGAACCAGCTGGTGGCCACCCAGGCCGGCAGCCTCTCCTCCCTGCTCCCGAGCCTGCTCCTCTCCGGCATGCTCGTCCCCATCGACAACATGCCGGCGATCCTCCGCCTGCTCTCGCGGATCGTGCCCGCCCGGTACATGGTGGACGCGCTCCGGCAGATCCTGCTCAAGGGGAACGGGTTCGCGCAGGTCTGGCCCGACCTCCTCGCCATGCTGGTCTTCGCCGTGGTGATCGTGGCGCTCGCCACGGTCCGCTTCAAGAGGAGGATCGCGTGAGCGCGGAGCGGCGCCCGGCCCGGGCATGGATCCAGTACGTCGCGGTGGTGCGCAAGGAGGTCCTCCAGACGCTCCGGGACCGGCGCGTCATGTTCATGCTGATCTTCGCGCCGTTCCTGCAGACGCTGGTCCTGGGCTTCGCGGTGGACTTCGACGTCGATCGGGTGCCCACCGTGGTCGCCGACCAGGACCGCAGCCTGGAGAGCCGCACCCACCTGCGCCGGGTGCTCGCCGACGGCACGCTGCGCTTCGCCGGGGGAGCGGACAGCGCCGAGCAGGGCGCCGCCGCGCTCGAGACCGGCGAGGCGGCTGCGGTGCTGGTCATCCCGCCCCGCTTCGGCTCCGACGTGGTGGCCGGGCGCCCCGCCCAGGTCCAGATGATCCTCGACGGGACCGACCCCAACCGGTCCAACGTGGCGGCCGGCGCGGTCTCCCGCTACTTCGGGGAGGACGCCCTGCGGCGCGGGAGCGAGCGCGCCCGGGCCGCCGGCGTGCCCCCTCCGGCCCGCATCGAGATCGTGCCCCGGCTCTACTACAACCCCGGCCTGAAGAGCCCGCCCTACATCGTGCCGGGCATCGCGGCCATGCTGCTCGTCGTCGTCACCACCCTGGTCACCGCCATGGGGCTGGCCCGCGAGCGGGAGCAGGGGACGCTGGAGCAGGTGGCGGTCACGCCCGTCCCGGCCTCGGTGCTGCTCGCCGCGAAGATGACCCCCTTCGTCTTCATCGGATTCTTCGACGTGCTGCTCCTCGTCACCGTGGGCACCTGGGTCTTCGGGGTCCCGCTGCGGGGAAACCTGGCGGTGATGGCGGTGGCGACGCTGCTCTACCTGCTCTCCACGCTGGGCGTGGGGCTGCTCATCTCCACCATCTCCGCGAACCAGCAGCAGGCGTTCCTGGGCGGCTTCCTCTTCACGCTGCCGGCCATGCTGCTCTCCGGGATCATGACGCCGGTCGATTCGATGCCGCGCTGGATGCAGTGGATGACCTACGCCAACCCGCTGCGCTACTTCCAGGAGATCGCCCGCTCCAACCTGCTCAAGGGAGGGGGTTTCGCCGACCTCTGGCCGCAGCTGGTGGCGCTCACGTTCTTCGGGATGACCATCTTCGGGCTGGCCGCGGCCCGATTCCGCAAGCGCACCTCGTAGGCGGCGCGCCCGCTCCTCAGAGCCGGCGGTGCGTGAGCGCGGGCAGCTCCTGCCGCGCCTTCTCCATCCGGGGCCGGTCGAAGCGGGCCACGCACACCCCCTCGCCGTCCGGGCAGCGGGCCAGCACGGTTCCCCAGGCGTCCACCACCATGGCGTTGCCGTAGGTGAGCCGGTTGGCCGAGTGGCGCCCCACCTGCGCCGGGGCCACCACGTAGCAGAGGTTCTCGATGGCCCGCGCGCGGAGCAGGACCTCCCAGTGGTCCTTGCCGGTGAAGAGCGTGAAGGCGGCGGGCACGAAGATCACCTCGGCGCCCAGCCCGGACAGCTTCCGGTACAGCTCCGGGAAGCGGAGGTCGTAGCAGATGGTGAGCCCCACCCGCCCGAGCGGGGTGGTGGCGAGCACCGCCTCGCTCCCCGGGGCCACGGTCTCGCTCTCGGCGTAGCGGGCCCCGTCCGGGATGTTCACGTCGAAGAGGTGGATCTTCCGGTAGGCCGCGGCGATGGAGCCGTCATCGGCCACGAGGACGCTCGTGTTGGCGGTCTTCCCGGGGTCGTCCACCTTCTCGGCGATCGATCCGGCGACGACCCAGATCTTCCGGTCGCGGGCCACGTCGCGGATGGCGGCCAGGGTGGGCCCGTCCAGCGTCTCGGCCGTGGCGATGCGCTCCTCGTCGCGCCCCATGAAGGCGAAGTTCTCGGGCAGACCCACCAGCCGGGCGCCCAGGTCGGCGGCCTCGTTCAGGAGCCGGATGGCGGTGGACAGGTTCCGGGACCGGTCCGCCGTCGAGGTCATCTGCACCGCGCCCAGGAGGTACGTCGCCGGAGGGGCCATGGATTCTCCTTATCACGGAGTGGTGTATGCTCCGCACCTCCCCGATGCGCAGGTTCTACACCACATTCGAGGCGGCCCACGTGCTCGGCGTCTCCCTGCCGACCGTGGTCAACTGGATCAAGGCCCGCAAGCTCCAGGCGCACCGGACGCCCGGCGGGCACCGCCGGATCGCGCGCGAGGAACTCGCCGCCTTCATGTCCCACCACGGGATGCCGCTGCCCGAGGATCTCGCCGACGCGGTGGACTCGCGGCGGCGCGCGCTCGTGGTCGGGGAGCCCGGAGCCGCGGTGGACCACGTGGTCCGGCAGCTCCAGGAGGCGGGGCTCGTCACCCAGCCCGCGAACCCCGGATTCTCGGCCGGCCTCGCCGCCGCCCGATTCGCCCCCGACGTCGTGCTCCTCGTCGATCCCCCGGCCGACGGCGGGAACACGCTGGCCGGGCTGCGGGGCGACGTCGCGCTCGGCCCGGTTCCCATCGTGGCCGCGGCGCGGGCCGAGTTCGTGCAGCGGCTGCGTGCCATGGGTTGCGATCTGGTGCTGGCGTCGCCGATCCCCGATGGAGCGCTCGCCGCCGCGGCCACCCAGGCGGTGGCCACGGCCTCGGCCGCCCCGCGCCGGAGAACGTAGGGGGCGACGCTTGTCCCGCCTCTCCCTCCTCGCGGCCCTGGTCGCGCTTGCCGCGTCGCCGGCGTGGGCCGAGCCGGCGTCGGCACGAGCCTACGCCTCCTACCTGCGCGGCCGGCTCGCCGAGCAGCAGAGCGACTGGCGCGCCGCGCTGGAGGCCTACCGTGCCGCGGTGGAGGCCGATCCCCGGGCGCCCGTCCTCCGCGTGGCGCTGGCCGAGGCCCGGGCCCGCACCGGCGACCTGCCCGGCGCCGAGGAGGAGGGGCTCAAGGCGATCGCGCTCGCCCCCGACGAACCGTCCGCCGCCGCAGCCTGGCTCATCCTGGGGAAGACCGCCGCGATCTCGCATCGCCTGGCCGACGCCGAGCGCGCATACCGCGCATCCATCGCCGTGCAGACGGCCCTCGCCGCTGGCGCCCCTCCGGGGAGCGGCGACGTCGAACCGGAGGCCTGGCGGCTGCTCGCCCAGTCGCGGCTCGACGCCGGCGACGGTCCGGGCGCCGAGGCCGTGCTCGGGGACCTGGCCCGCCTCCGACCCGCCGACGGTGCCGCCGCGCTCCGCGACCTGGGCCGGGCGCTCCAGGATCGCAAGGACCTCGACGGCGCGGCCGCCCTGTTCGCCCGCGCGGTCTCGATCGAGCGGCGGGACGTGGAGGCCTGGCGCCGCCTGGCCGACCTCGAGGAGTCTCGCCGCCGGTTCGACGAGGCGCGGAAGGCCTGGCAGGGGCTCCTCCGGCAGGATTCCGACGACGTCGAGGCGCTCGTGGCGCTCGGCCGGTTGCAGCTCCGCACCGGGAACACGGATGCGGCCCGGGCCCTCTTCGACCAGGCGGTCCACGTCTCCACCGACGACGTGGACGTGCGCGTGCGCGTGGGCTTCGCGTGGCTCGATGCACGCCGCCCGTCCGAGGCGATCGCGGTGGTCGATCGGGGGTTGCGCAACTCGGCCGACGGTCGGCTCCTCTACGTCCGGGGCCTGGCGCTGCGGGAGGAACGGCGCCTCGAGGAATCGGCCGCGGCCCTCGGCGCGGTGGCCACCGGCAACGTGGAGATGGACCTCTCGGCGCTCGCCGCCCGGGCCTCCGTGCTGGCCCAGTCCGGGAAGGTGCCGGCCGCGCTCGCGCTCCTCGACCGGGCGCTCGCCGCGCGCCCCGGCGACGTCCGGCTCGTGAGCGCCAGGGGGTACGTGCTGGAGAAGGCCGGGCGCTCGGCCGAGGCGGTGACCTTCATCGAGAGGGAACTCCGGTCGCAGCCCCGCAGCGAGCGGCTGCTCTTCGCGCTCGGCGTGGCCCAGGAGCGCGCCGGGGACCGGGCCGGCGCCATCGCCACGATGCGCCGGGCCATGGAGGCCTCGCCCGACAACGCCGACGCGATGAACTTCGTGGGCTACACCCTCTCCGAGAAGGGGGAGGACCTCGACGAGGCCGAGACCCTGGTGCGGCGCGCGCTCGAGATCGACCCGGACAACGGGTCGTTCCTCGACTCGCTGGGATGGATCCAGTACCAGCGCGGCGACCTGGTGGCCGCCGTGGCCACGCTGGAGAAGGCCGAGGGGCTGGCGGGCGCCGAGCCCACCATCCTGGAGCACCTGGGCGACGCCTACCGGCGGTCGCACCGGGAGGCCGACGCTGCCCGGGCCTGGCGCCGGGCGCTCGGGGCCATCGACGGCGGGGCCGACACCGACCAGCCGGACCAGCGGGCCGCCATCGAGCGGAAGCTCCGCGAGCTGCCGGGCGGCGACGTCCGTCCGGCGAGGAGGTGAACGTGGCCGTTCCGACCTTTCCCGGACCCGAGCTGGCCCACCACTCCGAGGGGCGTCTGGGCGTCCCCGGTGGGCTCGATCTTCACTGGGAGCGCTACACGCCGGCCGACCCGCGCTCGACCGTCATGGTCCTGCACGGCGCGGGGGACCACCTGGGGCGCTACGCCGGGATCACCGACGCGCTGGTGCGCGCCGGCCACGACGTGGCGCTCCTCGACTTCCGCGGCCACGGCCGCTCGGGGGGCAAGCGCTGGTTCGTGGAGCGGTTCGAGGACTACCTCTCCGACCTCGACGCCTTCGCCGCCGCGGTGCGCGCCGGATCGGCGGGGCGAAAGATCTTCGTGGTCGCCCACAGCCAGGGAGGGCACATCGCGGCCCACTGGGCGCTGCGCGGGGGGCGATCGGTGGACGGGATGGTGCTCTCCAACCCGTACTTCCGCCTGGCCATCGATCCACCCAAGGTGAAGATCTGGACGGCGCTGCTGGTGGGGAAGATCATCCCCCATCTGCCGGTGGACGCCGCGCTCGACCTGGCCACGCTCACGAGCGACCCGGAGATGCAGGCCTGGACCGACCGGGACCCGCTCTACCTCCGCAAGGCCACGCCCCGCTGGTTCACCGAGTCGGGGCGGGCGCAGGCGGATCTGAAGCGCGACATGGCCCGCTTCGACCGGCCGCTCCTCCTCCAGCTCGGCACCGGGGACCGGATCGCCGACGGTGCGGCCTCGGCCGAGTTCTTCGCCGCGGTGGCGTCGCCGGACAAGACCCTGAAGGAGTACGTCGGCCTCGAGCACGAGATCTTCAACGAGCGGGATCGGGCCGGCCCCATCGGCGACGCGGTGGCCTGGATCTCCGAGCGCGCCGGAACCCATTGACCGGGGCGACGGGCGCCTCCTATCCTGCCCGCCCAGGGAGTCCCGCCACGAACCACGAGCCACAGAGCCCCCAGGACGCCGTCCCGCCCACCGTGGTGGCGCCGGGTGCCGCCGTCCACGGCGAGGTGCGGGGCGCGGGCGACCTCGTCGTCCAGGGGACCCTGGAGGGACGGGTCGCGGTGGCGGGCACCGTCCGGCTCGAGGCCGGCTCGGTGGTCCGCGCCGACATCCGCGCGCCGCGGGTCGTGATCCAGGACGGGGCCTCCTTCCAGGGAGCGCTCGACACCTCCGGCGAGGCGCCGACGCCGACGTCGGGGGACGGACTCGCCGCGCTCCGGCGCCGCATCCGGCTTCGCGAGGGATAGCGTGGAGCACGTCGCCATCGAGGAGATCGCGCCCGACGCGACCTTCCGGCTGCGGGAGACCGGCGACGTCTCCGGCCTGGCCTCGGCCATCGGCCGGCTCGGGCAGCTCACCCCGGTGGACCTCCGTCCGCTGCCCGGAGCCGGGGAGGGTGCGCGCTTCCAGGTGGTGGCCGGATTCCGGCGGATGGAGGCGCTCCGGATGCTGCAGCGGGAGCGCGTCCTGGCCCGCATCCACGATCCCTTGCGGGACGAGGACGCCTGGGCGCTGGCGCTCCACCGCGCCCTCTTCGCCGAGCCCTGGACCGCGGCCGATCTCGACGCCATCGCCGACCGGGTGGGGCAGCAACTTCCCTGGGCCGTGCCGGTCCTCGCCGCCCGGCGGAAGGCGCTCGGGAAGCCGGCAGCGGCACCCGCGCCCGTTCCCGCGCCGGCCGCGAAGCCCGCGCCCGCACCCCCGGCTCCGCACCCGACCCTCGCCGCCGATCCCGCCGGATTCACCCGCGCCCTGGCCGTCCGCGCCTACGAGCTGAACCGGGAGGTCGCAGCCGCCTACGCGGCCTGGGGTACGCTTCCGGCCGAGGGGCGGCGGCTCGTGCTCGAGCAGCTTCGCTACCTGGTTCGCCTCCAGCCCATGCTGGAAAAGGAGAGACGATGAGCCTCGTCGAGGACCGCGCACGCCTGCTGGAGCTGCTCCGCCAGCTCTCCTTCGAGCGGCGCAAGGTGGTGCTCGCCTCCGGCAAGGAGAGCGACTTCTACGTGGACTGCAAGCGCACCGCGCTCACGGCCGAGGGGCACGTGCTGGTGGGGCGGCTGCTCTTCGACCGCATCCGGCGCCTCCCACCGCTCGTGCGCGGGGCCGGCGGACTCACGCTGGGCGCCGATCCGCTGGCGAGCGCGGTGGCCTTCGCGAGCTTCCTCGCCGGCGAGCCGGTGGACGCCTTCATCGTGCGCAAGGAGCCGAAGGGGCACGGCACCGGCCAGTGGATCGAGGGGCGCAAGACCATCCCGGACGGCAGCCGCGTGGCGGTGCTGGAGGACGTCATCACCACCGGCGGCAGCGCCGCCAAGGCCATCGAGCGGTGCCGCTCCGAGGGGCTCGTGGTGGCGGGATGCTTCGCGCTGGTGGACCGGATGGAGGGGGGCCGGGAGAACCTGGAGGCGCTGGGCATCCCGGTCGAGTCGCTCTTCACCCGCGAGGACTTCCTCGGGCCGGGGAAGGCATGAGACGGCTCCTCCTCGCGGCGCCCCTCCTGCTGGCCGCCTGCACCTACATCACCCCGTCGCCCAACCCCTCCACGAAGGAGGGCGCCTGGGCCGAGACGCGCGATCGCGCCACCCGCAAGGCCAAGCTCTACGACGTGCTCGACGACGTGGCCTTCGCCACCGCCACCTACCAGTCGCCGGCGGTGCGGACGGCGCGGGTGGAGCGCATGGCCGAGTGGCGGGGGATGCTCCCGGCCGAGAAGCAGGCCGCCCTGGAGAAGGAGAGGGCCGAGGCGGCCGAGGGGGAGGAGTTCCTGCTCGCCTTCTTCAGCGACGACCGGCGCGCCAACGACCTCGCCAGCGACAAGAGCACCTGGCGCGTTTCACTCACAGTGAATAACGGCGAGCAGGCCGTGGCGGCCAAGATCTCCATGGTGAAGAAGGACCCGACCACGGCCGTGCTCTACCCGTACGTCAGCGAGTTCGACACGGTCTACCGGGTGCGCTTCCCGCGCTTCCCGGGGCCGACGCCGGCCGCCGATCTCCCGCTCAAGCTCCGCATCGCCGGCGCGCTGGGGTCGCTCGAGCTCGACTACGGTCCCGGCCCCCGGTAGCGGCCGGGGCGCCGCCGCCCCGAGCCGTCAGACGTGGGGCGCCGGCTCCTCGATCTCCCCCCGGTGGATCACCGTGTCCTTCAGGAACCGGTCGTCCGTCGTGGGATGGTCGAGGAGGAAGTGGAGCCCGCGCGACTCGCCCCGACGCAGCGCGCACTGCACGATGAGCAGCGCCACGTCGGCCAGGTTGCGCAGCTCCACCAGGTCGGGCGTGACCTGGTAGCGCCAGTAGTACTCCCGGATCTCGGAGCGGAGGATGCGCAGCCGGGCCGCGGCCCGCTCCAGCCGCTTCACCGAGCGCACGATGCCCACGTAGTTCCACATGAGCCGGCGCAGCTCGTCCCAGTTGTGCGCCACCACCACGCCCTCGTCGGGCGTGAGCGCGTCGCCGGAGTTCCAGTCGGGGACCGGAGGCGGAGGCTGCCCGCTGGCGAGCAGCTCGATGGCGGCCAGCGCCGCCCGCCGGCCGAAGACCAGCCCCTCCAGCACCGAGTTGGAGGCCAGCCGGTTGGCGCCGTGCAGGCCGGTGCAGGCCACCTCGCCCACCGCCAGCAGGTTCGGCACGCCGGTGCGCCCGTGCAGGTCGGTGACCACCCCTCCGCACTGATAGTGCGCGGCCGGGACCACCGGGATGGGCTGGACGGCCATGTCGATGCCGAACTCCTTGCACGTCTGGTAGATGTGCGGGAAGTGGTCGAGCAGGAAGCTCTTCGGCAGGTGCGTCATGTCGAGGAAGGCGCAGTCGTCGCCGCGCCGCTTCACCTCGGCGTCGATGGAACGGGCCACGATGTCGCGCGGGGCCAGCTCCTTGCGCGGGTCGTAGCGGACCATGAAGGCCTCGCCCGCCTTGTTGCGCAGGATCCCGCCCTCGCCGCGCAGCGCCTCGGAGATGAGGAAGCTCTTCGCGTCCGGGTGGAAGAGGCAGGTGGGGTGGAACTGGAAGAACTCCATGTTGGCGACCGAGGCGCCGGCCCGGTAGGCCATGGCCACCCCGTCGCCGGTCGCGACGTCCGGGTTGGAGGTGTAGAGGTAGACCTTCCCCGCACCCCCGGTGGCCAGCACCGTGACCGTCGCGGTGACGGTGCGGATGCGCCCGGTCTCCCGGTCGAGGACGTAGGCCCCGAGCGCCCGGTTCGGCCCCGGCGCGCCGGACCGCTCGCTGGTGATGAGGTCGATGGCGACCTGGTCCTCCTCGATGCGGATGCCCGCCGCCACGCAGGCGGCCAGCATGCGCTTCTCGATCTCCATCCCGGTGGTGTCCTTGGCGTGGGCCACCCGGCGCCGGGAGTGTCCCCCCTCGCGGGTGAGGTGGAGCCGGTCGGGCCCCTCCCGGTCGAACTCGACCCCCAGCGACTGGAGCCAGCGGATCCGCTCCGGGGCCTCGGTCACCGTCACCTCGACCGCATCCCGGTGGCAGAGCCCCGCGCCGGCCACGAGCGTGTCCTCCACGTGGAGCGGGAAGGCGTCGTCGGCCCCGAGGACCGCGGCCACGCCCCCTTGCGCGTACTGGGTGTTGCCTTCCTGCCGGTTCCGCTTGGTGAGGACCAGCACGCGGCCGCGGGGGGCGGCCTCGAGGGCGAAGGAGAGGCCTGCCACCCCGCCGCCCAGGACCAGGAAGTCGACGTGCTCGCGCGTGGACGTGGTCATGGCGCGATCCCTAGCACGAGGCGTGAGAAGTTGTCCCGGGTACCCTCCGGGCGGTAACCTCCGGGGGGTCCATGTCCCACGCCGCCGCCACGCTCCTCCTGGGGGTGCTCGCGCTCGCCCCTTCGCCCGGGCGGGCCCAGGGGGACATGTTCGCCTGCCGGGACTCGGAGGGGACCTGGATCTTCGGGAACGTCTCCCGGCACCTCTGCTCGGGCAAGGTGCAGACGATGCGGAGCCAGTCCTCCTCGCCGGGGGAGCGGCGCGCGGTCGGAACCGGCCAGGCCGCCGCCGAGGCCCGGGCCATCCTGCTCGCCCCCACCGCCTACCGGGAGCACGTGAAGGCCGCGGCGCAGCGCTACCATCTCGACACCGAGCTCCTCCACGCGGTCATGGCGGTGGAGTCGGGCTTCCGCCAGGACGCGGTCTCCGAGAAGGGAGCGGTGGGTCTCATGCAGCTCATGCCCGACACGGCGCGCGACATGTACGTGCGCGATCGATGGAGCCCCGAGGAGAACATCCAGGGCGGCGCCCGCTACCTGCGCATCCTCGCGAACCAGTACAAGGGCGACCTCCGGCTGACGCTGGCCGCCTACAACGCCGGCCCCGAGGCGGTGAAGCGGGCCGGCGGCGTGCCCCGGATCCCCGAGACCCAGGAGTACGTGCAGCGGGTGCTCGGCATCTACCAGAGGTTGAAGAGCCTGAACGCCGGCGGCGGCGCCGGCAGCCAGCGGCGGGACGGCTGAGGAACGATTGGCGAACACGCTCCGGAAGGACCTGCTCACCGCGCCCAACGCCATCACCATGGTGCGCATCGCCATGATCCCGGTGATCCTGGCCTTCACCTACTACGAGGGGCGGGTGAACAGCTTCATCGCCGGCGGCCTCTTCGCCGTGACCGGCGCCACCGACTTCCTGGACGGCTGGGTGGCGCGCCGCACCGGGCAGGTGACGCTGGTGGGCAAGTTCCTCGACCCGCTCGCCGACAAGCTCATCGTGATGTCGGTGCTCGTCATGCTGGTGCACCTGGGACGGGTGCCGGCCTGGCTCGTGATCCTGATCCTGGCCCGGGAGTTCATGATCACCGGGCTGCGCACCATGGCGATGGGGGAGGGGATCGTCATCGCCGCCGGGCAGGAGGGGAAGTACAAGACGAGCATCCAGATCGCCGCCATCGCCTTCCTCCTCATCCACTACCAGTATCGGGTGGACTTCCTGGCCTTCGAGGTGGACGTGGACGCCAACGTGGTGGGGACCTGGCTCCTCTACCTCTCGCTGGGCTTCTCGCTCTGGTCGGCCTGGGTGTACATCCGGGACTTCTTCAAGGCGGTCTACACGCCCGACGGAGGGGGGCCGCGAGAGGGTCAAGGCTCTTGACACCCCCGAGGGCGTGGCCCTATAAACGCGCCCCTCACCACAGGATTTCGCGGGAATAGCTCAGCGGTAGAGCATCGCCTTGCCAAGGCGAGGGTCGAGGGTTCAAATCCCTTTTCCCGCTCCAGTTTGCCCCCGATAACTCATTGAGTTGTCGGGGGTTTTTGCTTCTACGTCGCCGGGACCACCGCCAGTGCCATTCTAGTGCCATTTTCGGCCAGCTTCTGGCTCGCCTTCGACAGCAGTCCGACCGCCTTCTCCTTGTGGGCGGTGGTCAGGTGGATGTAGCGCATCGTCATGTTCAGGGTCGTGTGGCCGAGCAGTTCCTGGATGTCCTTCGCCCCGGCGCCCTTCATGGCCAGATGCGACGCGAACGTGTGGCGGAGCACGTAGACGTTCCCGTTCACCTTCAGCCCGGCTCGGCGCTGGACCTTCTTCATCCAGACGCGGAAGACCTTCTGGTTGGCGGGGCGCCCGTCGTCGCGGAGGAAGACGTGGTCGTCACCCAGGTGCCGGATGGCCTTCAGGGAGGCTGCTAACTCCAGCGTCATCGGCTGCCACTTCACGTTGTTCGTCTTGGTCGAGTCGGTGACGTCGCGCCAGGACTGCTTGTCCACCAGGAGTTCGCCGTTCGCCCCCCGGTTCCAGTAGATGTCCGACTGGAGGAGCGCAGCCGTCTCGCCGGGGCGGAGCCCAGCGTGCGCCGTGATGTACACCATGGCCAGGTACCGGGACCCAAGTGCAGTAGCGGCAGTGACGATGCGTTCGAACTCGTCGAACTCGTAGAACTCCGGAGTCTTGGATCGGTTCTTCAGCAACCCGACGGAGTCCACCGGCATCGCCGAGATGAGCTTCAGGCGTTTCGCCACCTTCAACATCTTCGAGAGGGTGGCGAGCACGTTGTTCACGGAGCTGGGTGCGTAGTCCTTCATGCGGACCTTGATGGCCTGGATGTCGAGTTCATCAACTTCGTCGAGCCGCTTGTTCCCGATGGCCGGGATGATGTGGTTCCGGAAGACGCTTTCCCACGAACAACCCGTGGCGGCCTTCTGGCGGCTGGCCTTGCCGTAGTCGAGGAAGTCCTTCTTGAACTCCCCGACCGTGGGGACCCGGGCCCTGGCGCCGGCCGTCAGCCTGGTCTTCAGCTTGTCGTGCTCCTGCTTCGCCCAGGCATCTCGCTCGGTGGCGGTCCCGCAGAACTCCTGCGGGATCGTGAGCCTTCGACGGGTCTCCTTCCTGCCGGGGACCTTGATCGTGATGTGGGCCTTGAACACCCCCTTGTCCCTGCGGCGTTTGCACTCCGGGCCGCATCCCTTGTTCTTCTTGCAGCCCGGCGCGTGGTCGAGCCGTACTGCCTCCTTCACATTCACGCTCATCGCTCGGACTCCCCGGGCGCCAAGACGCGGTTTTCCCGAACGTAGCGTAGCAGGCCAGTCCGACTGACGCGCCAAGGCCCCGCCGGGAGCCGGAAGGCACCTGGAAGCTTGCGCTTCAGTGCCCACTCGTAGGCGGTCTTCTCGTGAACCTGGAGAAGCTCCGCTGCCTGCCGGATGGTGAGGTACTCGGCCAAGGTTGGTGTCGGGAGATGGGACTCACCCCCCGAGGGGATCTTCAAGGTCTCAGCGATTGCCACAACACACGCTCCTGCCCCAGGGCGAGGTCCACTGACCTCTGCCAGCGCACACGGCGCCGTTGCTGGAACTTCAAGTCCTGGCTTGCGATGCTGGCGATTCGCCGGCTGGCCAGGTGGTGCTGCCGGTGCCCGGAAGGGGGGGCCCGGCGGCATGAACTCAGTGAGTGTTCCCTTCGCGCCCCTGACAGTAGGGGCCATGACTCCAAGGTAACGAGTGCCTTGGCTTCTGCAGGAAACGTCAAGCAGGTGTCCGCAGGTACGGCGGCAATCACCACTCGGCGACTGCCCGGGTTGGAACACCAACCCTGTAGAGGGCCCTTGTGGCCCTGGTGACGACTGCTTGATGGACGGCGGTAGTGTGTCCTCACGTGACCCCTGCGCGATTTTGACGCCGTAAAGAGCCCCGACTCCGTTCCGTAGCCTGTTCACGGATGGTCTATGTCGCATCGGGCCCACACTTGATGGGTAAGGAGGAGCCTGAAATCTGTCAAGGCGCCACGGCCGGCTTCCTGGTCGAGGCTGAGATTTTGACGGCGTCAAGTCGGAGGGTCGCGGCGGTGCGTGGCAAGCCGCTCGACCACTAACCCTGTTGCGAGCGGCCTACACCCTCAGTGATAGTCATTTGGGGCGTGAGGGCGGAATTCGTACTTTTAGCCCTTGCGGGATTGGCTCCTTTTTCTACTTTTACTTTCAGGAAAGGAGTTCCATGAAGAATCACAGAGGAGAGATGACTGCACTGCGCCGCGCGATCTTTGATGCGAGGTTGACGCAGACAAAACTGGCCGAGGACGCAGACGTGCCTCAGGGCGCGCTGTCGCTGGCTGCCACTGGACGCCTGCCGCTGGGGCGTACGACGGCATCGAGGATCCGGACCGCGCTGGCGGCACACGGCGTGCGGGTATCGATTGAAGACGCGAGGGGGCTCTAGATGGCCTGCGTCGAAGAGAAGGCACCGGGAAAGAGGGCCCAGCAGGCTGTTTGGCTGTACGAGCAGGGGCTCACCCCGATTCCGCTCTGGGGAGTAGCCAAGGAGTTCAACGGGAAGTTCTACTGCCGCTGCGAAAGGGGCTTCTGTGACACCCCGGGCAAGCACCCCATCCTGAAGGGCTGGACGGCGCCCGGCGGGCTCTCCCGCGCGGCCATCGAGGAAGCGTTCACCGTCCACCGGTATCCAAACATCGGGTGCCTGACGGGGAGCAGCTCGCAGCGCTTCCCCGACGGAACATGGCTCATCATCATCGACATCGACATTGCCGATGGGAAGCCGGGCGTCGAGAGCCTGAGGGCGCTGGAGCAGGTCCTCGGGGTGTTGCCGCGGACCGTCACGGTCGTCACCGGGTCGGGCGGGACGCACCTCTACTTCCGGACGAACAAGAAGGTCAGGACCAGCGTCGGCAGGTTGGTTCAGGGCAGGGTTGTAGGCCTTGCCCCTGGAGTCGACACCAGAGGGGAGGGCGGCCAAGGCGTACTTCCACCCTCCCTCCACTTCTCTGGTGCGGGCTACGCCTGGGCCGCTGGGTGCTCCCCCGACCAAGTCGCCTTCGCCATGCTTCCTGATGCCTGGGAGGTGAAGCTGGTCGCACTGGGCGGGGACGAGCCGAAGGCGCCGCGAGCTGAGAAGACGACACATCGGATCTTTACGCCGTCAAACGGCGCCGACGTCCTGGAACAGATTCGACTCCATCCGCTGACGGAGTGGGCGACCGAGAACCCAGACGAGCTGGGCCGTGAGCTGTGGCGTGCCTTCGCCACCAACATCGCGGCGTTGGTCGCCGAGGACGAGGGCCTGGAGGACGAAGGCCGCGAGCTGTGCCACGAGATTTCGGAGGGCTACAGCCGCTACAGCCGACGGGAAACGGACCGCCTCTTCACCGGCGCCGTCGACAGCATGCGCAAGGGCTACGGGCCCACCACGTTCGAGCGGATGGTGCAGTACGGCGCCCCCCGCGACCTGTGCACGGGAGGGACAGCGCTTGTGGCGGCAGCTCGAAGGGCAGCTCGTGGCGGCCGCGTCGTCGATTCGAGCGCCGCGGGCTGGCTAGAGGGTGACGACTCCGCCGATGTCAGGGACGCGATGGTCGCGTACAGCGCGGCCAACGAGCCGACTGGCCCAGAAGCATGGCCCCTCCACGAGAGAGGCACCTGCCCGGTCTGCTGCGCGGCTTCGGGGAGCTTCTACATGCACGTCGTCGAGGAAGACCCCGAGAAGCCGAGCACCTGGGAGTGCAACTCCCCCGAGCACGGCAAGCTCGCGCTGGCCTCCGGGAAGAGCATCGGCTGGCCAGACGACCGCGGAGCTTTCCACGGGTGGCAAATCCACATCGACGCCTTCAAGGCGGGGAAGGGGGTGAAGGCGTACCTGGTCGAGACCGGGTACCTGGCCTGAGAGCAGGCCACCAAGAAGAACCGGCCCGTGAGTGGGACTCACGGACCGGCGACTAGTTCGACGCGAAGTGAAGCAAGGGGCGAATACCCCCAGAAAGCACAGAAATAATAAGTCATGAGTAACGAAATCGCACCAATCGAACCCGCAGTAATCACCAAGGAGGTGCTGACACCAGAGGCGCAGAACGAACCGATGGCGGATAGCTCGTTCCAGTGGATGGTGGGGACGTTCAAGCAGAGCAAGCTGCTTGAGCAGTTGAAGACGAAGGGCCTGGCCGACGAGAAGGTGGTCGTGCTGATCGCCGGAGTCGTCGGGGACCTGGCCCGCAAGGACGAGAAGAGGGGGCTCTCCGGAGTGGTGGAAGACGGAGCGAGAGGAGCCTTCCTCGGACTGGTCCAGGGGGTGACGCCGTTTGACGCCGTGAAACTGGAGGAGATCTGGGCGCACAGGCCGGCCATTGTTCCAGTTCTCGGGAAGTGGCCTGGGGTCGATGTCCGGGCCTTGGAGAAGGGCTGGAACGAGAAGGCCAGCCCGAGCGTCACCCTCAGGACGGAATGGGAGGTGCACCGGAAGGGCGTTGCGGCGGCGTTCGAGGGGGAGGAGGCCGTACGGAAGGCCAAGGCGGCCGGTGTCCTCCTGCTGCCGGACCTCTCGAGCAGGTTCTCGTCGATCTGCGAGACCCTGCGTAAGCCGACCGCGTGCGTGCCGCTGTTCGGCGGCCGGGCGCTCGTCTTCAACCAGCTCGTCTCGAAAGTTGAAGTCGACCGCAAGGCGATGGGCGACCGGACGGGGGAGGATCTCGTCAGCCAGATCCGCGAGCACGTGGAGACTCGCCTAGGAGTTCCCCGTGAAGAAGAGGGGCGCAAGTGGATCGAGCACATCAGTTGGCCCGTGGACGACACTTACAGAGCTGTCGTCCGTGTTGCGAAGGACGCTAGCTACCACCCGGTGCGCGCCCACCTGAACGGACTCAAGTGGGATGGCGTCAAGCGCCTCAATGACATCGCCCGCTTCGGGTTCGGACTCGACGACGCCCACCCGCTAGAGGTCAAGATGACGGGCTGGTGGTTCATTCAGGCTGTGGCCCGGATGATGGAGCCAGGCGGCCAAGCCGACTACATGCTCGTACTGGTGGCTGATCAGGGAGAGGGAAAGTCGACGCGCATCCTGAACCTGTCTTTCGACCCGTCATGGGTCACGGACGAGAAGGTAAGACCGGGCGACAAGGACAACTACCTCACGCTGCACATGAAGTGGATTTGTGAGTGGGGCGAGCTGGCAGGCCACGCCAAGCGGGAAGCGGAGGAAGTGAAGAACTTCCTTACGAAGCGCAGTGACAACTTCCGCAAACCCTATGACCGCGAGACCCTGGACCACCCGAGGGGGTTCGTCTTCATCGGTACGACGAACGACTGGGAGTTCCTGAAGAACGATCCGACCGGGTACAGGCGCTACTGGCCGGTCCGGGTGAAGGGCGAGGCCGGGATGGCGTGGATGATCGCCAACCGGGACCAGATATGGGCCGAGGCCATGGAGGCCTACCGCAAGGGGGAGCGACGCTGGCCGGATTCGGCTGAGTCGAGGGAGTTGGCGAAGTACCTCCAGAAGTACACGAAGGACATCCTCGCTCCCGGCGAAGACGACTGGGTGGTTCTCGCCGCCGAGGCCGCGTACCAAGCCAACAAGGGCGGCGCCGTACAGCGGGAGGATGTGATGGCGATGCTGAAGAAGAAGGAAGGCGAGGAGATGCTCCCCGAGGTTCGCGCGGAGTACAGGAAGACCATCCCGCTGATCCTCAAGAAGGCCGGTTGGCGAACGACGGAAACCACTTTGGGCGGGGGGCGCAGGAAGGGCCTCGTTCCTCCCATGGCGCGGGCCGAGGAACTGCTTGCGCATCCAAAGGTTGAATCCGCCGGAAAATCAGCTTCTCCGGAAGAGACGATCACGGGCGGAGGCTAACCACCTCAGTCAGGTGGATCCCACCTGGCTCCCACCGCGCCAGGTGGGAGAAAAAGTATAGCAATAGCATGAGGTTAAGCCGCGGATGGGGTGGTTTTCCACCTCCCACCGCGGTTTTTCTTCTAAAGGGGCCCAGTAGCGGGGAATGCGCCGTGCGCTATGCCATCCAGTACATCACCCTTTCAATACTCCACTATTACCTATTCCTATACCTTTTAAGATCAATAGTAAGGTGGGTAGGTGGGAAGTAACGTAAGCCTTCGGCATTGCTGTTTGTTTCGTCCCACCTGATGAGGTGGGAGCCAGGTGGGTAGGTGGGAGACCCCCGCATCCGCGCCATCCGAACGGCAATCGGCAGCGCCCCCAAAAATCGAAACTAAATGCACTCCGTGCCTTTGATCCAAGGGGCCTGCACCCTAGGATCATGCATGACACTCTCGGTTACCGACAACCCCCAGCCCCGCGTGCGCGTATCTGCGCGAATCCCCTTCGCCCTCTTCGAGAAGCTCGAACAGCACCGGTTCGATCTGTCCCGCACGGAAGGCCGCCGTGTCTCGTCTAGGACGCTCCTGGAGACCGCCCTCGCGATGTTCCTTGAGGGGAGGGTGGCGCCGTGATTACCGCCCACTGCCCGACGTGTTTCACCTCCATCAACGTCCTCGATCCTGGTGAGTACTACGCCCTCTCCCCCGCTGAGCGCGAACTGATCGACCGGGATGAGCGCGACCATGCCGAGATCCACGGGGTCGTAGCCGCCGCCCTCGTCGAACTTGGCTTCACCACCCACGGACCCTGGGAGGCCGACGCCGAAGAGAACCAGGCGCGGGGGGACATGCAGTCCCCGAACCGCGAGGTCCAGAACCAAGGTGTCCACATGTTCATCAGGGCCTTCTTCTACCGATCCATCTTGCGTGCCGCCGAACTGGGCTACTGGCGCCAACACCCTGACGAGGAGGCGTTCGGGAGGCTGCTGCTGCTCCGTACGTTCATCCCCAAGGACCTCGCCGACCGGGCACGCGTCGACATCGGTCCCCAGACCCACTTCATCGACCCGCGCACACAGCGCTGGGAGCCAGACAGCGTTCGCCCCATCGAGGATTGGGAGGGTGATCCAGAGGTCATCTCGCCGTGACGCCCTCCGCGGACTTGGTCCAGAACATCCGGCAATACCCGAAGCCAGTTGCCCTCGCTCCGCTCGACACGCTCGCCCTCGACCGCCTCGTCTCGGGGGATGCCGATCAGGCCATCCAACACGCCCGGAGCCTCGCCGAGGCCCTGACAGGCATCGACCGTGACGGCGTGCGTCTTCGTGTCCTGGCCAAGGCCCTGGCCGCTGAGCGTACGCTCCAGGCCCTCCTGGAGGCCCTCCTGGCTGAGCGCGTGCGCCGCGCCGATGTCCAGGGCGTCCGGACCCTGAACGAGGCGCTACGGGGTTGCGTGGCCCGCCTCGAGCGTCTGGCCATCGCTCACCGGTTGGACTCCCACTCCGGGTCCCGCCCCTCCGTCGTCCTCATCAACCACGCCGAGAACGTCCGGGTGGGGGCGGCGTAGCTCGCCATGGCCGTGTATCGGGACACCGTCCCGCGCCTGACCATCGCCGACGTCCGAGGCCGCTACAAGCCGGCTGTCTTCAGCACCCTTGAGTCGGTGGCCGTCGAGGCCGGGGGGTTCCAGGCCGACATAAAGATCGTGAAGACGGCCCATCCAACGTGCATCGGCGGCTACCGTCGGGTGTTCGAGTGCCCTCACTGCGGCCGAGGTGCCCTGACAGTGGGGTGTGTGGATGGCCTGGGCTGGCGCTGCCCCGCACGCGACTGCGGCGGGTGGCGGGGTCGGAATAGAACTTCGCCGCCGAGCCAACGGGAAACCGCGCGACCTAACGCAGTGTAAGGCTGCATTGCCAAGGTCGAAGGCCGTGGGCTCCCCTGGCCTGCCCGATTTCACGGCGTCAAATCCCGCCGCCGTCCCCTCCAGCGGGTCCCAACTTTACGCCGTAAAAATGGGACGCCCCGCCCGACTCGCCCAACTTTACGCCGCCAAATCCCGCGCTCCCCTCCAGCGCGCCCCGGCTTTGGCGCCGTCAAATCAGAACCCGCGCCCGCCGCCTGCCAGGCTTACTCCGAGCAAGAAGTCGGTTCCCCGCGCCTTGACAGATCGCGCGCCTTTTTTACCTTCAACTCTATGGCGATGCCACTGGTAGTAAACGTGTCCGAGGCCGATGTACTGCAGTGCATGGAGTTCGCGGATGAGTTGAACGCCGACCGCGAGGCAGGCGAGCCAGGTGACCCCTGGGAGGTGGTTGACGTGATCCGGTTCATCGTCCACGAGTACTTTGAGCCCTGCGCAGCCTGCCGGGCGATGATGGACGAGGAAGCCGCTGAAGATGCCGACATGGAGGACCTGGCCGAGGCCGCTTTGCACGACCCACTGTAAGCAGCACGGGCCTACCCAGCGCCCACCCCTAAACACAACCGCCACCGCCGACTGCGCTTCCAGTTCCTACCGAACCCCCGGGCTACCAGCTCCCGGGGGTTCTTGCATTGGCGGGGGCGTAAGCGTTCAGCGCGTGATCCTCGACAGGGCGATCAGCACGTAGACGACGCCGGCCCAGAGGACTGAGACCTTGGACCAAGTTCGTGAGAAGGACTTGCTCACGGTGCACCTGTGGCGGCGCCCATGCCGAGGAGAATGAGTTTCCCTCCCAGCGCTGCGGCAGCGCCGCCCGTGATCACGGCCAAGGTCTTCGGGGCGATCACCATCGTGAGGACGACGGCCGTGCCGCCCACCAGTGCTACCGCGCCGAGCATCTCGAGGGCGTTGAGGCCTTCGTCGTCGTTCTTCCTGTGCATGATTTCACTCCGTCAAAAATGGATAGGGCGCCGCCAGGGCTCCGGGTGGAGCAGGGGGCGCTGGGGTTGGTTGTGTATGGGGGGAAGGTGCTACGCCCGGCTGTCAGACCCGGCGCCTACGCTTCGAAAATCGGGACTCTCCAACGAGCTTCCCCGGTCTGGGGCGGGCTGCTAGCGCGGTGCCGCCCCGATGTTTTCCGGGGATGACGCGGCGCTTGTTGTCACGGCCTCGCCATCTGCCATGCCATCGTCACGGACCACGGTGGAACCATCACGGTCGAGAGCGAGGTAGG
>CAIOAK010000145.1 GCA_903855945.1 uncultured Anaeromyxobacter sp.
AACTGCTTGAGCAGGTCATGTTCCAGCGAGATCCCGATGCGCTCCAGCATGGTGCCCTCCGAGTGAACGTGAGGGTAGCCGTGCGGCGTTTCCAGGTCCACACGCCCGGTAAGTCACAGCATGGTCGTCGCAGGGGCCTTGCACGCCTGCATTGTGCCGGCCATCACGAAGAGTGAATACGATCACGAAGTTGCGCGAGATTTCGGCCGCGGCCGGCGCGAACGCTGGGGTGGTCGTCCAAGGCCGCCAACCCGGCTGCCGCAGGCCCTGAACCGGTGAGAAGCTTGCGGCCATGACGATCGGGATCCCGCGGTTACTCGCGATCGTCTTCGCCGCTACGAGCGGGGCTGCACCGTTCCGTCCGTCGCGAAGCTCTGCCAGCTCCTCGCGGCCGTCGTTCCCGGCGAGAGCTTTGTCCTCCAACCGCAGACGCGGTGAGGTCGCCGGGGGTGCCCGGTTGCTGATTCGTGCTTGCACAAATGACAACGTTACGTTTACATTGATGCTGTGCCGGTCAAGAGGAAAAGGACGAGCTGGGACAAGCTCTTCGTCGTGGCTGCTGGCCAGGCCGGCCTCTTCACGACCGAGCAGGCCGGTGCGGCGGGCCTCTACCGGCAGCTCCTGCGCCGCTACGTCGAGCACGGCCGCGTGAGGCGAGTGCGGCGCGGAATCTACCGCATCGTCCATTATCCCGCCGCCGAGCACGAGGAACTGGCCGAGCTGTGGCTCTGGTCGGGGAGGGAAGGCGTGTTTTCGCACCAGACGGCCCTTTCCCTTCACGACCTCTCGGACGTCCTTCCGCGCCGCGTCCACCTCACGGTTCCGGCCGTCTGGCGGCACCGCCGTATCCGCGTGCCGCGGGGCCTGGTCCTCCATCACGCAGTTGTCCCCCGGTCGGATCGGAGCTGGGCGGGCCCCGTGCCGGTGACGAGCCCGGAGCGAACGCTGCTCGACTGCGTTGAAGCCCATGTCGCTCCGGACCTCGTCGCCCAGGCGGTCGAACAGGCCGGTGCCCGAGGCCTCGTCGGTCCCGACCGACTGGCCGCGATCGCGCGTGCCATGAACCCGGCGGAGGTCGCCAGGTGAAGCCGCGCGTCTACACCTCACCGGATGCGTTCAAGGCGGCGCTCGACCAGCGGTTGCGCAACGTCGCGGAGCCAGGTGTTGGAATCACGCGACGACGCCAGCTCCTCGTCTTCGACCGCTACCTTGCAAGGTTGAATCGAGTCCTCGGTGAGAACGCCACGCTGAAGGGCGGTCTCGTGCTCGAGGTGCGGCTCGAGCGGGCGCGAACCACCCGCGACATCGACCTGCGAGTTTCCGGCTCGCCGGAAGGTCTGCTCCACCGGCTCCAGGAGGCTGGCCGGATGGACCTGGGGGACTTCATGACCTTCGAGGTCCGAACGCATGCGCGCCATCCGGACATCGCCGGTCCCGGCATCCAGTACGAGGGGCAGCGGTTCCGAGCAGAGTGCCGACTGGCTCGGATGCTCTACGGTCAGGCGTTCGGGATCGACGTGGCCTTCGGAGACCCGATGCTGGGCGAGCCCGAGGTCGTGACCGGAGACGACCTCCTGTCCTTCGCGGGGATCGAACCAGCCACGCTGCGTCTCTACCCGGTCGAGACCCACATCGCCGAGAAGCTCCACGCCTACACCCTGCCGCGCGCGACACCGAGCACGAGGGTGAAGGATCTCCCCGACCTGGCTCTTCTCGGTCAAGCTGGTGCACGGGAGGCGGCCACGATCCGGGAGGCGCTCGAACAGACCTTCGGGTTCCGGAAGACGCACCCCGTCCCGGAGCGCCTTCCGGAACCGCCCCTGGAATGGGAAGCGCCTTACGCCGCGATGGCGGCGGAGGACGATCTGCCGTGGCCGACCCTGTCCACGGTCACCGCGGCCGCTCGAGCGTTTCTCGATCCGGTTCTGGCAGGCGGGAAGGGCGACCGCTGGAACCCCGCGACCTGGACGTGGGCGCCGACGAGGTAGGCAGGCAGGCACGACGGTGGGCGCACCGCCTTCGTGAGGCATTCAGTCGGAATGCGAATGGAGTTCGAGACCCTCAAGACTGGCAGCGCCCCGGCCTGGACCAGGCGGTACACCGTGGCACGCGACACCCGGAGCCGGTCGGCAACTTCACGGATGGTCAGCAGTTGGCCCACCGCGTCATGCGCCACGAATGCACCAAACGGCGTCGCAACCGGTGGAAGGGGTGCCACGGTATGTGATCCGGCGCCACCATCGACTCCAGTGTTGTCCACGGGATACGAAGCCAGGTGACCCGGTGCCACGCCGTGCGGATCGGCATTCGGCCCTTCGGGACCAAGGGGTCGCAGGTTCCGACCCTCCCGCTCGGCGCCCTTCTCGGTGAGGGGCTTACCGTCCTTCCCGTTTCTGGGCAGCGTTTCCTGCCGCTGGCGCCCGCTCCCGTCGATCCACTGGATGATCGTCCGGCCGTTCTTCCGCTTCAACACCGAGCCCATGCGGACCTCCTACCTTCGGCCTGGATCCCCGGCTACCCCATCGTCCCGCGCGAAATCCCGGACTGCGTCGGGTCTAAACCGGAAGAGCGCCCCGACGCGAACGGCGGGAAGCGACCCCTGCCGGCGGAGCTTCTAGACCATCGACAGCGAGACCCGGAGAAAGGCGGCCACGTCCTCGGCAGTCCAGAGTGCGTCGGCGACTCGCGGCGAAGCGGTCGGTGCGTCCATGGCGACCTTGGGAAAGCTCACGGTCCCACCACCCTTCCGGGCACCTGAGCCGGCGCCGGCCGGTCGCGCAGGATGAGCTTTCGCAGGTAATCGAGGTCGGTCCTGGGGAGAGCGTCGAGGTCGAATCTGCAGTGGCCGGCGCGCTGGTGAAGGGCGATGGCCTCGTAGGCGTCCGAGAGCGACTCGTCCACGCGCTGAAGGGAGTCGCGCAGGAGGCGCAGCTCGTGCTCGTCCACGGCCAGCGCGAACCTGGGCGGGGGAGGGGACGGCGCCGTGGCCGCCGCCGTCGGCGGCTTCGAGGGGGACGGCGCAGCAGCAGGAGGCCGACTGGCCGCGACGGTGGAGGCCAGTCGGTCCGGGAAGTACCCGAGGAGCCTACGAGCGGCCTCGGCGAAGGTGAGGACGATGACCTCGAACGCTCGATGCTCCATTCGGGCCCTGACCTCCGGGAAGCTCGTGCCGTCGAGGCATGCCTTCACCGCATGCTCCACCCGCTGCCTGCGATCGAGGGAATGGACGACGAAGACGAGGCGCGGAACGAACCCGTCCGGGAAGGCGCGGACGTACCAGCTGGCCTTGCGGTCGTCGGAGAGGACGTCGAAGTACTGCCGGTATCGCCGCACCTTCGAGACGATGGCCCCGGCCCGGGACCTCCAGGATGGCGTCGGGCTTGAGGACGGCCTGGTGGGACTCCCCCAGGTGGTGGCCGAATGCGCGGAACTGGAGGACCTCGTCGTTCTCGGCGCGCCAGCGGAACGGAAGCTCCTCGAGCAGCGCCGTCTCGGACCGCCTGAGCGAGACGACGAGCTCGAGGAGGACGTCGTTGAGGAGCAGCGTGTGCTCCAGGAACCGGGCGCCGACGTCGCTCGCCGGGGCCGGGAGCCAGGGGAGGCCCGGGGTGACGAGGCTGCGGCCGTAGGGCGTGAGCGCCCAGACCGGGACACTCGTGCCCTCGTAGCGTCGGTAGTGCAGGCGGCGCAGGCAGGCCCCCTCACCCGGGCGGCCACCGGGCAGGCAGAGCTTCGCGAGGCGGCGGTAGACGAGCTTCTTGCTGCGGTCGGGCGCGATGAGCCGGTGGACCTGGTCGGCCGATGCGTACCGGGCGATGCCGACGTAGGCGAGGAGGGCGCGATCGCGATCGGTGAGGACGGCTCCCTTGACGTTCGGCATGGCGCGCCTCCGGGCGGCGCGGCCCCGTTGGGGTCGCTACCGCTTCCTCCCTGGATTCGAG
>CAIOAK010000146.1 GCA_903855945.1 uncultured Anaeromyxobacter sp.
GCACGGGCAGCTTCTCCAGCGCCATCATGGGTCTCTCCCCGACGACCGTCTACCACCTGCGCGCCTACGCCACGAACGCACTTGGCACGGGATACGGCGAGGACCTGGTGTTCACGACGGGTGATGGGAGCGGAGAACCGGAAGGCGATGACAGCGCTGCGCCAAACGGGGGAAGAGAGATGACGGTCGTCGGGGAATCTTCGCTCATGGATTTCTTGATCGCGGTGGGTCCCCGGGAATTCCGCGACGAGGTGGAACGGTGTTTGCGAGGGCATTGGACTTCACGGTTTGGTTTCGGCATGGCTGCCTTTGACGTTTGCGAAACCCTTGGCGGCTACCGGGATGGCAAGACCTACCGGGGGCGTTTCGGAATCAATGCTGCCATCGGAACTGTCGCCGAATTCGATGTGTACGTGGGAATTTTTTTCAGCAAGCAAGGGGCTCTCGATGTGTGGAAGTTCTCGTTCACGTGCCCCGGCGGAGTATTCGCTCCGGTCAATGCATCGGAGACGGGCACGTTGACGTTCGGTGTGGGTCCGGGGAATGGGACGTACATCCCCGTCGTCGCGGGACAGTGGCTCGGGGATATCAACTCCGGTGCGCTCGGTCCGGGCAAGGTCACCATATCCAGGGGTTTTTCGGGCCCGAGAGTCCAGGTACCGGAGCACGTATCCGTCTGGAGCGGGCGCTGCTACGGAGACCGCTGCATGTAGTTCACTCCTCTTCGTCCCACATCAACAGTGAGAGACACGCCATGACCCATCCACTTCGCTCGGGGGGCGCCGCGCGCGCCGCCGACCCTGTCTTTCCGAACATCGTCGGCACCTGGTCATCGAAATCCGAGGGAACCGTCATGGTCGCGGGCAAGGACGCCGGCGCCAAGACCCACTGGAAGACCGGCCAGACCACCCTGACCAACGCAAACCTGACCGGCGCAAACCTGAGTTGGGTGAGGTGGACCGATGGCCGTATCTGCGCCCAGGGGTCCATCGGCACCTGACTTCACCTGCGACCTCGCAGGCTGACTGCACGTCGGGGATTTCACCTCCACACTCCGCCGCCCGTGGTATTGCCTCCGTGACATCGCGCCGTCACAAAGCCCCCGTCTCACAGGCCCCTTCAGCACCACTCAGGCACCCACGCTGAGCGCGAGGACTCCATATCCATGACCCCCGCAATCAAGAAGAAGCTTCGAGCCACTCTTGGCCAAGGCCCGTGCTGTTCTGGCCGCCAAGCGCAAGGCTGGCTGGAAGCCCAAGCCCCGGAAGACCACCAAGACTGCACCGACCGCCAGAGTGTCGGCTTTGAAGAAGGCGCTCGAGCAGGAAGCTGTCGCGCTCGAGACGCGGGCCAAGAGGATCAGGGCGGCGGCCGAGTTGCTGTAGCTGGCGCCCATGGCTGCAGCGCCTGCCGAGGCATAACGCCTTCCTTCTTGGGTGTGAGCCCCCTCCGGGTCGCGCCGCTGCTCCTCATGCGTGCGCATCGTGGTGGGCAGGAAGTTGCTCACCCAGGGAGGCACCCGATGAAGTACCCCCATCTCGTTTCGGCCATCGTGGCATCTATCATCAGCGTGTCGCTCGCCGGATGTGGGAGCAGTTCTCCCTCGGCACCATCGCCCACGTTCACTGCGCTCCCTTACGCAGGTGCGGACTTCGCATCGTCCTACGCCCTGGCCATCTCGCCCGACGGGAAAACCATCGGTGGCGGGAGCCTCGTCTCCCAGGCCGAGACGGGGCCGGTTCTCTGGGTAAACGGCAAGGTCCAGGTTCTCCCCTTCATGGGACCAGCTATCCCCGACATGGTGCGCGTGGCCTCGGTCACAGCCGTCTCCGCAAGCGGGGTCGTGGCGGGCAACCAGGGGTACGCGGACCTGATACCGATTGCGTACTACTACAAGGCCGCCGTGTGGACCCAGATCGTCAATCCAGCCAACGCCGCCCCGGCCATCACGGCGGGCGCCATCTCAAGCGACGGCAACGTCATCGTGGGCCTCATCGATGGCAACAAGGAGGCCCCTGCAGATGATCCGGAGAGGGGCGGCTACTACCTCGACATCGAGGCCGACAAGTTCGTCGTGATCGCGTCCTCCTACACCATCGACAAGGACTGCACGGTGAACGAAGACTGCTACACCCAGTTCAGCGGACTCTCGGGGGACGGCTCGCTCGCCGTCGGGTCGGACAGCTACTCGCCAGGCCTCCTCGAAGTTCCCATCGTCTACGAACTCGGGGCGAGTTCACCACCCGTCCGCCTCGCGCTTCCGTTCAACTACCAGCACGGGCGCGCCATGAAGATCTCCCAGGACGGCAAGACCATCCTCGGTATGGCATTCGACAACCTCACGGCAGCTATCGCCGTCTACTGGGACGAGAACTATCAGGTCCACGTCATCGGCAGCCTGGGACCGGACACGCATCCGATGCCGCAGACCACCGCGCTCGCAGCGTCCGACAAGGGCGCCCGGATCGTGGGAACATCGAACAACAAGGCCTTCCTCTGGGAGGCTGGCGGACAGATCGCGGACCTTCAGGACTGGCTCACGGCGCAGGGTCTCGGGAGCCAGCTTAAGGACTGGGAACTCTTGACGGCCACCGGGATCTCGAGCGATGGCCACCAGGTCGCCGGGGTCGGGATCGCGCCTGGCGGATATACGACGGCATTCCAGGTGTACCTGCCGTAGCCCGTCGCGGTGGCCGGGGACGGGGAGAGGCGGCATGCACTGCACCGCCTCCCCTGCGTCACACGCATGTTGGGTGATACGGAGCGTTCTTCGTGTCTTGGCCTCCTGCGCGTACCTACGCCATAGTCGGCGTCGTCCCAGCCACCGCCAGCCCCGCCCTGTCTGCGAGCTGAAGCCCGAGCGCCTTCAGGCGAGCGAACACCGTGCTGATGGAGAGGCCCAACTTCTCGGCCGTGGCCTTGAGCGTGGATCCAGCCTGGCGCATCGCGAGTAGCTCCCGGTCCTGCTCGGGTAGGGACGCCACC
>CAIOAK010000147.1 GCA_903855945.1 uncultured Anaeromyxobacter sp.
CCCCGACCGCGACCACCATCTACACCCTGACGGCGACGAACGGGACCGGAAGCACGACGGCCACCGCTACAGTGAACGTGAATTCTGTCACTGCTCCGGTCATTGCATCGTTCACGGCTACCCCGCAGAGCATCAGCGCCGGAAGTTCCTCGACCCTGGCCTGGAGCGTGACAGGCGCCACCTCGCTATCGATCAATCAGGGGGTCGGCACCGTCACGGGGACGAGCACGATTGTCACCCCGACCGCGACCACCATCTACACCCTGACGGCGACGAACGGGGCCGAAAGCGCGACTGCGAACGCTACCGTTAACGTTGGGCAGGCGACTCCCACGCTCACGTTCAGTCTACCGTACATGACCTTTGCCGTGGGCAGCGGTACGGCACAGCCCACGACGCTGACGTTGGCGAACCTGCCGTCGGGGGCGACGTACGCGTTGTCCTTTCCGCCGCAGCCTCCTGGCTCGCCCGTGGCGAACAGCCCGGGGTACTGCAACTTCCCCGGGCCGCCGTGCGTGATCAACGTGAACACAGCATCTTCCACTGTGACGGGGCAGTATTCGTTCGTTGCCAGCGCACAATCTTCGACTCAGCCCACCCTGACCGCGACGCTGGACGTGTACGTCGCCCCCGTGATTCCGCTCCCGCGGACGATCACGGTGGTCAACAACTGCAGCCAGGTCGTCTATGCCGGGATCAGCGGCGGCGATAGCAAGGCCCAGCCCAGCGGGACGCCCCTCACCTGCCCGGTCGGCACGACACTGAAGCCCGAAGATGGTCTTTGCTACTGGACGAACCCGACCCCGACAAATGGCTGGGAACTGCAGCCCCAGGGTAAGACGCAGTTCGTGATCCCGGCCACGACGATGGCAACCGCGTTGGCTATCCCTCACGGCTGGAATGGCGCCGTCATGGCTCGCATCGGATGCGATCCGGATGGCAACTGCACACTCGGAACCTGCCATGGCAAGACTACCGACGGCCTCGGTTGCACGAATGGCCATGCCTTCGCGACTCCCCAGACGCAGGCGGAGTTCACCCTCCTGCCAACCGGCCCCGACACCTACGACATCACGTTGATCAACGGGATCATCGTCCCGACATCGATGAAGCCGACGTCTCTCGGTGCGGACCAGGCGAGTCCATTCAATAATGGAGAGGCTGGAGGGGTGAACCCCCAGGCGGGCCTTAACTACAAGCTCTATGGGTCAAACTGGCTCTTCGACCCCGGTTCATCCGACCCGAACACCCCGAGCCTCTACTACAACCTCGTTGACACCACGGGTTCACAGAGCCCCTGTAGCCCCACGCTAGCATGCGCCAGCCAGCAGGAGGTGTGCGGGTACACCACGAGTTCGCTCACGTCCACGAACGGGATTGCTGCAACCTACGCCCTGATCTGTGGGCCGCGCATCGGGTATCTCACAGCTGCGGCAATCTGGGCTGGGAATGCGGACCAGACGGCGGCTCAAAGCAACACGGCTAAGTTCAATTTCTACACGGTCTACGACGTCTCCAGTTCATCCCCATACCCGAACTCGAATAGTTTCCCTCTGTATGCCTTCATACAATGCGTGGCTCCCGCAAGTAGCCCTTTGCAGATGGGGAGCGGCTATGACCTGGTCCCAGTAGGCCAGGCTTGCGGCTGCACCGACTGGACGAACATCGCGACCGAGACGGGCCAATGCCAGAGCTTCAACTCGGCATGGATGGATCAGGTGCTACCGAAGATCAAATGGGTGAAGAGTGGATGCCCAACTTGCTACTCGTATCAGTACGACGACAAATCCGTGTCGTTCCAGGGCATAGCGGCGCCGTCGATGACCAACGCCGCAAACGGAACGGATTACACCGTCACCTTCTGTCCGAATGGGACGTCGGTACCGCGATACGACTCGAAGTAGGACGCACGCTCCCCGCCGCTGAGAACCTCTCACGCGGCCGGCCCTCCGGGGTCGGCCGCACTCATTTTGACGCACCGCAGCCGCACGCCCATCGGGTAGACGTTTCCGGACGGACCTCGTACGGGCAGTGGGAATCCTTCTCCTCTTCGCCTCCTCGACCGGGACGCTCGTAGTCCCCACCATCGCCGCCGCCGAAGACCGCCCTTCGACCGCGAAGGAGAACCGGGCCAAGGCCCAGGCGCTCGTGAAGAAGGGCAACGATCTCTTCCAGGCGAAGACCCTCGTCGAGGCGCTCGTGGCCCACCAGCTTCGACGCTGCTCGCGCCGACGCGGCGCAGGCCATCCGACTCAATCCCTCCAGCGGCAATGCCTATGACGTCCGCGCCTCGGCGCGACCGTGGGGCAGTTCAAGCCCATCGGGGCGCACAAGCCCGAGCCCAGCAGTACTTCGTCTTCCTCAAGTGAACGTCACTGCTTCCCGGCCTGGCGGATGATCCAGGCCGGTACGTCGGCCTCCGACTGGATGCCGATGTTGCGGATCGACACGTCCGGGATGGCCACCGGGACCTCCAGGTTCTGGGTGCAGAGGTCGAAGAACCGGATGGGCTCGGCGAGGTAGTTGTCGGTGTAGGTGAGGTGCCCGCGCGGGACGCATCCGCCGATCTCGGCCCCGTAGCTGACCTTCAGCGCCGTGACCGCGCAGAGCGCGTCGAAGCTGTCCAGCACGGCGATGATCCAGCGGCTGAACTCGGTGTCGCCGAAGATGCGCAGGATGAGCTCCGACCCCTTTCCCTCCCAGGTGGACGGCGTCTTGCAGGAGCCGAGATCGATGATCCCCACCGGGTTGTCGAGCGAGACGTTCCGGTCGAAGGTGACGTACCGGGAGCCGGCGTCCGTGTAGAAGACGTTGCCGCCGGCGAGCGGCCGCTTGTGATCCGCCACGTTCAGCTGGAACAAGAGCCCGTTCTCCACGCCGGTGCCCTGGGAGCCGTTGATGTAGACCGAGCCGCCGTCCCACATCTGCTCCAGGAAGTAGCTGATCCGGTTGCTCAGGATGCGATGGTCCCGGGCGACGGTGGGCGTGGTGTAGACGCCCCACTCGTTCCAGTGGGCGTAGGGCATGCCCGGAAAGCCCCCCTCGTCGAACAACCCCCACCCCCAGCCGATGGCGATCGCCGCCCACGGCGTGTGACGGATGTCGTTGTTCTGGATCGTGGTCCCGGCCGAGAACATCACGAAGATCCCGGCCGTGTCGAAGTAGTCCCGCCCGGTGTAGGAGATGTCGTTGTTCCGGATCTGGTTGCCGGAGGTGATGGAATCGGCGTCGGCGCGGATGTTCACCTGGACGTCCACCCCGCCCACGTGGATGGCCGCCGAGGAGAGATCGGTGAAGGTGCTGTTCAGGACCAGGTTGTCCTGTGCTCCCGTCCCCAGCCAGATCCCCACCGCCCCCAGCTGGGAGAAGACGTCGTTCTCGAAGGTGATGGCGCGTGCGTAGTCGAGCTGGACGTTGCCGGGCGTGGAGTAGACGATCTTCTGGTGCCCGGTGAGATTGGGTGAATAGCCGTTCCCCTTCAGGAAGTTGCCGCTCTGATCGGCCACGTAGCCGTCCCGGTTCGGGCCGAACCAGGTCGCATGGGAGAACTGCAGACCGCTGAAGCGGATGTTCGTGACGGGCTTCCCGGGCATCCCGGTGAGGCGAACCAGCGACTCGAGGAGCGGGAGGATGGCCCGCGATGGGGTGGTTCCGCCGTATGACTTGTAGTGAAGCACCTTCGTCGCCGGATCCAGGAACCACATCCCGGGATGCTCGAGGTACTCCTCGGCGTTCTCGATCCAGCTCAGGATCTGGAAGTTCCAGGGCGGCGGGTAGGTGTTGGCGTTCCACCAGCACAGCGGGTCCGGGGTGAGCGTCGTCCCCGGCTCCCCGGTGAGCGGGCAGCGCATCATCTTCCACTGCGTGACGGTGACCACCTCGGCCCACTCGGGATGCTTCAGGATGGGCGCCTTGCCCCCGAGTGGAACCACGTAGCCCTTGTCGGTCCGCGCGTAGACGGAGTTGGCGGCCTGGATCGAGAGGGCCGGATCGTAGTTGGAGCGCGCCCGGATCGCCCGGGCCCCGTCCACGTAGAGTTGCCTTGCGATCTGGCCGGCCGGCCACCCGGGAACGGCTGCCGTGCAATGGTCACCGCTGCAATCGAACCCCTCCACGACGATGCCGCCCGAGAGGACGACCGGCTTCGAGTTTCCCGGCGCCGACCGGTAGACCACCTCGTTACCGGCCGAGCCGGAGTCTCCCGGGTCGAACTGCAAGGGGGAGGAGAGCGTGTACGTACCGCTCCGGATGTTGACGTTGATCTGGCACTGCCCCTTCGCCGGATCGGCCCGGACGGCCAGCCTCGCTCGATCGATCGTCTGGAAGGGCTTCGAATCGCTTCCGTCGTTGCCGACGTCGCTACCGGTGGTCGCGACCCAGTAGTCCCTGGTGCAGCCGGAGGAAGAGCCGGAACCCTGGGAGCATCCGGCCAGGAAGAGTCCGGGGGATGAGAGCAGCAGTGCGCAGACCAGCTGATGGACGGGTCTCATGTCCGGAAGGATACATTCCCGGGCATTTGGCCCGGGAATTCATTCTTTTTTTATCCCCCAAGGGCGGGTAGCAGTCCTCCGATCCGTTTCCCTACGCTGCACCCGTGCCAGTCCGAGGCGTCTCCCTCGTCGATCTGCTGGGATTGCCGCCGGGCTCCTCGGCGATGCTGCCGCCCGATCTTCGCGCGGAGCTGGCGAAGCTCGCGGTCGGCGACTTCACCGTCATCACGAGCGCCGATGCATTCATCTACTCGGGGACCATCCGGTCGCTGGGCGAGGCGCTCTTCTCGTCGTCGCTCAACTGGCCGATCGAGCTTCCGCTCCTGAACGTCGGCGTCCCGTTCCAGCTGGTCCGGGCTCGCCTGCCCGTTGCCGCGGGGACCGATCTCGAGCCCGCCCCGGATGGCTTCCAGCTCGACCTCCTGCTTCAGCGCGTGGCCATCGTCGTTCCCGGCCTGCAGCCTGCAACGGCCATCGCCGGCGCGGGAGTCACGCCGGCGCATCTCCTTCGCCCCGTCCCTGGAGACCGGCTGTACGGCAAGTCGGTCAAGATCGTCGGGTCCGGCACGCTTCGGATCGCCTCCGCGCCGGGCGGTGGAGCCCCGCTCATCCGGTTCGTCGCTCCTCCCGATCCGCTCGATCCCGCAGCACCCACGGGTGCGCTGCTCGGCCTGGGCTTCGAGCCGCCCAGCTTCTTCTTCGGCGGTTCGGACTACGGACTGACGGTCGACACCCTCGTCTACGACGACAGCGACGTCTTCACGCCTGCCGAGATCGAGGCCAGAGGCCAGGGACCGGACTGGCGCGGCATCTCGATCAAGCAGGCCACCCTCTACTTCCCTCGCGATGCGCCGGCGGTGGGCGACCTGAGCGTGGGCGTTCGCGACGTTCTCCTCGGCTCTCCGCTCGGGCTGCAGGGAGAGGTGCGGATCGAGCTCGGGACGACTCCCGTCAACCCGGCCACGCTGACCTTCACCCAGCACCAGGTCGGAACCCCGCCTGCCGACGCCCCGCTCGGCGCCGCGTCGCCCGGGGCGGCTGCGCGCACCTTCCAGGTCTCCCTCGCCACGGGATCGGGCAGCCGGGCAACCGTGTCCGGCCGGGGTGCATCGGGGAGCAACCATCGCTGGACCTTCCCCGACGGAAGCCACGTCGATGGGGAGGCGAGCGGACCGTTCGGTGTGGAGGCGGGCGACCGACTGGCCGTCGCCGGTCTCGAGGGAAGCGGGGCCGACGTCGCGGAATCGCCTCCCATCACCGTCCAGTTCGCCGCCGCGTCCCCCGTCGTGGTTCCGACGGTCAACGCCGTCGTCGGGCCGACCACCCACGTGGCCGTGACGAGCCTCTCGGGCAGCGCCGCCGCCCTGAGGGGCGTCACCTTCGCGCTCGACCCCGCGACCGACACCGCCTACCGATGGCAGCTCGGGGAGGGCGTAGCGGCGCAGACGGGAAACGGCGCCACCTTCGCCCCGACCTTCCCTGCGACCCCGGGCACCTGCTTCCTGAAGGTGGGGAAGACCGACGGCGCGCCCCAGCGCGTCGAGGTCGAGGTTTTGACCGATGGCGCGCTGATGGTCGGCGGCCGTGCCGGCGTGTTCGATGGCGCGGGTTCGGTGCCGGTCCGCGACGTCGAGGGCAGCTACGATCTGATCGCCTTCGACTCCCGCGGTGACTTCAAGCCTTCTGCCGACGGCGCTTCCGTCGCCGCCGGGGTGGTCAGCGTGCCGGGTGGCTCCATCGCCCGGGTCACGGTCGAACGCAGCGGCGATGGCACCTCGCCGACGCCACCGGCGGCGGCGCCTGTCCCTCGGCACGTCCAGGTGTGGATGGACTACGACAGCGCCACCCCCACGCAGTACGTGGCGGACGGCGACCTGGACGGAGCGTCCCCGGTTGCTTTCGACCCGCAGATGCTCACCCGCTGGCGGGATCGGTTCAGCGGCGCCAGCTTCCTCGTCGTCGGGCGAACCTGCGACATCGGCAGCCCCGCATTCAACGAGAGGCTCTCCGCCACCCGGGCCGCCGCGGGGAAGGCCCTTCTCGGCAGCGGTGTGACCGTCTTCCAGCGGGGCGAACGCTTCCAGTGGACGGAGCCCGGGGCGGACGCGGGCGGAGCGGCGGTGGAGGCCGCTTCCTCCATGCCGTCCGACATGCGGGCGGCCGAGGTGATCACGGCCGGCACGAGCACCGCGACGACTCCGCACCACGACGGCTGGCTCTTCAAGATCCGCAACTCGGGCGGATTCCCCACCGACACGAGCACGACCTCCCACGACCGCCCGCGTTTCCGGCGGGTTGACATCCACGCCGTCGGCGGCACCGAGGTCCCCGATCCCCAGGCGCCGCCGAGCCCGGCCACCCAGGCGGCGACGGGGCTGCGGCGCGCCCTCGTACCCGGCGCCCTTCCCCTGGCGCTCACGCCGCCCAGCCCGCGGGACGTGGCGACGCCGTACCGGGTCCGGCTGGTCGTCCGATGGGACAGCCCTTCCGTCGTGCAGCTGTCCGATGCGATCCCCACCCAGGCCGAGGTCACGGTGGCCTGGCAGGGAAAGGCGCTGCCGGTTCCCGGCGGGTCCGGCTCCGTCACGCCGACGGCGACGACACCGGTCACGAGCGGCGGCCACGAGATCTTCACCTTCATCGGGGGCTGGACCTACGATCCGCGCACCACCGCGACCCAGTTCAGCCTGGCCCTGAACTCGACCGGCGACCCGGACGGACTCGCCACGCTCACGGGCGACTCCGCGGCGATGAACGCGGTCTCCACGGCGCTCGCCATCGGGCCGGCTCTTCTCGCCGGGTTGCAGAGCGGGGACGTGGCGGGTGGCGCAGCCCGGGTCTCGGCGCTCGTCGCGGCCATCGGGTTCGCGGCCGCCTACGGGCGGGACGGCAAGGTCACCTTCCACGGGATCAAGGTCGAGTGGCGGCAACGGGCCATCGACTCGGTCTCCGGCGCCCGGTTCCGCCTGCTCTGCGACTACACCGCCGCGATCGGCTTCGACTTCGACCAGTTCGGCATCCGCATCACCGCGAACAAGCCGATCAAGGTCCGCTATCGCGACGTCGGCATCGAGATCGACGGCGCCAAGAGCGGCTTCGACGCCTTCGGCGTGGTGTACGAGAACGCGAGCTTCGACATCGAGGACCCGGGCCAGTGGACCATCACCGGCCCTCTCGGCGACCTGATCCGGGTGGCGGCGAGCCGGGCCGGCTCGGGAAGCACATGGGTCGAGCTCGACCTCACCTTCGCCATCGACCTCGGTGTCGTGAAGATCACCGGGTGCACGCTGCGTGCGAGCTTCTCGAACGGCGGCCTCGCCATCGAGTTCCGCGGCTTCTCCGCCTCGATCGATCTGCCGGGCGTCGTGAAGGGCAGCGGTGGGGTCTCCATCGGCGACGGCGGGCTCATCCGCGCCGGGCTCGCCGCCACCATCGTCCCGATCAACACGAGCGCGGTTGCGAGCCTCGCACTCCAGGGCGACTTCGTCGCCCTCGAGGTCGGCGTCATCCTGCCGGTCGGCATCCCGCTCCTCCAGTCCGGACTCGCCATCTACGGCTTCATCGGCCGGGTGGTGTCGAACGGGAAGCGGAACATGGTGGGGCTGAGCGCGGACCCCGTCGAGCGTGAGCTCGAGTGGTACGGACGGCCGGGCGAGCAGAAGTACAGCCCCGCGAAGGGCCAGTGGGCGATGGGGCTCGGCGTCAGCATCGGCACGATGCCGGACACGGGCTTCACCTTCAACGCGCTCGGCATGGTGTCGGTCGGCTTCCCGGATCCCGACGTGGTGGTGAGCATCGACGCGAGCCTCTTCCAGAAGCCCGCGCTCCCCGCCGCCGACAACAATGCTCCGGCGAGCAGCCTGAAGATCCTGGGCATCATCGCGATCAGCCCGGCCGCCGTCGTGGTGGGCGTGCGCGGCACGTACGTGATCCCGAAGATCTTGAAGCTGGAGCTTCCCTTCGGCGCCTACTTCCCGATCAGCCCCAACCCCGATCCCGCCTTCGTCCGGATCGGCGCCGACGGCGTCAACGGGCGAACGGGCGACCCGGTCCGGCTGAGGCTCCTGCCCGACACCCTCGACATCGGCGTCTGGGCCTTCACCATGGTGGAGGAACGCAGCCTCCTCCGCCTCGGGGACATCGCGGGCTTCGATCTCAACGGCTTCTCGATCGGCTTCGGCGCCGGCTGGTCGATGAAATGGGGCGGCGGCCCGATCTACCTGCGGGCCTCCGCCAAGATCGTCGCCGGCCTCGGAACGAAACCGCTCACCATCGTCGCGGGGCTCTTCATCGAGGGTGAGCTGCGGCTCATCATCGTGTCGGTCTCCGTCCGCGGGGACGTGAAGGCGCTCCTCACCGAGAAGGATCAGCTCTTCAGCGGGGAGTTCTGCGGCAAGGTGGACTTCTTCTTCTTCTCGGTGGAAGGCTGCGTCCACGTCGAGTTCGGAAGCGGCTCGGACCCGGGCATCCCCGACCCCGACCACCCGCTCACCCGGATCGATCTCACGAACCGCACCGGCGCCATCGTCGGACGCGCCTACCAGCCTGGCGAAACGCAGGATCCCGACCGGCCGGCCGTCGCCTGGCCCGACACGGTTCCGCTCCTCAACTTCGCCGCCTACATCCAGAACCGGCTGACCGGCTCGGCCTTCGCTCCCAACCCAGCCGAGCTGCCCGGCGAGCCGTGGAGCGGCAGCACCGAGCTGAAGTACGGCTATCGGTTGAAGTCCCTCGCGATCCGGAAGCGCGGCGGATCGCCGATGGCGGGGCCGATCGAGAGCGTCTGGTGGTGGCCCACCCATCGCGGCGGCGTGCTCGTGCCCGGGGATCCGCCTCCGTCGGAGCACGAGGGTCGGCAGCTCGCTCTGCTCAGCTGGTACCCCACACCCTGGTCGCGAAACCTCGCCGACGGCGGCGCCGGGACGCCCGCCGACCCCGGCCACACCGTCGGCCAGATCTGCATCCCGGTGAAGGAGACTTCCAGGGGCTGCGTCCGGGGCGACATGCAGAGCCGGGAGCGGTTCGACTCGGTTCGCCTCTCGGGCGCCCCGGGCACCCGATTCGCGGCCACCGTCTCCGAGTTCCTCCCGGGCGCCAGCTCCCTCGCGGACGTCTCCGCGAGCGTCTCGCTCGCGGGGTGGCATCTGGTCGCGGGCAGCGCCGTGGCCTTCGCGCCACCGGTCGACGTCCCCGCCGGACCCAAGGCGGTGAAGGGCGCCTACCAGCTCGCCAGCCTGGCCCAGGGCCCATCCTTCATCGCCAGCCTCGGCGCGCGGATCGTGCCGACCCGGGCGATCGCGGACGCCGTGCTCACCCTCGAACTGTGCGCTGCTCCTCCTCGGGAGGTCACGGGGCGCCGCTGCGACGACTTCGCGGACCTACCGGTCGGAACCAGGGTCGCGAACGGTGAACTGCGACGCCCCACGGTCACGTATCGATGGCTTTCCACGATCTGGAAGGACGTCTCGCCCGTCGTGGACCACTTCGCACCGCGCCCGGACGGTCGCGCCGAACTGTGGGTCGGCAGCAAGGGGGTCCTGGCCGTTCTCGACGTACCCACGAACCGGGTCGATCTCGTCGTGGCGTTCGCCGTGGGTGAACCCGTCGTCGCGGTGGCCATGAACGCCGCCGGCGCCGTCATCGCGCGCGCCGTCGCGCCGCCGCAGCCCCTGACGGCCCTGCCGCTCGTGCTCCAGGCAGAGGGCATCACGACGGTCCATGTCTACGGCGGCACCGCCGTCCAGGCCGGCGTCTCGCCGAAGAGCGGCGGCTCCCTCCTGCGGCTCTGCACCGGCCAGGGCGCGGATGGCGATGCGGCCGGAATGCTGACCTCGCTCCTCGGCAAGACCGAGCCCGGGAAGCCACCCCAGGTCGAGGCCCTCCTCTCGGATGGCTCCCGTGTCCGCCTGGACGGGAAGGTCGTCGGAGCCATCGGCGCCGGCCCGGGGCCCATGACCCACGTATCTGTCTCCACCGGGCGTCGTTGCGCGCTCGTCCAGTACGCGGCGCCGAGGGGCAAGTCCGTGAAGGAGCTCGTCGTGCCGCCGTGGACGGGCGGTCGCACCGCCGTCGTCGCGCTCTGCGGGACCGACTGGGTGAGCCGGTATGTCGTCCAGACGAACGGCGCCGCCCAGGCGGGTACGGCCGGGACCTTCACGAACCACGCAGACCCCTCCACGAGCGAACGCCCCAACCTCCTCGATGCCGATACCGACTACGAGATCGTCGTCGGGGTCCAGTGGACCGGCTGGCGGAAGAACCGGGGCGACCCCGCCGGAGCACAGCCGCCGCCGCTCGACGATTCGCTCACGTGGCACGACTTCCCGGATACGGTCTTCTCCTTCCGCACGGCCCCGGCAGCGGTCCTCCCGGCCAATCCACCGCCGTTCGACTTCCGGCAGGAACTCACCTTCGATCCGCGCGGACTGGTGCGATACCTGCTCGGCTTCCGACCGGATGGATCGGGTGCGCCGCACTTCCTCGCCGACGGCATCCAGGTCGATTTCCGGGCCGATCACGTCGCACCCCTGCTCGCCAGGTACGGGCGAACGCTCGCACTGAAATTGCGCCGAACCGACCCGCCCGCGGCGAGCCTGGCCGCACCCGGTGGGCTTGGCCACTCCAGGAAGCCCGCGGACATCGCCCTGAAGGTGAAGACCACCCTTCTCGACAAGTCGCGCCTCGAGCCCGCGGATCGCCTCCTCGTGGACGCCGCCGCCGAGGCACCGTGCACGGAGGCGCCTGCCGTGGGCGGCCGCACGCTCGACATCTCGGCGCCCCTCGATCCGGATGCCGACTACGACCTGCTGCTCGTGGCCCCTCCCGCGACGACACCCGATCTGGACTCCGTCCTCGTCGCCCGGGCCCACTTCCACACGTCGCGATATTCCGGCCCGGCCACCTTCCTCGAGGCGATGTCCCTCTCCACCTCGGGCTCCGCCGATCCCCGGCTTCCGATGGATGCCTTCGTGGATCCCTCGGCGCTCACGCCAGTTCCGGATCCGAACGATGCCGCGTTCGAGTCGGTTCTCCGGGGACTGGGTCTCGATCCGTGGCCCTTGCCGACCCTTCCGCGTGTGGTCGCGATCTGGAGCAAGGCCGTCCCCTTCCGGTTCCTCGGGATCATGCTGGAGACCGACGAGCCGCTCGACCGTGGATCGCGGATGCAGGTGACCGCGGTGACCGTCGCAGGCGTGTCGCTGCAGCGGATCGTCTCGAACACCGCGACCACCCGGATGCTCTGGATGGCCTCCGCCCCGCTGACGCTCGCGGGAGATACCGAGATCGACGTCACGGTGAAGGACGACGGCGTGGACATCCACGGACGGCGCACGCTGTTCCGGGTGCCGCGGCTCGCCCTGCTGGAGGGAGTGACATGAGCTGGCTTGCTCCTCCCCGGCTACTGCTCGGAGTCGGGATTCACGACCCCGGCGATCCCCACATCGCTCCTGGCGGCCACATCCGGCTCTTTCCCCACCCGCGCCTCGGGCTTCCCGTCGCACCGATCACCGTCTCCCGCACCTTCGTCAACCAGGACCTCCTGGCGCGCATGGCCCGCCACGACATCACCTGGATCGACTCGCGGGGCGTGACGCTCTCCACCCCCTTCACGGTCACGCCCGAGAATCCCGTGACCGGCTACCTGCCGTCGTCCCCGGGGAGCCGTTGCATCTGGATCCTCGTGGACGCCACGCCCCAGCGCTTCGTCGGCCGGGTCGGCGGCTTCGTCGAGACCGCCCGGTTCGTCGTCCGACCCCTGCCCTTCCGCTTCGGCAGCATGGACGTGGCTCAGATCGAGCAGACATCCCTCGGTCCAAGCGTGGTCCAGCATCGCGGCTCGGCCCCCTACCAGCTCTCCGCGACCTCGCTCGAGCAGATCCGGGTCACGGGCAGCGGCGTCGTCCGGGGCGTCTCCTGGCTCGATGCAGCCAGGCTGTCCAAGGAGCAGCCGAAGGCCTGGAAGCGCTGGGCGCTGCCTCATCCCGATGCTCCCCGCTACGTATCGATGCCGAACGCGGCGGGAGCCTCCAAGGACCGCGTGGCGCAAGGCGCCCCGGGGCGCGAGGCGCTCTACGATTCACCGGGCAGCGCACCTGCAACCGCGCCCCCGATCGCCGATCCCCCGGGCCACGAGGTGAACCGGGTGGTGACGCGCTACTCCGGCGATCTCGAGAAGGCCCTCGACCGGCTTCTTTCGGACACCTCGATGCCGGCGGCGGACCTGACGCAGCCGATCGCCAGCACGGACGAGCGGGGCGTCGCAGTCGGAACCATCCAGATGAACCTGCTCGCGACCATCCAGATGGCCGCACTCGATCCTGGAATGTCCCGATGGCTGGGGCTCGCCGACGTCGATCCCGAGCTTCGGAGCGTCCCGCCGGGAACGCTCGTCCTCTACTGGGTCGATGGATGGTGGAACGGCGAGGCGCTCGGCAAGGAGACCCTGCTCGGGCGCTTGCTCGCGAAGACCATCCCGCAGGCGGTGGGCGTTGCCGGGGAGTTCGAGAAGACCTTCGACCGGAAGCCGCCCGCGACCGGCCTGCTCCTGCACCTCGGCACGATCGTCCCCCTGATCGCGGGAATGCCTCCGGACCGGCCGTCCCGCCCCGGCATCGCGCCGCTCCGGAGCGGACCCTGGAACACCGGGTTCGTCCCCCCGGCTGCGGCCCGCCAGGTGACCGTGCCCCTGTCCGGCCTGTCCCCTGCCAACCAGCTCGCCTTCGCGCGTGCCGTGGCCACGGGCCCTGTGTCGCTCCACGAGAAGGGCCCGGATGGCGGGATGCTGCCGATCAGCCCGGCCGTTCTTCCGGATGCGACCGAACCGGGTCAGGGAGAAGTCTACGATCGCGAGTGTCCTCCCGATGCGACCCGATACCGGGTCGCCCAGACCGACTGGTTCGGTCGCTGGAGCGAATGGTCGGAGGGCGCGGTCGGAGCCGCGACGCGGCCGCGACCGCCGCGCCCCGTTCCTGAGCTCTTCTACGTGCAGCCCGCCATCCCCTCCCCGGTGCACGACCTTCCGCTGCAGGGGGTGGTTCGCATCCGGCTGGGAGTCCCGTTGCCTACCCAGCTCCCGCCCGGCAGCTTCCTCGTCGATACCCTCGAGCTGTCGCTGAGTGGCGCGCCCGTCGAGCTCGTCGCCGTGCCTCCGGGCGCGACGGCGCTCGACTTCACGAGGCCCGGCCCCGCCCTGGCGCGCTGTGGAACGGGCTCCATCCAGCTCACCTGCCGGTGGCGCGACACCTCGGGCCAGTTCTCGGATCCCTCTCCGGTGGTGGGGCGCAACATCCGCGATCCACGACCGCCTGCGCCCGTCGTCCTTCCGGAGGTGCTCGCCTACGGATCCCGACCCGACGTCACGGGCAAGTCGCGCATCCAGCTCCGGTGGACCCAGTCGCCGGG
>CAIOAK010000148.1 GCA_903855945.1 uncultured Anaeromyxobacter sp.
CGAGTTGCGCTGGGTCCACTGCATGAGCCGGGCGTCGGCCTCCAGCTTGAAGCCGGCGAACGTGTCGAGGCCGTGCACCTGCACGTCGAGCTGGAGCCGCTGGGAGTCGCCGGGGCCGGAGGGGCTCGCGAGCCAGACCGCATAACCCAGATCGCCCCGCAGGACCGGGAGCTGACCGATCTGGACGTCCCGGGGCTGGGCCTTCGCCTCGACCAGCGCGACGGGCACGCCGGTCACCGCTGCGTTTCGGCTGCCGAGTTCCTCGTCGCTGGGGAGCGGGGCCATGGTCGCCACCGCCGGCGCGCCCGGGACCTTCGTCTCGAGCGCGAAGCGGTCGCCCGCGCGGATCCCCTGACCCGCACAGGTCGCCGAGTGGTCGGCCGTCTCCCGCACGGTGCAGGTGCCGGAGGAGACCTTCCCCCGGGTGAGGGAGATCACCTGCCCGATCGCGACCCCTTCCAGGGCGCCCGCGTCGAGGTATCCCGCCGAGGCCGTGGCGAAGGTCACCTTCCCCTCCACGCTCCGGGCCACCGTGGGCACCGTGGGCACCGTGGGCACCGGCTGGACCGTGGATTGCGGGGATGGAGCACCGGCCGGGGGCGTCGCCTGCCCGGTCACGACGGCCCCGAGGAGCGCCAGGATCGGCAGCGCGCTCACGGCTTCACCCGCTTCTGCATGGGCGTGCTGCGAAGCTGGGTGGGGGCTGCGTTGCCGTTCACCTTTCCGTCGTAATGGCAGCCGTAGCAGTTCTGGTTGGCGCAGACGAAGCCCTGGGTCTGTGGATGCTTCGCGCAGGAGTGGCAACGGATGCAGTCGGGGTACGGCACGCTCGTGCACGAACCGATCACGAGCGGGACCGGGAGCGTGACGTGGCACGACAGGCACGCGATCCCGGAGTGGCGCCCGGAGTTGATGGGGAAGCAGGTGCCGTGGCCGTTGAGCGTGGCCGGACTCCAGCGCCAGAACCCGTGACAGCCGAGGCAGGCGAGCTGCGGATAGCCGGCGAAGCCGGAGTGGTCAACCCCCTTGGCCGAGGCGGTGGCCAGGTCGGTCTGGTGGCACTCCCAGCACGGCACCGTCGACCGCGCGAACGACCGGTCGCGCCGGTCCCCGTGGCACTGCTCGCAGGGGAGAAGCGCGTGGCGGCCCTGCAGCGGGAAGTTGGTCCGCCGGTGGGCGTCCGCGTCGAACTTCGACTTCCAGCCCTCGGTGTCGTGGCAGGAGGCGCACTGGACGCCGGCGTAGCCGCCGTGGATGTCGCGGTGGCACCCGGAGCAGCTGCGCGCCAGGGGCTCCTTGAAGTCCCCCACGTGGCACTTCCGGCACGCCACGCGGGCGTGCGCTCCGGTGAGCGGGAATCCGGTCCGCTCGTGGACGAACTTCACGTCTCCCCAGCCATCGGGGGTGTGACAGGCGGAGCACTTCGTGTCCGTGGCGTGGGCAGCCGGCGCCTTCGGCGCGGTCACGGAGGCGTCGGGCGTCTGGGCCTGGGAGGTGGCGGCGAGGAGCAGCGCGGCGGCTGCGGCTATCGGGTTCACGGCTCGTACCCCCGGAAGGCGCCCTTGTGGAAGTCGGCGTGGCAGCCCTGGCAGTCGCGCGGCACGGGCTTGTACCGCTTGATGTCGAGGCGTCCCACCTTCACCGTCGGGTGGCACTTCTCGCACGCCAGCTTCTCGTGCTTGCCCGAGAGCGCGTAGGTCGTGAACGGCTCGGTGTGGACGAACTTCAATTTCTTCCACTCCTCCACGCCGTGGCAGGCAGCGCACTCGGTCACCTTCTTCACCGCGAACTGGGCGGCGTGCGGGTCGGCGTGGCACCGGGCGCAGGCGACCGGCGCACCCGCGTACCGGACGAAGGGCTTTCCGTCCTTCCCGGTTGCGGTCGCGTGGCAGGACGCGCAGGCCGTCCGGCCGTGCTTCCCGTCGAGGCGGAACTTGGTGTCCCTGGCGTGGTCGAAGCGGGTCTTCGTGAAGGTGGCCTGGTCGTGGCACGCCGCGCACCCGTCCACGGCCATGCGCTTCTCGAACTGCCCCTGGTGAACGTCGCGGTGACACGCGCTGCAACGCTTCGGGTCTACCTTCTTCTCCATCGTGAACTGGCTGACCTTGAGCGGCCGGTGCTGCCGCTGCGCCTCGGCCCGCATGGCCGGCGGCACCTTCTCCGTCATCTTTGGATCCTTCGAATGGCACCGATCGCAGGCGACCGCGACGTGGGCCCCCTCGAGCGGATAGCGGGTCTTCTGGTGCTCGGCGAGCTCGAACCGGACCGGAACCCAGCCCTGCACCGCGTGGCAGCGATCACACGCCGCCTGGGGCAGCCCCTTCTTGCCCAGCTGCGCGAGGTGGGCGTCCTGGTGGCAATCGGTGCAGGCGGCGAAGGCCATGTTCTTGTAGACGCCCTTCACCTGCCCCTGGAACGGCCCGTGGCAGGCCTTGCACTCCACCTGGACGTGCGCGCCGCGCAGCGGATAGCGGGTCTTCTCGTGGAACGCGGCGCCGGGGCCCTGGGCGCCCCTCATGACCTTCCAGCCCTCGACCAGGTGGCAGGTCACGCAGAGCGCACCGAGGCGCCCCTGGTGCGGGTCCTTGTGGCAGTCGCTGCAGAGGGCGAAGGGAAGCGGCTTGTACCGGGCGTAGGTGGGGGCCACCGCCTGCGGGAACGAGTGCTTGCCGTCGGGGTCGGTGACCGGCACGTGGCACTTCGCGCACTGCACCTTCTCGTGGGCGCCGGTGAGCGGGTACCGCACCTGGGCATGGTTGAAGCCCTTGGTGGCCGGCTTCCAGTTCGCGGGCTCGTGGCACTTCTGGCAGTCGTCGCCGAGCTGCTTCCGGTGCTCGTCGAAGTGGCAGCCGGCGCAGGTGGCCGGCGCGCCGAGCAGGCTCTTGCGCCCCTTCGAGAGCACCTCCTTCACGGCGGGGTCGGTGACGCGTCGCGCGTCGTGGCAGTCGGCGCACTTCACCTTGGCGTGCTTGCCGGTGAGCGGATAGCCGGTCTTGGCGTGGTCGAAGGAAGACTGGCCCCGGTCGCCCCAGTCCACGAGGGCGAAGCCCCTCCCCTGGTGCTCGTGATGGCAGGTCTCGCACTTCTTCTCGGAGGATCGCCCGTGGAAGCCCTTGCCCGCGGAGATGGAGGCCCGGAGCTCCTTGTGGCACTCCAGGCACTTCTCGGCCGAGAACTGCTGGCCGGCCTGGTGGCACTTCGTGCAGTTCTGGAGCCCCTCCAGCTTCTCGTGGGCGCGGGAGAGTTCGCCAGGTGAGACCAGATCGGCCCGGGCAAGGAGCGGAAACGCCGTGACCGCGACCAGCGTGGCGACGAGCATCGCTGCTGCCCGACGATCCCGGATCGGTGCCGCTCGATGATGTGTCTTCATTTGAGTCCGTACCCCAGGAAGAGGGAGACGCCGATGTGGACCGTCATGACGAAGACGAGGAACCCCGCAAGCGAGGCGTGCAACACCCGCCACCCCCGGAGGAGGTTGCGCAGACCGCTGTAGAAGGCCACCTGGAACCGGAGCCGGCGCAGGCGCACCACGGAGAGCCGGAAGCGCGTGAACTGGCTCCCCTCACCGAAGAGGGGGCGCACGCTCCAGAGACGGAACAGGAGGCGCAGTCCGGCAAACGGTTCCCGGAGCACCGCGAGGATCAAGGATCCGCTGGGAACGTCGGACGCGGCGGAAGCGACCAGCCGGTCGAGGCGACCCCGGTCCCGGGTTCCGGCCAGCATCGGCTCGAGATCGGCCCGGAGCCGCTCGAACCGGGCGGCGATGAGCTCGAGCTCCTCGACCTGCCCGTCCACCGACGGGACGAGACCGTAGATGAAGCGCCCCACGAGGCCGGTGCCGACCACGATCCCGAGCGCGGTGGCGGTGGCGGTGGCGAGGAGGTTCTTCGACTGGAACGCCGCGTGGAAGGCGATGACGAGGGGGCTCATGAAGCCCACGAAGACGTGGAAGCTCATCCAGCTCTGGATGTTCCCGAACCCGGTGAGGGCGCGGGTCCGCTTCCGCACCGGGTAGAGGAAGTTGGAGAGCATGAAGAGCGTGGCGACGATGCCCACGCCGTGCCCCCAGGGCCCGGCCGACTTGAAGACCTTGTGCATCGGCGAGCGCAGGCGGGACATCCTGGGAAGCTGGTAGTAGTCCCAGCCCTTCCAGGCGAGGTAGGCGACGATCGCGGTCCCCAGGCATGCGTAGAGGAGGAAGCCCAGGCGCCTCCTCCGGCGTGCCCGGCGCAGCTCGGGGCGCAGGATGAGCTCGCTCGTCTTCTCGCCGAGCCGCTCGCCCTTGTAGCGGCGCATGTCAACGCCGGCCGCCTTGAGAAATGCGTCCGGCGGATCGCCTCCGATGTTGACGATGATGTCGTCGTTGGGGAGGCGCAATTCGCGCCCCTGCCAATCGATCCGGACCTCGTCGGGCGTGATCTCCATCACCTGGGACGGCAGGAGCAGCGTGAGCTGTCCGTCCGCGGCGAGAGAGGTGATGCTGCTCCGGTTGGCCTCCCGGGCGCGCCCGAGCTCCGCGCCCCGGTAGGAGAGCGCCACCTCGGCACTCCCCAGCTTTGCGATCTGGATGGCGGCCTCGAGCGCGGAGTCGCCGCCTCCGACGACGAGCACGCGGCGCCCCGCGTACTGCTCCGCGTCGGTGAACCCGTAGGTGACCTTCTCGAGTTCCTCCCCCGGAGCCCCGACTTTCCGGGGCGACCCGCGCCGCCCGATGGCGAGCACCACCTTGCGCGCATGCACCGGCCCCTTCGCCGTCTGGAGCGTGAATGCGCCGTCCTCTCCCTCGACCCGCGAGACCTGCACGTTCTCCTCGACCGACACGCCGGTCTTCTTCAAGCCCCGGGTCCAGGCCTCGAGCAGCTCCTCCTTGCTGATGACCTTCTTCCCGATCTTGCCGACGCCCGGGATGGACATCGGCTCGGTCATCACCACCTTGCGCCGCGGGTAGTGGAACATCGTTCCGCCCCAGGTACCCTGCTCGAGCACCCGGTAGCTCCGCCCGGCCTCCTGGAGCGCGCATGCGGTGGCGAGACCGGCGGGTCCGGCCCCGACGATGGCCACGTCCACGGCGCCGGCTGGCCCCCGTCCCGCCCCTCCCTTCTGGCCCTTCGGGAGCAACTCGTCGAGCCGTGCCGCGGTCTGGAGCCCCTGCCGGATCGCATTGCGGAGGAGCCCCATGCCACCGAGTTCCCCCACCACGTGGACGCCCGGCTTGCTCGACTCGAAGTATCCGTCCACCTCGGGCAGGTCCACGCCACGCTCGGACGTGCCCATGACCAGCTTGATGGCCTGCACCGGACATTCGGCCGCGCAGCGGCCGTGGCCGATGCAGTGGTCGGCATGGACCAGGGTGGCAGCCCCCTTGAGGATGCCCAGGATGTCCCCCTCCGGGCAGGCCTTGAGGCAGGAGAGGGAGCCGATGCAGATGGAGGTGTCGATGACCGGGTGGAGCGAGCGGGGGATGTGGAGGTTCTTCTCCAGCTTCTCCTGGAGGACCACCGCATCCCGCTTCTGCCGTCCCCGCCTCCAGATGAGGTGGGAGAGTCCCATCGTGAGCGCGACAGAGACGCCTGTGGCGGCGATGGCAATCGATAACGGATCCAAGCTTCGTTGCCCCCCGCCGTTCTAGACCGAACGGACACTATACTAATGGGGGACCCCCCCGCGTACCCAGGCAATCACGTACCCAGCTTCACGCTGCCTTGGCGCCTGCCTTGCCCTGCCGGGCCGCCTCCGCCCGCTCCTCCAGCCAGATGGTCATGGGGGCGGCGATGAACCAGGTCGAGTAGGTGCCGGAGACGATGCCGATGAGCATCGCCATGGCGAAGTCGAAGATGGTCCCGACGCCGAAGATGAGGAGCCCCACGAGCGACAGCGCGGTGGCGAACGAGGTGAGGATCGTGCGCCCCAGGGTCTCGTTGATGGAGAGGTTGACGATGTCTGCGAGCTTCTTCCCCTTGTACTTGCCCTGGTTCTCCCGGATCCGGTCGTAGACCACGACGGTGTCGTTCACCGAGTAGCCCACCACGGTGAGGATCACGGCAACGGAGGTGAGGTTGAACTCGCGCCCGCTGAAGGCGAAGTAGCCGAGCGTGATGATGGCGTCGTGCAGGATGGCGATGATGACGCCGGGGGAGAAGCGGAAGTCGAACCGGAGCCCGACGTACACCACGATGAGGGCCATGGCGTAGAGGATGGCCTTGAACCCCTGATTGCGGAGTTCGCGCCCCACCGCCGGACCGACGTACTCCACCCGCAGCACCTGGGGCTTCGCGTCGGTGAACTTGCCGAGCAGTTCCTTCTCCACCCGGTCCTGGATCCCCTGGGTGAGGACGGCCAGCGAGCGGGTGCCCGCGGTGAGCCCGGCCTCCTCGCGGATCTCGCGGACCCTCGTGCCGGTGGACTCGACCACGGTCTGCAAGTCGGCGGCGCTCGGGAGGACCTGGAACTCGAAGTCGATCTTGTCGCCGATCTCGGGACTGAAGGCCGGGTTGCCGACCACCGGGAACTTCGCCTTCACGGCGGTGATGATGCGGGTGGCATCCTCCTGCGTGAGCAGCGCCACGCGGCCGACACGCACCAGGTAGCCGTGGTCGCTCTCGGGTCCGTAGGTCTGGACCATGGCGTCCTTGAACCCGAGGGCCTCGATGTGCTTGCGGATCTCACCGGGATCGACCGACTTGTCGAACTTCACCTGCATCTCGGTGCCGCCCGCGAAGTCCACGCCATAGTCGAGGCCGTGGACCTGGGGGAGCGCCCAGACGATCACCGACAGGTTGAAGAGGGTGGAGAGGATGAGCGCGATCTTGCGCTTGCCGACGAAGTCGAACTTGGTCCCGTGGGGGACGATGTCGAAGGTCTTGAATTGCATCAGACGCTCAGCCGGGCGTTGTCGTTGCGCGTGGACCAGTCCACGATCACGCGCGTGACGACGATGGAGGTGAACATCGACGCGAGGAGGCCGATGATCAGGGTGACGGCGAAGCCGCGGACCGGCCCGGAGCCGTACTGCATGAGGACCACGGCGGCGACGAGCGCGGTGACGTGGCTGTCCACGATGGTCCAGAAGACCTTGTCGTAGCCCTGATCGACCGCCTGCCGCACGGTCCTGCCCGCGCGGAGCTCCTCGCGGATTCGCTCGTTGATGAGGACGTTGGCGTCCACCGCCATGCCGAGCGTGAGCACGAAGCCGGCGATGCCGGGCAGCGTGAGGGTGGAGCCGAGGAGCGACATGATGGCGAGCACGAGCAGGCCGTTCTCGACGAGCGCCACGTCGGCGATGAGGCCGCTCATCCGGTAGTAGAGCAGCATGAAGAGCATCACCGCGCCGAGGCCCACGAGCGCCGCGATGGTCCCCTTGCGCACCAGCTCCGGCCCGAGGGTGGCGCCGACGGTGCGCTCCTCGAAGATGGTCACGGGCGCGGGGAGCGCGCCGGCCTTGAGGACGATCGAGATGTCGTTCGCCTCCTGGAACTTCTCCTGGTAGTTGCGTCCGGTACCCAGCGTGATCTGCCCGTTGGAGGAGATCTTGCCCTGGATGTACGGGGCGCTCTCCACCTTGGAATCGAGCACGATGGCCATGCGCCGGCCCAGATTTTCGGTGGTGAGCCGCTCCATGAGGCGCGCTCCCTCGGCGGACATCGCGAAGGCCACCACCGGATCGCCAGCCCCCTTGGAGCTGTCCACGGAGGGGCGGGCGTCGGAGATGTAGTCGCCGGTCAGCTCGGTCTTCCCGTGGAGCAGGAAGGTCCGGTAGAAGCGCTCCTTCACGAGCCCCTGGCTGAGGTTCACCTCGCCGATGCCGATCTCCTGGCCGCGAGTGAGGAGCGGCTTGAGCGAGCCGTCGATGACCGCCTCGAGCTCGGTCCGCTTGCCGGCGGCCACGTAGGTGGCCTGGCGGCGGGTGCCGGAGGGCAGGTCCACCTGCTCGACGAAGTAGCAGCCGGTGACGGGCAGCGGGAGTGCGATGCCGCCGTCCGGCCCCTGCGGGCACGGAGGCATGGTGACTCGGACCGCGTCGAGGACCGCGGAGTCGTCGTCGGCGATCTTGAACTCGAGCTGTGCGGTGCGGCCGAGGAGGTCCTTGGCCTTGCCCGGATCCTTGAAGCCCGGCAGCTGGATCTGGATCTGGGAGTTCTGCTTCCGCTTGATGTCGGGCTCGGAGACGCCCCACTTGTCGACGCGGTTGCGGATGGTCTTCTCCGCCTGCTCCACCGCCTTCTCCCGGAAGTTCTTGATCACGTCGGGCCGGAAGGCGAACCACACGGCGCCCTCGGGCGCGCCGTTCGGCGCGGACATCTCGGCACCGTAGAAGTCCATCACCACCTGCTCGGCCTGCTTCGGCTCGGAGGTGCGGAGTTCCACGCGGTTGCCGTCGGCGGAGGGACCGGCCGAGGCCACCGGGATGTTCTTCCCCTTCAGGAAGTCGCCGATCTCGTCGGCGCGGCGGACCACCTTGGCCTTCACCGCGCGGTCAACGTCCACGCCCATCGCGAGCAGGATGCCTCCCTGCAGGTCGAGGCCGAGGTTCAGGTGCTTGCTCGCGTTCGGCGCCCAGCCGGGAACGGACTTCTCGTACGCCGGTCCGTTCCGCTCCTCCGGGGGGAGGTGGAAGTAGGCCCAGGTGGGCACGAGCTGCCAGAGGGACCAGAAGAGGACGGCGAGGACGAGCCCCAGCCGCCAGTACCAGGTGCGCTCCATCTACTTCTTCTCCTTCGCGTCCTTTTCGGAGGCTGCCGGGGCGTCGGACCACGTGGCCGCGACCTGAGCCTTCACGAAGCGAACCTTGTTGCCGCCCCCGAGGTCGAGGGTGACGGTCTTGTCGTCGACCTGGAACACCTTGCCGATGATGCCCCCCTGGGTGACGACGTCCGCGCCCTTCTGCAGCTGGGTCACGAACTCCTGGTGCTTCTTCACCTGCTTCTGCTGGGGCCGGAAGAAGACCAGGTAGAAGACCACCGCGATGAGGACGAACGGGATGAGCTGCATCAGGGGGTTCGGCGCGTCCGGCGCGGTCTGCGCCAGGAAGGCCGTGACGATGGGATTCATGGATACTCCGGTGATTGGAAAAAGCGTCGTGTTTTAGCCACACTTTGCGCCGGCAGGCAACCCCGAATCGCCCCGGGGGCCCTACCCGTCCAGGCCGCGCCCGTAGCTCTCCAGCCGCTCGCGCCGGAAGGGCTCGAATCGCCCCTGCTCGATGGCCTCCCGCGCACCCTCCATGAGCCGCAGGTAGTGGTGCACGTTGTGGACGGTGTTGAGGTGGAGGGCCAGGATCTCCCCGGCCCGGAAGATGTGGCGCAGGTAGGCGCGGGAGAAGGTCCGGCAGGTGTAGCAGGAACATCCTGGGTCCGCAGGGCCTTCGTCCTCGGCGAAGCGGGCGTTCTTCACGTTGAGCCGCCCCCGGGTCGTGAAGAGCAGGCCGTTGCGGGCCGTCCGGGTGGGGAGCACGCAGTCGAACATGTCGATCCCGGCCCCGATCCCGGCGAGCAGATCCTCGGGAGTTCCAACCCCCATGAGGTAGCGGGGCTTTTCCCGAGGAAGCTCCGGTGCATGGCGGGACACCCCCTCCCACATCTCGGCGGGCTCCTCCCCCACCGCGTAGCCCCCCAGCGCGTAACCCGGAAGGTCGAGGGCCGCGGCCTCCTCGATGGCGCGCCGCCTCAGGTCGGGGAAGAGCCCGCCCTGGGCGATGCCGAAGAGCGCCGGCCGCTCCCCGTATGGCGGCTCGGCCTCGAGCCAGGTGTCCCGGCACCGGACGAGCCAGCGCTGGGTCCTGGCGAGCGACTGCTCGTGGTAGGAGCGCTCCGCCTTCGACGGAGGGCACTCGTCGAAGGCCATGATCACGTCGGCGCCCAGGTCGAACTGGACGCGCATCGTGCTCTCCGGCGAGAAGAAGTGGCGTGAGCCGTCGAGGTGGCTGCGGAAGGTGACCCCCTCCTCGGCGATCCGCACGAGCGGCGCGGCCCCCTCCCGACGTGTTCCCTGGAGGCTGTAGACCTGGAAGCCTCCCGAATCGGTGAGCATCGAGCCGCCCCAGGAGATGAACCGGTGCAGGCCGCCCAGCCGCCGGACCCGCTCGTGCCCCGGGCGCAGGTAGAGGTGGTAGGTGTTGCCCAGGATCATCCGCGCGCCGAGGTCGGTGAGGTCGCGCGGGGAAAGGGCCTTCACACTGCCCACCGTGCCGACCGGCATGAACACGGGCGTGTCGAATGCGCCGTGGGGCGTCTCGAGTCGGCCGCGTCGCGCGGCGCCGTCCTCGGCGAGGAGCTGGAAGCGGATCACGGCCCCGTTTCTCCCGCGGCGCGTGCGCTGTCAAGGGGCACTAGACGTCGCCGGCGAGAGTCCTCGAGGCCTCTTGAACCACCTCTCGCCAGGCCCGGCCTCCCCTGCCCTTCACGATGACACTCAGACCCAGCGTCGCGTCCTCCTGCGAGCGCCAGTTCACCGCGGCGGCGATGGACGGGGAGAGGAGCCAGGGGCCGAACCGGAGCGAAGCGACCTCGCCCGACTCCGGGAACTCGGCCTCGGGCCAGGCGATCGCGCAGCCGGCCTCGGAAACGCTGAGCGTGTGCGTTCGGACCCGCTTCCCGCCCACCGATACCACCACCGGTCGCTCCCGCAGGAACCGCGGGGATCGCACCCGGAAGTTGGCCGGCGCGCCGCTCGCCACCGCCGCCAGGTAACGCACCGCGGGCAGGCTCGCGGGGTCGACCTGGATCTTGACGCCGGGAGGAAGGGAGGGGCTCCCGACCGGCCGGGCCATCGAGACCTCGCCGCAGATGGAGGCGTAGACCGGTTGCCCTTGCAGGCCGATGCGGACGACGACCCGGTCCCCCACGTGAGACTGGGAGAGCGCGGGCACGAACAGGGTGCCCACGTCGGGGCTCCACCCGGCCAGGAAATGACTCGACTCGATGTTGAGCGCACCGGTCTTGATCTTCACTGCGGACTCCTTCTTGCGCCGAACCCGGGGGTATGGCGCCGGCGTGTGCAAGCCCGGGACCCCTCAAAGGATAACCATGGAATCCCCATAAGTGAAAAAACGATACCTCGCAGCGACAGCTTTCCGGTAGGCCCCGAGCACGTTTTCCTGGCCTCCCAGGGCGCAGACGAGGGCGAGGAGCGTGGATCGGGGCAGGTGGAAGTTGGTGACGAGCCCGTTCACCGCCCGGAAGAGGTGGCCGGGGCGGATGAAGATATCGGTGCGCCCCGGCCCGGGGCTCAGTTCCCCCCCGGAGCAGGCGCTCTCCAGCGTCCGGACCGCCGTGGTGCCCACGGCCACCACCCGGCCGCCCCGCCTCCGGGCCGCCGCGAAGGCCACGGCCGTCGCCTCCGGCACCTCGTACCGCTCCGAGTGCATCCGGTGGTCCTCGAGACGCGACGCGCGGACCGGCAGGAACGTGCCCGGCCCCACGTGGAGCGTCACGGTGGCCCGCTCCACCCCCCGGGACGCGAGCCGCTCGAGGAGTCCCGCGGTGAAGTGGAGGCCGGCGGTGGGGGCGGCCACGCTCCCGGGCCATCGGGCCACCACCGTCTGGTAGCGCTCCCGGTCGGCCACTTCCGGATCGCGCCGGATGTACGGGGGGAGCGGGACCCGACCCACCCGCTCCAGTTCGGCCGCCAGCCCCGGCTCGTCCCGGTCGAAGCGCACCTCGTAGAACCCGTCCCCCTCGACCCCGGTCACCTCCGCCCGCAGCCCGTCGAAGTCGAGTCGGGTCCCCACCCGGATCGGCTTCGAGGCCTGGGCCATGGCGTGCCAGCGGGCGGGCCCCGCCGCATCACCCTGCGCGGGCTCGACGAGGAGCACCTCCACCTTGCCCCCGCTCTCCTTGCGCCCGATCAGCCGGGCGGGGATGACGCGGCTGTCGTTCAGCACGAGCAGGTCGCCGGGGGCGAGCAGGTCGGGCAGCTCGGTGAAGCGCCGGTGGACGGGGGCGCCGCCGCCTCGGGGGAGGACGAGGAGGCGCGAGGCATCGCGCGGCTCGACCGGGGCCTGGGCGATGAGCTCCTCGGGGAGCGTGAAGTCGAGCTCGGAGACCTCCATGGCGCGTGCTCAGTACATCCGGGCGATCTCGGCGCCCGGGTAGTAACGGACCAGGATGGCCCGGTAGTCCTGCCCCGCCTTCGCGTATCCGGCGGCGCCCCACTGGCACATCCCGGCGCCGTGCCCCCGACCCTGGCCGGAGAGGACGAAGGAACCCTTCTCCGCCTTCACCGTGAAGGCGAGGGAGGGCAGCCGCTCGTAGCCGAGCCTGCGTCGCAGCTCCACGCCGTCGAGCTGCACGCGCCCTCCGCCCCCCTCCACCGAGACCCGCGACACCCGCCCGGTCGAGGTGGTCCGCACCACCGTCATCCGCGTGGCGTCGCCCGGGAGGCCGGCGGTACGACCCAGCTCCGCAGCCGGGAGGCGCAGCGTCCAGCGCCAGGCCGGGGATCCCTGGCATCGGTCGCAGGCGACCGAGGGCAGGTAGCGGAGGTCTCGCCCGAGGGCATCGGCTCCCCGCTCGGTCCGCCCACCACACGCGGAGTGAAAGTAGGCCTCGATGGGGCGGTGATCCTTCACCAGCACCTCTCCCGCGGTCGCCGTGGCGGCGGCCCGGGCCCGCGGGTCGGCCCGGCCCACGCCCGGGTAGACCTGGTCGAGGACGGTGGAGCCCAGGTCGAAGTCGAGCGCCTGCTCGCGGGCCTCGATCTTCTTGCCCACCGCGAAGGTGCGCGCCGCCACCGCCTGGGCCTTGAGCGCCTCGGGCGGGAAGGTGACGGGCATCTCGCCCCCCACGACGGCGGCGACGTACTCCTCGAGCGGGAGCACGTCGATCACGGAGAGCCCTCCCCGACCCCGTCGAACCTCCACCTCGCCGGAGAGGTCGCGCCCGGCGCAGCGGATGGAACCCTTCGCGGCGAATGCCAGCCCCGCGCCGTCCACCGGCGTCCCATCCACCGTGATCACGTCGCCCTGGAGCCGCACGCGAGCCCGGTCCCCCGGGACGGGGCGCCGCTCGGCACCGTCCCGCAGCGACTCGACCGTGAGCCCGGGGCCGGAGACCTCCACCTCGGTGGCGCCCTCGGCGAGCGAGATCCGCACCACCTCGACGGCGTGCGCCGGGGCTGCGGCGAGGAGCGCCGCGAGGAGCCAGGCGCCGCGTCCAGGGCCCACGCGTCCCTACGGAGCCGCACCGGCGCCGGGACCGCGCGCCGAGCGGACCTTGTGCCAGACGAAGGCCGCCACCGCGAGGACGATGACGATCCCGATGGCGAGGTCGAAGCGGTGGAACGCGGCCTTGAGGGTCGGATCGCTGTTCCACTTCTCCCCGAGCTTCAATCCCACCCAGGCGAGTCCCAGGCACCACGGGAACGAACCGGCGAAGGTGTAGACGACGAACTTCGTCATGTTCATGCGGGAGACGCCGGCGGGGAAGGCGATGAACGTTCGGATGACCGGCAGGAGCCGTGCCCAGAAGACCACCGCGGCCCCGTGCCTCTCGAAGAGCCGGTCGGCGAGGTCGAGCTCGTGGTGGGAGAGGAGCACGTACCGACCGTACTTCTCGATGATGGGGCGTCCTCCGTACATCCCCAGGTAGTAGGCGGGGATCGAGCCCACCACGCAGCCCACCGCCCCCCAGAAGCCGGCGCCGAGCAGGGTGAACTGCCCCTGGTACACGAGGTACCCCGCGAAGGGCATGATGATCTCGGAGGGCAGCGGGATGCAGGCGCTCTCGATGCCCATGAGCAGCACCACGCCCCCGTAGCCCATGGCCGAGATCACCGCGGTGGTGAAGACGGCGAGCACTTCGATGATTCGGGCGATCACCCGTTCCCTCCCTGCCTGAGCCGGGTCGCTTCCCCGTAGAAGACCTCGTCGTACGGACAGTCGCACGCGATCTCGCGCGGCTCCGGATAGTAGACGAGCTTTCCCTTCCAGCTTCGCAACCAGTGGCCGCGCGCCCGGCCCGGCGGGGCCACCGCCCCGGCGGCCGTCGCCGTCGCCGGCGGCACGCCCGGCTCCCCCGGCCCGACGAGCCAGCCGGGCTGCAGGGTCACCTTCCCGGCGCCCCCGGGCAGGTCCACCGCCAGGTGGGGCACGGCCAGCCCGCTCACCGCGCCGCGCAGCTCCTCCAGGATGGCGATCCCGGTCGCGAGCGGCGTGCGGAGATGACCGGTCCCCTCGGCCAGGTCGCCCTGGTGGAGGTAGTAGGGGCGGACCCGCCAGGCGAGGAGCCGGCGGTTCAGGTCGGCGATGATCCGGGCCGAGGAGTTCACGCGCCGGAGCAGCACGGTCTGGTTCTCCACCGGGACCCCGCGGTCCACCAGCCGCTCGCAGGCCTCCCGGGCCTGCGGCGTGCACTCCTTGGGGTGGTTGAAATGGGTGACCACCACGAGCGGCGCCGCGCGGCGCAGCCGGGCCGCCAGGCCCTCGCCGATCCGGGCCGGGTTCACTACCAGTGAACGAGTGGCCAGGCGGAGCAGCTCGACGTGGGGGATGGCCCGCAGCCCCTCGAGGATCCAGCCGATCCGCTCGTCGGACAGGGAGAGGGGGTCGCCGCCGGAGACGATGACCTCCCGGATCTCGGGCCGGGAGCGGATCCAGGCGATCCCCTCGGCGATCGCCTCCCGGTCGAAGGCCCCCTCCTCCCCGCCGGTGATGCGCCGGCGGGTGCAGTGGCGGCAGTAGACGGCGCAGTGGTCGGCGGCGAGCAGGAGCGCGCGATCCGGGTACTTGCGGACCACGGCGCGGACCGGCCGGTGGCCGTCCTCCCCCAGCGGGTCGCGGAGATCTCCCTCGTCCGGCTCGAGCTCGGCGGCCACCGGGATCACCTGCATCCGGACCGGGCAGAACGGGTTGTGCCGGTCCATGAGCGACGCGTAGTAGGGGGTGACCCCCACCCGGAAGCGCCCCGCAGCCCCCACGAGCCCGAGCCGCTCCGAGGCGGTGAGCTCGACGACGGCCTCCAGGTCGGCCGTGCTGCGCAGCAGGTTCCGCTGCTGCCAGCGCCAGTCGCCCCAGTCGTCGGCGGAGACGCCGGAGAACGGGTTGCGGGGATCGCTCATGTGGGGTGCCGCGCGGGCGGGCGGAAGCTAACCGCCGGGGGCGAGCGAAGTCAAACCAGCGGAGCCCCCCGTGCGGGAATATCATCTGCGGGAGGAGCCACCCATGACCCAGCAACTCGCGACGCGCTTCCCGCCGGGGCCCCGCTCCATCTGGAGGGACGAACCGGACGCACACTGGAACGACTGGCACTGGCAGCAGCGGGAGCGCATCACCCGGGTGGACCAGCTCGAGAAGGTGATCCGGCTCACCGACGACGAGCGGCGCGCCGCGGTGGAGACCGACGCGGACTTCCACATGGGCATCACGCCCTACTACGCGTCGCTCATGGATCCGGACGACCCGCACTGCCCGGTGCGGCTCCAGTCGGTGCCCACGATGGGCGAGACCATCGTGGCCGCCGCCGACCTCGACGATCCGCTCGCCGAGGAGCGGGACATGCCGGTCCGCGGCATCACCCACCGCTACCCGGATCGGGTCCTCTTCTACGTGACGCACAACTGCCCGGTCTACTGCCGCCACTGCACGCGAAAGCGCAAGGTGGCCGACCCGTCGTCGGCGGCGGCGCGCCAGCAGGTGGAGGACGGCCTCGACTACATCGCCGCCCACCCCGAGGTCCGCGACGTGGTCATCTCCGGGGGCGATCCCCTCTCCCTCTCCGACGAGCGGCTCGACCACATCCTGGAGCGGCTCCGGGCCATCCCCCACGTCGAGATCTTCCGGCTCGGGACCCGCAACCTGGTCACCCTTCCCCAGCGGATCACCGACGACTTCGTCCACATGCTGCGCAGGCACCAGCCGGTCTACGTGAACACGCATTTCAACCACCCGAAGGAGTGCACCGCCGAGGCCTTCGAGGCGGCCCGCAGGCTCGCCGACGCGGGCTGTCCGCTCGGCAACCAGATGGTGCTCCTCAAGGGCGTGAACGACGACCCGAAGGTGGTGACCGAGCTCAACCACAAGCTCCTGCTCATGCGGATCCGCCCCTACTACATCTACCAGTGCGATCTCGCGAAGGGCATCAGCCACTTCCGCACCACGGTGGAGGCCGGGCGGAAGATCATCCGGGCGCTGCGCGGCCACACGAGCGGCCTCGCCGTCCCCCACTTCGTCGTCGATGCGCCCGAGGGGGGCGGGAAGATCCCGGTGAACCCCGACTACGTGGTCCGCCACGAGGGGAAGAAGTGGGTCTTCCGCAACTTCCGGGGCAAGGAGTACACCTACTTCGAGCCGTGACGCCGCTCCCTACGCGCCCGCGGTCACCACCGCGAGCATCCGCGACGGGGCGCTCCCCAGGCCGCGGAAGAGGTGCGGGTGGCGTGCGTCCAGGTACGCGCCGTCCCCGGGCTGCAGCACCGTCCGCTTCCCGTCGTAGGTGAGCTCGATCGAGCCCTCCAGGACGTAGACGAACTCCTGCCCATCGTGGGCGAGCGGCCGCGCGTCGGTCACCGCCGGGTCGAAGGTGAGCAGGAAGGGCTCCATGCCGTGCCCGGGGGTCCCGGGCCGGGTGAGGCACCGGTAGGTGTACCCCTGCTCGGTCTCCCCCTGCTCGAACCCGGGGAGCGTCTCGCTGCCGCGACTCACGGTCAGCTCCTCCGAGGCGAACGCGCTGCCATGGAGGAGGCCGCCCATCTTCGAGCCCAGCACCCGGGAGAGCTTGATCACCACGCCGATGGAGGGAACCTCCCGCCCCTCCTCGAAGGCGGCGAGCCGGTCGGCGGTGAGGCCTGCCATGCGGCAGACGTCCTCGCGGGAGAGGTCCTGGGCCTCGCGCATCTTGCGGATCCGGCCTCCGATGTCGGTCTGCATGGGCTCCTCGGCGTGCGGTGCGGGTCAGGGCTCCCGGTCGGCGGGAACGATCCGGCCGCTGCGCGCCCGCAGGTCGCGCCAGTGGCGCTCGATGGCGGGGCGCAGGTCGGCGGCGGAGATCTCCGAACGCTGGTAGCGGCGCTGGAGGGACAGGTAGAGCTCGAGCGCCTCGTCGGCGAAGTCGGGCTCGACGTTGATGGTGGTCCGGCGCCCGTCCACCACCTCGACCACCGGGAAGAGCCCGGAGCGGACCGCCAGCCGCACGAGCTCGATGCCCAGCGCCGGCTCCGACTTCCAGCCGGTGGGGCAGGGAGCGAGCACCTGAAGGAAACGGAAGCCCTCGAGGTCGAGCGCGCGGCGCATCTTGCGGATGGCGTCCTGCGGGTGGGCGAGCGACACGGTGGCGGCGTAGGGGATGCGGTGGGCCGCCAGGATGGCGAGCACGTCCTTCTTGTGCTCGGTCTTGCCCCGGATGGTGGTGGAGGTGGACGCACCGTGAGGCGTGGCCGACGAGCGCTGCCCTCCGGTGTTGCCGTAGATCTCGTTGTCGTAGCAGACGTAGAGGATGTCCTCGTTCCGCTCCGCCGCGCCGGAGAGGCTGGCCATCCCGATGTCGTAGGTGCCGCCGTCACCGGCCCAGCAGACCACCCGCGTGCCGTCCCCGTTCAGTCGCGCCGCGTGGGAGAGGCCGGTGGCCACCGCCGACGCCGCACCGAAGGTGGAGAGGATGGTCGGCGCCCCCATCGCGGTGTACGGGAAGGGGCCCACCGACACCGCGGCGCAGCTGGCCGGGATCACCATCTGGAGCTTGCGGTCCTCCCGGGCCCGCCCCAGGAACTGGAGCGCGGTGGACATCCCGCATCCGCCGCAGTTGCCGTTCCCTGGCCGGAGCAGCGGATCGTCCACCGGGCAGGAGAGCCCCATCATCTCCGGGTACACGGGCCCGGTCATGTCCCGGCCTCCATCAGCACCGGCGCACCCGCGACGGATCGGGCACCGGCGTCGGCCGCGATGGCGAGGACGTGCTCCGGCCGGACGTCCCCTCCCCCGAGCCCGATCATGTAGCCCTGCACCACCGCCCCGGGGTCGGCCAGCCCGCGCGCCTCGCCCCAGAGCACGCCGCCGAACCCCAGGCTGACGTTGCGATCGATGACCGCCACCCTCGCATGGCCTCGCAGGACCGCCGCGATCTGCCCGGCCGGGAAAGGTCGGAAGGTGCGCACCCGGAGCGCCCCGAGCCGGATCCCCTTCGCCCGCGCCTCGTCCACGGCCCGCTCCACCGTGGCGGCGATGGTCCCCATCGAGACCACGAGCACGTCGGCGTCGTCGGCCCGGTACGGGACCACCGGGTCGGCCGGACGCCGCCCGAAGATCTCCTCGAAGGAGTCCTGCGCCTCCCGGTAGACCTCCCAGACCCGGCCCATGGCCTCGTGGTGCTGGGCCCGGTGGACCTCGGTGGCGTGGGAGGACGTGAGCCCTCCCAGCACCTTGGGGGTTCGACCCAGCCGGCCGGGGAGGTCGAGCGCCGGCAGGAACCGGTCCACCTGCTCCTGCGTGGGGAGCGAGGTGGCCATGGCGGTGTGGGAGAGCACGAAGGCCTCCTGGCACACCATGGCGGGGAGGAGGACCCGCGCGTCCTCGGCGAGACGGTAGGCGCAGAGCACCGTGTCCACGAGCTCCTGGTTGTCGGCGCAGTAGAACTGCATCCATCCCGCGTCGCGCAGCATGAGCGTGTCGCCGTGATCGGCCCAGATGTTCCAGGGCGGCCCGAGCGTCCGGTTGGCCGCGACCATGACCACCGGCAGCCGGAGAAGCGCCGCCGCCACCAGGTTCTCGGCCATGTAGGCGATGCCGTTCGACGAGGAGGTGGTGAAGGTGCGCGAACCGGAGGCCGCGCCGCCGATGCAGACCGCCATCGCGCTGTGCTCGCTCTCGACCCGGACCACGTGCCCCTTCTCGATCTCCTGGTTGCACAGCAGTTCCATGCACTCGGTGGAGGGGGTGATGGGGTAGACGCCCGACACGAATCCACGCCCGGTGCGGTTGGCCCGCCCGGCGAGGGTGGCGGCGAGGGCGGCGGCGTGGTTCCCGCTGAGCAGCTGTCCGTTCATGGCCTCACCTCGCCGACGCCTCGAGAACCATCGCCATCGCGCGCCGCGGGCACTCGGCGACGCACATCCCGCACCCCTTGCAGGCGTCCTCGTCCACCCGGTAACCGGCGCCGATCCGGTGGATGGTCCCCTCCGGACAGTAGAGGAGGCAGGTGTTGCAGTGGTTGCAGCTCCCGCAGGAGAAGCAGCGCGCCGCCTCCGCGGGACCGTCGAGCCCCCGGTTCACCTCCTCGAATCCCCGCACGCGCGCCTGCGCCGACAGGTGGCGTTCCGGATGGACGGGCTCCACCTCGAAGTGGCTGAAGCGGACGTGGGCCGGGGTGACGACGGCCTCGGCGTCGGGGCCGGCCCAGGAGGTCGCGGGCTCACCGGCGAGCGCCGCGAGAACCCGCGTCGCCACGCGACGACCGTTCCCGATGGCGTGGGTGACGGTTCCGTCGCCGGTGGCCATGTCGCCGGCGGCCCAGACGTTCGGGAGATCGGGCACGATCGACCGGTCGGCCGACTGGCCGAGTGCGAGCAGCAGGGTGTCGCAGGGAACCGAGGCGGTGCGGTCGGTCATCACCGGCCGGCGCCGGCCGCTCGCATCCGGCTCGCCCAGTTCCACCTCGGCGAGCACGAGCGCCGTGACCTTCCCCTCCCCCACGACCCGGACCGGCTGCCGGTGGAGGAGCAGCCGCACCCCTTCGGCGAGCGCCTCGTCGATCTCCGGCGCGATGGCGGGCATCTCCTTGCGACCGCGCCGGTAGGCGATGGTCACCGAGGCCGCTCCGAGCCGGAGCGCCGTCCGGGCGCAGTCCACGGCCGTGTTGCCGCCGCCCACGACCACCACGTGGCCGGCCAGCCGGGGAGCGGCCCCCCGCTTCACCTGGTCGAGCAGGTCGATGCCCTGGAGGACGCCGGGGAGGTCCGCCCCGGGGGCATCGAGCCCGGTGAGTCGCTGCAGGCCGGCGGCGACGATCACCGCGTCGTGGGTGGCGGCGAGCCGCGCCACGCCGGCGCCGTCCATCCGCTGGCCGGTCCTGATATTCACTCCTAGTGAACTTATCCTGCCGATGTCCCGGTCGAGCACCTCCTCGGGGAGGCGGTAGGAGGGGATGCCGGTCCGCAGCACGCCGCCGGGCCGCTCCTCCCGCTCGAGCAGCGTGACCTCGTGCCCCGCGCCGGCCAGCGTGAAGGCCGCGCCCAGCCCGGCGGGGCCGCTTCCCACCACGGCGATGCGCCTCCGGGGCACGGCCGCGGCTGGCGGCTCCGGGCCGTCCAGGACGTGGTCGCCGATCCAGCGCTCCAGCGCGCGGATCTGCACGGCTCCGTCGTACGAGCCCCGGTTGCACGCGGTCATGCAGGGGGCCGGACAGACCCGGCCGCACACCGACGGCAAGGGCTGGGTGCGGAAGAGGACCCGCGCCGCCCCCTCGATCCCTTCCCGGGCGAGGGCTTGCACGAACCCGACCACGTCGTTCCCGGCGGGACAACCGGCGTTGCACGGGGCGGCGTGCGACCGGTAGACGGGCATCTGCGTCCGCCAGGAACCGGTGACGTGCGGCATGGGAAGGTCGAGGAGCACCTCGGCCACGCCGGGAACGGGCGTGGGCGGCGTCCGCTCGCCTTCCTGCCGGGCTCGCGTCTCGCCGTCGGCCTCGCGGACCTCGACCGCGTCCCAGGCCTCCCGCGCCGCCGGAAGGTCCTTCTCGAGCCCCTGGACGGCGAAGGCCCGCTCGACCGCGTCCCAGGGAAGCCCCATGGCGCGCGCGTAGGCTCCGGCCAGGGTGGTGTTGATGATGACGACGGCGCTCGTCCCGATGCCGTGGCGCCGCGCGATCTCGGTCGCGTCCACGGCGGCGAAGCGATAGTGGCCGTGCTGCTCGGCGAACGGGGCGAGGCCGCGCGCGGTGTTGAGCAGGACCACCGCACCGGCGTCGGCGCCGTCGAGGACGTCCCCCGCGAGGAGCCCCGCATCGAGCACGACCACGTGGTGGGGACGGTAGACCTTGTTGCGGTTGCGGATGGGGCGGGTGTCCACCCGGGTGAAGGCGCGGATCGGGGCACCGGTGCGCTCCGACCCGTAGTCGCCGAAGGTCTGGACGTGCAACCCCTGCTCCGCGTAGATGCTCGCGATGAGCTTGGCGCAGGTGACGCCCCCCTGGCCGCCGCGCCCGTGCACCCGGATCTCGAGCGGAAGGGAGATCTCCGGGGAGGACTCTTCGGCCACCGATGCGGTCGCGCCCACGGTTCCTCCCTTCCACGGGTAGCAGAGCAACCTCCGGGCCAACCTCTACGGGTTGATCTTACTCAATCATGGCTGGGGATAGCCGGAAGTTATCCTTCTCTCCATGCAATTCGTTTCATGCTAATTCTTTCATGTCATGGCCATCGCTCCGAGCATGTCGATGCGTCAGCTCTCCGCCATCCTGGACTCGATGATCGAGGGGCTCATCGCCATCGACACCGCGGGCCGGATCGTCCTCTACAACCAGCAGGCCGCGGCCATCATCGGTTGCCCGGTGAAGGACGCGCTCGGCCGGCCGGTGCCGGACGTGGTGCCGAACACCCGTCTGCCCCACGTCCTCGCCTCCGGCCAGGACGAGCTGAACCAGCGGCAGGAGGTGGGCGCAACCACCATCATCACGAGCCGCATGGTGGTGCGCGACCCCGCCGGCGCAGTGGAGGGGGCCGTCGCCATCTTCCGGGACGTGGGCGAGGTCCAGGAGCTGGCCGCCAAGGTGCGAACCCTCCAGGACCTGCGGGAGCTCTCCGAGGCCATCATCCGCTGCTCGCAGGAGGCCATCGCGGTCTCCGACGAGCACGGCAACTACGTGCTCGTGAACCCCGCCTACTCGGCGCTCATGGGTCTCTCCGCGGAGGAGGTGCTCCACCGACCGGTCACGGTGGACATCCGGCAGGGAGAGAGCGTCCACCTCCGGGTGCTCCGCACCCGGAAGCCCATCCGCGGCGCTCGCCTCCAGGTCGGACCCCACCAGAAGGAGGTGGTGGTGAACGCGGCTCCCCTCCTCGTGGGGGGCGAGCTCCGGGGCAGCGTGGGGGTGATCCACGACGTCTCCGAGATCCGGCGCCTCTCGGAGGAGCTGGCCTCGGCGCGGGAGCAACTGCGGCGCCTCGCCTCGAAGCACACCTTCGAGGACATCATCGGCGCGTGTCCGCCCATCGCCCGCGCGAAGGAGATGGCGCTGCGGGCGGCGCGAACGCCGGCCACCGTGCTGCTCACCGGGGAGAGCGGCACCGGCAAGGAGATGTTCGCCCACGCCATCCACCACTCCAGCGACCGGCGCGACGGGCCGTTCATCCGGGTGAACTGCGCGGCCATCCCCGACTCCCTCATCGAGAGCGCGCTGTTCGGATACGAGGGGGGCGCCTTCACCGGCGCCCGGCCCCAGGGGCAGCGCGGCCACTTCGAGGAGGCCGACGGGGGCACGCTCTTCCTCGACGAGATCGCCGACACCCCGCTCGCCGCCCAGGCCAAGCTCCTGCGCGCCCTCCAGGAGAGGGAGATCGTGCGTGTGGGCTCGTCGGTGCCACGGACCGTGGATGTCCGGGTCATCGCCGCGACCCATGCCGACCTCGACTCCCTCGTCGCCGGCGGCGAGTTCCGGCAGGACCTCTTCTACCGCCTCTCGGTGATGCCCATCCGGATCCCCAGCCTGCGGGAGCGGCGGGAGGACATCCCGGTGCTCGCCCGCACCCTCCTCGCCCGCATCTGCGCCGAGTACCGGATCGTGCCGCTGCGGCTCGCCCAGGATGCCCTCGACCTGCTGATCGACCACCCCTGGAAGGGCAACGTCCGGGAGCTCGAGAACCTGCTCGGGCGCGCGGTGATCCAGATGCAGCCCGGGGACGACGTGATCACCCGCGCCAGCTTCGACCGTGCCGAGGGAGCGGGCGCGCCCGCCCCCGGACCTGGGCCCGAAGTCCCGCAGCGCCGCTTCGCCGAGCTGAAGCGGGCCTGGGAGCGGGAGCTCATCGAGGGGGCGCTGGCACGGCACCAGGGCAACCGCGCGGCCACGGCGCGGAGCCTGGGCATCACCGTCCGGAACCTCTACTACAAGCTGGAGCGGCACGACCTCCTGCGCGGCCGGGCCGGCTGACCCGGGGCGCCCCGGGGGTTCACTTCCCGGCCGATGGCCTCACCTTGTCGGCGATGAGCTCGGCGACGTGGCGGACCTTCGCCGGCGAGCCCGCCAGGTCCAGGCCGCCGCCGATCTGCAGCATGCACCCCGGGCAGTCCATGGCGACGGTGCCGACGCCGGTGGCCTTCACGTTCTCGAGCTTCCGGGCAAGGATGGGCGCCGAGATCTCCGGGAACTTGAGGGAGTAGCTCCCGCCCATCCCGCAGCAGACGTCGCTGTCCCTCATCTCCTTGATCTCGAAGCCGGCCGCGCCGAGCAGGGCGCGCGGCGGCTCGTGAGCCTGCAGCTTGCGCTTCAGATGGCAGGAGTCGTGGTAGGTGACCGCCGGGAGCCCCTCTGCCGCCTCGACCGAGAGCCTGCCTGCGTCCACGAGTTCCTTCACGAGGGAGGAGAAGTCGCGGACCTTGTGGGCGAGCTTGTCGGCCCGCTCCGCCCAGTCCTCCTGCCCCTCCGACCGGAGCGTCGCCGCCAGCTCGTGCCGGAGCGCGACCGTGCAGGTGGGGCAGGCCGACACGACCCACCGCACCTCGGGATCCTCGAGCGCCTTCACGTTGTCCCGTGCGTTCTGGGCCGCCACGTCGAAGGCCCCGGAGTAGCGGGCCGGGGCGCCGCAGCAGGTCTGGGCCTCGGGGAAGGTCACCTGGACGGCAGCGGTGTTCAGCACCTTCACCACCGCTTCACCGACGTCCGGGTAGGCGAAGTCGATGAGGCACCCCGCGTAGAAGGCGGCCTTCTCCGTCGTCTTCGCCGGCTGGGCGATCTCGCGGAAGCGGTCGCGGAACGGGACATCGGCGATGGCCGGGAGAGAACGGTGCTCGGTCATCCCGGAGAGGAAGAACGGGAGGTGGCGGATCATCCCCTTCTTCGCGAAGGGCTTCTGGGCCTTGGAGGCGGCCCGGAGCAGCCCGTGGAAGACCCGCCGGTCGTTCACCACCTTGAGGGCGGCCCGCTGCAGGAAGGAGTGCCCCTCCTCCGCCGCCAGGCGGCGGCGCAGCTCGACGATCAGGTCGGGGATGTCGATGCGCGTCGGGCAGACCGGGATGCAGGCGCCGCACTGGATGCAGAGCGACTGGATGTCCTTCGACGCCTTCATCGCGTCGAACCAGGCGGCCAGGATGGCGCCGATGCCGCCGGTGTAGACGCCGCCGAAGACGTGCCCGCCGAGCAGGCGGTAGACCGGGCAGACGTTCACGCAGGATGCGCAGCGGATGCAGCGCAGCGCCTGTGCGAAGCGGGGATCGGCCGCCATGTGGCTCCGGCGGTTGTCCACCAGGATGATGTGCAGCTCCTTCGGCTGCCCGTCGGCGCCGGGGGCGGGCCCGGTGAACATGGAGACGTAGCTCGTGAGGAGCTGACCCGTGGCGCTGCGCGGCAGGGCCTTCAGGATGGGCCCCACGTCGGCCAGCCGCTCGACCAGCTTCTCGACGCCGACGACCGCCACCTGGATGCGCGGGAGGGTGGAGACGAGGCGTGCGTTGCCCTCGTTCGTGACCACGACGAGCGTCCCGGTCTCGGCGACCGCGACGTTGGCGCCGGTGATCCCCATGTCGGCCGCCAGGAACTTCTGGCGCAGCTCGCGCCGGGCAACCGCCACCAGCTCCGGGATGTCGGGGGCGAGCTCGGCCTTCACCTCGCGGGAGAAGATGCCCGCCACCTGCTCCTTCGAGAGGTGGATGGCCGGCATGACCATGTGGGACGGGCGCTGCCCGGCCAGCTGCACGATCCACTCACCCAGGTCGGTCTCGGCCACCTCGATGCCCTGCTCCGCCAGGAAGGCGTTCAGGTGCATCTCCTCCGTCATCATCGACTTCGACTTGGCGATGCGCTGGACGCCGTTCTCCTTGCAGAGGCGCGCCAGATACGCCTTCGCCTCGGCGATGTCGGCGGTCCGGAAGACCTTCGCGCCCGCCTGGGTGGCGGCCTCCTCGAACTGCTCGGCGAGCTCGTCGAGGTGGGCGGCGGCACGCCCCTTCAGCCCCACGAGCTGATCGCGCAGCGCCTCGAAGTCGATCCCCTCGTAGGCCTTCGCCCGGGAGATGAGGTAGGCGTCGTTGAAGCGCCCGAGCGCGCCCCCCATGGTCCCGTCCTGCAGCGCTCCGGAGATGCGATCCTTGAGTTCGGTGACGGGCATCACGCCACTCCCATCTCGCCGTCGACGGCGATGAGGACGAGCTTCTTCGGCCCGTGGACGCCGATGGTGAGCACCCGCTCGATGTCGGCGGTCCGGCTCGGCCCGGTGACGCACGCGATGTAGCGGGACTTCGTCGGGTCGATCCGCTCGAGCAGCGCGTCGAGGTCGGGCAGCATCCGTGCCGCCGGGAAGACCGCGACGTGGGTCTCCGGGAGCATGGAGGCGAGCCGCTTGCGCGGGTCGGTGGCGTCCTGCGCGACCGTGCCGGTCGCGGCGAGCGCCCAGTCGAACTCGGTGATGCCGACCCGGCTCCCGGCGGACTGCTCGCGCGTCACATCGAAGGAGAGACCGGGGAATCGACGGACGAGCGCCTCCCGGTCCACGAGTGGCCCCAGGATGGGCCCCTCGCACCACACGGCGCGCTCGCCCGGAGCCTCTCCCACGCCCTCGCGGCCGAGCACCGCGAGGACGAGGTCCAGGGCCGCCGCACCCGTGGCGGCCCTGTGGACCTCTGCCCCCACTGCCTGCGCCTTGATCCGGAACGTCTCGAACATGGCGCCTCCCATCGGGCTAGTGCGGGATCATCCAGGGGAAGAAGTTGTGCTGGCAGAAGACGAGGACGCCGACGAGGCAGGCGAGCACGAGGCTGTGCCAGAAGACGTAGCGCAGGATCTCGCCCTCCTTGCCGTGTTCGCCGGTGGCCACCGCGGCC
>CAIOAK010000149.1 GCA_903855945.1 uncultured Anaeromyxobacter sp.
GCCACCCCGTCTCGCCTGGCGGAAAGGCGGGCGACGCAGCGCTCACCCGGATCCCCCCTCGAAGCAGGCGCGCTCGAGTCGCCTTCGGCCCCGCATCCGACAGCCGGCGGGGGGCGCGACGCGACGAGCTGCCCGCAGGGGCGCCGGGACAAGAGCGGGTTCGGGCAACGGTGTGACCCGGCGCAGGACGGCCGAGCACACCCGAACCCGAGGACTGCTGCTCGGAGCGGCGCGCCCATCCCGCCGGCGGCCCCACGGACGCGGCGCCGAAGGCGATCCTCGATGCGACGCCGCGGCGCCGAAGGCGACCCTCGACGCGACGCCGCGCCGCCGAAGGCGTTCCGAGCGTCAGCCTCGGAGCCTCTTCAACGCCTCCCGGAGCAGGTCGTCGAGCGTGCGCCCCTCGGTGGCGCCGGCGAGCGCCTCCACCGCCAGGGTGGCCTGCTGCGGCCGGTAGCCGAGCCCGACGAGGGCCTGCTCGAGCTGTTCGCCGATGCCCCCCTTGTGCGCGCCGGGGCGCGGGGATGCCGCCCGGGCCAGCGTCGCGAGCTTGTCCTTCAGCTCCACCACCAGCCGCTCGGCGGTCTTCTTGCCGATGCCCGGCACCTTGGTGAGCCGGGCCACGTCGCCGGAGGCCACCGCGGCGGCGAGGTCTCGAGGCTCGATGCCGGAGAGGATGTTCTGCGCGGCGCGCGGGCCGACGTTCTTCACTCCGATGAGCTCGCGGAACACCGCCTCCTCCTCCTCGGTGGAGAAGCCGAAGAGGTCGAGGGCGTCCTCCCGGACGTGCATGTACGTCCGGAGCCGGACCCGTGCACCGGGGGGAAGCGTTGCGAGGGTCGTGCCCGAGACGTGGAGCAGGTAGCCGACCCCGTTCACGTCGATGACCACCGCGCCGTCCCGCTTCTCGACGACCATGCCTTCCAGGTGGGCGATCATGCCGTACCCCGGGTGCGTCGGCGCGGCGCCGGCGGAGGCGGCACGGCTGGACGGTGGGCTGCGCGGGACACGTGGCAGACCGCGAGCGCGATGGCGTCTGCCTCGTCGGCGAGCAGGGCGGTGACACCGAAGAGGGCGCGGGCCATGCGGATCATCTGCTCCTTCTCGGCGCGCCCGTTGCCCGTGAGGGCGAGCTTGGCCTGTTGCGGGGCGTACTCGGCCACCGGAAGCCCGGCGCGGGCCGCCGCGGCCAGCACCACCCCGCGCGCCTGCCCGAGCACGAGCGCCGAGCGGGGCGACACTCCTGCGAAGACCGTCTCCACCACGACGGCGTCGGCGTGCGCACGCGCGAAGAGGGCCTCGAGCCCGTCGAGGATGAGGGCGAGCCGGCGCGGCAGGTCGTGGTTGCCCGGGATGAGCACCCCCGACTCGACCACCCGGAGCCGGGAACCCGTCCTTGCCACCACGCCGTAGCCGCACCGCTGCGTACCGGGATCGACGCCGACGACCACCACGTCCCCCATCGTGTCACGGGTCTGAATGCCCGTCCAGTACCGGCTTCGTGAGCGCGAGAAGCCCCGCGGCGAGGGCCAGCACCGCCCCGGTCCCCAGCGCGAGCCGCCAGCCCAGGACGAAGGAGGTCCGCTCCCCCAGCTCGAAGAGCGCCCCTCCCGTGGCCACGCCGACGACCATCCCCACGTTGCGGGACGTCGCGAGCAGCCCTCCTCCCGATCCGAGCTTCGCGGGGGGAAGCACACCCATGACGGTGCTGTTGTTGGGCGGCTGGAAGAACCCCATGCCCACTCCCTCCAGCACGAGTCCGGCCACGATCGACGGCATCGGTGTGCTCCCGTCGGCCGAGGCGAGCCACGCGAGCCCCGCGGCGATGGCCACCCCTCCCACGACCTGCGGCACACGCGGCCCGTACCGGTCGGAGATCCAGCCCGAGAGCGGAGAGGAGATCATGAGCGAGATGGGGACGACCGTGAGCGTCGCGGCCAGACCCGCCTGCGAGAGCCCCTTCACGTCGGAGAGGAAGAAGGGGGAGAGCAGCGTCTGGTGGAAGATCGCCGCGTAGGAGAGCACCGCGGCGAGCAGTCCGAGCGAGATGGTCCGGTTCCCGAGAAGTTCCGGATCGACGAGCGGGGCGGTCTGGTTCCGCTCGACCCTCCGGAGGACGAACGCCGCCACCACCGCCGTGGCGAGCAGCGCGGCCGCCCACCTCCCGGAACGGGGCGCCATCTCGAGCGCCCCGATCCCGGTCGCGAGCGCCACCACCAGCCAGGCCGCGCCCGGAAGGTCGAACGGCGGGCGCGCCTCGTCCCGCTCGTCGGGGAGCACGCGCGAGGCCCAGATCGCGCCGGCCACGCCGACCGGCAGGTTGACGAGGAAGATGGCGTGCCACGAGGCGAACGAGAGGATGGCCCCTCCGACGGGTGCACCGGCGGTGAGGCCCGCGGCCACCACGCTCGACACCGCCCCCAGCGCCTGCCCCCTCTTCTCCCGCGGGAAGATCGACGTGACCACGGCGGGCCCCATCGACATCATCGCCGCCGCTCCCAGCGCCTGCACGGCGCGGGCCACGACGAGCACCGGCAGGGACCAGGACACGCCGCACAGCCCCGACCCCAGCGTGAAGAGGAGCATTCCGCCGGTGAAGACCCGCCTGCGCCCCAGGACGTCGCCGAGCCGCCCGGCCGCGAGCATCGTCGCCGACAGCACGAGCAGGTAGACGCTCACCACCGCCTCGACGCCGCCGATGGTGGACCCGAAGTGGGAGCGGATCGCGGGGAGCGCCACGTTGACGATGCTCCCGTCGAGCGTGGCCATGAACACGCCCACCGACACCGCGGAGAACCCCACCCAGGGGGAGCGAGCGTTCGCGCCGGCCATCGAACGGCGGAGGGTATCCCTTTTTCCCACCCCCGGGGCCCGTTATGTTCCCCCGCCCGTGCCGTTCCCCCCGTCCATCCGCGCCGAGGCGCGCGCGCTCCTGCGCCTCGCCGTTCCGCTGGCGCTCGCCAACGCGGGGCAGTCGCTCATGACGGTGGTGGACGCGGCGGTGGTCGGCCGGGCCGGCGCGGCGCAGCTCGCCGGCGTCGGGCTCGGCTCGCTCCTCTTCTTCGCGGTCACCGTCCTCGGGATGGGCACGATGATGGGGCTCGACCCGCTGGTGTCCCAGGCGCTCGGGGCGGGAGACGGGACGCGCGCACGCCACTTCCTCTGGCAGGGTGCCTGGCTCTCGCTCCTCCTCGGCACCGCGCTCGCCCTCCCGCTCTGCTTCGCGCCGCGGGCGCTCGGTCCGCTCGGGATCGCACCCGACGTGGCGGCGCAGGCCTCCGGCCACCTGCTGGCCCGGCTGCCGGGGCTCCCCGCCTTCCTCTTCTTCTTCGCGGCCCGCTCCTACCTCCAGGGATCGAACGCCCCCCGCGCCGTCCTCCTCTCCGCGGTGGTCGCGAACGTCGTGAACCTGCTCCTCGACGTGCTTCTCGTCTTCGGCGGGGAGGGGCTCTCGCCGGGATGGGGCCCGCTCCGGGCCGTTCCGGCGCTCGGTGCCACCGGCTCCGGGATCGCCACCACCGTGGCCGCCTGGGTCCAGGCGGCGTTCGTGGCCTGGGCGGCGGGACGGATCCCGGTCCGCGGGCGCTGGGTGCGACGGCCGGTCGCGGCGGAGATGTCACTGGCAGTGAAAATCGGGGCGCCCATCGGCCTGCACATGGGCGTCGAGGTCGGGCTCTTCGCGCTCGTCGGGCTGCTGGCCGGCCGGCTGGGGGCCGTCCCCATGGCCGCCCACCAGGTGGCCCTCGCGCTCGCCTCCTTCTCCTTCAACGCCGCCGTGGGCATCGGGAACGCCGGCTCGGTGCGGGTGGGCTGGGCGGTGGGATCCCGGGACACCCCGGCGGCCCGCCGCGCCGGGCTCGTCACCTTCGGCCTCGGCGCCGCCGTCATGTCCACCTGGGGCCTCGCCTTCCTCCTCTTCCCGGAGGTCTTCGCCCGGCTCATGAGCTCCGACCCCGCGGTGGTCGCCATGGCCACGCCGCTGTTGCGCGTGGCCGGGGTGTTCCAGGTGTCGGACGGCATCCAGGCCATCGGGGCGGGCGTCCTGCGGGGCGCGGGCGACACCCGCTTCACCCTGTGGGCCAACCTGGTGGGGCACTGGGCCCTGGGCATGCCCGCGGCGCTCGGGCTGGGACTCGTGGCCGGCTGGGGGATCACCGGGCTCTGGTGGGGGCTGCTCATCGGCCTCTCCGCGGTGGCGGTCGCCCTCTTCGCCCGCTTCCGGAGGATCTCCTCCCGGGAGATACTCCCGATCCGGGGGGCCCACGCCGGATGAGGACGTGAACCGGCGGGCCTGAACCGGCAAGGGAGGAGGAGCGACGTGTCCGAGGACCTGCCCCGCACGCGCCACCGGGACGGCGCAAGCCCCCATTTCACCAACCGTCTCATCGCGGAGACGAGCCCCTACCTGCGCCAGCACGCCCACAACCCGGTGGACTGGCATCCGTGGGGGGACGAGGCCTTCGAGAAGGCCCGCCGGACGGGACGCCCGGTATTCCTGTCGGTGGGATACGCCACCTGCCACTGGTGCCACGTGATGGAGGAGGAGTCGTTCGAGGACCCGGAGATCGCCCGCCTCCTCAACGAGCTCTACGTGCCGGTGAAGGTGGACCGGGAGGAGCGACCCGACGTCGATGCGGTGTACATGGCGGCGGTGCAGGCGCTCAACGGGCACGGGGGCTGGCCCATGAGCGTCTGGCTCGACGCCGGGAGGCGCCCCTTCTTCGGCGGCACCTATTTCCCGCCCCGCGACGGCGACCGCGGCGCACCGCGCGGCTTCGCCTCCCTGCTCCGCGATCTCTCCGACATCCACCGGCGCGATCCGGACCGCGTGGCCCGCGCGGCCGGTTCGATCACCGACGCCATCCGCGCCGCCATCTCCGGAACGCCTCCGGGTATCCCGCCCGGAGGCGAGGCCATTCGCGCGGCCGTCACCTACTACCTCCACACCTCCGATCCGCAGCACGGAGGGCTCCGCGGTGCGCCCAAGTTCCCCTCCAGCCTCCCGGTGCGGCTGCTCCTGCGCCACCACCGGCGCACCGGGGACGGGCGATCGCTGGAACTGGCGGTCCACACCCTGGAGCGGATGGCGGCCGGCGGGATCCACGACCAGATCGGCGGCGGATTCCACCGCTACTCGGTGGACGAGCACTGGCTCGTGCCCCACTTCGAGAAGATGCTCTACGACAACGCGCTGCTCGCGGTGGCCTACCTCGAGGCCTGGCAGGTCACCCACCGTCCCGACCTGGCGCGGGTGGCCCGCTCCACGCTCGACTACGTGCTCCGGGAGATGACCTCCCCCGAGGGCGCCTTCTACTCGGCCACCGACGCCGACTCGGAGGGGGAGGAGGGGCGCTTCTTCGCCTGGACCGAGGCCGAGATCCACCAGGTCCTGGAGGGGGACGCCCCCCGTTTCCTCGCGTTCCACGGGGTCACGGCGCGCGGGAACTTCGAGGGACGGAACGTGCTCTCTGTCCCCCGTCCCGACGAGCGGGAGTGGGAGGCCCTCGCCGACGCGCGGGAGAGGCTCCGGCTCGACCGGGAGACGCGGCCCCACCCGTTCCTCGACGACAAGGTGCTCGCCGGCTGGAACGGCCTCATGATCTCGGCCATGGCCTCGGGCGGGCTCCTGCTCGCCGAGCCGAGGTACCTCGATGCCGCCCGCCGCGCCGCGACCTTCGCCCTCGACAGGCTCCGGGTCGCCGGGCGCCTGCAGCGGAGCTGGCGCGATGGGCGCACGTCCGGACCTGGCTTCCTGGAGGACCAGGCGTTCCTCGTCCAGGGGTTGATCGACCTCTCGGAGGCCACGTTCGAGCCGCGCTGGATCGCCGCCGCGCTGGAGCTCGCGCGGCAGGGGGAGGAGCTCTTCGCCGACCCGGAGGGAGGGGGCTGGTTCCGGACCGCCTCCGACCACGAGACCCTCGTGGCGCGGGAGAAGCCGGGGCACGACGGCGCCGAGCCGAGCGGGGGTTCGGTCGCCGCGCTGAACGCGCTGCGGCTCCACGCCTTCACCCTGGACGACGCCTGGAGGGAGCGGGCGGTGGGGGCCTTCCGGGCGAGCGCGCTCGTGCTCGAGCAGCAGCCCGGGGCGCTGCACGACCTGCTCCTCGCCCTCGACTTCGCGACCGACGACGTGCCGGAGGTGGCCCTCTCCTGGCCGGGCGGGGAGGCGCCGCCCACCCCGCTGCTCGACGTCCTGCGGAACACCTTCCTCCCGAACCGCACCATCGCCCGCGGGGAAGACCCGACCGATGGGCGCGCCGCCGCCCAGGTGTGCGAGCGGGGCGCCTGCGAGCTCCCCGTCACCGACGCGGCCACGCTCGCGGCGCGGCTCGCCCGGGTGAAGCCGCTCTGACCGCGGGGAGCTGCCGCGCTCACCGCCCGGTGGCGCGTCGCACGGCCTCGCGGGCCACGCCGGGGCGGTTGCTCACCACCGCCGCCGCACCCGCGCGAGCGAGTCGCTCCACCTCGCCGGGCTCGTCCACCGTCCAGACCAGCACCGCGAGCCCGTCCCGAGAGCAGGCGCCGATGCGCTCGTCGGTGGCGAGCGTGCGCGGCAGGTGGAGGGCCGAAGGGCGGAGCGCCCGGACGGCCAGGCTCGCCCTCGCCCAGGCCAGCGCCCCGCGCTCCACGAGCAGGCCGGTGGCGACGTCGGGGGCGAGCGTGCGGAACGCGCCGAGGAGCGACACCGCGAAGGAGGAGACGATGACCCGGGACTCGGCCCCGTGCTGCCGGAGCGTCCGGACCACCTCCACCGCCAGCCCGGGATCGGGGATGCGCCCGCTCTTCAGCTCGACGTTGACGACCGCTCCGGGGAAGGCCGTGAGCACCTCCGCGAGCGTGGGAATCCGCTCGCCGGCGAAGCCCTCCCCGCGCCAGCGCCCCACGTCGAGCTCCCGCAGCCGGGCGAGCGGCGCGGTCGCGACCCGGCGCGGCGACTGGCCGGTGCGCGCGACGTCGGCGTCGTGGATCACCACCGCCTCGCCCGTCCCGCAGCGCCACACGTCGAGCTCGAATCCGTCCGCCCCCTGCTCCATCGCCATCCGGAAGGCGGCCAGCGTGTTCTCCGGAGCATCGGCGCTCGCCCCGCGGTGTCCGAGGACGAGCGGTCGGCCGGGGGTGGAAGGGTAGTCGGCGGGGCTCAAGCCGGGATATGCTAACTCCCATGCGACTCGGTTTTGGGGAGATTCTGGTCGTCCTGGTCGTGGTGCTGCTCATCTTCGGGGCCGCCAAGATCCCGCAACTTGGCGACGCCCTCGGGAAGGGCATCCGGAACTTCCGGAAGGCCACCGGCGGCGACGATGCCATCGACGTCACCCCACCCAAGGGGGATCCGGACCAGATCGCCGGCGCCCAGGGTGCCGCCGCCGCGCCGAAGGCCGCCGCCGAATCGAAGAAGGTGTAGGGCGCGGTCACGGCCCCTGCGGCGCGACCGGGTCGATGCGGAACCGGATCGCGCCCGGGTCGCCGGCCGGCATCGGGAATACCGCCAGGAAGGGCATGTCACGACCCGGCTCGATCCGCCCCGGGGCTCTCGAATCCACGAGAAGCCGCAGCGCCAGGAGATCGTCGGGGGAGGTCGCGAGGGCGACCTCCTCGGCGCTGGGCACGGCGCCGGCAGCCACCACCGCGGATCCCAGCGGGGCTCCCCCGCGCTCCAGGTGAACCCGGACCGCCAGGGGACCGTTCACCGGTTGGCTCGCCCGGACCACGCCCCGCACGAAGAGGACCGGGGCTCCGCGCGTCCCCTCGTAGACGCCGCTCGCCACCGATCCCACGTGGAAGGCCGGCCCGTCGGCTCGACCTGAGCGCAGGAAGCTCCCGACCGTGTCGCCGCGCCACCACAGCACGATCCCGAGCGTGACGACGGGGAGCGCCGCCAGCGAGAGGAGGTTCATCGCCAGGGCGCGGGTCCGCGCCGGGCGGATGGGCGCGGACTCGGTGGGCGCGGGCGGCGCGATGGCCGGCGACGGCACCGGCACCGGGACCGGCGGAAGCGCGGGAGCGAGCGGAACACCCTGCGTCGTCTCCTCCTCGTGGAGGTCGAGACGCGCCAGATCCACCTCGTGGAACCCGTCCGGTCCCACCCGGATCGGGGTGACCGGCTCCGGGTCGCCCCAGCGCGCCAGCGATTCCCGGATGGGAATCGAAGCGGTGCGCTCCTCGAGGGAGAGACCCTGGGTGGGGGCGGCGAACCCGGCGAAGGGGTCATCCGCGACGGGGCGCGTCGAACCCGGGTCCGTCCCGGGCCGGCCCGCATCCTCGAGGGCGCCGGCTGGCCATCCCCCCGTCCCGCCGGGGTCGTGGATCTCCTGCGTGGTCTCGTCCTGCGGAGGAGCCGGCGCGACGGAGAAGGTCTCGCCACAACGGGTGCACCGGACGCGCGCCCCCCGCGGACCCACCTTCTCGTCGGGCACCCGGAACCGGGTGGCGCAGGCGGAGCAGGCGACGATCATGCCGTGATTCCAGGCATCCCCCGCGAAGGTAGCACCGCTTCTTCTTGACACACAACGTCGAGATCGAAAGAATGCCGCACTGCGGCAGGAATCTCCCCGCCACGCATGCCCGAGGGGATCGGATCTCGATGAGCGACCAGCAAACGGCCGACGCGGACGCGACCTCTCCGGGGCGTGAACCGAAGGTGATCAAGCGGTACGCGAACCGCAAGCTCTACGACACCGTGGAGTCGCGGTACGTCACGCTGGAGGAGATCGCCGGGATGGTGAAGGCGGGCGCCGAGGTCCGGATCGTGGACAACCGCACCAAGGAAGACCTGACGAGCGTCACCCTCGCCCAGATCATCTTCGAGGAGGAGAAGAAGACCTCCAAGATGAGCCTGCGCACGCTGAAGGATCTCATCCGCCACGGCGGGGAGCGGGCCCAGCAGATCGTGGAGGATGCGCAGGCCGACATCCGCGACCGGGTCCACACCCTCATCCCCCGCGTGCAGGCCACGGGCGACCGGGCCAAGGATCTCGTGGCCGCCTCCCAGGAGGCCGTCTCCCAGTTCCAGCGCCGCATCGACGAGCGGGTCCGCGCCGCGGTGGACGGGGTGGCCAACCTCCCCGAACTGCGCCGCGACCTGCAGCAGCTCTCCACGCGGCTCGAGGAACTCGAGCGGCGTCTCTCCGATCTCGACCGGTAGCCGATTCTCTCAGGGCGCGGCCGGGCGGTCCCAGACCGCGCGGGCGATCTCCGCGAGCGCGAGCGCACCGGTAGACCGCGGGGCGTACTCGAAGATGGTCCGCCCGTGGCTCTGGGCCTCGTCGATCTTCACCGAGAACCCGAGCGGGGCCGACAGCTTTCCGGGGAACCGCTCCCGCAGCTTCTCCAGGATCTCGGCGGCGAGCTGCGTCTTCCGGTAGAGGGTGGGGACGACCAGCGTGATCTCCGGGCTCCGACCGGTCTCCTGCTGCAGCGTCTCGAGGCTTGCCAGGATCTCGGCGCACCCGTCGAGCGCCAGGTAGGTGAGCCCCACCGGGAGGACCACCTCGGTCGCCGCGCGCAGGACGTTCTCGGTGACGAGCGAGACCGACGGCGGCGCATCGAGCAGGACCGCGTCCCAGACTCCGTCCGGGATCTCGTCGAGCCGGCGGCGCAGCCGGTCGGCCCGGTCCGGGAAGGCGGCCACCTCCACCGGGAACCCGGCCAGCTCCTTGTTGGCGGCCAGGAGGTCGAGCCCCGGCACCCCGGTCGGCCGGGCCACGTCGCGCACGGAGAGCGAGTCCCGCAGGAGCACGTCCCGGATGGTGGGAGTGAGGCCGCGCACGTCCACGCCGAGCGCCTTGCCGGCGTGCCCCTGGGTGTCGAGATCGGCGACCAGCACCCGCTTCCCGCGCTCCGTGGCGATCCAGGCCGCGGTGTTCACGCAGAGCGTGGTCTTGCAGGTGCCGCCCTTCTCGTTGACGAAGGCGATGCGCCGCATGGGGAAGCGTCCGGCGCGGCCCTAGGCCCCGCCCTCGGCGTCCTTCTCGGCGTCGTCGTCCTCGCGCCCCTCGGCGCGGGCCAGGCGGGCCGACAGACCGTCGAGCAGCTCCTCCATCTCCACGAGGCGCCGCTTCAGCTCGTCGAGGTCGCGCGACGAGGGAACCTGCGCGGCGTCGAGAGCGGCTCGCGCCACCCGGTCGATGCGCTCGCGCGCCTCCCCGGCGGCCGCGAGGATCGTCTGGAGGGCGGCGCCGGCCACCTCGGGGGAGAGGACGCGACCGACCTGGCGCTCACCGGCGGCGCGCGCCTGGCGCAGGATCGGATGGTCGAGGAGCGTGCGGAGCATGTGGACTTCTCCCCCCCTCGACGTTAGCTTGTCAAGCGTCGTGTCCGGCTCCGACCTGCTCGATCGCCGCCTCGTCGTGGTCACGGGCAAGGGTGGCGTCGGGAAGTCTACCGTGTCCGCCGCCCTCGCCGTGCTCGCGGCCCGTCGCGGGAAGCGCGTCCTCGTCGCCGAGGTGGACGCCCGCGAGCGCGTGGCTCCCATGCTGGGCGGGCGACCGACCGGCCCGGTGGTGCGCCCGGTCCTCCCCGGCATCTCCACGGTGAACGTCGATCCCCGCCATGCGCTCGAGGAGTACGCGCTGCTCGTGGTGAAGGTGCGGGCGCTCTACCAGGCGGTCTTCGAGAACCGTGTGGTGCGCTTCTTCCTCCGGGCGGTCCCCTCGCTCGCCGAGACCCTCATGCTGGGGAAGATCCTGCACGAGGCCCGCTCCGAGGATCGGGGGCGGCCCCGCTGGGATCTGGTGGTGGTGGACGCCCCGGCCACCGGCCACGCGCTCCAGCTCCTGGGCGTGCCGCGCGCGCTCCTCGACACCGTCCCGGGCGGCCCTCTCCGCCGCGACGCCGAGTGGATGCAGGCCCTCCTCTCCGACCCGGCCCGGACCTCGGTGGCGCTCGTGGCCTTGCCGGAGGAGATGCCGGTGACCGAGACCGCCGAGCTCGACGCGCGCCTCCGCGACGACCTCCGCCTCCCGCGCGGGCCGGTCTTCCTGAACGCCATGCCCGAGGCCCGATTCACTGTGAGTGATATCGCCAGGCTGCGCGACCTCTCCGGCTCCCCGCCCCCGCTCGGGCCGGCCGCCCGCGCCGGCTTGCTCCAGGCCGAGCAGCGGGAGCGGGCCGACGAGCAGGCGGACCGGCTCCGTTCGCTCCTGGGCCGTCCGCTCCTGCCCCTGCCGCTCGTCGCCTCCGACCGGTGGGGACGCCGCTCCGTGGAGCGGATCGCCGACGCCATGGACGGTGCGATCTGATGGGCGCCCTCCTCCGGTCGCTCGAGGGCAGGCGCGTCGCCATCGTGGTGGGCAGCGGCGGCGTGGGAAAGACCTCGGTCTCGGCCGCCATCGCCCTCTCCCGCGCGATGGAGGGCGGCCGGGTGCTCGTCTGCACCATCGACCCGGCGCGCCGGCTCGCCACCGCGCTCGGGCTCGATTCGCTCGGCAACTCGGAGGCGCTCGTGCCGCCCGAGGCCTTCGCGCGCTCCGGGCTGGCACCGCGGGGGCAGCTCCACGCCATGATGCTCGACGTGAAGCGCACCTGGGACGACCTGGTGACGCGCCACGCCCCCGACGCCGCCACCCGCGACCGCATCCTGGGGAACCGCATCTACCAGCAGGTCTCCGGGGCGCTGGCCGGCTCCCAGGAGTACATGGCCATGGAGAAGCTCTACGAGCTCTCCACCGAGCGCGACTACGACCTCATCGTGCTCGACACGCCCCCCACCGCCCACGCCCTCGACTTCCTGGAGGCGCCCGACCGCATCCTCGACTTCGTGGGGAACGAGACGGCCCGCAAGCTCTTCGCCCCGGCCCTCGGCGCCGGTCGGTTCGGCGCCCGCATCCTCCAGGTCGGCACCGGCTTCGTCGCCAAGACCCTCTCCCGCTTCACCGGTTCCGACGTCCTCTCCGACGTGGGCGACTTCCTCGGACAGTTCCAGGGCATGTACGACGGATTCAAGGAGAGGGCCTCGGCGGTCCGTTCGCTGCTCACGCGACCCGAGGTGGGATTCGTCCTCGTCGCCAGCCCGAGTGCACTGTCGGTGGATGAGGCCCTCTTCTTCCACGACCACCTGCGGACCGCGGGGATGCCGGTGGCGGGCACGGTGGCCAACCGGGTCACCCGGGAGCTCTGGCCCTACCCGGAGCCGGTGCCGGGGGGCGTGCAACTGGCCGAGGCGCTCGGCGGGTCCGGCCAGGGCGATCCGGAGCTCGCGGCCCGGCTCGCGTCCACGCTGGCGCAGCACGAGACCTTCGCGCACGCCGACGCGCGCGAGGTGGAGCGGCTGCGGCGGGGGGCGCCCGGTCCGCATGCGGCGGTCCCCCGGCTCGAGGGGGACGTGCACGACCTCTCGGGGCTGGCCGCGCTGGCGCGCCATCTGTAGACCGCGCCTCCCTGGACCGCGCCATCCGCTTGACAAGACGAACGTCCACTATGTAAGAGTCTGCCTCCCACCCTTCATTTCTTCCCTTCGAGAGGACGACGAACATGGCCATCCCCCCGAGCCGCAAGCTCCGCTTCGAGACCCTTCAGATCCACGCCGGGCAGGAGCCCGCCCCGGGCACCAACGCCCGCGCGGTGCCCATCTACCAGACCACCTCCTACACCTTCGACAGCGCGGAGCACGGGGCCAAGCTCTTCGCGCTCCAGCAGTTCGGGAACATCTACACGCGGCTCATGAACCCGACGACCGACGTCTTCGAGAAGCGGGTCGCCGCGCTCGAGGGGGGCGTGGCGGCGCTCGCCACCGCGTCGGGACATGCGGCCCAGTTCCTCGCCATCACCAACATCGCCCAGGCCGGCGACGACATCGTCTCCTCGAGCCGCCTCTACGGCGGGACCTTCAACCAGTTCAAGGTCACGCTTCCGCGCCTCGGCATCGGCGTGAAGCTCATCGACAGCGTCGAGGCGGCCGATCTCGCGAAGGCCATCGGCCCGAAGACCAAGGCCCTCTACGTCGAGACCATCGCCAACCCCGGCTACGACATCCCCGACCTCCCGGCGCTCGCCAAGGTCGCGCACGACGCCGGCATCCCGCTCATCGTGGACAACACCTTCGCGGCGGCCGGCTACCTGTGCCGTCCCATCGAGCACGGCGCCGACGTGGTGGTGGAGTCGGCCACCAAGTGGATCGGCGGCCACGGCACCTCCCTGGGCGGCGTCATCGTGGACTCGGGCAAGTTCGACTGGGCCGCCTCCGGCAAGTTCCCCTTCTTCACGGAGCCCTCGCCCGGCTACCACGGGCTCGTCTTCAACGACGTCTTCGGCCCGAAGGGCCCCTTCGGCAACATCCAGTTCATCATCCGGGCCCGCGTCGAGGGGCTGCGCGATCAGGGGGCGGCCCTCTCCCCCTTCAACTCGTTCCTCTTCCTGCAGGGGCTCGAGACCCTCTCCCTTCGCATGCAGCGCCACTGCGACAACACGCTCGCCGTCGCCCAGTGGCTGGAGAAGCACCCGCAGGTGGCCTGGGTCCGCTACCCCGGCCTGCCGAGCCACCCGCACCACGAGCGGGCCAAGAAGCTGCTCCACAAGGGCTTCGGCGCGGTGCTCTCCTTCGGGATCAAGGGCGGGGCCGAGGCAGGGCGCAAGTTCATCGAGGGGGTGAAGCTGGCCAGCCACCTCGCCAACGTGGGGGACGCGAAGACCCTCGTCATCCACCCGGCCACCACCACCCACAGCCAGCTCACCGAGGCCGAGCAGAGGACCGCCGGCGTCTCGCCCGACCTCATCCGGGTGTCGGTCGGCCTGGAGCACATCGAGGACATCCGCGAGGACTTCTCGGAGGCCTTCGCCGCGGCGAAGTAGACTGTGGGGGTGGACCCCCGACTCCCGCCCCTCGAGCCCGCCGAGGTCGAGCGCTACGCCCGCCACCTGCTCCTGCCGGAACTGGGGCGGGACGGGCAGCGGCGGCTCAAGGGGGCGCGCATGCTCCTCGTGGGCGCGGGGGGGCTCGGCTCCCCCGCCGCCCTGTACCTGGCGGCGGCCGGCGTCGGCCACCTCACGCTCGTTGACTTCGACGTCGTGGACGTCACCAATCTCCAGCGGCAGGTGATCCACGGGACGGGCGACGTCGGCCGCCCCAAGGTCGATTCGGCGCGCGACCGGCTCCGGGACCTCAATCCCCACGTCCGGATCGATACGGTGGCGGAGCGGCTCTCCGCCGCGAATGCGCTCGGGCTGGTGCGGGACCACGACCTGGTCGTGGACGGGAGCGACAGCTTCACCACCCGTTACCTGGTCTCCGACGCCTGCGTCCTCGCCGATCGCCCCAACGTCCACGCGAGCGTCTTCCGCTTCGATGGGCAGGCGACCGTCCTCTCGGCGGCGGGAGGCCCCTGCTACCGCTGCCTCTACCCGTCCCCTCCCGCCCCGGGCGAGATCCCCTCCTGCGCGGAGGCCGGGGTGCTCGGGGTGCTGCCGGGACTCCTCGGCACGATCCAGGCCTCCCAGGCCATCCAGCTCGCGGCGGGCATCGGGGAGCCGCTCGTGGGGCGGCTGCTCCTCGTGGATGCGCTCCGCACGACCTTCCGGACGATGCGGGTCGCGCGCGACCCTCTCTGCCCGGCCTGCGGCACCCGGACGATCCGCGAGCTGCGCGAGGAGGCGCCCGCCTGCGCCCCGGCCTTCGCGGTCCCGGAGATCTCTCCGGCCGAGCTGGCCGCGCGGCTCCGCGACGGCGACCCGCCGCTCGTCGTGGACGTGCGGGAGCCGCACGAGTGGGAGGCGGAGCGGATCCCGGGCGCCCGGCTCGCACCCCTCTCCCGGCTCGACGGCGCGCTCCCGCTGCTCGACCCCGCGCGGGAGGTGGTCCTCTACTGCCGCTCGGGGGTTCGCAGCCAGGAGGCGGGCGCGCGGCTGATCGCCGCCGGATTCCCGCGCGTCCTGTCCCTCGCCGGCGGGATCCTCCGCTACGCCGCCGAGGTGGGGTCCGCGGAGCGTCCAGGTTAGCGGACGCGCCGCCGCATCAGCGGATGGGTCCCTGGACGCGGGCGAGGAAGCTCTCCCCCGGCCCCGGATCGACCCCGAAGAACTCCGCCACCGTGGCACCCAGGTCGGCGAAGCTCCCCCGGGTCCCGAGCGGCACCCCGTCGCGCCCGGGCACCGCCACGAGCAGCGGCACGTACTCGCGGGAATGGTCGGTGGAGGGGGTGGTGGGGTCGCAGCCGTGGTCGGCGGTGATGGCGAGCACGTCGCCCTCCCGGAGCGCCGCGAGGACCGGGGGCAGCCCGCGGTCCATGGCCTCCAGCCCGCGGGCGTAGCCGGCCACGTCGTTCCGGTGCCCCCAGAGCATGTCGAAGTCCACCAGGTTGACGAAGAGCAGACCGCGCTCCATGCGCCCGAGGATCTCGACGGTCCGGCGGAGCCCGTCTGCGTTCCCCTCGGTGTGGACGTCCTCGCTCATCCCCCGCCGGTCGAAGATGTCCCCGATCTTGCCCACCCCGATCACCGGCACCCCGGCCGCGCCCAGCCGCTCCAGCACGGTCGGGTGCGGCGTGGCCAGCGCGAAGTCCTTCCGGTTGTAGGTGCGACGGTAGGCTCCCGGGCTTCCCACGAAGGGGCGCGCGATGACCCGGGCCACCCGGAGCGGGTCGAGGAGTCGGCGCGCTTCCCGGCACCAGGCGTAGAGGGTCTCGAGCGGTACGGTCTCCTCGTGGGCCGCCACCTGGAAGACCGAGTCGGCCGACGTGTAGACGATGGGCCAGCCGGTACGCTGGTGCTCGGCGCCCAGCTCCTCGATGATCTGCGTCCCGCTGGCGACCCGGTTGGCGAGCACGCCGGGCACGCCGGCGGCCCGCTTCCATGCGGCCAGGAGCTCCGCCGGGAAGCCGCCCGGGTACATGGCGAGCGGCTCGGAGAGCGGGACGCCCATCATCTCCCAGTGGCCGGTGATGGTGTCCTTGCCCGGCGAGCGCTCCGCCATCCGGCCCCAGGAGGCCGTGGGGCGCCCCACCGGCGGGACGCCCCGGATCGGGACCACGTTGCCGAGCCCCATCCCTCCCATCACTGGCAGTGAAATCCCGCCCACCGCCCGGCTCAGGTTCCCGAGCGTGTCGGAGCCGGCGTCGCCATAGGCGGCCGCGTCGGGCAGCGCGCCCGCCCCGACGCTGTCGGCCACCAGGATGACGAAGCGCCCGCCCACCGCCTACCCCACCGGCTGGAAGGCGCTCTCGACGATGGTCACGCCCGAGCTCGTGCCGATCCGGTCGGCCCCGGCCCGGACCATGCGGAGCGCGTCGTCGGCGCTGCGGATCCCTCCCGAGGCCTTCACCCCCACCGACGGCCCCACGCTGGCCCGCAGGAGCGCGACGTCCTCCTCGGTGGCCCCGCCCCCCGCGTAGCCCGTGGAGGTCTTCACCCAGGCGGCGCCGGCCGCCTGTGCGAGCGCGCAGGCCGCCACCTTCTCCTCGCGCGTGAGGCGGCTCGTCTCCAGGATCACCTTCACCGGGACCCGCGCCGCCTCCACCACCGCGGAGAGGTCCCGGAGCACCGCCCCGTGGTCGCGCCCCTGGAGCGCGGCGCGGCCGAGCACCACGTCCACCTCGGCGGCCCCGGCCGACGCCGCCGCCCGGGCCTCCCGCGCGCGGGCCTCGGTGGTGCCCGCGCCCTCCGGGAAGTCCACCGTCGCGACCACCGCCACGCCGCTGCCGGCGAGCGCACGCGCCGCACGCGCCACCTGGCCGGAACGGACGCACACCGCCACGAAGCCGTGACGACGGGCCTCCTCGCAGGTGCGCAGGATGTCGGCCTCGCCCGCATCCTCCCGGAGGAGCGTGTGCTCGAGGAACGGAGCGAGGTCCCGCGGGGTCCGGATCGCTCCTGGGTCGATGCGTGCCATGCCCGTCCTCCCGGCTATCCCGCCTCGGCCTCGAACCAGGGATCGTCCCCGGTCGTTTCCCCGAGACGGCGCTGCAGATCGCGGTCGAGGAGATGGCTCGGCACCACGCGGGAGAGCGCCGAGAGGAGGTTCCCCTTCACCGCCGGGTGCTCCGCGGCGAGTTCCGCGATGAGCGTCTTCACCCGCTTGCGCATGAGGTTCGGCTGCGATCCGCACAGGTCGCAGGGGACGATCGGGAAGGCCTTCGCGGAGGCGAAGGCCGCGATCTCCTCCTCGGCGGCGTAGGCGAGCGGCCGGATGACGACGTTGCGGCCGTCGTCGGAGCGGAGCCGGACCGGCATGGAGAGGAGCCGGCCGGCGTAGAGCGCCGAGAGCAGCAGCGTCTCGATGAGGTCGTCCCGGTGGTGGCCGAGCGCGATCTTGGTGCAGCCCATCTCCACGGCCGCGTTGTAGAGGATCCCGCGCCGCAGCCGCGAGCAGGCCGAGCAGTAGGTTCCGCCCTCCGGGACGATCCGCTTCACGATGGTGAGCGTGTCCTGGGAGAGCATCCGGTAGGGCACGCCGACGCGCTGGAAGTGCTCCTCCAGGACGTGCGCCGGGAAGCCCGGGTGCCCCTGGTCCAGGTTCACCGCCACGAGGTCGAAGTCGATGGGGGCCCGCTCCCTCAGCCGCTGGAGCAGGTGGAGCATGACGAGGCTGTCCTTGCCTCCGGACACCGCCACGAGGATCCGGTCGCCGGCCTCGACGAGCGAGAAGTCCTCGATGGCGCGGGCCGCATCCCGCAGCAGGCGCCGCTCCAGCCGTTCCACCTCGTCCATTCCCGGGGAGGTATAGCCCAGCCAACTTCCTGGGGCCTCGCCTTTTCCTTTGACGCCGGGTGGGGCTTTCGGTAAACGGCGCGCACGTCCGCGTCCGCAGGGGAGACCGATGGCACCGAAGGATCTGGGAAACAAGCACACCTGCTTCAAGTGCCAGACGAAGTTCTACGACCTCCGCAAGCCGGTTCCGCTCTGTCCCAGGTGCGGCGCCGACCAGCGGGAGAGTCCGGCCCTGAAGGCGCCGGCCCACGAGAAGCGCGCCCGGCAGGCGCCGCGCAAGCCGGAGCCGGAGGTCGATCCCCTGGATGCCGACGCCGAGGAGGAGGTCCCGGCGGAGGAGGACGAGGACGAAGCGGTCGAGGACGAGGACGTCTAGAACGCGAAGTCCAGTACGGCAGCGCCCTCGGCGGGAACGGTCGCCTTGCCCTGGCGCTCCCCCAGCTTCTCGTGCCAGGCCGTCACCTCGTAGGTGCCCGGCGGGATCCCCGGGATGGCGTAGGCCCCGTCGGCCCCGGTGACGCCCGCCGGCCCCTCCACCACCCAGACGTAGGCGCTCATCCAGGCGTGCACGTCGCAGCGCACCACCACGAGCCCGGGCTTCTTCAGTTGCCGCGAGAGACGGGCGTCCTTGGACGGCATGGCGAGGTTGAAGGCGGTCGCCTGGCCCAGGTAGCCGTGGACGTTGTGCAGCGTGGGGTCGCCGTTCACGACGTCGAGGGTGCTGCCCACCGGGAGCGCCTGGACGTGGGGGACGTACCGGCAGGTGCGCTGGTCGAGGACCCCCTTCCCCGGGGGCGGCGCCGGAGCCCCCTTCACGACGACGACGACGTTCCGGAGCATCCCGCCCGTCGCCTGGACCGCCTCGTCCGGCACCGAGTCGCCGCAGACGGCCCGCTCCTTCGTCGTCTCGATGGGGGCCAGGGCCGGCGGTGCACCCTGGAATCTCACCACCCCTCGCAGGTCGCCGGCCAGGGAGCCGGTGGGCACGAGTGCAAGGCTGGCGGCCAGGGCGAGTACCTGTCGGTTCATGTACGATCCATAGCGCGTCCCGGCCCCCTTGGGGTGCCCGGGAAGGGTCCAACGATGCCTTGACCTGGATCAGGCCCCCCCTTAAGTGTCCTTTCACCATGCTGGAGTTCCGTCTCGCGCGGGCCACGGCCGTCGCCACCTTCGTCCTCCTCGTCATCGGGGGGATGGTGCACGCCACCGGGTCCTCGCTCGCCTGCCCCGACTGGCCGCTCTGCTATGGGCAGTTCTTCCCCGCCATGGAGGGGGGCGTCCTCTTCGAGCACGGACACCGGCTGGTGGCCCTCGCCGTGGCGCTGCTCACGCTCGCACTCACCGTGACCGTCTGGCGCCGGCGCCGCGAGACCTCGGTGCGCGTCGGATCGCTCGTGGCCGCCCTGCTCGTGCTCTTCCAGGCCTCGCTCGGCGCACTCACCGTGCTGTGGAAGCTGCCGCTCATCGTCTCCTCCGGCCACCTCGCCACCTCGATGGCCTTCTTCTCGGTGCTCGTGTGGCTCACCTGGCGGCTCGCACCCCGGGACTCCCTGCCGGCCGAATCCGCCGCACCTTCCGTGCGGGCGATGGCCGGTGCCGCCGCGCTCGCCACCTACCTCCAGATCGTCCTCGGTGCACTCGTCCGCCACGCCGGGTCGGGCCTCGCCTGCGGCACCGACGTGGTGCTCTGCCGCGGCGCGCTCTGGCCCTCGGGCGGCCCAGCCCAGCTCGTCACGCTCCACCGGTTCGCGGGCGTCCTCGTGGCGCTCTTCGTCCTCGCCGCCGCCCTGGCCGCGATCCGGTCGGGTCCTGCCCGCGCCCGGCCGGCCGCCCGGTTCGGAGCGGTGCTGGTGCTCCTCCAGGTGCTCCTCGGCGCCTGGACCGTGTGGAGCATGGTCTCCGTGACGGTGGTCAGCCTCCACCTCGCCGGGGGCGCCCTGCTCCTCGCCGACTCCCTCCTGCTCTTCCTCCAGCTCGGTCCCCGCCCGGCCACCAGCCGCGCCGGCGGGGATCGCCTTCCCGGCCTCGTCGCCGCCGCGGGGTGAACCGTGATCCAGACCCAGAGCCACGCCACGTCTCGAACTGCCCCCTCGCCGGCCTCGCCCCTCCGCGCCGTCGGCGACCTCTTCGCCCTCGCCAAGCCGCGCCTCTCCGGGATGGTCGTCTCGACCACCGCGGCCGGCATGTGGCTCGCCCCCTCCCAGCCGTCGGCCCCACGCGCCGCCGCGATCCTCCTCGGAACGGGGATGGTGGTCGGGGCCGCGAACGTGCTCAACAACTACCTGGAACGCGACGTCGACGCCCGGATGCGCCGCACCTGGGATCGCCCGCTCCCGGCCGGCCGGATCGCTCCGGCCACGGCGCTCGCGATCGGACTCGGGATGCCGGCCTTCGCCATCCCGGTCCTGGCCCTCGCCGCGAATCCCCTCACGGCGCTCCTCGCGCTCGTGGCACTCGTCAGCTACGCCTTCGTCTACACGCCGATGAAGCGCTTCACCACCGCAGCGCTCTTCGTCGGGGCCATCCCCGGCGCCATCCCGCCGCTCATGGGCTGGACCGCCTCCACGGGCGCCATCGACGCCCGCGGCCTCGCCCTCTTCGCGCTGCTCTTCGTGTGGCAGCTCCCCCACTTCCTCGCCATCTCCATCTACCTGAAGGAGGACTACGCGCGCGGCGGCCTCAAGGTCTTCGCGCTGGTCCACGGGGAGCGGTCGGCGCGCATCTGGGCGCTCGTCACCAGCGCCCTCCTCGTCCCGGTGGGCATGCTGCCCGCGTTCCTGGGGATGGCCACCTGGGGATTCGGCGCCGTCGCCGCGCTCCTCGGCGGCGGGCTCACTGCGTCCGCGGCGCGGGGCCTCGGCCGGCCGGAGGGGGACACCCGCCAGGCGCGCAACTTCTTCCTCTCCACCCTGCTCTACCTGGTCGCCTTCTTCATCGCCCTCTTCCTCGGCGCCCGGTAGCGTGCGCCTCTCGGCGGAGGAGCTCCGCTTCGCCTACGGCGAGCGGATGGCGCTCGACGGCGTCTCCTTCGCCATCGCCCCCGGCGAGGTCTTCGGCTTCCTGGGTCCGAACGGCGCCGGCAAGAGCACCCTCTTCGCCATCCTGGCCGGGCTCCTCCCGCCCGCCTCCGGCCGGCTCTTCCTCGACGGTCTCCCCCTCGACCCCTCCTCCCGGGCGCTCCGCGCGCGGATGGGCGTGGTCTTCCAGGAGCCGAGCCTCGACGTGAAGCTCTCCGCCGAGGAGAACCTGCACCTCGGCGCCGCGCTCTTCCGCGTCCCCCGCGACGAGGCTCGACGGCGCGCTGCCGCGCTGCTCGAGGCCGCTGGTCTCTCCGACCGCGCGCGCGATCCGGTGGGACGGTTCTCCGGCGGGATGCGCCGCCGGCTCGAGATCGCCCGCGCGCTCATCCACCGCCCGGAGGTCCTGCTCCTCGACGAGCCCACCACCGGCCTCGACGCCCTCTCCTTCCGGCGCACCTGGGAGGCCCTCCGGAACTGCGCGGGCCCCGGGGGCACGACCGTGGTGCTCACCACCCACCGGCCCGACGAGGCGGCCTTCTGCGACCGGCTCGCCATCCTCTCCCGGGGGCGGGTCGTCGCGGTCGAGACCCCGGCCTCGCTCCTCTCCCGCCTCGCGGGCGACGTGGTGGTGGTGGAGGCCGATGAGGCGACGGCGCTGGCCGCCGAGATCGCCGAGCGGTTCGGCGTGCCCGCACGCGCCTCGGGCGACACGGTGGCCATCGAGCGGGAGCGGGGGCACGAGCTCGTCCCCCGCATCGTGGAGGCCTTCCCGGCGGGGCGCTTCCGTTCGGTCTCGGTGCGGCGCCCCAGCCTGGCCGATGCGTTCCTCCACGTCGCCGGCGAGGATCTGGGGCAGGAGGCTCGATCGTGATCGGCGGCTACGACACCGCGGCCATCCGCGTGCTCTGGTGGCGCGACCTCGTCCGCTTCTTCCGGCAGCCCTCGCGCCTCGTGGGTGCGCTGGCCCAGCCGATCCTCTTCTGGGGGATCATCGGCTCCGGCATGTCGGCCACCTTCCGGATACCCGGCTCGGGCGAGGGCTACCTGCGCTACTTCTACCCGGGCGTGGTGCTCATGGTGGTGCTCTTCGCCGCCATCTTCACCACACTCTCGGTCATCGAGGACCGGCACGCCGGCTTCCTGCAGGCGGTGCTCGCCGGACCCGCCTCCCGCGGCGCGGTGGTGGTGGGCAAGGTGCTCGGCTCGGCGAGCGTCGCCCTCTCCCAGGCCGCACTCTTCCTGCTCCTCGCCCCGGCGGCCGGCTTCGGGCTCACCTCCATCGACTGGCCCGTGCTGGTGGCGGCGCTGGCGCTCGCCGCGGTGGGCCTCGCCGCGATGGGCTTCACGGTGGCCTGGCTCGTGGACAACGTGCAGGGCTACCATGCCATCCAGATGACGCTGCTCGTGCCCCTCTGGATCGTCTCCGGCGCCATGTTCCCGATGAGCCCCGACCACCCGGTCCTCGCGACCGTCATGCGGTTGAACCCGGTCGCCTACGCCGTGTCGGCCACGCGCCGCGCGCTGGGCGGCCCCGACGCGCCCGGGGCCCTGCCGGGGTCCACGGCGCGCGACCTCCTCGTCCTGGTCGCCTTCGCGGCCGTCCACCTCGCCATCGCCGTCCTGGCGGCCCGGCGCAACGGAGCCCGTCGATGAACCTCGGAGAGATTTTACCCCCAGTGAATGCCGTGCTGAACGGCTCGAGCGCCGTCCTCGTCTTCCTCGGCTGGCGGGCCATCCGCGGCGGCCACCGCGACCGCCACCGGGCGCTCATGCTCTCGGCGCTCGGCGTGTCCGCCGTGTTCCTCGTCTCCTACCTCGTCCGGGTGGCCCTCACCGGGACCCACCGGTTCCCGGGGACCGGCGCCGTGCGCAACGCCTACCTCGTCCTGCTCGGGAGCCACACGATCCTGGCGGCCGCCATCGTCCCGCTCATCGGCACGGCCCTCTACATGGCCTGGAAGGGGCGCTGGGAGGCCCACCGGCGCGTGGCCCGCATCACGCTCCCCGCATGGCTCTACGTCTCGGTGACCGGCGTGCTGGTCTACGTGATGCTCTACTGGGTGGCTCCGAAGGTCTCTTGACACCCGTCCTGCCGACCCGTAAACAAGCCCCCTCCCCGCCAATCCGGGGGGCGTGAACGCGGGGCTGTAGCTCAGCTGGGAGAGCGCTAGAATCGCACTCTAGAGGTCTGGGGTTCGATCCCCCACAGCTCCACCACTTTTGGGCAGTGATTTCAGGGGGCTCCGAGAGATCGGGGCCCCCTGGTTCATTTTCGTCCCTGGGAGGCGAATGCGTCCGGTGACACCGCCGTCTCCGGGAAGGCGGCCAGCACCTGCCGGTCGCTCGTGACGAGCGGGACCCCGAGTTGCTTCGCGAGCGCCACGAACTCGCAGTCGTAGGCGGTGCAGCGGGAGCGCACGGCGAGTTCGAGCACGTTCCGGGCCGGGCAGGAGCAGGTAGGCGAGCAGGTGGGTGTCCACGACGATCATGGACGGCCCTGCCGCTTCAGCCGGTCGATCTCCGGCCCGGTGGTCCGCGCTGCGGACTGTCACCCCTCTACGGGCGCCGCAGGCAACTCGATCCGGAACGTCGAGCCCTTCCCGACCTCGCTCTCCACGCTGATGTCGCCGCCGTAGGACGTCACGATGGCGTGGCAGATGGCGAGCCCGAGCCCGGTCCCTCGCCCCTCCCCGGCCGGACGGGTGGTGAAGAACGGGTCGAAGATCACCTCCAGCAGCCTCGGGTCGATCCCGGCGCCGTCGTCCTCGACCTCGATGCAGGCCATGCCCGCCCGTCCGGGCCGGAGCCGGACGACGATGTTGCCCTTCCTGCCCGGTGGGATGGCCTTCGCGGCGTTGGTCACCAGGTTCAGGAACACCTGGCCGAGCTGGCCCGAGGAGGCGAGAACGTCCGGCGCGCCGAGATCCTCCACGCGGAGGGTCACCCTGGCCCCGAGGGTCGCGGGTAGCCAGCGAATGGCCAGATCCACCGCGTCCACGAGATGGACCCGGGTGCGCAGCGGGTCGGGCCTCCCGAAGAGGGACAGGTCCCGGATGATCTCCGCGATCCGCTGGCCGCCGACCCTGACGTCCTCCAGCGATTCGAGGGCCTCTTCGAGAAGCCGGAGCGCGCGGTCCCGAGCCTCCCCGGTCCCCTGGACGAGGAGAGCGCGCGCCTCCTGGACGGTCTCCGCTGCCACCCCTCCTCCCGCCAGGACGCCGGAGAGTGGATTGTTGACCTCGTGGGCGACGCCGGTGACGAGCGTGCCCATCGCCGCCAGCCGGGACGCGATGGCCAGGTGCTCCTGCAGCTTTCGCACCTCGGTGACGTCCTTCGCGACCCCGGCGATGCCCGCCACGCCTCCATCGGAATCGCGCAGGGGCGCCTTCGTGACCAGGAACCTCCGCATCCCGGTGGACGACGGGACCACCTCCTCGAAGTTCACGTGGGAAGCCGACTCCATGACCTGCCGGTCGTTCGCGGCCAGCTGCCTCGCCACCTCCGGGTCGCCGATGATCTCGGCATCGGTCCTGCCCACCACCTCCGAGCCGCTCTTCCCGAAGAGCCGGAGCACCGCCTGGTTCGCGAAGGTCCATCTCCCTTCCCGGTCCTTCGCGAAGATGGAATCGGGGCTGGAGTCGGCGATCGCGCGCAGGAGCGCCTCGCTGGAACGGACGGCCACCTCGGCGACCCTGCGCTCGGTGATGTCCTGCACGGTTCCGGCCACGCGCACCGGACTGCCCTCGGCGTCCCGGACGATGTGGCCGGTCTGCTGCACGAACTTGACCCGACCGTCGGTCATGAGGAGCCGGTGGGTGAACCCCGGAGAGGCGCGCCCTTCGAACGCCTGCCGGTACGCCGCGTCCACGTCGTCCCGATCCTCCGGGTGGACGGCGCGGAGGAAGGCCTCCAGGCTGGCCTCGCTGCCGGCCGGGTCGGCCTCGTAGATCCGGAAGGTCTCGTCGGACCAGGAGGTCGCGTTCGTCCGGAGATCGATCTCCCAGTTCCCGAGTTGCGCGAGCCGCTGGGCATCCTTGAGTCGCTCCTCGCTCGCCGCCAGAAGGAGGTTCCTCCGCTCGTTCTCGATCGCTCGCCCGGTCGCCCCGAGCAGGAGCACCTGGAGCATGGCGACGAAGAGCAGTCCTCCCACTCCAGCCGCCCACGCCATCCAGGGGCGGTGCGCCTGCCAGTAACTCTTCGTGGGCTTCAACGAGAGGACCCAGGTGCGCTGTCCCATCGCCAGGGACGTGCTCCACTCGACGGCCGCGTGGGTGTCGCGGGCGGAACTTCCTTCGCCGCCCTCCGATTCGTGGATCAGGCGCCAGCCGTCGGGAGCCTCGGGATCGGTCAACCGGAACACGATCCCGGCCGGGACGTGCCCCTCGGTGGCGATCCGGACCATCTCGTCCAGCTTGATGACGGCGACGGCAAAGCCGACGACCCGGTGGGCTCCGTCGAACGCGGGCTTGACCTCGAGCATCCCCGGGCGGCGTTGCTCCCCCTGCACGAGATGGACCGGGGCGGTCACGGTGAAGATGCCCGACCTCCGCGCCGTCTCCACGGCGGCCCGGCGGGTGGGTTCGGACAGGATGTCGAAGCCCACCGCAGGGCCATTTCCCGCCAGGGGCACGACGAAGCGGACCGGCACGTACTCGGGGCGCGACCCGGCGCGAACCAGCCGACCTTCCGCGTTCCGCTCGGTGATCTGGTAGGCGCCCAGAGGGGACTGCCGGCCCGTGGTCTCCTCGAACTCGAGGCGACGCGATTCCTCCACGAGGTCGTCGAACTGGAGCGCGAAGATGTCCGGGTGGTCCCGCAAGGTGAGCCGGGTGAACTGGTCGAACTGGGTGAAAGTGAAGCCGGGCGTGGCCTCCACGAAGTTCCGGACCGCCGCCAGGACCTCGCGCTGGACCACGCCCCTGTCCTGGAGCTGGGAGCTCAGCTCCTCCCCCACCGACGAAAGGCTCCTCGTCTCCGCCTCGGCCTCCCACCGGGACGTGCCGTAGAATACGGCGACGACGATCCCCAGCGCAGCCAGCATCGGGACGAGAACCCGCCGGAAACGGTCTCGCTCGGAGGTGCTCGACGCTTCCAGGAAGCAGAGGGCCAGCGGCGCGACGACCAGCATCCCCACGACGTCGCCCACGTACCAGATCCACAGGGTGAAGGGCACCTCTGCGAGCTCGATGACCCCGGTCGCCGCGAGCCCTGCCACGCTGACCGACGAGGAGACGAGCCCCGCGGCCACGCAACCGAGCAGGAGGAAGCGAAGAACCTGACCCTCGCGCTCCAGCCTGCGCCAGGACGGACCCATCCCCTTCTGGACGAGCCAGCGCCCCGCGCCGGCCTGGAGGGTTGCACCCACGCCGACGACCAGAGCGGCCGTCACCGTGCCGGACGACAGCCTCCCGGTCACCGCCGCGTGCCCCAGTTCGAGCAGGGTGGAGCCCAGCCAGACACCCGGGAGAACACGGTTTCCGAAGAGCAGGACGGCCGCGAGCGCGAGGCCGGCTGCGGGGAACACCGGGCTCGCGTATCCCGGAGGGATGGCGAGGAGCAGGCCGAGGGCCCCCAGGACGAGGTAGCCGACCACGAGCCAGGACGTCACCCGGATGGTCGAATACCCGCCTGGCGCCTCCGCGATGCCTCTTCGGTTCGAGCGGTCCATGGGGTGCCGATGCTTCCTCTGATTCTCTCATGGGGCTCGGGAGCCCGTCGATCTGCGCCCCGCGAGGTGACTGCGGACCGGCCGGCGTTCTGTTAACTCTGGGCGATGCCCGAGGCCGCTCCCCTCCCCCCCTCCCGGACCGCCCACTTCTCGCTCGCCCGGAGCCAGGCCTGGCTCGCCGGCGCCTACCTGCTTGCCCTCCTCGCCGCGGTCGCCACTGCCCTGGCGCTCCCCGGGCGGGACCCCATATGGGTGGCGCTCGCGGCCGACCTCGTGGCCACGGCGGTGGTCTTCGCCTTCAGCGTGGCCCTCGACAACTCCAGCATGTACGACCCGTTCTGGAGCGTGGCGCCGATCCCCGTCGTCCTGTACTGGGCGATGGCACCCGGCGGGGAGCAGGCGGTCCCGTCCCGGCAGGGGCTCGCGGTCCTGCTCGTCGTCTTCTGGGGGCTCCGCCTCACCGCCAACCAGATGAGCCGCTGGCACGGCCTCGCCGACGAGGACTTCCGCTACGTGGACATCCGCAGGAAGACCGGCCGCCTCTACTGGCCGGCGAGCCTGTTCGGGCTCCACCTCTTCCCCACCGCATGGGTGTTCCTGGCGCTCCTCCCCGTCTGGGCGTCGGTGAACGGCCCGGGACGCCCCCTCGGCTGGCTCGACGCGGTGGGGTTCCTGGTCGCCGCGGCGGCCATCGCCATCGAGACCGCCGCCGACCTCCAGCTCCGCCGCTTCATGTCCTCGCGCCGGGAGCGTGGCGCCACGCTCGACACCGGGGTGTGGGGCTGGTGCCGCCACCCGAACTACCTGGGCGAGATCGGCTTCTGGTGGGGGCTCTGGATCCTGGGGTTCGCCGCGCGCCCGGGCTGGTGGTGGAGCGCCGTCGGACCGCTGGCCATCACGCTCCTCTTCGCCTTCGCCTCCATCCCCATGAAGGACCGGCGGATGCTCGAGAACCACCCGGAGTATGCCGACCGGATGAAGCGGACCTCCGCGCTCCTGCCGATGCCGCGACGCCGCTGAGCCCCGGGGCTACTTCTTTCCGGCACCCGCCGGCCGGGACCGGGAGATGAGCCAGAGCGAGGCCGGCAGCGCCGTGAAGTCGGCCACCATGGAGAGCAGGAAGGCCGCCGAGGTGATCACCCCGAACTGGCGCAGCGGGGGGAAGCTCGAGACCGAGAGCGCCAGGAATCCGGCCGCGTTGATCAGGGTCGCGAAGACGATGGCCCGCCCCGATACACGCAGAGTGTAACGGAGCGCGTCCTCGAAGTTCCGCCCCTCCTGCCGCCCCTCCTGCAGGTGGTAGAAGAAGTGGATCTGGTCGTTCTCGGTGGTCCCGAGCACCGTCGTGGCGATGAGGATGGTGGCCACGTTGAGGCTCGCCCCGAGCATGCGCATCCCGAGGAACGTGGCCAGGATGGCGAAGACCGACGGGATCATCGCCATGAGGCGCGCCGACGGGCTGCGGAAGACGAAGAGGAAGGCCAGGAAGATGAGCCCGGCCGTGAGGGCGAAGCTCTCGGTGAGCGTGGGCACGAGGCTCGCCCCCACCTTGGCCTGCAGGAGCGACTCGCCCACCACCTGCATCTCCACGCCGCGGAAGGCAGGATCCCCCGAGACGGCGACCTCCCAGGCCTTCTTGATCTGGCCGATGAGGTCGTGGAACTCCTTCTCCTCCACGCCGGCGAAGACCACCGTCAGCGTGGCATTGCCGAGCGTCCCCACGTCGAGGAAGGCGCGCAGCTCGGGCTCGGCGAGGAGCAGTTGCTCCACGTCAGCGGCCGCCGCGGCGAAGGCCTCCGGCTCCTGCGGAAGCTTGTCCCCCTGGCCGGCGATGTAGCGGCGCATGCGCAGGAAGGTGGTGGGGCCGACCACGCCCGACACCTGGGGCAGCGCCTCCACGGAGGTGGCGAAGCGGTCGATGCCCCGGAGGAACTCCGGATCCACGGCGACACCGGGCGGCGTCCGGACCCAGACCCGCGCGACGTTCAGCCCGGCCACGTTCTTGCGGAACCAGACCATGTCCCGGTGGATGGGCAGGTCCGGATCGACGTAGTCGAGCGAATCGACCCCCACCCGCATGGGCGGGACGACTCCCGGGAGGCCGAAGAGACCCACCGCACCCGCGCCGGACACGACGAGCGAGCCCACCACGAGGAGCCAGCGGTACCGCCAGGTGAAGGCCGGGAGCAGGTCGGCGAGCCGGTCGTAGAAGCGGGTCCGGATGGCCACGGTGCGGCCGGTGGGCGTCTCGAGCACCTTCTGGAGCGCCGGGAACAGGGTGAAGGCGACGATCCAGCCGAGCGCCAGCCCCACCGCGGTCCAGAGCCCCATCTCGCGAACCGGGCGGATCTTCGACACCGCCAGCGCCCCGAACCCCAGGACGGCCGCCACGGTGGAGGCGGTCACCGGGGGAAACTTGTTGGCGAGCGCGAAGACCTGGTGGGCGTCCACGTCGGTCCCCTCGGGCTGATCGACGAAGCGGGACTGGAGGTAGACGAGCGTCGCGAGCGTGGTCACCATCACGGTGAGCGGCACGAGCGCCGAGACCACCGTGAAGGAGAATCCGAGCAGCGCTCCCGCCCCCACCCCCATGGCCACCGCGGTCCCGAGCGCCAGGAGCACGGCGAGCAGCGTGCGCCACGACCGGTAGAGGAAGAGCGCGATGACCACCACGAAGATGCCGAAGAGCGGGAAGTAGCGGGCCGAGGCCGTCCCCGATTCGTGCTCGATCCAGGACTCGACGAAGGGAGCACCCACCCTGCGGATGGTTGTGACGCCCGGTCCGGGGGGGCCGATGGCCTTCTCGATGGCCGCGAGGGTGCCGGCGCGCTCCCGGGGTGCGCCCCCGAACCCCGCCACCACGGCGAGGAAGCGCTCCCCCACGAGCCCCTGCCGCCGCAGGATGTCGGTCCCCTGGGCGAACGTCCGGAAGGCCGCCGCGGACGTGGCGTCGGGCTGGAACCCCGGCTGCACCCGCCGGTAGATGTCGAGCGCCGAGACCGGGTGGACGCCGGGGATCTTCCCGAGCCGCCCCTCCAGCTCCGAGACCTGCCGGAGCACCTCCGGATTCCAGGGATCGTCCGACTCGAGGAGCAAGAGCACCACCTGCCCCTCCGGGAAGACCTTCTGGAAGGCGCGGGTCGCGACGAAGTCCGGGTCGGACGGGACGATGAGACGGTCGATGGCCCCTTCCGACGGGATCCGCAGCGCGAGCGCGATGGCCACGGGCAGGAGGACGGCGTAGAGCGCGAGCACCGGGACGCGCAGCGCGACGATGCGGCGGAAGACGCGCTCCAGGAAAGGGGATCGTTCCATATCGCTACTTCCCGGACGGCGCGTCGCCTCGGAGAGCGCGCGCGGCCCCCTCGTCCACCGACACGACGCGCAGGTCGCGCTGCGGGAAGGGAATGGAGATGCCTGCGGCGTCGAGCCGCGCCACGATCGCCATGCGCACGTCGCTCCCGACCACCAGGTAACGATCGTACTGAGCGGTCCAGAGGCGGAGCTGGAAGTTGAGGGCGCTGTCGCCAAACCCGGTGAAGAGGGCCACCGGCGCGGGCTCGGCCAGCACCGCCGCATCGGAGCGCGCCGCCGCGATCAGGAGTTCCTGCACCACCGCCACGTCGCTTCCGTAGGCCACACCCACCTCGATCTCGATGCGCCGTTGCCGGCTCGAGAGGGTCCAGTTGGTGAGCTGGTTCGACACCAGGATGGAGTTCGGAAGCACCACCTCGGCGCCCTGGAAGGTGGCCACGGTGCTCGACCGGATGCCGATGTGGCTCACCGTGCCCATGGCCGTGCCCACGTCGATGACGTCGCCCACGCGGATGGGTCGCTCGTACAGGAGGATGAGACCGGAGACGAAGTTGTTCACCACGTTCTGCAGGCCGAAGCCGATGCCGACCGAGAGCGTGCCCAGCAGGACCGTGAAGCGGGTCACGTCCATGCCGGAGGCCAGGACGGCCACCAGGAAGCCGAACGCAATGACCGCGTAGGCCACGGTCTTGCTGATGGCGACGGGCACACCCGGAGGCAGCTTCCCGCCCTTGTCGAGCCGGGCCTCGAGGACCACCCGGAGCAGCCGGGCCAGGATCACCGACAGATAGAGGGTGAGCCCGAAGGCGGCCAGGTCACCGAGGGAGACGTCGAGCCCCCCGAACCGGAGCCGGGCGGTGAGGACCGAGACGAGCGCCGCCCTCACGGTCTCGTGGACGTGAAAAACCTTGAGGGTCCCGGCGAGCCAGAGGAGGACGGCGACGAGGTCGAGGAAGGACGCCCCGCGGTCTGCGAGCCGCTCCGCCTCCCCGGACTCGACGAAGATGCCGCGGACCGGCGGCATGGCCAGCGCGCCCGCGAGAAGCGCCCCCAGCACGCGCGCCACCGCGGCGAGGAGGAGGGCGATCATCACCGTCGAGAGGGCGCCGTCCACGAGCAGCCGCCCGAGGCTCACGTTCCCGATGACGTTCGCGACGAACCCCACCCCGATGATCCCGGCGAGCACCCAGACCGCTGCGCGAACCCTGGAGCGGCGGGAGGCCCGCTTCACCGCGGCGGGCCAGCGCGCGTCCTTGCGGAGCAGCCGGAACGCGCCGTACATCCCCACTCCGGCGACGACCATCATGAGCAGCCGCCCCGGGAGAGAATATTCGGGGAGGAGCGCGCCCAGGCGGCAGACGGCGAAGAGCCCGGTGAACCCGTAGAGGGGCATCCGCATCCCCGGCGCGAGCAGGTTGCGGGTCATGACGAGGAAGGGCGCGAGCATCACCAGGACCACGAGCTCGCTGAACGCCGCCGGGGCCCGGGGGAGGATCCAGGAGGTGACGGAGAGCGCCACGAGCAGGCCCGCCGACACGGGGTGGGAGAGCACCTCGGCCGGCGCCTGCATCTCCGGATCCTCGCCGGCCCGGGCCGTGAAACGTCGGCTGGCCCAGGTCACCGCGACCACCACCGCCGCGAACACCGCGAGCACCCACAGGAGTCCGTCCCCTTCCTCGCGGATGAACGCGGAGAGCGCGGAGACGTTGTGCTGCACCAGCCGGCCGAGCTGCTGGCCAAATTCCCGCACCGGCGCCTTGCGGGCGAATACCGCCCAGATGGGGCGGGCCTCGACCTCGAAGAGCTGCTGCTCCCGCAGCGCGTCCGCCTTGTCGGCGGCGCTCAGCCAGCCCATGATCCGGATGCGCAGGCCACCGACCTCCTCCTGGGCGGCGAGCAGCTTCTCGAGGCGAAGCTTCACCTGCCTCTGGAGGTCGTCGATCTCGCCGCGGACCTGCGCGGCCCGCTCCACGAGCGAGGCGCCGGCACCCTCGGCCCGGGCCTGGCGCTCGGTGAGCACCCAGACCTCGGCCATCCGCGAGAGCTCCTTCTGCGATCCGTAGATGGCATGGACCGCGAGGGAGAGCTTGCCGCTCCACCGGTCGAGAAGCGCGTCCTGCCGGAGCATCTCCTGGCGGAAGTCCACCAGGTCGCGGTCGGAGACCGAGGCCATGGGCTGGCGGGTGAGCTGCTTGCCCGCCTTCTCGACGGTCTCCGCGACGTCGGCGAGCGGTGCGAGCATCTCGTCGAGCGCCCCATCCGCGTCGGCGTTGGCGCGGATCACGCCCATGCTCCGGTAGGCGTCCACGGCCGCCGGGACCACCTGCGGCACCGGGATGGCCTCGGGCGGCGGGGGCCGGTCGTTCTTCGGACCGGGCTTCGCATCGGCCGCGGGGGAAGCCGAGGGCGTGAGGAGGTCGAGCGGACCGGCGGCGCGGGCCCACCCGGCACAGAGGAGGAGGGCCGTGGCGCAGGCGGCGAGGACCGTCTTTCGGGGCAGCATCCGGGCCAATCTACCCGAACCGCCAATCGGCGCTATCAGCGGGATCGCCGCCTGGGGGCTGCCCGGCGCCCGGCGACCACCGGGGCGGACACCGCCCTCGACGGGTCGCAGGTGTCGCAGCTCGCACCGCAGGGGGGCACGTCCTCGCCGAAGTGCGCGCCGAGCAGCCGGTGACGGCATCCGCTTCCCTCCGCCCAGGTGAACATGCCGCGCGCCTTCTGCCGCTGGAGGCGGGCCGTGGTCTCGTCCCCGGCGCCCTCGGCGAGCCGGTCGTGCGCCATGACGTCCGCCCAGGAGTAGAGGAGCACGCAGTCGGAGGGCGCCCCGTCGCGCCCGGCGCGGCCGATCTCCTGGCAGTAGCCCTCCACCGAGCCGGGCATGTCCCGGTGGATCACGTAGCGGATGTCCGGCTTGTCGATCCCCATCCCGAAGGCCACCGTGGCCACCACCACGTCGGCCTTGCCCCCGAGGAAGGCGTCCTGGATCCGCTCGCGTTCCCCGGCCTCGAGCCCCGCGTGGTAGGCGAGGGCCTTCACCCGGCGGGAGCGGAGGAAGTCGGCCACCGACTCGGCCGACTTCCGGGCGATGCAGTAGACGATCCCGCTCTCGCCCCGGTGGGCGCGGACGCGCTCCAGGATCTCCTCGCGCGACCCCGGCCCGTCGCCCCCCTTCTTCACCACCTCGAGCCGGAGGTTCGACCGGAACACGGAGCCGCGGAAGATGGCGGGGTCGCGCATCCCCAGCTGCTCGGCGATGTCGGTCGCGACCTTCGGCGTCGCCGTGGCGGTGAGCGCGAGCACCGGCGCCCCCCCGAAGCGGGCTCGCAGCCCGGCCAGGTTGCGGTAGGCCGGCCGGAAGTCGTGCCCCCAGTGGCTGATGCAGTGGGCCTCGTCCACGGCCACGAGCGAGAGTCGCGCCCCGGCGAGCGCCGCGCCCGCCGCGCCCTCGAGACCCTCCGGCGCCGCGTAGACCAGCTCGTACTCGCCGCGACGCACCGCGGCCACGCGGCTGCGACGCTCCTCCGCCTCCAGCGTCGAGTTGAGGAAGGTGGCCCGCAGCCCCACCCTCCCCATCGCCTCCACCTGGTCCTTCATGAGTGCGATGAGCGGCGACACGACGAGGGTCACCCCGCCGAGGACCCGGGCCGGCAGCTGGTAGGTGAGCGACTTCCCCGACCCGGTGGGGAGTACCCCGAGCGCGTCCCGCCCCGCGAGGACCGCATCGACGAGCTCCCGCTGGCCGGGTCGGAAGGAGGGGAATCCGAAGACCTCGCGGAGAACCGCGTCCGGATTGGCCACCGGAACCCGGGCCACGGGGGGCGCCGGCACCACGGCCGCCGGAGCCGCCGGGCGCACGAGCCGGGCCGCCTCGGGGGAAAAGAGGTCGGGGCGATCCCGGCGAAGGTTCTTGAGCGCCGCCACGGTGTCGCCGATGCGCGCGCGCAGCTCATCGTCCCCGTCGGGCGGACCGGACCAGGCCTCGAGCAGGCGGGAGACGTCGGGGGGAACCCTCATCGGGAGCGCAACCTAGCACCTCCCTCCCCCAGCGGGACCTAACGATCCGCGGGTCCGGGGGTATGGAACCGACATGACGACCCGAAGCGCCCTCGCCGCACTCCTGCTCCTCTCGGCCTCCACCGCCTCCGCGCGCCCGTTCGCCCCCAACCCGGAGGTGGCCGCTCTCCGGGAGGAGATCGCCGCACTCCAGGTGGACCACGCGCTCGACCTCACGCAGGCCCAGGCTCGCGCCCTCCTCCCGCTGCTCCAGCAGGCCGCGACCCAGGTCGAGGCGGCCCGCGCACGGATGGAGGGCCCCAACCCGGCGCTGGTCGCCGCTCTCACCCAGGCGCGGGACGAGCTGCGCGCCGGAGGCTCCGTCTCGGCCTCCACCCAGCAGGCCATCCGCGACGCGCGGCGCGCCGCGATGCCGGCGGGGCGCGGCGAGGCCCAGGCGATCCGCAAGCAGGCCCTCGCGATCCTCACGTCCGCGCAGGTCCGGGCGCTTCAGTCGGTCAAGCTCGGAGCCGGGACGGGTCGCGGCGGTCCGGACGCCGACCGGGGTGCGGGGATGGGGCGCGGCGGTGGGATGCGCCGTCTCGTGATGCTCGGCGTCCTGACCTCGCCGCGGTTCCTGTCCCTCCTGGAAGCCCGTACCCGCTGAAGGTGACACGGATATGGTGCGCCGACTCTCCTGATGCTATACGGCCCCCATGAGACTCGGATTCGGCGAGATCCTGCTCATCCTCGCGGTTGCGCTCCTCATCTTCGGCCCGTCGAAGCTTCCCCAGCTCGGCGAGGCGCTCGGCAAGGGCATCCGCAACTTCAAGAGGTCCTCCGAGGGGCCGGACGATCCCCCTCCCGCGAAGGACCCGGTGACCACCGAGCTGCCCGCGCACGCGCAGGGCGCCCCGTCGCAGGGCCCGAAGGACGCCGTCCCGAGCGAGCGCAAGATCTCCTGACGTAACTTCCCGCGCCGCCGCGGGTTGATGTCCGTGCTGCGATCGGATCACTCGCCCGGAGACCCCACATGAACTTGCGAAGCCTGCTCCTCGCCGTTCCCCTCGCCATCGTCACCGCCTGTGGCGGTTCCACCCCCTCGGGCGCGGGCAGCGCGGCGCTCGACGCCGCCGCTCCCACCTACGCGACGCTGGCCATGGATCAGCTCGCCACCGACACCACGCCTCCGGCCGCCACGCCGGCCATGGCCGCTCCCGCGGAGCAGTCCCTCGCCCCCCTGGCCGCCTCGACCGGAACCGTCTGCCACCCGCTGCTCTTCTCCCGCGAGCGGGAGGTGGTCGAGCGGGTGAACCGGCACGTCTACAAGGTGCTCGGCAAGGTCGAGAAGCTGCTCGCCACCCAGCCGGTGAGCGCCACCGACACGAGCAAGACCTGGAGCAAGACCGAGGGCGGCGTCACCTTCGCGTTCACCATCACGCTCGTCGGCCCGAACGTCTACGGCTGGCAGCTCGCCGCGGGCCCCGCGGGAACCACGCCCCTCACGGTCCTCATGACCGGCCAGATCGATCGCAACGGCTTCACCGGCGCCCACGAGGGCAAGGGCACGATGGCGATCGACTTCGCGAAGCTCCACGCGGTCCTCCCGGCCGAGAAGGCCGCCTCGGGAACCCTGGACGTCCGCTTCGACGTCTCTGCGACGGCCCGCAAGATCGCGGCCCGCGGCACGAACGTCGCCTGGGACCTCGACCCCGGCAAGTTCGGCGGAGTCGTCCCGACCGGCCTCGCCCAGCCCCGCAGCGGCGCCTACCTCTTCTTCCGGGAACCCGGCAAGGGAGGAAGCCTGAAGATCCAGGACGAGATGATCTTCCTCTGCGGGATGAACCCAGCGGCAGGTGTGTCCGCCCTGACCCCGGCGACCGCGCAGGTGGTATCTCGCTGGTTCCGCCTGGCCGACGGCACCGTCCACGGGCGCGCCGATGGCAAGATCTCGGGTGGCGTCCTCGTCGCCCCGGTGGCGAGCATCGTCGGAGTGACCTGCTTCTCCGCCACGGCCGAGCAGCTGGCTCCCGGCACCGCCGCCGAGCCGGAGGCCTACTGGATGATGAAGGCCGAGGGCGTGGCGGGTGCCACCCTCGTCGGACTCGATGCCGGCACCGCGTCCTCCTGCGACGCCAGCTTCGGCGCGGTCCCGTCGAAGGACGGTGCGGCCACCGACTTCACGGCCTGGCCGGCCTCCTCCTTCGACGATCCGCCGTTCCCGTTCCCGGGGATGTAGCGATCAGCCCGCGGTTCCGTGTCCGGAGCCGCGGGTGTAGTCGTACTCGGAGCCGAAGATGCTGTGCGGGATGAAGTAGACCGCCAGCGTCACGGCGGTGGCCGCGATGACGGCGCCCCGTACGATCCTCGGGTTCCGGGCCAGCGAGACCGTGACGGCTGCCAGGAGCCACGCGGCCAGCTCCACCAGCACCTTGTTGTCGGTCCAGTCGTAGCCGAAGGGCCACCCCGACCAGTACACGCCGAAGGCGTACTTCTGCACGATGGGGCCGAGCACGAAGGCGCCCAGGACGAGCGACCCGATGGTGGCCCAGGCGAGCCCCCGGACCTCCCCACCGGCCAGGGCCGCGATCCCGGTGCGGAGCGCCAGCATCATGGAGAGGAAGACCACCAGGATGTGAACGAGCAGCACGGCGTGGGGCACGGGCGCCTTGTAGCGCGCGTAGATGGGCCGGTCCCCCGTGACGGAACGTGAACCGTTCCCGTCGTCCACGAGCACCTGGTACTCGTACTTGCCGGCTCGCTCCGGCAGCGACGGGAGCGTCGCGCCGACGCCGCGCACCTCCTCGGCCGTCCCGCGCCGGGAGAAGCGGAAGGTCCCGGGGTTCATCGGGGTCTCGCTCCAGCCGTCGTTCGACTTGTAGCGGCGCCAGCGCACCTTGGCCGAGACGCCGGGGGGGACGGGATCCCGCAGCATGATCTGGAGCCCCTTGCCGATCTCCTCGCTGCGCAGGAACTTGAAGGCCACGTCGCCCCGGGAGGTGGGGAAGCTCCCCACCAGCGGATAGGTGGGACCGGTCCGGTTCTGGAAGGCGAAGCAGGCGAGCGTGAGCGCCGCGGCCACGACCCAGGGCAGGATTCGCTTCACGTGTCCTCCGGGGCTACTTGCGCTCGGCGAGGGTGACCGTGACCACGACCGACTTGCCGCCGTGGAGGTACTCCACCTCCACGACGTCACCCGGGCGGTGATCGGTGAGCGCGTACTGCATGTCCTGCAGGTTCAGGATCTTCTTCATCCCGATCCGCAGCACCACGTCGCCGGCGGCGAGCCCCGCCTTCTGGGCCGGGCTGCCCGGGACCACGCCGGAGAGCAGCACGCCCGGCTCCTTCCGCTCCCCGAAGTCGGGGATGGAACCGAGCGAGGGCCGGCTCCCCCTCCCCCCACCGCCCTGGGTCTGGGGCTGGGCGGCCTTGACCACCTCGACCCGAGCCGGCAGGTCGGAGAGCGCGCGCGCCGCCCGCCAGGCGAGGCGGGACACCTCGGCGAGGCTGGTCGCGTCGATCTTCTCGGGGGTGTCGGTCACGCGGTGGTAGTCGGTGTGGGCGCCGTTGAAGAGGAAGAGCACCGGTACTTCGCGGGCGTAGAAGCTGGCGTTGTCGGACGAGCCGAAGCCCTCCCCGCCCATCTGGACGTCGAGCGCGATGGGCGGGGCCTCGTCGGCGAGCGCGCGCACCAGCTCGCGGAACCCCTTTCCGGTGTCCACGCCGTGCACGTAGAGCTTCCGGTTCGCCGGACGGCCCACCATGTCCAGGTTGACCATGGCCTGCATCTTCGGGACCGAGCACCCCGCCGGCGGGTTGCGCACGAAGAAGGCGGAGCCCAGCACACCCAGCTCCTCGCCGGAGAAGGCCACGAAGACGAGGGGGCGGCGCGGCGGCGGCTGCGAGGCGAAGGCGCGGGCCACCGCCAGCATCGCCGAGGTGCCCGAGGCGTTGTCGTCGGCGCCGGGGTGGGGCTTGCCGATCTGGTCGGGCGCCGCCGAGCTCTCCCCGCCCAGCCCCAGGTGGTCGTAGTGCGCCCCCACCACCACGCACTCGTCCGCCACGGAGGGATCGCTGCCGGCGATCTTTCCCACCAGGTTGGCGGTCCGGGCCCGCTCGTGCGCCACCTCGACCTGCATCGCCGCCTTCACCCCCAGCGCCTTCGACCGCGGCTTCAGGTCGGAGGCGATCGGAACGGCCAGCGCGGCGACGTCGATCCCGGCTCCCTTCGCCGCAGCCATCGTGATCCGCGCCGCGAGGAGGCCGGCGCGCGAGCTGGGCGATCCCTTCCAGGCCGGGATCTCGTCCGGCCCGGGGTGGTTCCAGTCGTCCCGGACCGCGAGCAGGGCCGCGGCGCCGTGGTCGCGCGCGTTCATCACCTTGTAGCGCCACTCGCCGTAGCGGTTGTTCCGGGGGTCGCGGAAGGGAGACCTGGGGTCGGGCTCGCCGGGGAAGTCCTGCGCGACGACCACGATCTTCCCCTTCACGTCGAGTCCCGCGTAGTCGTCGTAGTGGAGATCGGCGGCGGTGATGCCGTACCCGGCGAAGACGAGCTCGCCCTCCACCTTGCCGTCGTCACTGAACGTGAATGGGAGCCAGTCTGCCTCGAGGGACTCCGCCTTGCCTGCGAGGGAAAGGGAGTTCCCGGCGAGCAGCCGGGCGCCGACCGGGGCCTCGAAGACCTGCCGGTACCCGTCCGACCCCGCCGGCGCGAGGCCGATCGACTTCATCCGCGCCTCCACCCAGTCCGCCGCCGCGTCGATGCCGGGCGTCCCGACCCCTCGCCCGGCGCGGGCCGGGTCGGCGAGCCAGGTGACGTCCGCCTTGGCCGCCGTCCCGTCGAACTTCGGCTCGGCGGGGGTGGGAAGGGTGCGGGCGGAGGTGCAGGCCGCAAGTGCCAGCGAGGCGAGGACGAGGATCGGTCGGCGCATGGGGGCTCGTTATACGTTGACGCCCCCTCCCCCCGGAAGGGACAAGCGCCGGAGCTACCGTGCCGCCGGGACCCCGGGGATGGGCAGGTCGATCCCGCTCTCCCGGAGCATCTCCTTCACCGAGTCGGGCATGCTGGCGTGGCCGGCCATGCGCCGCATCTCGTCGCCCAGGTAGCTGTTCTCGATGAGGAGCTTCAGAACCTTCACCATGAAGCGGCGCTTCTCGGGCGTCAGCTTCCCCAGGTTCTTGAACTTGTCGTGGAAGAAGTGGCCGGTGGCACGGTGGAGCTCGCCGTGGAGCTCCTCGATCGTCATGTGGTCGGGCTTCATCACCGGCTCGACCAGGTTGTACCGACGGTAATCCTTGGTCACGAGCCGGCTCTCCATCTCCGGCCCGATCTCCGAGTAGGGCCAGGGGGTGAGCGCGAGGAAGAAGGCCATGTCGGGCGCGTACCACTTGGCGAGCTCGACCGTCTCGCGGACCGAGGCGGTGGTCTCCTCCGGCGTGCCCAGCACGAAGGAGGTCTCCGACACCATCCCGTGGGCGTTCACGAGGTCGATGGCCCGCTTCGACTCGGCCACCTTGATGTCCTTCTTGTAGAGGTCGAGGGTGGCCTGGGAGGTGGATTCGACGCCCAGGTAGACGTGGGAGATCCCCGCCCGGACGTACTTCCCCAGGATGTCCTCGTCGCGCAGGACGTCGTCCACGCGGGTCTCCATGAGGATCTCCATCCCGGTCCCGCGCTCGGCGAGCAGGTCGAGGACCTTCTCCCATCGGGCCCGGTCGGTGGTGGGCGTCTCGTCGGAGAGCATGGCCACCGCCACGCCGTAGCGATCGCGCAGCATCTCCAGCTCGGTGACGAACTGGAGCGGATCGCGCCCGCGCCAGCTGCGCCCCCAGAACTTCTGCTGGGAGCAGAAGGAGCAGCGCTGCGCGCAGCCGCGCGCCGAGGAGACGATGGCGAGCTTGCCCTGCGGGCTCGGCCGGTACCAGTAGAGGGGCCAGTCGATGAGATCGAAGGCGGGCTGGAACCGGTCGAGGTCGAAGCAGAGCATCCGCGGCGCGTTGGCGACGGGCACCCCGTCCTTCCGCCAGGCGAGCCCTGCGATCCGGTCGTACCCCTCGCCGCCGGCCGCCACCGCCTGCACCAGCTCGGCGATGGTCCGCTCCCCCTCGCCCCGGACGACGAAGTCCACGTTGGGATCGTCGCGGAGGATCTCCTCCCAGCAGTAGGTGGCGTGGACGTTGCCGACCACCGTCCGGACCGCCGGGTTCCAGGCCTTGGCCGTCGCGCAGATGACGCGCGCGTCGGGCTCGGTGGCGGTGATGGCGGTGGTGCCGACGATGTCGGGCTTGAACTCGGCGATCTTCCGGCCGATGTCTTCGTGTGAAACGTACATCGACATCGCGTCGTAGATCTCGACCTCGGCGCCGGCTGCCCGGGCCTCGCCAGCGACGTACACCAGCGCGAGCGGCATCCAGGTACCAGCCGCCTCGACCACGCCGGCGTGGTACGGGGAGGTGATGAGGAGCACGCGAGGCTTGTGACCGGTCAGGGAAAACCTCCAGGATGAGTCCACATTAGCTAACACGAAGCCGGCCGGGGGTCACCGGTCCATTCCCCAGGGAGGAGTTTTGCGCACAGGAGCGTCGATACGACCCGCAATTCGCGCCCTCGCCGTGGCGGGGTTCCTGGCGCTGGCGGTCTCGCTCCCGCTGCTCCCCTGGATCCACGACGGCGCCCTCCTGGGCGCCCGCGACACGGTCCGGCTCTACGCGCCGCTGCGCCCGCTCGTGGTGGAGTCGATCCGCTCCTTCTCGCTTCCGCTCTGGAACCCGTTCGAGGGAACGGGCCATCCGCTGCTCGCCGAGGGGATCCACGGGGTGCTCCACCCGGTCTCCGTCGTGGCAGCCTGGCTCGCCCCGTCCTCGATGAACGGGCTCCTCGTCGGGTACCTCGTCGCCGCAGCGCTGGGCGCGTGGCTGCTCGCGCGGAGCCTCGGCCGGAGCCCGGCCGCGGCCTTCCTCGCCGCCGTCGCCTACGCCCTCTCCGGCTTCGTGGCCTCGATGACCGACAACCTGGTCTTCCTGGCGGGCTCGGCCACGCTCCCCTGGGTCCTCGCCGCCCTGCGCGCCTGCCGGCTTCCGGGCGGCGCCCCCGTCGCGGCCGCCGGGGCCGCCGTGGCTGCGGCGCTCCTCGCCGGCGATGCCCAGTCCTCGGGGGTCGGCGTGCTGGTAGGTCTGGCGCTCGCCGCCGAGGGGGGCGGCCGGCGCGCGCTCCTCCGGGCCGGGCTGGGCGTGGGGCTCGGCGCGCTCCTGGGGGCCGTCCAGCTCGTACCGGCCCTGGTCCACGTCCAGCGGACCGTCCGCAAGCTCGGACTGGACGAAGCCTCCCGCGCCCAGTGGGCCCTCTCGGCGTGGCGCCTCCCCGAGTTCGCGATCCCGGGGCTCTTCGGTAGCCGGACGCCAGCCGTCGCTTTCCCGGTCTTCCGCGCCCTGGGAGGACCGACGGAGTACACGATCCCTTTTGCTGCCTCGGTCCACGTCGGGCTCGTGACCCTCCTCCTCGCGCTGCGCGGGATCCGCGCCGATCGAACCTCGCGCCTGCTCGGGGTAATCGCCCTCCTCCTGCTCTGGCTCGCTCTGGGTCCGGCGCTCTCCGCATCGCAGGCCTCGGCGCTCCTGCCTGTCTGGGGAAAGTTCCGCTACGCGGAGAAGCTCGTCGGGCCGCTCACGCTCTGCCTCGCGCTGCTCGCGGCCCGCGGCCTCGACCGCGAGCTCGGGACCGGCCGCCGGTCCTGGGTCCCGGCAGCCGTCGCGGCGATGCTCGCGCTCACGGCGCTCCTCCTCTGGCCCGGGGCGGTCGCCGGATGGGTCCTCGGCCTCGCGGGACACGAGGAGATCGCACCGGCGGCGCTCGACGCGTTGCGGGAGGGATTCTGGATCGGGCTCCCCTTCCACGCGGCTGCCGCGGCTGTCCTGGCAACGACGAGGCTGCCGACGGTCCCGCGCGGCTGGCTCGTCGCCGGAATCACCTGGGGGCTCGCCGCCGTCTCCCTCCCCTGGGCCATCCACCCGCCGCCCGCCGGGTGCGAAGGGCCGGGGTGGCTCGCCCGGCTCCGCTCCGACCCACCGGGCCCCCGCATCGGGACCCCCACGATGCGCGAGTACCTCCCCGCACATCCCGACGCCTGGCGCCTCACCTGGTGCGAATACTCCACCCTCGCCATCCCGGCGCTGAACGCCCCCGTGGGCGTGGACCAGCTCGACCTCTACACCGGGCTCGACCCGATCCGCTTCGCCCGCGTCTGGAACGCACTGGGAGAGGAGCGCTGGCGACACCTGCGACGCTTCGGACTCACCCACGTCGTGGCGGCTCCACCGTCCGGCGCGGCGGACGCAAAGGCGCTTTCGATCGCCATCGACGGTGGCACGCCGGTGACGACGGCGGCCGGGGGGCGGGTCACCGCCTGGGCCGTACCGCACCGGGCCTGGGCGCTCTTCGCCCGGTCCGCGTCCTCCGCCTCGACGCCGCAGCCCACGCTGGAGCGGCTGCAGGCGATCCTCGCCGCCGGATCGGACGAGGTGGTGATCCAGGCGGATGCAACGCCCGCGACGGCGCCGGGCGAGGTCCTCTCGGTGCGGCGTGGGCGGGAGGAGCTCACGGTCGAGGCCCGCGCGGCGGGACCGGCGCTCCTCGTGGTGAACGACGCCTGGTGGCCCGGGTGGGTGGCCCGCGTGGACGGTTCGCCGGTCCCCATCCTGCCCGCCGACGTGCTCGTGCGGGGCGTGCCCTTCCCGGCGGGGCGCCACGTCGTCGAGATGTCCTACCAGCCGCCGGAGGTGCGCTGGGGGCTCGCCCTGTCCGCCGCCGGACTCGTCGGGGTGGCCGTGCTGCTCGTCCTGGGGCGACGACGCGCCTATCCGAAGTAGACGATCGCCACCTGCCAGGCGGTCCCGACGGCGAAGGCCACCCCCAGGACCGCGTGCTTGATCTTGAGCAGCCGCACCCGGTCGCGCGCCACGTCGCCGGTCCAGCCGAAGACCTTCCAGGTGACCATCCGGACGACGCCCGTGAGCAGGATCACGGCCAGGCTCACCCAGGTGACCCACAGGAAACGGGACGCGAGGGGGCGCACCAGGTGTGCGGCCGGCGCCCACTCCGGCCTCGACGCCTGCGCGTGGAGGATGGAGAGCAGCACCAGCGAACCGATCCACGTACCGGTGGCCACGTCGTGGACGAAGGCGTTCAGGATGGTGAGCTTCTCGCGCATGGCTTCGTTCACTGGAAGTACGCGGCGTGGATCGAGGGCATGAGGAACGGCAGGATGAGGAGCGCCAGGATGAAGACGGCGAAGGCCGCCACCGAGGCCCGCGCGGTGGCCACCGGCCCCAGCCGGAAGAAGAGCCGGGCGTGGAGGACGGACCCGTAGCCCAGCCAGGCGATGAGCGACCAGGTCTCGATGGGATCCCAGCCCCAGTAGCGCCCCCACGACTGGTGCGCCCAGATCGAACCGGCGGCGATGGTGATGGTCCAGAAGAGGAAGCCGAAACCGATGAAGCGCACGTCGTAGGCGTCGAGCACGTCGCTCGCCGGGACCCGCTCCATCCAGGCCCAGGACGCCTTCCGGCCGCGCAGCAGGACCAGCACCGCCGAGGCGAGCGAGAGGAGGAACGACGCCGCGGAGAGCTTGGCGAAGGTGATGTGGAAGATGAGCCACACCGAACGGAGCGACGGGGGGATCTCCCGCACCTCCGCGTTGGAGAAGAGGCCGAACCCCATGGCCAGGATGGAGAGGGGCAGCACCACGAGCCCCATGGCGCCCCAGGCCGGCCTTCGCCAGAGGAAGAGGAGCAGCGCAGCCACGGCGAGCCAGGAGTTGGAGGCGAGCACCTCGTACTTGAGCAGGTAGGGACCGTGGCCGATGGCGATCCAGCGGACCAGGATCGCGGCGCCGTGCGGGAGGAGCCCGGCGGCGGCCGCCCAGCGGGCCCACCGCACCCGCGCCGGGTGGTCGAAGATCACCGCGTTGGCGAGGAGCGCCGTCGCGAGTCCGTAGAGCCCGACCGCGATCCAGAGCAGCGTCACCTCCACCGCGAATCGCGTCATCTCGCTGCTCCCCTTCCGTCCACCGTCTCCATCCCGTGAAAGGCCCCGGCCGGAGCCCGGTCGGGAACCTGTGTGCGCCCCACCTCGGGCTTCTCCGCGAACTCCGTCCGGTCCACCACCCACGCCTTGCCCGACTTCCGGAGGAAGTAGCGCATCACGTAGTGGTCCCGCGAGTCCTGCCCCACCTGCTCGCCGGTTCCGATGCGGCGGTCGAGGTAGTGCCAGCGCTCGTCGGTGGTCACCACCACCTCGTCGCCGCGTCGCTCCACGCCGCGGGGCTGGAGTTCCACGAGCCTGGCGTCGAGGGTGAGCCCCTGATCGAGCTTCACGCCCACGTGGGCCGCCACCCTCCGGAACTCGTCGTCGCCGGTCACCGGCCGGGCCGCCACGGGGTCCCCGGCCCGGTAGGCGTCCGACACGAGCGCGTCGTAGCTCCGGACCACCTCCAGCGCCTCGGCGTCGGTGGGGCCGGGGCGGCAGGCCGGTGCGCCGGCGAGCAGGAGCAGAAGCGGGAGCAGCGCAGGGATCCGGGTTCGCATCGACCGCACATCCTAACGACGGCCCGCTTCGCGCTCCACCCTGCGCTCGAACCGATCGGCGAAGAGCGGCGCGAGTCGCTGCGGGCGCATGGCCACCGTCACCCGTTCCCGGTCGCCGTCCGGCTCGGCCACGACCATCGTGTCCACGCGCACGAACACCGACAGGAGCACCACACCCGCGATGGCGAGGCCGAACCCCACGAACATGGGCCACGCGGTGGGGTCGCGCGAGGCGGCAACCCGCACCCACCATCGAACGTCCTGGAGTGCGAGGCTCCCGCCGCCCGGGAGGTCGAGCACGGCTCCGGGCTGCATGCGTCCGGCGGCCAGGAGCGCGTCCCCCCGCAGGACGCGGACGTCCACCTGGCTGGCCGGGCGTGCCGGTCCGGGCGCGTGCCGGGCCCGCATGCGGACCTCGAGCCCGTCGGGCATCCGCCCGCTCCAGGCGTCGTCACCGGAGGCACCGGGCGCGAGCAGGATGACCCCACGGCTGGGCGAGGCGGTTCCCGCGATCTCGACCACCGCCGCCGGACCGAAGGCCGGGGTGAGATAGAGGCGGGCGGCACCGAGATCGAGCGGCTCGTTCACCGCGACGGTGGCCTGCCGCCCCGGTGGCTCTCCGATCCGGACGAGCGCGGTGAACTCGAGCAACGCCCCCGAGGGATAGAACCCGGGGCGGAGCTCGACGAACTGCACCGGTTCGGGAAGCTCGAGCGGGCGGGCGAGCGGGCCGAGGTACTGGGTCTCGAACCCGGAGGGGCCCGCGGGGAGGACGCCGCCCTCCCAGACGTCGCGCGCGGCGTCGGCGGCGAAGAGCATGCGCGCCACGCCGACCACCGCGATCGCGAGGAGCCCGGTGTGGAAGAGCGGCGAGCCGATGGCCCCGAGGCGGCCCGCGACCTCGATCGAGACCCGCCTTCCCTCCCCCGTGGGCGCCCGGTGGACGACGCGCCGGTAGGGGGCGCTGCGGAACCAGCCCTCCCCGGGATCCTTCCAGTCCCGCACGAGCCGCTTCCACTGCTCCCAGGCCACGATGGAGAGCGATCCGGCGGCCAGCGCCACGAGTGCCAGGAACCAGGGAGCGGTGAAGACGTGATCGATCGCGAGGGCCCGGACCGCCGCGGCGAACGCCGGCGCCTCCTCGGCGAGCCGCTCCCGGGCCAGCGGCGTGGGGTGCTGCTCGATCCAGGTGGTGGAGACCCCCGCCAGCGCGATCCCCAGGATCTCCAGCGTGATGGTCCACGGGGACCGGAGGAAGCGACGGAAGGCGGCGCCGGGCGACGATGTCATGCGAGGAGCCGGTTCAGGAATGGCCGCGGATGTCCGCGACGGTCGCCTGGTCCAGGAACTTCCGGTACGCCTCGTTGACGTCCCCCCAGGTGGCGTGGGCCGAGCAGGCGCCCGAGTCGCGGCAGGGACGGTCGGGCCGGAGCAGGCAACCGGTGCGGGCCCTCCTCCCCTCGAACGGGGTGACCACCTCGGCCAGCTTGATGCGCTCCGGAGCGCGGGCCAGCCGGTAGCCCCCCTTGGCGCCCCGGACGGCCGTGAGCACGCCGCTCCGGGCCAGCGTGGCGAGCACCTTGGAGAGGTAGTCGGGCGGGATCTTGAGGCGCCGCGCCAGGTCGCGCCCGAGCACGGCGTCGTCCCCGCCGTGGGCGGCCAGCCAGGCCAGGGCGCGCAGCGCGTGGGTGGTGGACGCCGAGAAGTTCACGAACGCGAGGCTACCCGATCCGAACGCCAGCGTCACCCTCCTGGACAATCACCCTCTATTATGGATAGACTTATCCATTATGAACGCCATCGAACTCCTCATGCAGGAACACCAGCTCATCCTGGGCGCCCTCGACGCGCTCGACGCCTTCGTGGCCGCTCAGTCCCGCGGCGGCGACGACCGCGCCGAGCTGGCCCGCTTCGTCCACTTCATCCGCGCCTTCGCCGACACGCGCCACCACGCCAAGGAGGAGGACATCCTCTTCGTGGCCATGGTCGCGGCCGGCTTCCCGCGCGACGGCGGCCCCATCGCCGTCATGCTCATGGACCATGACGCCGGGCGTGCCCACGTGGCCGCCATGGCAGAGCGGGCCGAGCAGTCCGCTCCCTGGTCCGACGAGGACCGGCGCGCCATGGCCGCCGCCTGCGGGGGATACGCGGATCTCCTCCGCGGGCACATCCAGAAGGAGGACCGCATCCTCTACCCCATGGCGGTCCAGCGGCTCCCCGAGGAGGCGATGCGCCGGGTGGACCGGGACTGCGCCGCCTTCGAGGCGAGGCAGGTCGCAGCGGGGGGTGACGCCCTGAAGGTGCTCGCCGGCGAGCTCGCGGCGCGCCACCTCCCCGCCCGCTCGTAGCGGCCGGGGGCCGGAGCGTGTATGCCTTCCCCCGATGGAAGGCGTGACCAACCCCGCCCGGATCGAGGTGGACTTCGAGTACGGCGACCTCGAGGAGGTCGTCGTGGGCGTTCCCTTCATCGTCTACCCGGACCTCGCGGTGGCCTCGTGGGCGCGGGAGGCCATGAAGGTCGTCCCGGAGGCCGAGGCGGCTCGGGCGATGGCCTTCTCCGGGAAGGACTCGATCGAGGTCGGAGTCTTCGACGCGATGGAGCGGGAGAACGAGGGGCTCATCTCGGAACTCACGCGGCGCGGCATCCGGGTCCACCGGCCGGAACGGCTCACGCGGGAGCGGGTGGTCGTGAGCTTCGGCGAGGACTACGTCCGCCTCGCGGGCATCTCGCAGCAGTTCACGCGCGACCCGGTCATCGTGGTCGGGGAGAACGTCATCGAGTGCACGATGGGTTCCCTCTACCGGCGCGCCGACATCCTGGGGCTCGTTCGCCCGCTCCTCGCCCGGCTCACGGGGTCGAACGCCCGCTGGGTCTCCATGCCGTCGATCGATCTCTCGCTCATGATCCGCGGCGGCGACTTCGACAAGACCGGCTTCCCGGTCCTGGAGGGCGGCGACGTCCTCGTGCTGGGCCGGAAGATCCTGGTGGGCACCTCGGCCAATCCCACCACGGGTTCGAGCGAGCTCGGATGGCGCTGGCTCCGGGACTACCTCGGCCCCCAGGGATACGACGTCGAGCGCGTGCCCCTCCCGGCGGACATCCTCCACCTCGACGTGGCCCTCTCGGTTCCCCGGCCCGGCGTCGTGGTGACCTGCCCGGAGGTCTTCGAGGGAGGCCTCCCCACCTGCTTCGATGGATGGAAGCGGATCGAGGTCTCGCGGGAGGAGACGCGCCTGCTCGCCACGAACGGCCTCCCCCTCGACCCCGCGCACTACCTCCTGGGAACGAACGACCGGTTCGACGGAAGCCGGGTGGCCGGACCGCTGCGCGCGCTCGGCATCGAGGTCACGCTGCTCCCGTTCGGCGTCCACACCGCCCACGGCGGCTCGATCCGCTGCAGCACGATGCCGCTGCGACGAAGGCTGCGCGAAGGGAGATGAGACGATGACCTTCGACTTCGACCACCCGCCCGACCGGCGCGGGACCGACTCGCTCAAGTGGGGCCGGTACTCCGGGCGCGACGTCCTCCCGATGTGGGTCGCCGACATGGACTTCGTGGTCGCACCGCCCATCCAGGAGGCGCTGGCGCGGCGTGTGGCCCACGGGGTCTTCGGGTACTCGGCGCCCTGGCCATCCCTCACGGACGCGGCGGTCGAGCACCTCTCGGACGAGTACGGCTGGGCCGTCGACCCGGCCTGGCTCGTGTGGCTTCCCGGGGTCGTCTCGGCACTCCACGTCGCCTGCCGGTCGGTGGCCGGCGGGGCCGTGACGGCCACCCCCGTCTACCCGCCCTTCCTCTCGGCCACCCCGCGCCTCTCGACGGCGCCGCTCCGGCGAGGGGCGGAGCGCTGGGAGTGGGACCTCCCGGCCCTCGAGGCGGCCCTCACCCCGGAGACGCGGCTCCTGCTGCTCTGCCACCCGCACAACCCGGTGGGGCGTGCCTGGGAGGAGGGGGAGCTTCGCGCCATCGACGACCTGGCGGCGCGGCGCGGGCTCGTCGTCTGCTCCGACGAGATCCACTGCGGCCTCGTCCTCGAGCCGGGCCGGCGCCACTTCCCATACGCCAGGCTCTCCCCCGAGGCGGCGCGGCGCAGCATCACGCTCCTCGCGCCGTCCAAGACCTTCAACGTCCCGGGGCTCGGCTGCGCCTTCGCCGTCATCCCCGATCCGGAACTGCGGCGCGCCTTCCGGGGCGCCATGTGGGGGATCGTCCCGCACGTGAACGTCCTCGGGCTCGTGGCCTGCGAGGCCTCGCTGCGCCACGGCGGGCCCTGGCACCGGGCGCTCATCGACCACCTGCGCGGGAACCGGGAGCGGGTGATGGACGCGGTGCGCACCATCCCCGGCCTGCGGAGCACCCCCGTGGAGGCGACCTACCTCGCCTGGATCGACGCACGGGGCACCGGGCTTCCGGATCCGCACCGCGCGTTCGAGGAGGCCGGCGTCGGCCTGTCGGATGGAACGGAGTTCGGCCCGGGCAACGTCTACCGGGGGTTCGTGCGGCTCAACTTCGGCTGCTCCCGATCCCTGCTCGACGAGGCGCTCGCCCGGATGCGGACGATCTCCCTCACCGCCTCGAAGTTCTCCGGGGTGCAGTAGATCCCGATCGGCTTCGAGAGCAGCCGGCCTCGCACCTCGACGTAGCGTGCCTTTTCCACCACCCGGACCCTCCGGATCTCCCGCCAGGTGATGTCGGCCTCCTGCTCGGATCGCGCGAGGAGCCCCGCCCCCGCCGTGGTGGCCGAGCCGGCGAGCGCTCCCACGACGGCGACTGCGTCGGCGACGTCGCGCGACCGCCTGCCCATCGCGAAGTGGATCCCCCGCTCGGAGAGGAGGTAGGAGGCCTCGAGCCCACCCAGCAGGTCGAGGATGGCGCAGGAGATCGCCCACAGGACCACGAAGAAGGCGCCCAGGCCGGCCGCGAGCAGAAACGCCTCCTTCCATGTGGCGACGAACCCGATCAGCACCGTGAGGAAGGCCAGCGGGATCCCGAGCACGAGAGGAAGCGCCCCCCAGGTCACGCGGTTGAAGAGCGTGCGAACGCGCAGCGTCCACGGGGGGATCAGGGGCTCCGCCGCCGGACATCCTCTCTCCTCGGTCTGGATCATGGCCAGCCCGCAGGCTACCGCACCGCGGCCGCCGGTGAAGCGACGCCCACCGGAGCGACGCCCCCACCGTCGAGGATCCTCCGGATCCTCCGGAGCAGGGTCGCATCGCTGAACGGCTTGGAGATGAAGTTGAGGTCGCTCCCCGGCCCCGCCTCGGCTCCGAACGCCCCATCGGAGTAGCCGGACATGAAGAGCACCGGCATGCCCGGACACTCCTCCAGCAGACGATCCCGGAAGACCCTGCCGTTCATGCCCGGCATGACGACGTCGGTGAGGACGAGCTCCACTCGCCCCTCCTGCTCCAGGCAGAGCGCGAGCCCCGAAGGCCCGTCCTCCGCGGCGAGCACCGCGTAGCCCGCCTTCGCGAGCGTGCGCCGGATGAGCTCCCGGACCGACGCGTCGTCCTCGACCACCAGGATCGTCTCCGACCCGGAGAGGTCCTCGTCTTCGGGCTTCGGCGCCGCCTCGTTCGCCGCGCTCTCGCATCGCGGGAGGATCACGTCGACGACGGTCCCCTGGCCGGGCTTGCTCGACACGCGGATCGAGCCCCCGCTCTGCTCCACGAACCCGTAGGCGATGGAGAGGCCCAGCCCCGTCCCCTTCCCCAGTTCCTTCGTCGTGAAGAAGGGCTCGAAGAGCCGGTCGAGGGTTTCCTCCTCCATCCCCACGCCCGTGTCGATGATCTGGAGCAGGACGCGAGGGGACGCACCGGCGCTTCCGGTATCGCCCGGCTCGTGCGAAGGCTCGACGTTTCGGGTCCGGAGGGTGAGCGTTCCTCCGTCCGGCATGGCGTCCCGCGCGTTGACGGCGAGGTTCACGATCACCTGCTGGATCTGGACCGGATCGGCGCGCACCCGGCCGAGCTGCGGGGCCAGGTCGGGAATGACGGAGACGTCCTCGCCCACGACCCGCCGCAGCATCTTCTCCACGCCCTGGATGAGCACGTTCAGATCGAGGACCTCCGGCTCCGGGACCTGCTTGCGGCTGAAGGCGAGCAGTTGCCGGGTGAGCGAAGCCGCGCGCTCGGCGGCCGTCTCGATCTCCCGAAGATCGGAGCGCAGCTCCCCCTCCTCGCGTACCGCCTCGAGCGCGAACCGGACGCTCGCCAGGATGACGGCCAGGATGTTGTTGAAGTCATGGGCCACGCCGCCGGCCAGCCGGCCGATGCTCTCCATCTTCTGTGCCTGGAGGAGCTGGGCCTCGAGCGCCAGGTCGCGTGTGATGTCCCGCTTCACCGCCACGTAGCTCGAGATCTGCCCGTCGGGGGCCCGGACGGGCGAGATCGTCACATCCTCGGTGTAGAGCTTCCCGTCCTTGCGGCGGTTGACGATCCGACCGGTCCAGTTCCTGCCCGACGAGATGGTCCTCCAGAGCGCCTCGTAGAAGGCGGCGTCGTGGACACCGCTCTTCAGGACGCGGGGGGTGAGGCCGATCGCCTCCGAGATCGGGTACCCGGAGATCGCCTCGAACGCCGGGTTGGCGTAGACGATCTTCCCGTCCCGGTCGGTGATGACGATGGTCTCGGCCACCTGCTCGATGGCCGTGGCGAGAAGTTCCCGGTCGGCCTCCGCCCTCCGGCGCTCCTCGAGCTCCTCCCGGACCTGCCGGGTCCGGTCCAGGACCAGGGCCTCGAGTTCGTCCCGCTCCCGACGTCGCTCCCGGGCCGCCTCTCGCAGGCGGGTCATGGCGCGGATCTGGGCGGCGAGCTCGAACTCGTCGGGCGGCTTCGCCAGGAAGCCTTCCGCCCCGGCCCGCAGCGCCTCGATTCGCGCTCCCCTGGCGGTGCCCAGGGCGGTCAGGAAGACGACCGGGATCTCACGGAGCCGCTCGTCGGCCTTCATCCGCGCGCAGACCTCGAACCCGTCCATCCCGGGCATGACGATCTCGAGGAGGACCACGTCGGGGTCCGCCGACCGCGCCAGCTCGAGGCCGCGCTCCCCGTCGGTGGCGGTGAGGAGCACGCAACCCGGGAGGGCAACGGCCAGGACCGCCCGCAGGGCGACGAGATTGTCCGACTTGTCGTCGATGGCGAGGACCCGAGGGCCCGATGAGTGTTCGATGAGCATTTCTTATCCAGACTCACCTTCCTCCACGCCTCCGGTCCGCGCAAGTGGCGAAGGGAGGGGTTCATCGCCCAAGGAGGTCGATGAACTGGCCCCGAGGGGTGGTCTGGCGCCTTCGATCGGGAACTGCGTAGACTTCCGTTCCCGGAGGGCGAAACCCATGTCGCTGTCGAACTCGGTTCGCGGTCAACTGGTCGTCGGACTGCTCACGATCACGGCGTGCGCGACGGCTCCGGTCTCGAGCCCTCCGCCTCCCCCCCCTCCCCGCGTCCTGGAGGCCCCACCGGTCGTCGCAGCGCCGGCGCCGGCGCCGGTCGTCGTGGACGAGGGGGCCTTCGGCTTCAAGAAGGGAATGACGGTGGCACAGGCCAACGCCGTCTCCGCGCTCCGGATCCTCCCGCGGAACTCGAACACCTTCGCGATGCGGAAGTTCCCGGTCGACGATCCCCGCTTCTCCGAGGCGACGGTCGTGGTCTCTCCGAAGGTGGGGCTCTGCCGCGTCCGGGTTTCGAGCGCACCCGCGGATCCGCCGAAGACGAAGTCCCTTCTCGACTCGGTGATGGGTGAACTCACCGGCCGGCACGGAGCTCCCGATCCGGACGTCGGGAACGACCCCACCGCGCGCGCCGTGTGGGCCGAGCCCTTCGGCGTGGGCAGTTCGGTCTGGGTGTACGAGGCGAAGGACTCGAAGGGCACGTCCACGGTCGTGGTGGACTACCTCTTCACGAACTACGAGACCTGCGCCAGCGAGTGAGCCGCTCCCTCGGGCGGCCTGCCCGGGATCCGGGCAACGCCTGCGCGCTCCGCGGGCATCTGCGCCTCCCCCGATCCCCGGAACGACCGCCGATCCGCATCGGGACGCCGGCGCGACCCTTGCAGGCCAGGCGTCCCACCCATGGCACGAATCCACATGATCGGCGGAGAGAAGGGCGGCGTCGGAAAGTCGCTCGTGGCGCGCATCCTGGCGCAGTACTTCATCGACCGGGAGATCCCGTTCCTCGGGTTCGACGCCGACCGATCCCACGGCGCCCTCATGCGATTTTACTCCGGGTACGCGTCCCCGGTGACGGTGGACCGCTACGAGAGCCTCGACGCGGTCGTGGAGGCCGCCATCGCGGAACCCGGTCGGGAGGTGCTCCTCGACCTCGCCGCACAGACCCAGGAACCGCTCGTGCGCTGGATCGAGAGCGCCTCGCTCCTCGACCTGGAGGAGGAGGCCGGGTTCAAGCTCGTCTACTGGCACGTGATGGACTCCGGCCGCGACTCGGTGGACCTCCTGCGGAACCTGCTCGACCGCTTCGGCCCCCGCATGGGCTACGTCGTGGTGCAGAACCAGGTTCGCGGCGACAGCTTCTCCATCCTGGAGGCGTCCGGACTGCACGAGCGAGCGCTCGAGCTCGGCGCCCGCTTCGTCGCGATCCGGAAGCTCCAGGAGACCGTCGCCAACAAGCTGGACGCGCGGAGCACGAGCTTCTGGTCGGCCGTCCACGGCGGAGGAGACCGGACCAAGCAGCTCGGACTGCTCGAGCGGCAGCGCGTGAAGACCTGGCTCCGGCACGCCTACGAGGAGATCGACCGGGCCCTGGCCTGACCTACGGGTGGGCGAGCGTGACCATCGCCGGAACCGCGTCGAGCGACCAGCAACCGCTGGTGAAATCGAAGCCTCCGGGGATGGGCAGGAGCGACGAGAAGCAGAGTTCGCCCGTGGACGTGGTTGCCGGGACCGCGAAGACCGTCTGGCCCAGGGTGCTCGTGCCCTGGGTCGCGATCACCTCCTTCGGAACCGGAGGAGTCGCGTTGCCGTCGATCCCGACCGAGGCGACGACCGGGGAGTTCGGTATGGCCACGTCGCTCGCGGTGACGGTCACCCTCGCCTTCGAGGCGCCGACCCCGATGCCGAGGGATGCCACGCTCTCCCCACCGGCGTTCGTCGCAACCACGATGTAGAACGCCGGCGTGGAAGCCAACGTGGGGGTGCCAGTGACGACGCCCGTGGCGGTGTCGAACATCAGCCCCTCGGGGAGAGCGGGCGAGATGGAGTAGGCGTCGATCGCCCCGCCGCTGCTGCTCGGGACGTTGGGCGTGATGGCCACGGCCGCTCGATAGGCGGCCGGGTTCGTCGAGTAGGAGAGGTTCGCCGGCGGGGGAGGCTTGGGGTCCTCGGACGTTCCGCAGGCGGCCAGGGCGAGGGGGGCGACCAGGCAGGCGACGCGGAGGATGCGGGTCAAGGCCGCGCCCTTCGCCTACGCCACCGCCCGGGGAGCGGGGGGAGTCCCGTCGGTCGGCTTGCGAACCGGCGCCGTGAGCCCCTCTGCGACCATGCGGGCGGGGAACTGCCGCTTCGACACCGGGTGCGGCCGGAAGGGTCCCCGGATGAGCCCGAGGAGGTCGCTCCAGGACATGTGGCGGCTGAAGTTGCGGAAGAGTTCCCACGTCCGGACCGGGCGCGTGGCCATGCGATGGAGCAGCAGGTTGGCGTAGCCCCACATCCGGATCCGGTTCACCTCGTCGGTGGGCACCGTGTCCGGATCGACGTCGCAGCACTTGAAGGTCTTGTCCCAGTCCTTCTCGTTGTCCACGAGGCCGCGCTTCGCGTACTCGTCCCAGAGCGGCGTCCCCCGGTAGACGGCCAGCCGGTTGAAGCCGAAGGTGTCGATCTGGAGGCGCGCCGCGTACCGGAAGGTCTCCCGGATCTCCTCGGCGGTCTCTTCCGGAGCACCGATGACGAAGAAGCCGTGCACACGCGAGATCCCGTGGCGCTTCGCCTCGGTGACGGCGTGCTCGACCTGCTCGAGGGTCTGCCGCTTCCGGAGGCGGTCGAGCACCCGCTGGGTCCCGGCCTCCACCCCGTAGGCGAGCCACTGGCAGTTGGCCTTCCCCATGAGCGGGAGCTGGTCCACGCCCACCGAGTCGACGCGTCCCTCGCACCCCCAGTGAAACTTGAGGTCCCGATCGATGATGCCGTTGCAGATGGCGGCGATGCGCTTGCTCTGGAGCAGGAAGTGGTCGTCGGTGAGGTAGATCGACCGGTATCCCTTGTCGGAGAGCTCCTGCATCTCGCCCAGCACGTGCTCCGCCGATCGGGACCGCCACTTGCCCTCCCCGATGGAGGGGATGTCGCAGTAGATGCAGGTGTAGGGGCAGCCGCGGGAGGTCTGGATGGTGCAGAACTTGTCGAGCGAGAGCACCGCCGGGATGTCGAGCGGGAGCGACTCGATGTAGTCGATGGGCAGGCTCTCCCGATCCGCGTAGGGGAACCGGTCGAAGTCCCGCAGGAGCGGCCGGGAACGGTTCTGGACGATCTCCTCGCCCCGACGCCACGCCAGGCCGTCCACCACCGCCGGGTCGTCCAGGTGGGCGAGGTAATCGGGGAAGAGCTCCTCGCCCTCGCCCACGCCCACGTGATCGATGAAGGGGCACTCCTCGAGGATGTGCTTCGCGTTGATGGTCGCGAACGGGCCGCCGACGATGATGCGGACACCCGGATTCGCGCCCTTGATCACCTTCGCCGCCGCCTTGAGGTACGGGAAGGCGGTCACCGAGAGAAACGAGAGCGCGATGACGTCGGGCCGCTCCTCCCGCGCCGCGCCGGCGATGTCCTCGGCCTGCATCCGGGGATGGCAGGTGTCGAACATCCGCACCTCGTGCCCGGCCTGCCGGAGGATGGGGGCGAGCATCTGGATGCCCAGCGGCGGGAAGGCCATCACCTTGACCCGGTCGGTGGCCAGGGCCGGCTCGGGCTGCCCGGGCAGGAGATGGAAGTAGTCGTCGTCCTGCACGTAGGCGAGGTAAACGCGCATGCCGGCGCAACGTACGGCTTCGACCGGCCGACCACAACCCCCCCCGGGACGCTCCCCAGGGAAACATTCAGTTACACATGGCGTATTCGCGGCCGTCGGCGCGCAGGATGATCGCGCCGTTCGAGTTCCGGGTCGCGTCCAGGCCGACGTCCTGGAATCCGGCGCCGGCCCCCTGATCGACGTACAGGCGAAGGCTCTCGACCTTCCAGCGCAGGGCGTCCTGCTTCCTCGACTGCCCCGCGTAGGTGCCGCCCTGGCCGGAGCTGTAGGTCTCGGCGCCGCCGCTCATCAGCATCACCCCGTCCCGGCGGAACACCACCTTGCGCGTGGTGGAGGTGCCGCTCACCTTGTTGTAGGTGAACGAGCACCAGGCGCTGCTCGTGAGGATCTGCCGGACCTGGGCATCCTGCGAGCCGTCCGGGGCATCCCGGGACGGGCCCGGTTGCGGCGCCGCCGATGCCTGGCCGACCGGCATGCCGAGCAGCGTGATGAGGAAGAGCAGCTTGCGCATCGGAGGCTCCTTCGATCGGTGAGGCCGTGCGGCGTCGTCCTACTGGGCGCTCAACTGCAGCCGCGCCTGGGCCTTGAAGGTGGGCTGGACGTCCGTCACGTCCTCGCCCGGGACCCTGCCGAACTCGAGGTCCACCGTGAGCACGGGAGGGGTCTTTCCCAGGAGCATGTGCCCGGAGATGCGGACGTAGGCCTTGCCGTCGGTCGCGCGGGCCACCTGCACCCCCTCGAAGGACACGCGGTCCCCGTCGCGGGTGGCGCGCACGGTCATCGGGAAGAACCCGGGCGCCTGGTCGGCCGGGGCGAAGGTGAAGGCGCCACGCGGGCCGAGGTACCACTTCGCGTTTCCGACGAGGGACCGGCCGTGCCCCCGCGCCTCGGGGCTCCCCAGGTACTGGTTGAACGACACCACCTCGGAGGTCGCGAAGGCGAGACGTTGCTCGGGCGGGCTCGCCGGAGGGGGGGCCGGTTGCTCGGTCCCCGGCGCGGCCGCCACCGACTTCCGGGCCTTCTGCACGGGCGCCTTCTGCACGGGCGCCTGCTGCACGGGCGCCTGCTGCACGGGCGCCTTCTGCGGGACGGCTGCCTCGCGGGGGGCCTGCGCCGGGAGGGGCGCAGCCACGGCCACCTCGGCGGGCGCAGCCGCCCCGGCGCTCGGTGGCTTCCCCCCGGGCCGGAGCAGGAGCACGGCGCCCACGCCGATCGCGGCGATCACCCCGGCGACTGCGATTCCGATCCGGAGCCGATCGCGCCCCCCCACCCTGCCCCGGGAGAGCCGAGGTCGCAGCGACTCGATGAGTTGCTGGACGTTGTGGTCCCAGTCCTGCTCGGTGATCTGGAGGCATTGTCGGCTCAGGAGGCCGTGCAGCGACTCCGGCAGGTCCTCCTCGGCGGGGACCGTGGCCCCTCCGATGAGCACCGGAACCACCAGGACGTCCGGGCGCCGGAGCGCCGTGCCGATCTCGAGGGCCACGACGTCGCGTGGGTCCTTGATGCGGCGTCGCCCCGCCGCGTCCACCACGTTCACCCAGGCCTTCCCGATGAGGACGAGGACCACCTGGCAGTGCCCCACGGTGTGCTCGATCTCCTCGAGGTAGTTCACCCCTGGTGCGAGCCCCTTCACGTCCATGAAGACCTGGTCGGGGAAGGCGCGCTCCAGGGCGTAGAGCAGCGCGCGGGCCTGCCCGCCGCTGTCCTCGCGCCGGTAGTTGATGAAGATGGCGCGGCGGCGGTCCGGACCCCCGTCGTGGCTTTCCGGCCCGGGACCCGGGGTCATCGCTCTCCCCCCGGTTCGACCGGACCGACGATCCGGAACCCGAACGCGTAGAGCGCCCTCAGCGTCGCCTCCGCCGCGATGCGGTCGTACTTCTTCTCCTCCTCGGGGAGGTCGTCGAACGGCACGAGGCTGGGATGGAACTTGGTCGCGTCCTCGCGACGGGGGCCGAGCGTCCATCCGTCGGCCAGACGCTCCCGGGCCCAGGCGTCGTGGACGGCCCGGGCGAGTCGGTCCAGGACGGCCTCGACCTCCTCGGGCAATCGACCCCGGGCGATCTCCGGCGGCAGCGGCCCACCTTGGCTGGACGGCATTCGCAGGGGGTGATCACGGAATCGCCGCTCCCGGCCCGTTTCCACCCTTCTCCTTTCCTTTGGCGGCTCCGTGCCCGAGTATCACGAGCGAACCCGATCCGGCCAGCCTGCTGCACCCGGAGGACGGGCCCGGGCAGGCCCCGCGACCCCGGTCTGGCCGATACCCGTGCCGGGCGACCCTCGAATGCGGCATAATCAGGAGATCGTCTGTACCAACCGGGGGGGATTCGGATGAAGCGACTTTTCGTTCTCTTGTGCCTTGTCGTGGTCGTCGCCCTACCGCACGGTGCGCGGGCCCAGCAGGGGGTCGACCCATTCCTGAAGGCCGCGCCCGCCGGACCGCCGGAGAGCGGGCTCTCCCTCGCGCTCAGCATCGGCTACGCAGTGCCGATGGGGAGCATCGACGGGTCCGCGAAGGTCTCGGACTTCTTCAGCGGCGGTCTTCCGCTCCAGGTGGACATCGGCTGGCGCTTCACCCCCAACCTCTACCTGGGCGCCTTCTTCGAGTACTCGTTCGCCTTCCTGAACTCGACGGTGAGCAGCGGCTGCTCGGCGACCCCCGGAGTCAGCTGCTCGGGCAGCAACATCCAGTTCGGCGTCGACTTCGTCTACACGTTCATGCCGTACGCGAAGTTCGCGCCTTACGTGGGACTCGGCGTCGGGTGGGAGTTCGCCTCCCTGAGCGCGTCCGCATCCAATGTCTCCCAGTCGCTGACGCTCTCGGGCTTCCAGTTCGCCCGCATCATCGTGGGCGGCGATTTCCGGGTGGGTTCTGCCTTCCGGGTCGGCCCCTTCGTGAACTTCTCGCTGGGTCAGTACGGCAGCGTCAGCTCCACGGGTCTGAACCTCACCCTCGGGGACAAGACCCTCCACGAGTGGTTCCAGTTCGGGGTCAAGGGCACCGTAGACCTGTGACCGAGCCGGAGCGGTCGGCGCCCGTATCGTTCGACGCCTACCCCGGCCTCTTCCAGGGGGCCGACGTGGCGGCCGTCTCGCTCCGGTCACGCCATTACGGGGGCGAGGCGCTGCTGCTCGTCCTGAACCCGGTCAGCGCGGGCCTGGCCCTGCTCGTCACGCTGGGGGCGGTGCGGCTTCCAGGCGCCGTGTTCACGGCGATCTCGACCATGCTCATGGTCCTCGCGCTCTGGGTGACGCGCGCCGCGCACTGGCAGCACAAGTGGTACGAGTGCCGGAGCGTCGCCGAGGACCTGAAGCGGCTCACCTGGCGCTACCTCATGCAGCTCGAGCCCTTCACTGCCGACGAGAAGGCCCCCGACGCGGCCTTCGTCTCCGCGGCGAACGGGATCCTGCACCGGTACCCGGGGGTGCTCACCATCGTGGGACGGCGCGACCACACCCCGTCGCCACCGGTCACGCCGGAGATGCGGCGCGTGCGACAGTCGAGCGTCGAGGAGCGCGCCGAGCTCTTCCTGACGTCACGCCTGCGCCCCGAGGTGGCCTGGTACGCGGCCAAGGCACGGCGCCTGGGGACGGCCGACCGCAGGTGGTTCGCCGCCCTGATCTTCGTGCAGGTCGCCGCCGTCGCTTCCGCCCTCATCCTGGCCTTCCGGGTTCTCCGGGGCACCTGGAGTCCTGCCGAGGACGGCTGGGTGGTCATGCTGACGGCCGTGGGCACTTCCATGATCGGCTGGCAGCGATCCAAGCGCTTCTCCGACCTGGAGTCCTCCTACGCCGCCACGGCTCATGCCCTGGCGGGGATGGAATCGGCCCGGCCGCAGCCGTCCGAGTCGGGCCCGTACGTGAAGTGGCTCGAACGCGTGGAGGCGACGCTGGCCCAGGAGCACGAGGCCTGGCGCCACATGACCTGACCCCGGCTGGACATGGAAACGCCCCGGGCAGAAGTGCCCCGAGGCGTCCCTTCGGTCCGTCCGTCCAGCCTAGAAGAGCCGGTAGCCCACGAAGGCCTGTACCTGGAACGCGAACAGCGCAGAGGACCCCGACGAGGTGGGGATCGCGACGCCGAAGCGGGTATTCAGGCCGAGGGCCAGGTTCGGGTTGTCGAGGTGGTACTCGACGTACGGTCCCGCCCACGGGCCGATGACGAACGTGACGGGGGTGGTCACGTTGAGCGCCATGTTGAGGTCGAGGCCGAACCCGACCTCCACGTTGCGCGCCACGGGGAAGCCGCCCACGATTCCGACCGGGGCCTGGAAACCGAAGATCGTGTTGCTCGTGGTACCGCAGTAATAGAAGTTGCAGGTGCTGCTCCCGAAGTAGAGCTGCACGCCCGGATCGACGTGGAGGAGCATGTTGAACCCGCTCCCGCGAACCAGCTGGAAGCGGATGGGAGCCCACAGGCCGAGCCCGAACTGGGTGAGGGTCGTGCCCCCGAGTCCGTAGAGGAGGCCGAAGCGGATGCCGAGGTCGCTCGACTTGCCCATGCTGAAGGTGTAGCCGAAGTTGACGTTGGGCCAGCCGACCTGGACGTCCTCGTAGGCCTTGCCGGTGTTGACCTGGGCTCCGACGACGCTCCAGTCGCCCAGCCCCTTGGCCTCCTGGGCCAGGGAAGAGAAGGGAGCGAGCGCGAGCAGGACCACGAGTGCGAGCGACTTGAGTCTCATCGGTTGTTTCCTTTCGGAGGTGGAGAGGCCGGGCGAGCCTAGCAGAACCGAGGTTTCTTATTCACCACCCCGGGGGAGTCAAGAACGGCTTACAGGGGACCGGCCAGCCTACGGCTGGAGTACGATGCTCCCCATGCCCGACCCTGCCGACCTGCTCACCGCCGCCAAGATCGCCCAGCAGCTCTCCGTCTCCGACGCCAAGGTGAAGAAGGCCATCGCGGCCATCGGCCTGAAGCCCACGGCGAAGAAGGGCGTCTGCAACCTCTACGCGAAGTCGGACGTCGCGAAGATCAAGAAGGCGCTGGCGTAGCGGGGGACCATCCCTACCCGCTGCCGCCGAGCTTGAGCTGACTCACGAGCCGGGGAACCACCTTCCCGGTCCCGTCGAGTTCCACGGAAGCGAAGAGCCGCCCCTCCTTCTTGTACGTGGCGCTGATGGTCCCGTGGCCGGTCCGCAGCCACAGGAACCCGTGCCGGACGGTCACCCTCTCCCCGACAAGACCCTTCGTCGCGCCACGAGCCATCACCTGCCCCCTACCTGGACTTCTTCGAGCGGACTGGCTTGGGCTTGACGGGCTGCGGCCTCGGCGCCCTCGTCGGCCTGGCCAGCAGGGCCTTCCCCTGCTTGACCTGCTCGACGGACTTCCTCATCTCCGACTTCTTCTTCTCGACACCGGCCACGCGCTCTCGCTCCGTCGTGACCTGCCCGAAGGTCTTCTTCAACGCGTTCCGCGTCCTGGCGGCGGCGGTCAGAAGGTCCCGTCCCTCCGCCAGTTGTTCGAAAGTCTTCTTCATGTCGGCAGCGACCTTCACCTTCTTGCTCATGGCGTCCCCCCCCTGCGTTCGTCCCGAAGCATACATCCCGCACCCAGGGGGAGCCACCGAGCAACACCCGGGATCTGCTACCATCCGCCTCACCCGCCCCCTTTCCGGAGCCCTCACGTGCAGATCGTCTGTCTCGACCTCGAAGGCGTCCTCGTCCCCGAGATCTGGATCGCGTTCTCGGAACGCACCGGCATTCCGGAGCTTCGCCGGACCACCCGGGACGAGCCCGATTACGACAAGCTCATGACCGGCCGCCTGGAGATCCTCCGGCGGCACGGGCTGGGCCTGCCCGACATCCAGAAGGTGATCGCGAGCATGGGGCCGGAGCCGGGGGCGCGGGCCTTCCTCGACAGCCTGCGACGGCGGTATCAGGTGGTGATCCTCTCGGACACCTTCTACGAGTTCGCGATGCCGCTCATGGAGCAGCTCGGGTTCCCGACGCTCTTCTGCCACGAGCTCGAGACCGATGCGGCCGGGTACGTCTCGGCCTACCGGCTCCGGATGCCGGAGCAGAAGCGGGCGGCGGTGAAGGCGTTCCGCGATCTCCACTTCCATGTCATCGCCGCCGGCGACTCGTACAACGACACGGCCATGCTGGCGGAGGCACACGCCGGCATCCTCTTCCGGGCGCCGCAGAACGTGATCGAGGCCTTCCCCCAGTACCCGGTCGAGCGGGAATACGACGCGCTCCGCGCCCGCATCGACGAAGCCTCCGGGCGGATCGGCGGGTAGTCCAGCCTCCGGACGTTCACCGGGTCGCCGGACTGTCCGTGAGGGGACGTCATGGGGTACCGCCACCGCCTGCGCATCGCACTCCCCGCCCTGGCCATCGCACTCTTCACCGGCTGCGGCTCCTCTCCGCC
>CAIOAK010000150.1 GCA_903855945.1 uncultured Anaeromyxobacter sp.
GAACGCAGAGGTGCTCCGGGAGCCGACCCTCGCCAAGAGCGAGAACTACGGCGCCGGTTGGCTCTTCGCCATCGAGCCGGAGGGGCAGGAGTGGAAGTCGTTGCCGGTCGGCGAGATGGCCCGCAACTGGCTCCGCGCCGAGGGGCAGAGGCTCGAGCGCTACTTCGAGGCCCCGCTCGGCATCGCCGCGGCCGACGGCGGCGAGCGCATCGGCTCCCCGGACCCCCTCCTCACCGACTCCCAGTGGAAGGCCATGAGCAAGAGCTTCCTCGGGACGTAGAACGACAGGCGCGGCAAAGGAAGATCGGGGAGGTCGCGGCTTGGCGGCGGCGACCTCCTCGTGTTTCGTCCTCTCACGTCACTTCGCGCTGGCCAGGGCGACGACGATCTCCAGGACCGCCTTCTGCGCCGCGGCACGGGCCTTCTCGTTGAACGCGACGGTCGTGCCGCGCTCGACGCAGGGATCGTCGTAGGTGAAGGCCTTCCCCGTCTGACCGTTGACGATGCGTCCGCCCTCGACCTCTCGCAGCTGGCAGTGGCGGACGGTCTGGGCCTTCTCCAGCTTCACCGGCTCCTTTCGCGTGGCCCCGTCGAACGCGTGGTGAGCGTCCGGGTACTCGGTGAGGACGACGTCCTTGCCCCCCTTTCGCAGACGCTCGACGTAGGCGCGGCACGGCGCCGCCGGACTCCAGTCGTCCGCGGTGCCGTGGAACATCCGGATCGGCTTGCTCGTGACGTCGTCGTCCCCGATGTAGGTCGTCATGCAGTCTGCGTAGAAGGGAACGTACAGGGCGAATGCCGCATCCGCGGGCCCGTGCATGCGCTGGAAGCGCTTCACGCTGGCGTAGAGCGCGGCCTGCCCTCCCCTGGAGAAGCCCATGACCGCGATTCGACGAGGATCGATCCTGGGGTGCTTCCCGAGCAGTTCGAGGGCCCGGTAGACATCGACGACTCCTGCCAGGCGGCCGAGCTGCGACTGGTCGTTCCGCACGTCCACCAGACCGCGCCCCGTGAAGCTGTCGATCACGAAGGTGGCCACTCCCGCTCCGTTCAGCAGCAGGACCCAGTCCTCCATGCTCGCTCCGATGCCGCCAGACCCGTGGGCGAGCACGACGGCCGGCAGGCGCGCGGTTCCCGGCGTCGGTATCCGCAACTCACCTGCGATGGTGGCGGGCTTCCCCTCGCGCTTCCCGACCAGGAACTCCTGATCCGTCAGCGTCGTCGTCTGGAACGGGATCAACTCCATCCGTGCAACCTGCGCGAGGGCCATTTCCGGGGCCACCGCCGCAAGCGAGAGGAGCGTCGGGAGGAGGAGCCAGCGCACACCCAACCGCCGAGCATGAATCCACATGGCAACCTCCAGCGAGAGATCGGTTCCGAGACGTACCCACTGCCTACGGCATACCAGATGGCAGCGAGATCCGCTGGAGAGCGCGCCAAGCCCGAACCTCCGGACTTTGGTAGCCTGAATGATCCATGAACGCCCCATCCAAGGCTCAATTCGTGATGCCCGTCTTCAACGAACTCCGCTTCACGCGGCAATGCCTGGATAGCCTGGCCCAGGACGGGATCCCACGACAGGACATCGTGATCGTGGACAACGCCTCCACGGACGGCACACGAGAATTCCTCGCCGAGACGCACGGGTACCGCGTGATTTCCAGCGAGGTGAACCGGGGCTGTAGCGTCGCCTGGAACCAGGGCGTCGAGACGGTACTGGCTTCGGGGGCCGAGTGGGTCGTGGTCATCAACAACGACGTGATCGTCGCGAAAGGGTTCATGGAAGGGCTCCGCGAGTTCGCCGACGGGAGCGGCACCGACATCGTCCACCCGGCCACGGGAGAGGGCGAACTGGACTACGATCTCCCGGTGTTCGCGGCCGAGTTCGTCGGGAAGATGAGGGGCCTCTCTCGACCCGATGACGGGGGCGGGGATTGCTTCATGGTTCGACGGGCAGTCTTCGAGAGGGTGGGACTCTTCGACACCACGTTCGGACTGGCGGGATACGAGGATGTCGATTTCTTCCGCCGGGCGCGGAAGGCTGGATTCCGCCGAGCGACTGCTGGCACGGCCTACTTGCACCACTTCGGCTCGGTGACACAGAAGTCCGTCAAGGCCACCCTGGGCCTGACGAAGCGCACCCGGCTTGCGAGCCAGGCGGCCTACCGCAAGAAGCACAGCCTGAACTGGTTCCGGCGTCGGTGGGAGCGGCACCTGGAAACCGTTCGGGTCACCACCTGCGTGCGAGATGAATCCCGCGACACCGGGTTCACTCTCCGCATGCGTCGTTCGGACGGTCGCTGGAATCTGGGATGAGGACAGCCCATCTCCGTCACTTCGCCGTTCCGCGCGCCACGATCTGGCCGTACCCGGCGGCCAGATCCACGAGCGCTTCCCGATCCGGATTGGCCCAGTTGATTCCCTCGTCGAAAGCCCGGAACATCTTCGACGCGTTCCCGTTCGAGGTGATCGAGGAGAACTCCCCGCCGACCGCCTTCCGCTAGGCCGCCGCTTTCCGGCGCTGCCTTGGCGCCTTGCGGGGGCGCGACTTCCGGAATGCCTTGCGCGCGGCCAGGATGTCCGACGCCAGCTTCTTCTGGGTCAACTGGTAGCGGTCGAGGAGGGCTCGCACCCCGGAGCGGAGCTCGCTCCGGAAGAGCTTCCGGGCCTCGTCGCCAGCCATCGCGCGCTCCCGCCGCTCCGCCCGGAACTTGCCGAGCATCGCCGTGATCTCGTTGCCGATGGCTTCCATGTTCCTGGGAGTGAAGCTCGTGAACTGGCTCTTCATGATGGGGACCCTCGTTCCTTCCCGGGCGCTGCTACGCGTGCGGCGCGGCGGCGGCGGCGGTCAGGCCAATCGCCTCGGCGTACTTGAGGTAGGTCTCGACGGAGGCGATGACGATGCGCGCCTCGATGGAGAGCAACTCGATGCCTACCAGCGACACCTTCACCCAGGCGTCGATCACGATGCCCTTGTCGAGGATCCGGTCCACCACCTCTGCGAGACTCGACGAGTCCGTCGACTTCATGACCTTTGCCATGCAACCTCCGACCACATGTGGGAGTCGCTCGATTGCGACCTCCCGGCGGGACAGTAGCACCTGCGGCGCCAGGACGTTCGCGGCCAGGCGCCGTGGTCGATCACCTCGACATGCAGGAGCCGCCCGCAACTTCTAGCGGTCATCGGTGATGAACTTGGTCGCCGCAGGTAACTCCACCCTGAAGGTGGACCCCTCGCCGACCTCGCTCTCGACCGTGATGGTCCCGCCGTGGTCCGCCACGATGGCGTGGCAGAGGGAGAGGCCGAGGCCGGTACCCCTCCCCTCCCCCGACGACCGGGTCGTGAAGAATGGATCGAAGATCTTGGTCAGGTTGGCAGGGTCGATCCCGCTTCCGTGGTCCACCACTTCCAGGCGGGTCATCCCGGGGGAACCAGCCGAGATGCGGATCAGGATCGTGCCCTTCGCTCCCGGGCGCGTGCCCTTGGCCGCGTTGGTCAGGAGGTTCACGAGCACCTGTTCCAGTTGCCCCTGAGAAGCCTTCACGTCGGGAGCCCCAAGGTCCTCTACGCTCACCGTGGCCGCGTTGTGGACGCTACTCGGGAGCCAGCGCATCGCCCCGGCGACGATGTCCTTGAGTCGCAACCGTTCTCGTTCCCGGCTGGGTGCGCCGAAGATGGAGAGGTCCTGCACGATCCGGGCGACTCGCGCCGCAGCTTCGCTGGCGTCCCCGAGGACCTCCAGGATCCCCCTGCACTGTTCGATCTGGGTGCTCGGGCTTGGCTGTTCTCCGTGGCTCAGCTTCTCCAGATTCTGCCGGACGTCCTCCACGACGGTGCCCAGGCCTGCCGTGATCGCCGTCATCGGGTTGTTCACCTCGTGGGCGACGCCCGTCACCAGGGTGCCCAGCGCAGCCAGCCGCGTCGTCACCGCGATCCGCTGCTCCATCACCCGCTGCTCGGTGATGTCCCTGCAGTAGGCCATCACGCGGTCGGGGCCCAGCTTCACGGCCCGGACATGAGCATGTACGAGCCGGCCGTCCGGCCTCAGGAACCTTCGGTCGTAGTCGATCCTGGCCACGGTGGCGAGCGCCTCGAACTTCCGCCGAACGAGGCCTCGATCCTCCGGGGGCACGAAATCGGCAACGGTGCTCGCCCGCAGGGTGCCGAGGTCGATTCCCAGCAGGTCCAGTCCAGCCGGGTTGGCGTCCAGGAACCGACCCCGGGCATCCTCGACGAAGAGGGCATCTGGAGCGGCTTCCACGTACGTGCGGAACTTCTCCTCTGCGACATGGATGGCGTGCGCCTGTTCCAGGCGTTCCACGCGGCCCTGCGACCGCCGGAGGAGATCCGCCATCAGGCTCACGGCGAGGCCCATGACGGCGAAGAGCGTCAGGCCCGTCGCTTCCTGGACGGAGGGGAGATGAAATCCTCCGTCCGGGGGGAGCAGCCAGTACCAGGCCATGGCCGCCGACAGGATGGTGGCCAGGACTCCCGGCCCCATGCCTCCCACCACTGCCGTCAGCATCACCGCCGGGTACGCGAGGATGTAGGTGGGGACGACGTAGGCCGCCAGCGCGACCTTCAGCGCTGTGGCAACGCTCGCAGCGACGACAGCGACGGCGTAGTGGAAGAGACGCACCGGCCGAGCGAGGGGACCGTGGGTCATTCTTCCCCCGGCACGGCCGGCAACTCCACCCGGAACGTCGATCCCTTCCCGGCCTTGCTCTCCACCGTGATCGTCCCGCCGTGAGCGGTGACGATGGCGTGGCAGATGGAGAGCCCCATCCCCGTTCCTCGCCCCTCGCCGGTCGGGCGGGTCGTGAAGAACGGGTCGAAGATGCGTTCCAGGATGGCCGGGGGGATACCGACGCCGTGGTCGATCACCTCGAGACGCGCCGTGCCGTGGCTCCCCGGCCCGAGTCGCACGATGACCGTGTCCCGCTCCCCTTCCCGGGCGGCCCTGGCCGCGTTCGTGATCAGGTTCACGATCACCTGCTCGAGCTGCCCCGTTGCCACGGTCACGTCGGGAGCGCCTCCATCCTCGACCCGGATGGACACCGAGGCGGCCACAGTGGCCGGAAGCCACCTCATCGATCCCTGCACGACGTCGATCAGGCGTGTCCGGATGCGCTGGGCGTTCGGACTCCCGAAGGTCGAGAGGTCCTTCACGACCCGCTCGATGCGGTGCCCCCCGTCCTGGGCGTCCTCCAGCGCCTCGACGACACCGTCGAGCGACCCGGCCGCCGAGTCGAGGTCGGGCGGGGTTCCGCCGCGAAGTCGATCCCGGACTTCGCGGATCACCTCCAGCGCCAGCCCCTGGTTCGTCATCACCGCCGAGAGCGGGTTGTTGATCTCGTGGGCAACCCCGGTCACCAGCGTGCCCAGCGCCCCGAGGCGCGAGGTCAGCGTGACCTGGGCCTGGAGAGCGCGCAACTCCTCCTCCATCCGCGTGTACTCCGTGATGTCGGCGAGGGCGACCCGGACGAGGGGCTCGGCCTCCGCGCGCACGGGCACGATCTCGAGCCAGCTATGCACCGTCGCCCCGTCCGCCCGCCGGATCCGGACGGCGACGGACTGCTTCTCCTTCTGGATCAGCGCCTTCTTGAACGCCAGGTGCCAGCGGTCCCCGTCGTCGGGATCGACATAGGCCCCGAACTTGCTCCCCTGGAGCAGCTTCCGATCCACGCCGA
>CAIOAK010000151.1 GCA_903855945.1 uncultured Anaeromyxobacter sp.
ATGCCAGGCCCAGCACCGCCGCCCAGTGCGCCTTCACGTGGAAGAAGGCCAGCGCCCCGAGCAACAGGATGACGGGGATCGCCGCCACCAGCGCCGAGATGAACAGGTTGTTGCCTACGGGTGAATAGATCTGTGTCCAGACCATGTGGTTTGCCTCCGTCGGGCGGATCGCTCCGGGGGTGAAAGGACCGGAAACGATTGCCACGATGGAGGTGACTCGGGGAAGGGATCCGGGTGATCGGTCGCCGGGGACGGATGACCGGCGGCGGGCCGACAACGTTGTGACCTTATCAACCCTCCAGCTGTTCTCGGATCGTGGGTAGCAGGCGGCGACTGACCGGAACCTCACGCCCCGAACGGGTGACGAGCGTGGCCGTCCCTTCGCCGAGGCGGACCTCCTCCACCTGCTCGATCCGCACCAGATACTGCTTGTGACATCGAACCAGGCCGGCCCGCTCCTCGAGCACGCGCAGGGTGAGCTCGGTGAAGTACTCGGCCCGCGCGCAGACGACGTAGACCCCGGCCTCGCTGGACCGGGCGAACTCGATCTCGGACGCGTCCACGAGCTTGATGGATCGCCCCGCCTGGCATGGGATCCGGCGGAGGGCCTGGCGCAGCTGGGAGGCGGTGTCGGAGAAGCCCGTGCCGACCCGCAGCCGCTCCACCGTCCGGGCCAGCCGCTCGATCGCCACCGGCTTGAGCAGGTAGTCGGCGGCGTTCTCCTCGAAGGCCCGGAGCGCGTACTCGTCGTGGGCGGTGACGAAGACCACCCGGGGCAGGTCGGCGTCGTCGATCATGGAGAGCAGCTCGAAGCCGGACACCACCGGCATCTGGACGTCGAGGAAGAGCACGTCCGGCCGGCGGGTCCGGATGGCCTGGAGCGCGCTCACGGCATCCGCGCACGCGCCCACGATCTCGAAGGCCCCGGTCTCGCGCAGGAGCGCCGCCAGCTCCTCGCGGGCGTGCATCTCGTCGTCCACGAGCAGCGCGCGCATCATGGCGCAGGGGCTCCTTCGGCAGGCAGGCGCAGGGACACGCGGGTGTACTCCTGGGGGCGGAACTCGACGCTCAGGCCGAACTCCTTGCCGTACAGATTCTTGACCCGCTTGTCGACGATCTGCATGCCCAGCCCGGCCCGGTCCGCCGGCTTGACCCAGGCCCCGGCGTCGTCCTCCACCTCGACCAGCACCGCTCCCTCCACGCGGCGGGCCCGGATGGAGACGCGCCCGGGGCCGAGCATGGTCGAGATCCCGTGCTTGAAGGCGTTCTCCACGAGCGGCTGGAGGGTGAAGGCGGGGAGCTCGAGGTGCAGGAGCGCGGGCTCCACGTCGGTCTCCACCACGATCCGCCCCTCGAAGCGGGCCTTCTCGATCTCGAGGTAGGCGCCGACGTGCTCCATCTCCTCGGCCAGCGTGGAGATGTCGCTCTGGCGCTTCAGGTTCTTCCGGAAGAAGTTCGAAAGGTGGATGAGCAGATCGCGGGAACGGTCCGCATCCCTCCGCAGGATCGCGATGATGGTGGCGAGCGCGTTGAAGAGGAAGTGCGGGTTCACCTGCGCGCGCGCCAGCTTCAGCTCGGAGAGGACGAGCAGGCTCTTCTGCTCCTGGTACCGGGCGATGAGGAGCTGGCTGGAGAGGAGCGTGCCGAGCCCCTTGCCGAGCGACCGGTTCATGTTGAGGAAGCGGCGCCCCCGGGGCTCGAAGAGCTGCACCGTACCCACGATGGTACCGTCCACCTGGAGCGGGATGATGAGCACCGATCCGAGCGGGCAGGACGGGGAGAGGGTGCAGCCGTACCGTTGCTGCACGCCGTCGGCGAAGACCACCGCGTTCTTGTCCAGGGCCTGCGCCGTGAACCGGGAGGCGACGGGCTTCCCCACCCGGTGGTGGTCGGCTCCCAGACCGGACCAGGCGAGAACGCTCTCGGTGTCGGTGACGCATACCGCCCCCACGCCGGTCTCCTCCTTCACGATGGTGGCGAGCTCGGCGGCCACCTCGGGGCGGAAGCCGCGGGCCATGAGCTCGAGCGAGCGCTCCGCGACCTTGAGGGCGCGCTCCGAGGACGCGGCGCCGACCCGGTCCTCCTCCCGCTGCCGCTCGAGGAACACGGTCATGAAGAGGGCTGCGCCCAGCGGGTTCATGGCGATCATCGGCGGTCCGATGGCCTCCACGACCGCCACCGCACGCGAGAACGGGTGGGTCAGGAGCAGGACGATCCCCATGTGCAGGATCTCGCCGACCAGGGTGGTGAGGAACGCCACCTTCGGCGTCATGAGCTGCTCGGGCTTCCTGCGGAGTGCCAGGTGGACGAGCCCTCCCAGCCCGCCCTCCAGGGTGGTTGCCACTGCGCCCGCCAGCGCTGCCGCTCCGCCCAGCGCGGTCACGCGGTGGATGCCGGAGGTGACGCCCACGAGGAGGCCGAGCACGGGACCGCCGAGGAGGCCTGCCAGGACCGACCCGACGGCGCGGGCGTTCACGATGGCCTGGCCCTCGACCACCGGGACACCGAGGTAGTTTCCCAGGATCGCGATGCCCGAGAAGACGAGGTAGAGCCGCACCTTGCCGCGCGTGCGCGGCCAGTCGGGCGTGAGTGGCTGGAACGCGGGTGACCGGCAGTAGAGATAGAAGATCACCACGAAGACCGCGAGTACCTCCACCAGCTGGACCGCGATCCTCATGTCGGAAGCGGGGCTAGCGGCGCTTGCGGGCGGGCTTCCGGGCGGGCTTGCGCAACGGTTTCCGGGTGGCCTTCGGGGTCCGCCGGGTCTTGCGGCGCGCGGAGCGCGCCGCTGTGGAAGGATGCTTCACCGCGTGCACCTCCACCTCGATGCGCGCTCCCTTCGGCAGCGCCGCCACCTGGATGGTGGAGCGGGCCGGGAAGGCGGCCGTGAACCGCCGCCCGTACACCTCGTTCATGGCGGCGAAGTCGGCGAGGTCCACCAGGAAGACCGTGGTCTTCACGATGTCGGTGAACTCCATCTCCGCGTGGGCCAGCACGGCGGCCACGTTTTCCATCACCCGCTCCGCCTGGGCGACGATGTCGCCGGCCACGAGCTCGCCCGTGGCCGGATCGATGGGGATCTGCCCCGCGGCGTGGAGCATCTGGATGTCATCGGCGTGGCGGGTGATCACGGCCTGGCTGTAGGGTCCGATGGCCTTCGGGGCGTGGGGGCTGGCGACGGTCCGGCGCACGGGGTCCTCCTTGCGGGTTTGGGGTCAGGCGCGCTCGACCGAGTGGACACCTTCCACCTTCTCGAGGCTCCGGATCACCGAGGTGAGCTGCTTCAGGTCCTGCACCGAGACCTCGAAGGAGAGCACGGCGCGCTCGGTGCCGGCGCGCACGTCGGCCTGGGCGATGTTCACCCCGGCCTCGCTGAAGATCTGGGAGACGCGGGCCAGCATCCCGGGCCGGTCGTCGCTCACCACCCGGACGGAGACGAGCCGCTTCGTATCCCCCTTCACGTCCCAGGAGACGTCCACGCGCCGGAGCGGATCGGTCGCGAGCCCCTTCTCGCAGCGCGCGGTGTGCACGGTGACGCCACGCCCGCGGGTGATGAAGCCCACGATCGAATCGCCCGGGACCGGGTTGCAGCACTTCCCGTAGCGGACGAGCACGTCCTCGATGCCGCTGATGCGCACGCCACCGGCGGGGCGCCGCGCCACCTTGCGGAAGATCTCGGTGAGGCGGCTCGCGACCCCCGGTTCGGTCGGGGTGGCGAGCTTGTCCTCGGGCACGAGCGCCCGGACCAGCTGGGCCGCGTCCAGCTTCCCGTAGCCGATCGCCATGAGCAGCTCGTCGCCGGTCCGGTGCCCCAGGCCGTTGGCCGCCTTCTCCAGCGAGCCGTCCTTCTGGGAGCGGGAGAGCGAGACGCCGTAGCGGCGCAGCTCCCGCTCGGCGACCTCCTTCCCGATCTCGAGGGAGCGCTTGTGCTCCGCCTGGCGGATGAACTGCCGGATGCGGGCCTGGGCGCGGCTCGTCCGCACGAAGGTGAGCCAGTCCTTGGAGGGCTGCGCGTGGGGCGAGGTGAGGATCTCGACGGTGTCCCCGTTCTTCAGCCGGTAGCGGAGCGGGACGATCTTGCCGTTCACCTTGGCGCCCACGCAGTTGTGGCCGATCTCGGAGTGGACCGAGTAGGCGAAGTCGAGCGGGGTGGCTCCGCGCGGCAGGCTCTTCACGTGCCCCTTGGGCGTGAAGACGAAGACCTCGTCGGCGAAGAGGTCGACCTTGACCGTCTCCAGGAACTCGGTGGGGTCGGAGAGCTCCTTCTGCCACTCCAGGAGCTGCCGCAGCCAGCCGAACTGCTCCGCGTCGCTGGCGCGAACCGGGAGCTTGCCCTTCCCGTCCCGCGGGATCTCCTTGTACTTCCAGTGGGCCGCCACGCCCTGCTCCGCCACCCGGTGCATCTCCTCGGTGCGGATCTGGATCTCGATGCGCTCGGCCCGCGGCCCCACCACGGTGGTATGGAGCGACTGGTACAGGTTGGGCTTGGGGATGGCGATGTAGTCCTTGAAGCGCCCCGGGATCGGCTTCCACAAGGAGTGGATGAGCCCGAGCGCCTCGTAGCACTGGGCCACCGAGCCCACGATGACCCGGAAGGCCACCAGGTCGTGGATCTGCTCGAAGGGCAGGTCGCCATCGTGCATCTTGCGCCAGATGGAATACAGGTGCTTCACCCGTCCGTAGATCTTGGGCTGGATGCCGTTCTCGGCCAGCCGATCCTGGATGAGCTTCACCACCTCCTCCACGAAGCGGTCCCGCTCCTTGGCCTTGCTCGTCACCCGCTCCAGCAGGTCGCCGTGCTCGGTGGGCCGGAGGTACTTGAAGGAGAGGTCCTCGAGCTCGCTCTTCACCGACTGCATCCCCAGCCGGTTGGAGAGCGGCGCATAGATGTCGATGGTCTCCTGGGCGATGCGCTCCTGCTTCTCCGGCGCCATGTGCTCCAGCGTCCGCATGTTGTGGATGCGGTCGGCCAGCTTCACGAGCAGGACGCGGATGTCCTTGGCCATGGCCACGACCATCTTGCGGAAGTTCTCCGCCTGCTTCTCCTCCTTGGTGTTCCCGGCCGAGAACTGGGAGAGCTTGGTGACGCCCTCGACCAGGTCGGCCACCTCCTCCCCGAAGAGCTCGGAGATCTCCTCCCGGGTGGCCAGGGTGTCCTCGATGGTGTCGTGGAGCATCCCGGTGACGATGGAGGCCTCGTCGAGCCGGAGCTCGGCCAGGATTCCAGCCACCTCGAGGGGATGGACGAGGTAGGGCTCGCCCGACTTCCGGATCTGCCCCTGGTGCACCTTGGCCGAGTAGACGTAGGCCTTCTTGATGAGGTCGAGGTCGGCCGCGGGGTGGTAGGCGGCGACCTTGTCGAGAATGTCGTTGAGCCTCAGCAATCGAGCATTCCAGCGTATCCCCCATGCCGCGTTGCGGCAAGGAGGGGTGTGCCCCCTTCCCCGCTTCCGGGGGGGGTACACTGAGCCGGGATGCCCTTCCGGCGACTTCTCGCCCCACTGGCCGCGCTCACGGCGACGGCCCTCGTCGGCTCGACCGGCTACTGGCTGATCGGCGGCGGGCGCTGGTCCTTCTTCGACTGCGCCTACATGACGGTCACGACGGTGGCCACGGTGGGGTTCGGGGAGATCATCCCGGTGAACGACGTCCCGCTCGGGCGCCCGTTCACGCTCCTGCTCGTCGTGACGGGCACGGTCTTCCTGTGGTGGTTCATGGCCTCGATCACCGCCTTCCTCGTCGAGGGAGAGGTGCTCGGCCTGGGGTGGAGGCGTCGCATGACTTCGCAGCTCGAGAAGATGCTGGACCACGTGGTGGTGTGCGGCGCCGGCTCCACCGGCATCCACGCCATCCGGGAGCTTTCGCAGCTCGGGACCCCGTTCGTGGTGGTAGACGTCTCCGAGGCGGTGGCCCACGAGGCGGCGCGCCTCCACGGCGGCGCTGCCGTGGTCGGGGACGCCACCCACGACGAGGTGCTGGAGCAGGCCGGCATCGGCCGGGCGCGCGGCATCATCTCGGCCCTCACCGACGACAAGGACAACCTGTACGTCACGGTCACCGCCCGGGCCCTCAACCCCTCGCTGCGCATCGTGGCGAAGGCCATCGACGTGAAGGCCGAGGCCAAGCTACGCCGCGCCGGCGCCGATTGCGTGGTCTCACCCAACGTGATGGGCGGCCTGCGGATGGTCTCCGAGATGCTGCGCCCCGAGGTGACCACATTCCTCGACGTGATGCTGCGCAACAAGGAGCAGCCGCTCCGGATCGCGGAGATCCCCGTGCCGGGCGACTCCACCTGGGTCGGGCGCCCGGTCGCCGATCTCGGCCTCGTCGCCCGCCGCATCCTGCTCCTCGCCGTCCGGGAGCCCGGGGCGGCGGGGGGTCGGTTCTCCTACAGCCCCCCGGAGGACTCGATCGTCGCCGGGGGGTCGGTGCTCATCCTGCTGGGGCAGCCGGCCGACCTCGCAACGCTGGGCGAAGAGGGAACACCCGGCTAGGCCGTTCCGACCGCAGGGAGGTCCATCATGGCTGTCGTCTTCCTCACCATCACCCCCATCGGCACCGCGACGCCGAGCGTCTCGCGCTACGTGGCGGGCGTGCACCGCATCCTGCGGCGAAGCGGGATCACCCACCAGCTCACCGCCATGGGCACGATCCTCGAGGGGGATCTCGACCGGATCCTGGCCGTGATCCGGGAGATGCACGAGTCCCCTTTCCAGGAGGGCGCCGTGCGGGTCTCCACCTTCGTGAAGATCGACGACCGCCGGGACAAGGAGCACACCATCGCGGGCAAGATGCGCTCGGTGGAGGAGAAGCTCGACCGGGAAGCCCCGGCCGCCCCGGCCGCCCCTACCCGACCACGAAGACCGCGCACGACCGCGCGCCGTGGGCGCCGATGACGAGCGACTGCTCGATGTCGGCCGTCTTGGACGGCCCCGAGATGAAGAGGCCGTAGCCGGGGCGCGGCAGCGTGATTCGCCCGTAGGCTTCCTGCATGTCGTTCACGATGTCCTGGGCGCGGACCACCAGGATGAGGTGCTCGGGGATGACGAAGACCGCGCGGTGCGGCCGGAGGGTCTCCCCCTTCACCCAGACCGCCCCGTTCTCGGCCACCCCCAGCTCCCCGGGGATGGCGCTCACGTCCAGGTCGGCGAGCTCGTGCGGATCGACGATCGCCTCCAGGTCAACGGTGCCCCCGGGGAGATCGGGCACGAGCGAGGCCCTGCGCGGGGAGGACCAGACCGGGAGCGAGGCGACCGCGGCGGCGAGCGCCGCTGCGTCGGGCACCCGGTAGGACTGGCCGCCCACGACCTTCACCGACTCGAGGAACCGGACGACCGGATCTCCCTGCCGCACCGGCGTGGGGTGGCGCGGGGACGGGACGGGGGCCGTGTTCGTGGCGCGCAGCGCGGCCAGGATGGTCTCCCGCGAGTTCACGGGCGCACCTCCGGCTTCCGGGCCATCTCCTGATCGTACAGGTCGGCGAAGCTCTCGCGGGGCGCCTGCGGCAGCTCGCGCCCCTTCGTCCAGATGGCCCCCGGCCCGATGCGTGCCAGGAAAGGCGCGACCCGCAGCACCCATCGGGCGAACCGGCCACCGGCGCGGAAGACCCCCGGCCGGGCCATGGCCCAGGCGGCGACCTTCATGCCCACGCGCTTCGGAAGCGGGAGGAGCTTCTCCTCGCCGACCTCCTGCCGCAGCAGGAGCAGCTGGTGGTGCAGGTCCACCTTCACCGGGCAGACGTCGGTGCAGGAGCCGCAGAGGCTGGAGGCGAAGGGGAGGCTGGCGTGGGCCGCCAGATCGCGGTGCGGACCGAGCACCGAGCCGATGGGACCCGGGATGAGGTAGCTGTAGCTGTAGCCCCCGCTGCGCCGGTAGACCGGGCAGGTGTTGAGGCAGGCGCCGCAGCGGATGCAGCAGAGCGCCTTGCGACGGTGGGCCTCGGAGAGCATCTCCGTGCGGCCGTTGTCCACGATGACCACGTGGAGTTCGCCGCCGGGGAGCGGCGCGTGGAAGTGGGTGGTGTAGGACGATACCGGCTGGCCGGTGGCGCTCCGGGCCAGCAGCCGCGTGAACACGCCCATGTCGGCGAGGCGCGGGATGATCTTCTCGATGCCCATGGAGGCGATGTGCACCGGGGGCAGCGTGGTGCCCATGTCGGCGTTGCCCTCGTTCGTCACCACCACGAACCCGCCGGTCTCGGCGATGGCGAAGTTCACCCCGGTGAGGCCGGCCTGGGCCCCCAGGAACTTCTCGCGCAGGTGCTGGCGCGCCTTCTCGGTGAGGACGGTGGGGTCGGAGAGCCCCCTGGGCGTGCCCAGCTTCTCGTGGAAGAGCTCGCCGATCTCCTCCTTCTTCCGGTGGATGGCCGGCATGACGATGTGCGACGGCGGCTCGCCGGCCAGCTGCACGATGCGCTCGCCCAGGTCGGTGTCCACCACCTCGATCCCCCGACCTTCCAGGTAGGGATTGAGGTGGCACTCCTCGGTGAGCATCGATTTCGACTTCACCATCCGGGTGACGCCGTGCCGCTCCAGGATCCCGTGGACGATGCGGTTGTGCTCGGCGCCGTCCCGGGCCCAGTGCACCTGGATGCCGTTGCGGGTGGCGTTCCGCTCGAACTCCTCCAGGTAGTCGGGCAGCCGGGAGAGGGTGTGGACCTTGATGCCCTCCGCGGCGGTGCGGAGCGCCTCCCACTCGGGCACCGTGGCCGCGCCCCGGTCCCGCTTCACCCGGACGAACCAGAGCGCCTTGTCGTGCCAGTGGGCCCGCTCGTCGTCGCGGGTGAAGGCCTCGGCCTTCCGGGGATGATCGTGGATCACCGGAAGAGCCTCGCCGTCTCGAGCATCTCGGCCACGTGGACGACCGGCACCTTGGTACCGTCCCGGCGGGCCAGGGCGTCCATGTGCATGAGGCAGGACATGTCGTAGCCGGCGATGACCTCGGCGCCGGCGCGGACGTGATCGGCGATCCGGTCGCGCCCCATCATGCAGGAGACGGCCGGCTCGTTCACGGCGAAGGTCCCGCCGAAGCCGCAGCACTCGTCGGGGCGCTCCAGCTCCACCAGCTCGATGCCGCGGAGCTGCGACACGAGCTGCCGGGTCTTGTCGAACGGGGGGTCCATCCGCTCGCTGGAACTCGACTCGCGAAGCTCGCGGATGCCGTGGCAGCTGCGGTGGAGCCCCACCTTGCGGGGGTACTCCCCGTCCACCCGTGTCACCTTCACGACGTCCACGAGGAACTCGGAGAGATCGAAGGTGCGCCCTGCCAGCGCCATCACCTCCGAGGTCTCCCCGAGCAGCTCGGGATAGTGCAGCTTCACCATCGAGACGCAGCTGGCCGACGGAGCGACCACCGCCTCGAATCCGGAGAAGAGCCGCACGAACCGCTCGGCCAGGGGGCGGGCCTCCTTCGAGCAGCCCGTGTTGAACATGGGCTGCCCGCAGCAGGTCTGGTCCCGCGGGTACTCGACCTCGAGGCCGAGGCCCCGCAGGATGCGCAACGTCGCCAGTCCTACCCGGGGGTAGAACTGGTCGACGTAGCAGGGGATGAAGAGCCCGACCTTGCCCAAGTTGCCTCGGTTAGTGCGGGATCATCCAGGGGAAGAAGTTGTGCTGGCAGAAGACGAGGACGCCGACGAGGCAGGCGAGCACGAGGCTGTGCCAGAAGACGTAGCGCAGGATCTCGCCCTCCTTGCCGTGTTCGCCGGTGGCCACCGCGGCC
>CAIOAK010000152.1 GCA_903855945.1 uncultured Anaeromyxobacter sp.
GAGGTCGCGTGACCAGTATGAGAACCAGACCCTCCAGGCCTTGGAGCGGACGGTTCCCGTTCGCGCGCGGTATGCCCTTCGCCGAATCGTCTCGAGGGCCTCGCGCGTCTGGCGGATGGCGATCCGGGACGAACGGGCCCCAGCGCGCGGCCTCGACGACACATTCGAGCCGGAGTTCGTCCTTCAGTCCGGAGCCCTCGACGCACGGGAGCGCTTCGACGTCGTCGTCGTCGAGTACCTGTTCTCCTCCTGGGCCCTGTCGGCCTTCGGCCCGGGGGTCCCCAAGGTCGTTGATACCCACGACTCCCTAGTGAATCGCCACCTCCTGTCGGGCGCGACGGCGGAAACCGTCCACCTGACCATGGAGGAGCAGCTTCGCGGCCTCCGGAGGGCCGACGTCGTGCTGGCCATTCAGCCGCAGGAGTGCCTCGAGTTCCGGGAGGTCCTTGCCGGCTCCGGGGTCTCGTGCCGCCTCGTCAGCCATCTGCTCGAGCCCGCGAGCCCCTTGGACTCATACCGCCCCGTCGCGGCGACCTTCCTCGGGAGCGAGTACTCCATGAACAAGGAGTCGTTAGCCTGGTTCATGAGGGAGATCTGCCCGGCGGTCGTGGATCGGGTGCCGCGGTTTCGCCTCCAGCTGATTGGGGGGATCTGCGGCGCCGTACCGGACCATCCGCTCCTCGACAAGCTCGGCAAGGTCGAGGACCTGCGGGTCGGGTTTCAGCGAGGTCCCATCTCCGTCAACCCGACCCTGAGCGGAACTGGCATCAGCATCAAGATGCTGGATGGGATGGCCTTGGGAGTGCCCGCCGTGACCACCCGGACCGGCGCTCGGGGATTCGACGCGGCCTACACGAACGGGATGGTTGTGGTCGAGGACGGCGACCCCGGCGCGTTTGCACAGGCGCTGGTCGCGCTCCTCGACAGCGAGGAGAAGCGCGAAGCGCTGGGACGGCTGGCATACGCGGACGCGTGCCGCTGGCGCGAGACCCAGGAAGGCGCCCTCGAGGATCTCCTCGGAGAGCTGGCCAGACGGCGGAAGGGCTATAGCTTCGTCGCACCAGGGGAACGACGGGGTCGGACGTGATCGGGGGCTGAAGGGCCCAGGGCCCGGGTCCAGCCCGGTACTGCGACTTGGAGAGGTTTGATGCTGAGGTCAGGAACTGCCTCGATCCTCTCCTCGCGACCCTCGACCCGCAGATGGAACTCCCGTCTCGATGCGCCTCGAGGAGGTCCTTCCCGGTCCCGGCGCCTCGAGCGCCGGCGCTCGCCCGCACCCGACCGCGTGCCCGAGCCTCAGGATGTCGCGAAGGACCTTCCCGGCGGCACGTCGCCCCCGCTCGAAGAGCCTCTCCACTCGCCGAAGGCCGAGAAGCCGTCGCCAGGACGAATCGATCTTCGCGTCCAGCCGGGAGACGTCCCGTCCCATGGCGACCCACCCCGTCAGGCTCTCGTTGCGGATGGCCTCCTGCACCCGTAGCCGCGCCCGCGCGACGATCCAGGGTCGGCGCGGTCCCACGCGCTTCCGCGGGACGGCCTCGCCTGCCTGCCTCGCCATCCAGAGCCTCTTCCGCAGGGCGTCACGCTTCTCCGCGATCACACCGGCCTGGCTGGCCTCGACTTGATCGATCCCGAGCGTCTCGAGCTCCACCTCACTGTCGATCAGGCCCCGCAGGACGATGTCTCTCGCCAGGAGCGAGCGCACCACCACGATGCTGGTGCCTCGGCTGTCGATGCTGTACGCCGGGAGCCACGCGTCCATGAAGACCGCGTCGGCGGTCTCGGCGAAGATGTCGTCACAGAATAGGCATGCTCTGGGCGTGAACATACTGGAGTTCCACACCCTTCCGGAGCCCGCGGACCAAGGTAGGCGGTGCTCCTGCTCGTTGCCCTCGTCCCGGACGCGCAGCTCGTAATCCGAAGCGGGGTGTCCCGCGCGCTTCCCTCGGAAGTCGACGAAAGCGAGCCGTTTCGAATCGGCGCCCGCCTTTCTCGCCAGGTACTCCGTATAGCTCCGGCTCTTCGTCTTGCCGCATACCAGCCCCGACATGACGACGAGACGGCGCCGGAGCCGCACATCGGCCCGCGCCGCAAGCCTGAGCCCTTTTATGGTGCACGGAAGGCCGACGACCGCATAGCGCTTCTCCCGTGCCAGTACCTCACGCATCGCCCCGCCGATTTCCACCGGATAGTATTTCGACTTCGCAGCCTTCCTTACGGCTTCGGGGCAGTCCAGCACCTGATAGGAGAACAATGAGTTTGGATCGCCCGTCGCGCCGACAGCGATCACCGCGTCCACTATGTTCCTTTCAATCAGCGCGGCCAGAAACCAGCTTGCAACGCCTCCCGAGGCTCCGATCTCCCGATAGCCCCTCCTCGCCGCCCCCACGAAGGCTCCTAGGTGGTACCCGACCGCGGCAGACTGCTGGATCCGTTCGACACCCGCGAACAGCTTCTTCGCCAGGCTACTTTCGTCGTCCTCACCGTCTAGAAACGGGCAGACCTTCAGGCATCGATCGCATCCCGGAGGGCACGTCTTTATCTCGACCGGCTCCAGAAGCCCGACGGAACTCCAAACCATCTCGATGCATCCGAAGGGACAGGCTCCGACGCATACTCCGCATCCGATGCATAGGTCCCGGACCACAACCGCTCCACAGACGTTCACGGGTCCTCCACGCCAGCCTTGAAGTGTAAGTCAGGGTTCTCGGCCGGCCGGCCTGGTGGCGATGGGGATGGAGCACGGCACTGTCAGCGTGCTGTGGACGCGAGGCGGAACTCCCGCGCCTCGCGGCTCGTCACGGCGACCAGATTCCGGGTGGGGATCGACGACGGGGCACGCAGGGGCGGCCAATCTGGCCTCTAACGTAAGACTGACCGAGACACGTTCCCGTGATCGGGAGTACCTTGTACGCGAGAGGGCTTGCCGAAGGCTAGCTGCTCAGCCCCTCCGGACAACGGCCCGCGGCGAGGCCGGGAGCGGGACCCCCTACGAGACCGAGATCCCGGTGACGGCCGCCTGGGCGGCGACCGGCGGGGGCGACGCCCCGCTCGTCCTGGCGGGGGTGAAGGCGACGCCGGCTTTCCGGACGAACGTCATCCTGGCCGAGACGTCCGGGTCGGCGGCCCGTGTCGCCCTCCGGCTCTTCGACTGGACGGGAAAGGAGACGGCGTCGGTGACGGCCGACGTCCCTCCGCTCGGGAGCGTCCAGTTCCCGCTGGCCGAGAAGCTGGGGATAGCTTCGTTCGAGGCGGCGTCGTTCGAGGCGGCCTCGCTCTGGGTCGAGCCGGTTGCCGGGACGGGCCGCGTGACGGCGATCGGGACCGTCATCGACAACGACTCGGCCAGCTTCTCCGTCGTCACGGGCGTCCCCTCGGCCCCCCGGCCGGCGGAGACCGTCGTGATCCCCTCGATCGTCCACGCCCGGGGGAACGGCTCGTACTTCACGACCGACCTGTCGATCGCGAACGTCACGCTCTCCCCGGTCACGCTCCGCCTCGTCTACGCCTATGCGGGCACCGACGCGCTCGGGGCCGCCGTGAGCGGGGAGACCGCCAAGGAGGTGACGATCGCGGCGAGGGGCTCCCTGCCGATCGGCTACGGCAACGACGTGATCCGGAGGCTGTTCCTCTTCTCCCCCGAGTCCAACACCTCGGGAACCCTCCGGATCACGGGGGCCACGTCGTCGATCGTGGCGCGCGCGGTCGTCTCGACGCCGGTGAACCTGCTCGACGCGACGAAGGGGACGAAGAGCGCGGAGTTCGCCGGGTACTCGGCCTCGTCGCCGGAGGCGGTCTCCGGAACGTCCGGCTACGTCCTCTACCCGGGGCTGGACAAGAACGACCGCGAGCGGGTCAACCTGATCCTGACCGAGGTGGCGGGAGGTAACGCCACGGTGAAGGTCCGTCTCCTCTCCGCCGTCGAGGGGGGTCTCCTGGGCGAGAAGACCTTCTCGCTCTCGGCCTACCAGAAGGTCCAGGTGAATGACCTCTGGAACGGGCCGGACGGGTTTTCGCTGGGAACGTTCCCGCAGGACCGGGTGATGGTCACCCTCGAGGGGGCCGGGTCCGGCTCCGGCCGCGTGGTCGGGGCGCTGACGCCGGTGGAGAACGCCTCGAACAGCCCGCGCATCCTCCCGCTCGCGCCGCCCGCGCCGCCGGTTCCGTTCCGGTAGGCGCGGAGCGCCCCTTATCTCCGGATTACCGGGATGCCGTTCTCGGCGACGTAGGTCGATAGGCGCAGGTCCATCCCCTGGATGTGGACGGCGAGCCAGCTGCGCAGCTCCTCGATCGCATCTAGCGTCATGGCCGTCTCTCCCGAGTCGAAGGTCAGGCGGAGGGAGTCCAGGCTCTCGACGAGGCGGTCGTGCTCCTCGGTGTGGGCGGCGTACTCGGGGTACGCGTGGAGCCGCATCAGGAGGGTGTCCGCGAGGAAGTGGGCGTTCGTGTACTCGTAGAGCTGGGCGAGTCCTCGGGACACTGACCGTGGCCGAGATGGCAGGGGAGTTCGGGGCCGAGACGTTCATCATGATCTCGACGGACAAGGCGGTGAACCCCACCTCGATCATGGGGACGACGAAGCGGGTGGCGGAGCTGGTGGTCCAGATGCTGGATCGGCGGTTCCCCACGCACTATGTCGCGGTGAGGTTCGGAAACGTCCTCGGTTCGACGGGGTCCGTCATTCCGAGGTTCCGCGAGCAGATCGCGCGGGGCGGTCCGGTGACGGTGACCCACCCGGAGATGCGCCGCTACTTCATGACGATCCCGGAGGCGGCGCAGCTCGTCCTTCAGGCGGGCGCTCTGGGGAAGGGAGGCGAGATCTTCATCCTGGACATGGGCGAGCCGGTGAAGATCGTCGATCTTGCGGCCGACATGATCACGCTCTCCGGGTTCAAGCCATACGAGGAGATCGACATCGTCTTCACCGGCATCCGGCCCGGGGAGAAGCTCTTCGAGGAGCTGGGAACGAGCGCGGATAGGGTGGAGAAAACAAGGCACGATAAGGTCTTCGTCGGGAAGATTCCGGAAGTCAATCCCGAGAGTGTCTCGGCGGGTATATCGAAGCTTGTGGAACTGTGCGAGAGTGCGGATGAGATGGCACTGCGCCAAGAGCTGGTGGCGCTCGTCCCGGAGGCGCAACTCGAGGGGATCGATAATGTTGGGTCTGGCGAGAGGAAATCCATCCCGCAAAAGAC
>CAIOAK010000153.1 GCA_903855945.1 uncultured Anaeromyxobacter sp.
CAAGGTAGGCGGGCTGGTTGTCGCTCGGCGTCGAGGGGAACGAGGCGCTGTCCGTTGCTCCCCGTGTCCGGACGCGCGGCGCGTTCCACCCTGGCCGTCTCCTCCTTGCGCCGCGACCGCCCGCCCAGTATAAACATGACCGAAGTGTGGTCATGAATACGATCCCTGCTCGCGAATCGTCCAGCGGCCTGAGCCTGAAGGAGGCGGCCGTGCTGTCGGGAGTGACGGAAAAGGTGATCCGGCACGAACTCGCTTCCCAGGTCGTCCGGGCCTCCAGGACCGCCGCGGGGGCGAGGCGCTTCTCCCCCCAGGAGCTGGTCTACTTCTGCCTGGTCGCCGAGTTGCCCATCGAGCTCCCCCGCAAGGATCGCCGGGACCTGTTCGATCTCCTCGCCCGGGGTGCCGCGCGCCGAGGCCGCTGGAGGCGTGAGTCCCAGCGGCTGGTGCTCGAGGGCGGCGTCCCGGTCATCCTGCCGATCTCCGACCTGGTGAAGCGTGTCGAGGCTCGCGTGACCCTCTTCGAGCGCGGCAGGGCCCGGGCGGTGTCGCGAGCCGACACCCTTTCTGGAGAGCCCATCTTCGAGGGAACGCGCATCTCGGTGCGGTTTGTCGGGGGCCGAGCGGCAAGAGAGCCCACTGTGGAGATCCTGCAGGACTACCCGGCGCTCAAGGCGGACGACGTCGAGTTCGCCAGGATGTTCGTCGCGCTGGGGCGTCCCCGGGGGCGCCCGAAGCGGCTCCAGCTCGTTCGCGGTGAAGGGTGAAGCTCCTCATCGACGAGAACCTCACGCCGGTCCTCGGCCAGAACGTCGCAGAGGTGGGGGTCGCTGCTCAACTCTTCGGCCGCTTCGCCTGCGGCGCCAACTCGCGAGCTACATCCACGAACGCCCGTAGCGCGGGCGATACCTGCGCCCGGCTGGGGAAGTACAGGAAGAACCCCGGCACGGCCGCCGCGTACGGCTCGAGAACGAGGCGCAAGCGTCCGCGGCGCAGATCGTCCGCGATGTGTGGCTCGAACGCGTAGACGAGCCGCCCGCCGACACGCGGATGCCGACGCAGTCGTGCTGGAGGAGGTCCTGGGGGCCCTGCGGGGCGCCGTGCCGCTCGAGGTAGGAGGGGGCGGCCGCCACGACGAAGCGGGCCGGCCCGGTCAGCCGCACCTGGACCATGTCGCGCTCGATGGACTCGCTGAGGCGGATACCGGCGTCGATGCCCTCGGCCACGATGTTGACGAATCGATTCCACCTTCGGATGGCGTTCGGCGAACCGAGGAAGCAGGGGAGCGAGGACGAGCGGCACCGCGAGGGTCGGCACCGAGAGCCGGACCCGGCCAGTCACCTCGCCGGGCTGGGCAGTCACCGTCTTCAGCGACTCCAGCGCCTGGTCCACCGCGGCCCCAGCGTGTTCGAGAAGGCGCTGCCCAGCGTCCGTGGGCGCGACCGACCGCGACGTCCGTGTGAGCAGCGTGGTCCCGAGACGGGCCTCGAGCTGCCGGACGGACTGGCTGAGTGCGGAGGTGGAAACGCCCAGTTCCCGTGAGCGGCGAAGCAGGACAGTAGGGGTGAAGCCCCGAGGAGCCTGCGAAGCGGTGAAGGGCGACGCCGGAAGGTTGGGATGCGCGCCTGAAGTAGCAGGGCCAGCCCAGACACGGGTCCGAGCGGGGCACTGTAGGGCGGCGGCCTGAGGGCTGCACGGCTCTGGACTGCGTCCATCTCGAGGGAGGCGCTTCAGCTTTATTCTTGGTAACAATCTAGTTAGAGGATTCGTTAGATGATGATCCTGGTGTTATGCCACAACCGGCCGGTATTGCAGGTGTTGACAATCCAAGATTCGTTAGTTATTTCATTAGCAGTGTGGCACGAGTAGAAGACCTTCTGAGCGCGCTCTCGGTGGCTGGCATCGCCCGCCCCGCTGCCCTGCGTGCGGAGCTGCGAGTCTCGCCTCCAACGTTGGCGCATCTGGTTGCCGAGGCGGGCGAGACCGTCTTCCGAATCGGGAAGACGAGAGCGACCCGGTACGCGCGGACCCGACTTCTTGAAGGGCTCGGGCGGCAACTGCCCATCTACAGAGTGGATACAGAAGGAGTGGTCCACGCGACAGGGCAACTTCGCCTTCTCTGGGGCCACCGGACATTCTGGGAGCGAGGTGGCGGGGGCAGGCTGTTTGAGGGCCTACCTCCAGCTCTCGTGGACATGTCGCCGCAAGGCTACTTGGGGCGCGCATTTTCGGCGCGATTCCCAGAACTCCGCCTTCCGCCCAGCATTTCTGATTGGTCAGATGACAACCGCCTGGTGGCCCTTGCCATGCGCGGCGAAGACTGCGTCGGGGACTTGATCGTTGGAGACGAATCCCTGAATCGCTTCATGAAGCAAGTCCAGAACGACATCGAGCCGGAAGCCTACCCCAGGCTTGCCCGCCGTTCCGCGATCGAAGCAGCGGGCTCATCCGCCGGCGGTGAGCGCCCGAAGTTCGGCACACTTTCGCAAGGCCGGCACGTGCTCGTGAAGTACGCTGCACAGGCCGAATCCGGAGCCATTCGACGCTGGCGCGACCTTCTTTGGTGCGAGTGGAAGGCGCTCGAAACTGTCACCGCAGCTGGCCGCGCTGCATCGCCTGCGAAGTGCATGGACATCGAGGGCTGGCGGTTCTTCGAAGTTGAGCGCTTCGACAGGGTGGGGGTTCGCGGTCGACGAGCCGTGCTGTCGCTGAGTGCACTGAACAACGAGTACTTCGGGAGCCCGAGCTCCTGGACTGCGGCGATTCCGTTCCTTCAGCAGAAGCCGTTCTCGTTGTCGTCCGAGGACGCCTCCCGCGTACGCTGGCTCGACGTATTTGGTCAACTCATCGGGAATACCGACCGCCACTTCGGAAACCTGACATTCTTTGTCTCGGGTGACGGTGCACTGCGGCTCGCTCCGGCGTACGACATGCTGCCGATGACCCTGGCCCCGTCCGGCGACGTCGTGGGAACCCGCCCATTCGCTCCGGCATCACCGACTCTTGCCACGATGGATGTGTGGCCTGAAGCGGCTCGCTGGGCCGAGCGATACTGGCGAGACGTCGAGGCGCACGACGATCTCGAAGTCGAGGTTCGGCGATTCGCAGGTAGCGCTGCAGAAGCGATCGCAGGGCTAGCCCGCCAGCTCGGTCCGCAAGCTAGAGCCCAAGAGCCTTCAGCCAGGAGAACACCGTGCTGATGGAGAGGCCGAGTTTCTCAGCCGCCTCCTCGAGCGTGGCGCCACGCTGCCGCATGGCGGAGTTCAAATGGCCGCGAACATAGGAGCCACGCCTTGATCTGCGAGACGGACACGTAAAGCCCGTCGGTCTGGGGCATGGGCATGGGATTACGCCTCGGCGACCTGCTCGGCCTCGGTGTCGTGCCCGTTCCCGTGGAGCTGACCGAAGAGGGCTCCGTCGCCGGATCGCGGTCGCTTCCCGATCCCCGATGGGCTACCTTCGGCGGCCGGACCCACGAGAAGGGAACGCCAGGATGTGGGAGACACCGAGGGACGCGACGCCGCGCGCGGCCACGGCCCCGCCCGAAACGCTCCACCTCGTCCCGCCGGCGTTCTTCTACCTCTTCCTCTTTCTCCCGTACGGGGCCGGCGGTGCGTTCGTCGCGGTGACCGTCGGTGGCCTCGCGGGGCGGGCCGGCGTCTCCGACGGGGACGTCGCGGGGCTGTTTGCGATCTGGCTCATGCCCCACATCTGGAAGTTCGTGTGGGCCCCCGCCATCGACTGGCTGGGCACGCAGCGCGGCTGGCACCTCGCCGCCAACGTGGTCGCGTCCGCCGGCCTCGGGGCGATGGGCATCGTCCCCATGGGGCCGCAGAGCCTCGGCGTGCTCCGGGCACTGGCCCTCGTGGCGGGGGTGGCATCGACGATCGTGGCCATGGCGACCGAGTCGCTCGTGGCGGAGCGCACGCCGCCCACCCAGCTCGGTCGCGTGGCGGGCTGGATGCAGGCGGGCAATGCCGGGGGCATCGCCTTCGGGGGGACCGGCCTCGCCCTCGCGCAACGCACGGGCGTGCCCGCCGCCGCCTCCCTGCTGGCGGTCGTGCTGCTCGCCTGCAGCCTGCCGCTCGCCTTCGTCCGCTTCCCGCCTCGCCGGGACGCCGGCGAGGGTCTCCGGAAGGCCGCGCGGGATCTCTCCTCGGAGGTCCTCTCCATCCTGCGCTCCCGCAGCGGCCAGCTGGGGCTCGTGGTCTGCGCCCTGCCGCTCGGAATGGGTGCGGCCGCGAATCTCTTCGCGGCCATCTCCCCCGACTGGCGCGCCTCGCCGGCGCTGGTCGCCACGTCGACCGGGGTCGCGTCGGGCGTCATCTCCGTCCTCGGGTCGCTCGTCGGCGGGCGCCTCTCCGACTCCATGCCTCGCCGGACCGCCTACATCGTCGCGGGGCTGGCCGTGGCCGCCGCCGCCTTCGCCATGGCCGGGCTGCCGCGCACGCCGGCCGCCTTCGTGGTCTCGGTCCTGGCCTACAACTTCGCGAATGGCCTTGTCTACGCGACCTTCGCGGCCTTCGTGCTGGAGATCATCGGCAGGGGCGCCGCGGCGACCAAGTACAACATCCTCGCCGCGCTCGCGAACGTCCCGTACCTCTTCGTGGCCTATCTGGACGGCTGGGTGTCCAACCACCACGGCCGGACGGCCATGCTCGTCGCCGACGGGCTGTCCGGCGTGGCGGGCGCCCTCGTGCTCGCCGCCGTCACGTACGCACTTCGGAGGCGGCCCGCGTGACCCTTCGCGCTCCCACGGAGACGGTGGATCGGTGAATACGCCCCTCGACGACCTGGCCCGGCGCCACCTGTGGGGGCACTTCACCTCCCTGGCCTCCGTGCAGCGGGTCGGGCTCCCGATCATCGTGCGCGGCGAGGGCGCCTACGTGTGGGACGACGCGGGCAAGCGGTACCTCGACGGCCTGAGCGGGCTCTTCGCGGTGAACGTGGGGCACGGCCGGCGCGAACTCGCCGAGGCGGCCGCCCGGCAGGCGCAGGAACTCGCCTACTTCCCGCTGTGGAGCTTCGGCACCGAGCCGGCCGTGCGGCTGGCCGCCCGCCTGGCAGGGATGGCGCCGGGCGACCTCCACCGGAGCTTCTTCACCACCGGCGGCGGGGAAGCGGTCGAGTCCGCCTGGAAGCTGGCGATGCAGTACTTCGCCGCGATCGGCCAGCCGAGGCGCCGCAAGATCGTCAGCCGCAACCTCGCCTACCACGGCACGTCGCTCGGTGCGCTGTCCATCACGGGGATCCCCGCGCTCCGCGAGCCCTTCGAGCCGCTCCTGCCCACCGCGGTGAAGGTGCGCAACACGAACCGGTACCGGTGCCCGGACTGCGCGGGGTCGCCGGACTGCACGCTCGCGTGCGCCGACGACCTGGAGCGACGCATCCTCGCCGAGGGTCCGGAGACCGTCGCCATGGTCGTCCTGGAGACGGTGCAGAACAGCGGCGGGGCGCTGGTGCCGGCGCCGGGCTACTGGCAGCGCGTTCGCGAGATCTGCGACCGCCACGGGGTTCTGCTGGTGGCCGACGAGGTGATCTGCGGGTTCGGCCGGCTCGGCCACATGTTCGGGTGCGACCGGTTCGGGAGCCGGCCCGACATGATCACCTTCGCGAAGGGGGTGACGAGCGGGTACGCGCCGCTCGGCGGCGTGATCGTGAGCGACAGGATCGCGGCCCCATTCGTGGAGGACCCGGGCCTCACGTACCTGCACGGCCTCACCTTCGGGGGCCATCCCGTCAGCTGTGCGGTCGCCCTGGCGAACCTCGACCTGATGGAGCGCGAGGACATCTGCGGCCACGTGCGCCGCCACGAGGCTCTCTTCGCCGACGTGATGCGCGACGTGGGGACGATGCCGCTCGTCGGCGACGTGCGGGGGTGCGGGTATCTCTGGGCGGCCGAGCTGGTGCGCGACAAGGAGACGAAGGAGACCTTCACGTCCGGGGAGAGCGAGTGGCTCCTTCGCAGAACCCTCTCCCCGATGCTCCAGGAGGCCGGTCTCATCTGCCGCACGGACGACCGCGCCGACCCCGTGGTGGTCCTGGCGCCGCCGCTCGTGGCCGGAGAGGAGGAGCTCGAGTTCATCCGCAGGACGCTGAAGACGGCGTTCGCCGCGGCGCGGAAGGCCCTGGAGGCCCGCTGATCAGCTGTCGAGGTTGGCCATCACGTGCTTGATGCGCGTGTAGTCGTCGAGCGCGTAGGTCGAGAGGTCCTTCCCGTAGCCCGACTTCTTGTAACCGCCGTGGGGCATCTCGGCCACGAGCGGGATGTGGGTGTTGATCCACACGCAGCCGAAGTCGAGCTTGCGCGCCGTCCGCATGGCGCGGCCGAAGTCGCGGGTCCAGACCGACGACGCGAGTCCGTACACGACGCCGTTGGCCCAGCGCAGCGCCTCTCCCTCGTCGGAGAACCGCTGCACGGTGATGACCGGGCCGAAGATCTCCTCCTGGACCATCTCGTCGTCCTGCTCCAGGCCGACGACGACGGTGGGCGCGTAGAAGTAACCCGCCGTCCCCTGGCGCGACCCGCCGGTGACCACCCGGGCGTGGTCGGGCAGGCGGTCCACGAACCCGGATACCTTCGCCAGCTGGGTGGCGCTGTTCAGCGGGCCGTACAGGACGCCCTCCTCGTCGGGCCGACCGGTCCTCGATGCCGCGACCGCAGCGGAAAGGGTTGCGACGAACTCGTCGTGGATGCGCGGGCCGCACAGCACGCGGGTGGCCGCCGTGCAGTCCTGGCCCGCGTTGAAGAGCCCCGCGGTGGCGATGGCGGACGCGGCCGCGCCGACGTCCGCATCGTCGAACACGATCACGGGGGCCTTGCCGCCGAGCTCGAGGTGAACGCGCTTCAGGCTCCTCGCCGCCTCCCCGGCCACCTCCATGCCGGCCCGGACCGAACCGGTGATCGAGATCATGGAGGGAACGTCGTGGGACACCATGGCGCGGCCCGTGTCGCGGTCGCCGCAGACCACGTTGAACACCCCGGCGGGCAGGAACTCGGCCGCCACCTCGGCCAGGAAGGCGGTGGACGCGGGGGTCGTGTCGGCCGGCTTCAGGACCACCGTGTTCCCGGCGGCCAGCGCGGGGGCGAACTTCCAGACCGCCATCAACATCGGGTAGTTCCACGGGGTGACCTGTGCGCACACGCCCACGGGCTCCCGCCGGATCATCGACGTCATGTTGCGCATGTACTCGGCGGAGGCCTTGCCCTCCAGCAAGCGAGCCGCGCCGGCGAAGAACCGGAGCTGGTCGAGGAGCGGAGGGACCTCCTCGCTCGCCGTCAAGGCGATTGGCTTCCCGGTGTTCTCGACCTCGAGGGCGACGAGCTCGTCCGCGCGCTGCTCCAGGGCGTCGGCGATACGCAGGAGCGCCCGGGCCCGCTCCGACGGCGTGGTCTCGCGCCATTGCTCGAAGGCGGAGGAGGCTGCCTTCATGGCGTCGTTGACGTCGGCGGCCGACGACAGCGGCGCCGTGCCGTACTCCGCGCCGTTGACCGGGTCGATGAGGGGCGACGTGCGCCCGTCCCGGGCGTCGCTCTGCCTTCCGTCGATGAAGTTCCGTACCTTGCGCATGGGCGGATTGTCTCACGAGGCGCCGATGCGGGATCCAGTGCCGTCCCCGGAAGAAGCTCCCCGCCGAGGTAGGCGCCGAGGATCTCGCCCTCGGGTACAAGCAGTTCCTGCGGGTCGAGGACTGCTGGCGGCGCTCGCGTCCGGCAGACCACCGAGGTGCGCGAGGAGGCCGTCGCGCTGCTCCAGCAGCTCGGCGTGTCCCTGCCGAAGCGCTTCCACGTCATCGAGTCCGCCCCCGGGACTTGATTTGGGTCAGGGAAACCTAGTAACACGACCGTTTCAGCCGAAGTGCATCCAAGATCCCGCCGTAACACGGGAAACACGTGCCTAGCTGTTGGGCGCCTTTTCAAACTCGGGCTTCGACTCTCCCTCAGGCACCGCGAGGTCGCGCTCGAAGGCGTTCAGGAGTGCCAGCAGCTCGGGCGCCTCGAAGGCGCGGCGGCGCTGGCCGGCCGAGACGCTCTTCAGCACCCCCGCGGCCTCCAGTTCCGTGAGCGCGACGTTGCTGGCCTGAAGGGAGCGCCCCGTCAGCTCCGCGGCGGTGGCCGAGGTCAGGAACGGCCTCGCCGGGAGCGCCCCGATGAGCGCCTCCGCGCTGGAGTCGGTCCTGGGGTTCCCGGCCCGCTCGCGCCAGGAGGCCTGGAGCTTCACCACCTCGTCGGCGAGTCGCTCCGAGCGTCTCGCGGCCTTTTGAATGGCCCAGCCGAAGACGTCGAGCCAATCGATCAGGCCGGCCGTGCCCCCGGTGTTGTAGCGGTCGAGCCCGCGGATGTAGGCGTCCTTGTGCGTTGCCAGGACGAGGCTGACGGGCGGCACGAAGCGCGGTGCCAGTCCGCGGCGCCGGAGGATGAAGTGGACGAGCGCCCGGCCCGTACGGCCGTTGCCGTCGGCGAAGGGATGGATGGCCTCGAACTGGGCGTGGGCCACGGCGGCCTGGAAGACCGGCGAGAGGTCGTCGCGGTTCAAGAACCGGAGAAGGTCGTCGATGAGCCCTGCCACGTATTCCGGTGGCGGCGGGACGTGGTCCGCATCGGCCGGCGAGTAGGGGTTGCTGCCGATCCAGTTCTGCTTGGCCCGAAGCTCCCCGGCTCCGGACGGGTCGGGCGTCAGGTCCATGAGCGTCTTGTGAACGCCGAGCAGGTCCTTGCGACGAAGCGGCCGGCCGCCGTCGGCGAGCCCGACGAGCCACTCCATGGCCGCGATGTTTCCGAGGACGGCCCTCGCCGTGTCGTCCCGCGCCTCGTCCCCGCCCGCCTCGGCACGGGCGAGCCGGCGCTGCGAGATCTGGAGCCCCTCGATCCACGAGCTGGCGACCGACTCGGCGCGCAGGAGGCGCGGCGCCAGGGCGCCGAGCTGGTGGGCGAGGAAAGGCTGGTTGAGGGACTGGATGGCCCGCTCGGCCTCGGAGATGCGAGCCGTGACGGTGGCGGGCAGGGCGACGTCCAGCCCGGCGATGTCGTCCGGGCTGGCTTCCCAGCGGCGAGTCTCGTAGCGAGGCATGGGTATCCTTGTCGAAGGCGTGCGATACGACAAGGATACTGGCGAACCTTTCCCTACGCCAGCCGCATCTCGAGGTGGTAGAACCTCCCCATGAGTCCGGGCAGGAAGGCCGGGAAATCAGCGAGTGCCACTGGGCCCACGGCCGCCCGGGAACCGGAGATCCGGTCCTGGAACACACGCGCGGTCCTCCAGGAACTCGACGCCCGCACCATCCCCGCCGAAAAGCTGCTCGCGCGCCACGGGTTCACCCGCGCGGATCTGGAGGACCCAGGAAGATGGGTTCCCCTGCGGCGTCACAACGCCTTCTTCACCGCTGCGGTCGCGGCGTCCGGCGACCCAGCCTTCGGGTTCGCGGTCGGGGCCCGCATCCCGTACCAGGCGACGGGCGTCGTCGGCCACTGTGCCGCGCTCTCCAGGGACATGCGCGAGGCGTGGGAGACGTGGAGCCGGTTCTCCGACCTCGTCGTCGACGACACGGAATACGGCGTCCGCTCGACGCCGGAGTTCGATGCGATCTTCTTCAGGCGTCCCCCGGCGCTCCGCCCGCTGCCCCTCGACGGACAGTCCTTCGCCGCCTGCGTCGTGGGGGGACTGAGGGAGATGATCGGGCCCTTGAACCCCGTGGAGCTCCTGCTGACCGGTCCCGAACCACGCTCGTCCAGGGCTCTTCTCGAGAAGGCCTTCGGCGCGCCCATCCACTACGGTGCCGAGCAGGTCGAGCTTCGCCTCCCCCCAGGGACCCTCGACCGGCCGATACGATTCGCCTCCCCCGGCACCCGCGCGACCCTCGTGGCGGCGGCGGAGCGGGAACTGGCGAAGCGAAGGGGCAAGAGAAACCTCGACCGTGTTCGCGCGGCCATCCTGAGCATCGGGCTCGAGCGGCGGCCCACCGCCAAGGAGGTGGCCGACTCGCTGGAGACGACCGTGCGGACATTGCAGCGCTGGCTCGCCGACGAGTCGCTCACGTTCTCGGCGGTTCTCGGGGACACGATCCACGAGGCCGCGGTCGGCATGATTCGAGAGCAAGGGCTTCCGGTCGGGGACGTGTACCGCCGCCTCGGCTTCGCCTCCCGCAACGCCTTCCGCCGCGCCATCCGGCGCTGGACGGGGAAGACGCCGGAAGAGCTGTAGCGGCCCGGCCGCTCGCCGCTCTGACGCCCCCGACTCCCCGATGCGCCATTTAGCGTACCCGATGCGCCATTACCCCCCCCCTGTCGGGGTGCCGTCCCTGAAGCGTAGCGAGAGAGTCCACTGGTGCAGGCATGCTGGGCCGCTATTGCAGGTGCGATGAAGCTGGAGAGTTTCTACCCCGATGAAGAGATCGCCGGTCGTGATAGCGCGGCGGTCCGAGGAGCGTCGCGTGAAGAAGACCTGGAGCAAGCCTGAACTGCTGGTGCTTGTGCGGGGCAGGCCGGAGGAGGCGGTGTTGTTAGGAGATC
>CAIOAK010000154.1 GCA_903855945.1 uncultured Anaeromyxobacter sp.
CGGGTTCGTCTTGAGCGGGACCAGCTTGCCGTCGATGCGGAGCTGCGGCGGCGTGCCGGTGGTGATGTGGAGGTCGCTCGCCCCCTTCTCGACCATCGCCTTGAGCAGCTGGTGGAGGTTGGCCACGTGGGTCTCCCTAGAAGCGATCCGGCGCGGTGTTGCCCACCGCTTCGGCGAGCGTGGTGGTCCCGTCCTTCACCTTGTTGAGGGCGGACATCCTGAGCGTCCGGAAGCCGAGCCGGATGGCCTCCTGCTTCAGCTCGGCGGTGGAGGCGCCGTTGATGACGAGCTCCTTCAGCCCGTCCCACATCGGCATCACCTCGTAGACGGCCACGCGTCCCTTGAACCCACGATCGTTGCAGTTCTTGCACCCCACCTTCTCGAAGGGCTGGAAGGTGCCGATCTGATCGGGCGCGACGCCGGCGTCGATGAGCGCCTGCTCGTCCACCGGGGCCGGGACCTTGCAGTCGGGGCAGAGCCGGCGGCAGAGCCGCTGGGCGATGACGGCGTTCAGCGAGGCGGTCACCAGGAACGGCTCGATGCCCATGTTGAGGAGCCGGGAGATGGTGCCCGGGGCGTCGTTGGTGTGGAGCGTGGAGAGCACGAGGTGGCCGGTGAGGGCCGCCTTCACGGCGATCTCGGCGGTCTCGAAGTCGCGGATCTCGCCGACCATGATGATGTCGGGGTCCTGCCGCAGGAAGCTGCGGAGCGCGGCCGCGAAGTTGAGCCCGATGTCGTCGTGCATCTGCACCTGGTTGATCCCGAAGAAGTTGAACTCGACGGGGTCCTCGGCGGTGCTGATGTTCCAGGCCACCTCGTTCAGGCGCTGGAGCGCGGAGTAGAGCGTGGTGGTCTTGCCCGAGCCGGTGGGGCCGGTGACGAGCATCATCCCGTAGGGCCGGTCGATGGCCTCGAGGAAGTCCTTCATCTGCTGCTCCTCGAAGCCCAGCTTCGTCATGTCGAGCTGGAGGTTCGACTTGTCGAGGAGCCGCAGCACCACCTTCTCTCCGTAGAGGGTGGGGCAGACCGAGACGCGGAAGTCCATCTCCTTGCCCTTGCCGAGCCGGAGCTTGATGCGGCCGTCCTGCGGGAGGCGGCGCTCGGAGATGTCGAGGTGGCTCATGATCTTGAGCCGGCTGATCATGGCGGCCCGGAGCTTCATGGGCGGCTTCATCACCTCGTAGAGCACGCCGTCGATGCGGAACCGGACGCGGAACTCCTTCTCGTAGGGCTCCACGTGGATGTCCGACGCCCCCTTCTTGATGGCGTCGAGCAGGATCATGTTCACGAGCGTGACGACCGGCGCCTCGGCGGCGCTCTTCTCCAGGTCGAGCACGTCGAGTCCGTCCGAATCCTCGACCACCGAGAAGTCGGCGTCCTCGAAGCCCTGCATCACGTCGTCGTAGCTGGGCCCCTTCTGGCCGTAGTAGTGCTCGATGGCCTCGCGGATGGCGAGCTCGGAGGCGACCACCACCTCGACGTTGTAGCCGGTGGAGAACTTGATGTCGTCGAGCGCCAGGATGTTCGACGGGTCGTTCATCGCGATGATGATCGACGACCCGGCGCGGTTCACCGGGATGATGCCGTGCTTCACCGCCGTCTGCTTGGGGACGAGCTTGATGACGTCGTCGCCGATCTCGAAGTCCTTCAGCGAGATGGAGGGGACGCCGTACTGCTTGGAGAGGAAGCTCGTGAGGTCGCTCTCGGCGATGGCTCCCTGCTTGACGAGGAGCGAGCCGATGCGGCCGCCGGTCCGGCGCTGCTCCTCCTGGGCTTTCTGGAGCTGCTGGAGGGAGACGAGGTTCTCCCGAACCAGAAGCTCACCGAGACGTCCGGACATGGCCTGGACCGTAGCACCGCGTTCAAGGGACGGTCAAGAAACGCGCGGTCGCAACCCCTCGGAATTCGGCGCGGTTTCGGCGTTGGCTCCGCTCGCCCGCGCGAGGAGTTCGCGGGCGGCGACCACGTCGGCGGCGATCTGGGTCCGCAGCGCCTCGAGCGAGGGGAAGCGCCGCTCGGCCCGGATGCGCCCCACGAACTCCACCCGGATCCGCTCCCCGTACAGGTCGCTCCCGTCGTGGTGGAAGAGGTGGGCCTCGAGCCCCACCGGGCCGGCCTCCTCCACCGTGGGCTTCACCCCCAGGTTGCAGACCGCGTCCGAGGTGCGGGCCCCCTCCCCGTGCGCCACCCCGTCGGGGCGCAGCCCCACCCCGAGCCGGACCCGCGCCGCGTAGACCCCCAGTGCCGGCAGGAGCCCCTCCGGGCGGAGGTTGGCGGTGGCGAAGCCGATGGCCCTGCCGCGCCCCGCGCCCCTCTCCACCACCGCCTCGACGTCGTGGGGGCGGCCGAGGAGCACCGCCGCTGCCTCCACGTTCCCCTCCAGCAGGAACTCCCGCACCTTGGTGGAGCTGACGGTGAGGCCGTCGGCCGAGACGGGCTGGATCACCGAGAGGCCGATCCCGCAGGCGAGCAGCATCTCCCGCAGCGCGTCCACGCGGGCGCGTTCGTGACCCGCGGTGAAATCCCAGCCCACCACCACGTCGGAGGCGCCCAGGCGCGCGCACAGGTCGCGCTTCACGAAGTCCACCGCCGAGGTGGCCGCGTAGGGCATGTCGAAGGGCAGGACCACCGCCACGTCGATCCCCGCCTCCTCGAGCAGCTCCAGCTTGCGGGGGAGCGGCGTGAGCGTGGGCGGCGCCATGCGGGGGCGCAGGACGCGGGCCGGGTGGGGATCGAAGGTGAGCGCCACGGAGGGGGTGCGGTGGGTGGCGGCCCGGGCCCGGGCGGTCTCGAGCAGGCGCCGGTGCCCCAGGTGGACGCCGTCGAAGTTGCCGATGGCGACCGCGCAGCCGCGCAACGACGAGGTTCCCTCGAGCCCCCGCAGCACCCTCATCCCCGCCTCCGCTCCGGCGGGAGGGACCGGAAGGCCCGCGGGAGGAGCTCCCCCAGCGTGGTCTCGACCCGGGAGCCCCGCCCTCCGGAGAGGGTGACGGGCAGCCCGGGCCCCGCGAACTCGGCGAGGGTCTGCAGGCAGGCGCCGCAGGGGGGCGTGGGGGGGACGGTGTCGCTCGCCACCGCCACGGCGCCGAGATCCCGCGCGCCGGCCAGCACGGCCGCCACCACCGCCGCCCGCTCCGCACAGATGGTGAGGCCGTAGCTCGCGTTCTCCACGTTGGCCCCGGTGAAGGTCCGGCGTCCGGCACGGACCGCCGCGCCGACCCGGAACCCCGAGTACGGAGCCCAGGCGCGCAGGCGCGCCGCGCGTGCCTTGCCGACCAGCACGCCGTCCCTCCGCGCGCCGCTCACGCACCCTCCAGGAAGCGGGCCACCGCCGCCCGCGCCGGGGCGTCCAGCCCGTCGAGCCGAGCGTGGGCCACGAAGGTGTCGGCCTCCCGGTCCACCCGGATCACCTCGCCCTCGGCCCGGACCTCGGCCGGGGCTCCGGGGAGGAGGAAGCGCAGCTCCAGCCGGCGGGCCGGAGGGTGACTCATGGTGAAATGGATCCCCTCGGCGTCGAGCCGGCCCCGCCAGGGCTCGAAGGAGCCGCCGGCGGCGGGGTCGCGCACGTGCACGACGAGCCGGCGGCCGGGCGTCACCGTGCCGCCTCCGCCAGCCAGGAGGAGAGGAGCCGCGCGATCTGCTCGTGGGCCGCGACGCCCGCCGCGAGCACGTCGTCGTGGAGCGTGGGGCCCGACCCGTTCCCGGCGGTCGCGTTGGTCACGAGCGCCAGCGCCGCCACGCGGAGCCCGGCGTGGCGCGCCGCGATCACCTCGAGCACGGTGGACATGCCGACCATGTCGGCCCCCAGGGTCCGCAGCATCCGGACCTCGGCCGGCGTCTCGTAGCTGGGGCCGGCCAGCCCCGCGTAGACGCCCTTCGCGATCGGGATCCCGAGCTCGGCCGCGCAGGCGTCGAGGGCGGCGCCCAGGCGCGCGTCGTAGGGCTCGCTCATGTCGGGGAACCGCTTCCCGATCCGCTCGTCGTTGGGGCCGATGAGCGGGTTCGTCCCCGTGAGGTTGAGGTGGTCGTGGATGCGGACGAGCTGCCCGGGAACGAGCTGCGGGTTCACGGCGCCGGCGGCGCAGGTGAGGAGCATGGAGTGCACCCCGAACCACCCGAGCAACCGGACGCCGAAGGTCACCTCCTCCGGGGAGGCTCCCTCGTAGAGGTGGACGCGCCCCTGCAGGACCGCCACCGGCACCCCTCCCAGGTTCCCCACCACGAGCCGCCCCGCGTGGCCGGCGACCGTGGGGACGGGAAACTCGGGGATCTCCTGGAACGGGATGACGACGCGCTTCTCGACCTTGTCGGCCAGCGCGCCCATTCCCGACCCCAGGACGAGCCCCACGCTGGGGCGGTGCTCGGTCCGCCCCCGGACCCAGGCGCGGGCGTAGTCCAGGCGGGTGTGCAGGTCGGGCTTCTTCATGTCTCCACCTCCTCGATCCGTTGCAGGACGAGCGGCCCCGGCGACGCCGGGCCGGCTCCGATCCGCCAGGCCGCCCGCAGCCGCGCGGCCACCGCCTCCGGTGGCTCGAGCGGCCGCTCGCCCAGGTGCATGGAGGCGATCGACTCGCCCCGCTCGACCCGGTCTCCCACCTTCTTGCGCACCTCGAGCCCGGCGGCCGGATCCACCGCGTCCTCGATCCGGGACCGCCCCGCCCCGAGCGCCATGGCGGCGAGCCCCACCGCCTCGGCGTCGATGGCCTCCACCACGCCGCCCGCCGTCGCGGCCACCTCGACCACCCGCGCCGCCCGGGGGAGCCGGTCGGGGTCGTGGAGCACCCGCGCGTCGCCTCCCTGGGCCTCGACGATCTCGACGAGCTTGCGGAACCCCCGCCCGTCCAGGATGGCCTGCTCGATCCGGGCCCGCGCCTCCGGCACCGTCGCCGCCACCCCGCCGAGCTGGAGCATCTCCGCGCCGAGCTGCACGGTGAGCTCGCGCAGGTCGGCCGGCCCCTGCCCCCGCAGGAGCTCCAGGATCTCTTTCACTTCCAGTGAATTTCCCACCGCCCGGCCCAGCGGCTGGTCCATGTCGGTGACCAGCGCCGCCACGTCCTTCCCCATCCCGCGCCCCAGACGCACCAGCGTGCGCGCCAGCGCCAGCGCGTCGGGCAGCCGCTTCATGAAGGCGCCGCTGCCCACCTTCACGTCGAGGACCAGGCCGTCGATCCCCTCGGCCAGCTTCTTCGACAGGATGGAGCTGGCGATGAGCGGGATCGACTCGACGGTGGCGGTGAGATCGCGGAGCGCGTAGAGCTTGCGGTCCGCCGGGGCGATGCGGTCGGTCTGGCCGACGAGGCAGGCGCCCACCGAGGCCACGATCTCGCGGAAGCGCGCCACCGGGAGGCGCACGTCGAAGCCGGGGATCGACTCGAGCTTGTCGAGGGTTCCGCCGGTGTGGCCGAGCCCCCGGCCGCTCACCATGGGCACCTTGACCCCGCAGGCGGCCACGAGCGGCGCGAGGGCGAGGGAGGTCTTGTCCCCCACTCCGCCGGTGGAGTGCTTGTCGATCTTGGGGCCCGGGATGTCGGAGAGGTCGAGGACGTCGCCGGAGTGGAGCATGGCGGAGGTGAGCGCCTGCAGCTCCGGCTCGCTCATTCCCCGGAAGAAGACCGCCATGCAGAAGGCGGCCATCTGGTAGTCGGGGACCTCCCCTTGCGCGTAGCGGGTCACCAGCTCGGCGATGGCCTCGGGCGGGATGGGGCGCCCGTCTCGCTTCCGGTGGATGATCTCGTACGGGCGCACCCGTAACGGCTAGCACACGCTCCGGGGTGCGGCAAACGGAGCACGCGGCTTCAGTAGGGGCGCCGCGGGCAGGCGGCGGCCGGGGTGTTGCCGTTGCACGTGCCCGGCGTCCCGGGTGCGACGAGGGCGCAGGCGAAGCTGGCCGTGACGTCCTCCCCTCCCGGCTGGATCCGCTCCACCGACCGACCGGTGCAGCGCAGCGACGGGGCTGCCCATCCGAATCCCGCCACGACCGCTCCCGTGGCCGACTCGAGCGCCAGGGCCGGTGCCTGGTCGTCGGCGAGGCCGCCCAGGAGCGAGGTGCTGCCGCAGGTGAAGAGGGTCACGCCGGCCGGGAGCGTGTACCGGCCGTCCCAGCTGCCGCCGACGAGCAGGCCGTGCCCGCCCGCGGGCAGCAGGCCGTTCCTCGGCTCGATGGTGCAGCGGGTCACCGTTCCGCTGGTGGTCCGCTTGGCGAGACGGAAGCCGGTGAGGTCGGCGTCGCCCGAGCCCAGGTTGGCGAGCTCGGCGTACTCCCCGCCGGCCTGGGGCGAGACGGCGGCGGCGAGCACCTCGGTCAGGACGACCCGCGCCACCGGCGTCCCGGTGGTGGCGGTCACCCAGGTCGCGGGGGTGGAGGCGTTGCCCGCCAGGTCCTCGGCGAGGAGCCGGACCCGCACGCGCCGCCCTGGGCAGAGCCCGGTGGCCGTGGCCGTGACCGGGCACCGGGTGACGGCCCCGCACGGATCGCTGCCCGGGCAGGGGACGAAATCACCCCACCCGACGAGCGTCGCGGGCGGTTCGGGGACGGTCCCGCAGGCCTCGCCGGACTGTTCGGCGGCCACCTCGATGGCGACCCGGGAGAGCTCGGACGACTCGGCCGTCACGGTGAGGGTCGTGTCGGTCGTGGCCACGCGGAACGAGGCGGGATCGATCACCGGGGCGCTCACGTCCCGGCAGGCGGAGACGGCGATGGCGGGAAGCTCCGGGGGGCGGTTGCCGCCCGCGTCGTGGACGGCGTCGAGCGCCGGCGCGAGCGGGCCGATGGGGAGCGTGCCCTCGAGCGCGAGGGCGAGGATGTCGGCGGCGACCGCGCGGGGGGTGCCCGCGACGCTGTTCACTTTTAGTGTACCCGTGACTGGCTCCGAGAATCCCACCCGGATCTCCTTCAGGTTCTGGGGCACCGGCCCGTGGGGCGGGGCGATCCAGCGGGCGGCGGGCGGGACCCGGTCGGGCATGGGGCCGGTGCGGAAGGTGGTGGCGAAGGCGCGCTTCCGCCCGGTGGGGTCGAGGACCGCCTTGCCGCTGACGCTCCGGATCCCGGTGCCCACCACGATGGCGTATCCGGCGAGGGGCAGGAGCGGTGTCTCGGGCGTGACCGCCGCCGCCAGCCCTCCGACGTCCAGGACCACCCGGGCGGGGACGATGGCCGCTCCGGGCGGGATGCCGGTGTCGGAGCCCGCCGCCGTGGCGACCGACTTCGCGTCGGCGTCGGTGGCGAGGGCCACGAAGCGCCCGTCCTCGACGCCGGAGGGGTCGATGGGCTCGCTGAAGCGAACCTGGATGCCCGGGAGGTCGGGGACCACCCCGTCCCCCTCGGGAACGACGGTGAGCACGCGGGGCGCGTCGTCCGGCTCGGACGGCGTGCAGGCGAGAATGGACAGGGCAGCCGGGACGGCCAGCACGGCGAGCACGACCCGGGGGAACGAAGCGTCTCTCCTCATGACTTCCTCCTTCCGGAGAAGAGTCCTCCGGTGAGCTCGTCGAGCTCTGCGGTGATCTCCTCGACCTGGTTCTCCCGATCGACCCGGCCCACCGCCTCGCGCGGCGGCTCGAGCGCCAGCTGCGCGAGCAGCTTGCGCCGCTGGTAGTAGAGCTTGGTGGCCCGGTGAACCCGCGCCTCGCGCCGGTCGATGAGGCGGGAGGCGGTCCAGGCGGCCGCGGGCTCGTCCCGGGAGAAGACGAGCTGGTCGAGCTCCCAGCTGAGCCGCGCCCCGAACTGGGTGGTGGGGCTGAGGCGCAGGTAGTCCGACTCGACCGTGCCGGTCACCCCGATGACCCGGGTGTCGTGCTCGCTGCGGCTCCCCTCGATGGTGACCTTGGGAAGCCAGTGGGCGCTGCGGGGCCGGGCCACCCAGGCGCGGAGCCGGTCGGGGTCGATGCCGTCGTGGTCGGCGGCGGCGCGCTGCACCTCGGAGATGGGCGGATCCGCGGCGGCGAGCGCCGAGAGGATCCGGCGGCTCTCCGCGCGCGCCACGGCGACGGCGTCGAAGGCGGGCGGAGCCGGGTCCAGCGTGGCCACGGCGGGAGGCGAGGCGGGCGGCGCGCCCCTGGATGCGGCGGGCGGCGCGGCGAGGAGGAGGCAGAGGATCGGGAGCACGCTCCGGGACGGAGCACGGCGCGGGCCAGGCCCAGGGCGCGATGGCGGCTCGGGTTCCTCCCTCCGGGGCGGGCGCGCCGCGTACCAGGGGACGCGCCCCGGACCCCCTCGAAACTCTTGATGGGGACCTTCCGTCGAGCGATCTTCCTCCTCTCAACCCTCTACGGGAGGCGGACGTGGCGGAACAGAAGGAGAAGTGGATCCAGTGGGTGGCGCTCACGACGACCGTGCTCGCGGTCTGCGCGGCCATCAGCTCGCTGAAGGGCGGTGGATTCTCCACCCAGGTGCAGCTCAAGAACACGCAGGAGGCGAACCGCTGGGCCTTCTACCAGTCGAAGAGCCTGAAGCAGAACCTGGCCGAGCTGGAGCGGGAGGAGATGGCGGTCCTCGCCCTGGAGGCGCGCACGCCGGAGGGGAAGGCCCAGGCGGAGCGGTCGCTCGCGCGGGCCAGCGCCGAGGCGCAGCGCTACGAGAGGGAGAAGTCGGAGATCAAGGTGGAGGCGGAGAAGCTGGGCGCGGAGCAGGCCGAGCTGAAGCGGCACGGCGGGTCATTTGGACTCGCGGTGATGCTCCTCCAGATCGCCATCATGATGTCGTCGGTGGGCGCGCTCATCCGCAAGCCGATGATGTGGTACGCCGGGCTGCTCTTCGGTCTGGTCGGCCTCGTCTACATGGCGGCCGGGTTCAGGGGGTTGATGTAGGGGCGCATCCCGCGCCCGGGGTGGCCCGGAATTCGCATGACGCAGTGGTTTCATGAACGCATGCGAATGGTCCGCCCGCATCGCCGAGCTCGCCCGCCGCGAGCAGTCCGCCCTCGCCGATCTCCTCCTCGCCGTGGCGGAGTTCGACGGCCAGGCGTTGTACCGGCAGCTCGGCTTCTCCAGCCTCTTCGATTTCCTCCACCGGGAAGTCGGCCTGTCGCGGGGATCCGCGTACTACCGGCAGGTGGGCGCCCGGCTGGTCCGGCGCTTCCCCGAGGTGGAAGGGCCGATCAGGGACGGACGGTTGTGCATCACGACCGTCAGCGAGCTGGCCAAGGTGATGACGGAGGAGAACCGGGCCGAGGTGCTGCCCCTGTTCTTCGGCTGCTCCCGCCAGGAGGCGAAGCAGCTGGTGGCGGCGATCCGCCCGGTGGAGCAGGTGACGAGGAGGACGGTCGTCACGGAGGTGCCGGTCATCGTCCAAGTCGTCCAACCGGTTGGACGGGATCTGACCCACCCCGAACGGGTTCCGCTCATCCAGCCGGAGCGCGCGCAGGTCGAGCCGATGACCGCCACGGCGAGCCGCATCCACATCACGGTGTCGCCGACGTTCCTGCCACTTCTGAAGAGGGCCAGGGCCGGCCAGTCTCACGTCCAGCCCAACGCCACCGACGAGCAGGTTCTCACGGCGGCGCTCGAGCTCCTGGTGGAGAAGCAGGAAAAGCGGAGGGCATCGGTAGCGGCCCGCGTGAAGCGGGAGGTGCGGGTCCGCGACGGCGGAAAATGCCAGTGGCCGCTGGCGTCCGGCGGGATTTGCGGCTCGGAGGTACGGGTGGAGATCGACCACATCCAACCCCGCGGAAAGGGCGGCCCCTCCACGGTCGCCAACTGCAGGATCCTCTGCAAGCCGCACAACCTGGAGGCAGCGCGAAACACCTACGGCGACGAGGTGATGGACCGGTATTCCAGGGGCACTGGCGTACGGGAGGATTGCGCCGCCTACTCCGTAGCCGGCGCCGTGAGCGGCGACATCTCCCGCAACCGGGTCGCCTTCTCCACCACCAGCCGACCCACGTGATCCACCTCCTCCTCCGTGTTGAACCGCCCGATGCCGAAGCGGATGGAGGAGTGGGCCAGCTCGTCGGACACGCCCATGGCGCGGAGCACGTAGGAGGGCTCGAGCGACGCCGACGTGCAGGCCGACCCGCTCGACACCGCCACGCCCCGCATGGCGATGAGGAGCGCCTCCCCCTCCACGTGGGCGAAGCTCAGGTTCAGGTTGCCGGGGAGCCGGTGCGTCAGGCTGCCGTTCACCGTCACGCGGTCCATGCCCGACTGGATGGCCCGTCGCAGCCGCTCCCGCAGCGCGAGGAGGCGCGGGGCCTCCGTCGCCATCTCCGCCTGCGAAAGCTCCGCCGCCCTGCCGAACCCGACGATCCCCGGGACGTTGAGCGTGCCCGAGCGATAGCCCCGCTCGTGCCCTCCCCCGTCGATCTGCGCGACCAGCCTGGCGCGCGGCCGACGCCGCACGTAGAGCGCCCCCACCCCCTTCGGCCCGTACATCTTGTGGGCAGAGAGGGAGACCAGGTCGGCGTTCAGCGCCTCCACGTCGAAGGGGATGCGCCCGAGCGACTGCACCGCGTCGGTGTGGAGGAGCACCCCCTTCTCCCGGGTGATCCGCCCGATCTCCTCGAGGGGCTGGATGGTGCCCACCTCGTTGTTGGCGTGCATCACCGAGACGAGCACGGTGTCGGGCCGGATGGCGCGCCGCACCACCTCGGGGTCCACGATGCCCTCGCCGTCCACCGGCACGATGGTGACCTCGAACCCCTCCCGCGCGAGCGCCGCGAGCGAGTCGAGCACCGCCTTGTGCTCGATGGCGGTGGTGACGAGGTGGCGCCCCTTCGCGCCGTGGAAGCGGGCCGCGCCCTTCACGGCCAGGTTGTCCGACTCGGTGGCGCCGCTCGTCCAGACGATCTCCCGGGCGGTGGCGCCGATGAGCCGGGCCACCCGCTCCCGCGCCTCCTCCACCGCCTCCTCGGCCTTCCAGCCGAAGGAGTGGCTCTTCGAGGCGGCGTTCCCGAACGTCTCGGTGAAGAAGGGGAGCATGGCCTCGAGGACGCGCGGGTCCACCGGCGTCGTCGAGTGGCAGTCCATGTAGATCGGCATCTTCAAGATTGCGTTCCCGCCCGGGGTTCTATAAGGGTGACGCGGGTGGGGTCAAGGGCGACGCGTCCGCAAACCCCCGACACGACGGGGGATTTTCTGCGGCCTCCGGATGGTTATGCTGAAAGGAAGCATGCGGATCCTCCTGAGAATCCTGGTGGCGGCGATCACGGTCGCGGGTGTGGCCTACCTGCCCGACCTGCTCTCGTCCGGCCCCACCGGCGCCACCACCGACCTCGGCCTCGGCGCGCTGCTCGCCGAGGGCTCCGGGCTCGCCTACCTCGTGGCCTTCGGCGGCGGCGTCCTCACCAGCCTCACACCCTGCGTCTACCCGCTCGTCCCCATCACGGTCTCCATCTTCGGCGCGAAGCAGGCCTCCTCCCGGCGCCACGCCATGGCGCTCTCCGGCCTCTACGTGTTCGGCATCGCCGTCATGTACTCCAGCCTCGGGGTGGGCGCGGCGCTCACCGGCCGGGCCTTCGGCAGCGTGATGCAGAACCCGCTCGTCATCGGGGCGGTGGCGCTGGTCTTCGCCACCATGGCCGCCTCCATGTTCGGCGCCTTCGAACTGCAGCTCCCCTCCACCTGGCAGGCGAAGCTGCACGGCGTGGGCGGCGCGGGCTTCTGGGGCGCCTTCGTCATGGGGCTCGTCTCCGGCGTCATCGCCGCCCCCTGCACCGGTCCGGTGCTGGCCGCCACGCTGGCCTTCGTCGCCACGAAGGGATCCGTCGTCTTCGGCGTGGGGATCATGTTCGCCTACGCCATGGGGATGGGGGTCCTCTTCTTCCTCATCGGCGCCTTCTCGGTCTCGCTGCCGAAGAGCGGCCCGTGGATGGACACGGTGAAGAGCGTCTTCGGCGTGGCGCTGCTCGCCGCCGCCGGCGTCTTCCTGAAGGATGTCGTGCCGGCGTTGCAGCCCCTCTTCCTCGCCACCCGTTCCGCCGCGCTCACCGCCGCCGGGGTGGCCGGCCTGGGCGTGATGCTCGGCGCGTTCCACGGCAGCTTCCACGGCAGCCTGATCCACGGGCTCGCGAAGGGCGTCGGCGTCGCCCTCGTGGTCAGCGGCATCGTCTACGGCGCCGGGGCCGCCTCGGCGCGCACCCGGGCGCACGGCGAGGGCATCACCTGGGCCTTCCGTCAGGACGAGCTGGCAGCCATCGCCCAGGCCCGCGCGCAGGGGAAGCCCATCATCATCGACTTCTGGGCCGAGTGGTGCGTGGCCTGCAAGGAGCTCGACAAGACGGCCTGGACCGATCCGCGGGTGCAGGTGGCTGCGGCGCGCTTCGTGACCCTCAAGATGGACGGCACGCAGGACTCCGACGCCTTCCAGAAGGTCTTCGACAAGTACGGCGTGGTGGGGATGCCCACCGTGCTCTTCATCGACTCGACGGGGCGGGAGGTGCCGCAGCGGATCACCGGCGCCGTCGAGGCCGACGAGATGCTCAAGTACCTCGAGTCGGTGGACCGGACCTGCTCGGCGGCCATCGCCTGCGTGGCGCGGTGGTGAGGGGCGGCCCGTCGCGACGGGTTCACTTCAGGTAATTGACCGCGCCCCAGCGGAGCCGGAAGGGCAGGCCGGGCTGGATCCCCGGCGCGGGGACGCGGATTCCGCGGTATCCGTCCAGCACGCACCCTTCCCGTTCCGCGATCCCGACGTTCGACTCCAGGATGGATGCGTCCTCCACCACGAGCGCGACGTCCGCCGTCACGGCGTCCCGCACTCGTCCCAGGCGAGAATGGTCGCGACTCCGATCGCTCCCGGGATGGACACGAGCTTTCCCTTCATGAACTTCCTCGTGAAATTCGGGTGTGCAGCACTGGCAGGCGCCTCGACCGGCGGCACGGGGGGCGTGCGCCCCTGGTTACAGGCGACCGACCCCGCAGAATGTGACACTGCGCCTCAGAAAATCCTCCACGTGATCATCGCCGTGAACGCCCCGAGCAGCCGGTCGTCCATGCCCGGGACGTGGGCGCTCCCCCACCCCCAGCGCGCCGCCACGCCCGCCCGAGCACCCACCGTGAGCTCCTTCCCCACCGGCGCCTCGTAGGAGAGGCCGAGGCGCGGCTGCACCGCGAAGCCCTGACCGCGCTGCATGGCCCACTCCATCCCCAGGTCGAGCCCCACGCTGAGCAGCCCGCGGGCCACCGACGCCGTCCAGGCCACGCCCGGGGCGAGAAGGAGCCCCAGGTTGGGCTGGTTCCCCGGGTAGTCCCAGGTCGCGCCGAAGTTGAACGAGGGGCCCACCACGAGCCGGAACCCGGCCCGGCTCCCCGCGTCGCCCGCCAGCTCGCGCCGCCACAGGAACGCGAGCAGGATCTCCCCCGTGGTCCAGTCCGCGCCCGCGACCATGCCCAGGTCGTCCCAGGGACCGACCGACTGCGCGTAGGTGACCTGGAGGTAGGGGAAGCCCACCTCCCCCATCACCGCGGCCCCGCCCGGACCGAGCGCCCCTGCGCCGAGCAGCGTGATCGGCGGCGGCACGGCGGGGGCAGCGGTGGCCGGGGCGGCGGTGGCGGCGTCCGGCGGAGCGGCGAGAAGGGAGGCGACGAGCAGCGTGGTGGCGAGCGTCATGTGCCGTGAATCCTAACGTCCCCGAATGGCGTTGACACGGGGCAGCCCTGCCCGCTAATGAGGGGCCCACCTCTGCCCAGGTGGCGAAATTGGTAGACGCACTAGATTCAGGGTCTAGCGGCTGAAAGGCCATGGAGGTTCGAGTCCTCTCCTGGGCACCATCATCCGGGGCGGCGGGTCGAGAGATCCGCCGCCCTCTTCTTTTCCGCCGCGCCCGCTCCACCCCGGGTTGACCGCACGGGCCGAGTTGCATATTCATGCAAGCGCATGCATACGCACTCCGTCGCCGTGGTCGGCGCCTCCGGGTACTCGGGGGTCGAGCTCACGCGCATCGTGGCCCGCCACCCCCGCCTCTCCCTCGCCGCCCTCTACTCCGACCGCTGGGCCGACGAGCCGGCCGGCTCCCGCGCACCGCTCTCCGGCCCGGCCGCGGCGATCCGCTACCTGCCCCAGGCGCAGGCCGCCGCCCTCTCCGCCGACGTGGCCTTCCTGGCCACACCGGCCGAGGTGTCGCTGGCCCTCGCCCCGGGGCTGCACGCCCGCGGCGTCGCGGTGGTGGACCTGTCGGGCGCCTTCCGGCTCCACGACCCGGCCGCCTACCCGCGCTGGTACGGCTTCGACCACACCGCCGTCCCGCTCCTCGCCCAGGCCCGCTACGGCCTGCCCGAGCTCGATCGCGCCGCCCTGCGCGGCGCCGCCTTCGTCACCAACCCGGGCTGCTACGCCACCGCCATCGCGCTGGCGCTCTCTCCCCTCGTCCGCTCCGGCCTCGCCTCCCGCGACGGCATCGCCGTCTCGGCGATGAGCGGCGTCTCCGGCGCCGGCCGCAAGGCGAGCGAGGACTACTCCTTCTGCGAGGTGGACGAGGACCTGCGCGCCTACCGGATCGGCCGCCACCAGCACGTGCCGGAGATCGAGCAGACGGTGGCCCGCTTCGCCGGCGGCGTCGGCCCCATCTCCTTCACCCCCCACCTCGTCCCGATCCGGCGCGGCATCCTGGCCACCTGCGCGCTGCGGGCCATGCCGGGCGCCACCGAACCGGCGCTGCGGGAGGCGCTCGACGCCGCCTACGGCCGGGAGCCCTTCGTGCGGGTGATGAAGCCCGACCAGGTGGCGGTGAAGGACGTGGCCCGCACGAACCGCTGCCACGTGGGCGCGGCCCTCGACGCCCGAACCGGGCTCGTGATCGCCGTCTCCGCCATCGACAACCTCGTGAAGGGGGCCGCCGGCCAGGCGGTGCAGGCCTACAACGCAACGCAGGGCTGGGACGAGACCCTCGGTCTCGACCTGCTGGGGGGCTAGGCGTGAAGATCCCGAAGGGCTTCCGCTTCGGCGGCGTCGCGGTGGGCATCAAGCCCCAGCGGCGCGACGTGGCGCTCATCGTCTCCGACGTCCCGGCCGCGGGCGCCGGCCTCTTCACGGTGAACAAGGCCGCCGCCGCGCCGGTCATCGACGCCCGCGAACGGGTCCCCGCCGAGGGCATGCGCGCGGTGCTCGTGAACAGCGGCAACGCCAACGCCCTCACCGGCCCGCGCGGGCTGGAGGACGTGGCCAACCTGCGCGCCGCGGTGGCCGACGCCCTGGGCGTCCAGAAGCGCGCGGTGATCACCGCCTCCACCGGGGTCATCGGGGTCCGCCTTCCGGCCCAGAAGATCCTGGAGGCCCTGCCCTCCCTGGTGGAGCAGCTCGGCGCGCGCGCCGAGTGGGCCGCCGAGGCCATCATGACCACCGACACCCGCACCAAGATGGCGTCGCGCGAGGTGGTGGTGGGGGGCAAGGCGGCCACCATCTCGGCCATCGCCAAGGGCTCGGGCATGCTGGCGCCCCAGCTCGCCACCATGATCTGCGTGCTCGTGACCGACGTGGCGGTCACCCCCAAGGTGCTCCAGGAGATCCTGGGACGCGCCGTGAAGCGCACCTTCGAGATGCTCACCGTGGACGGCGACATGTCCACCAACGACTCGCTCATCGCGCTGGCCAACGGCCTGGCCGGCAACCCGCGCATCGCCGAGGACGGGCCCGACCAGGAGATCCTGGAGACCGCGGTCACCGACCTCTTCCGCGAGCTGACCCGGGCCATGGCCGCCGACGGCGAGGGGGCCACCCGGCTGCTCGAGGTGGTGGTGACCGGCGCCCCGTCCGACGCCGCCGCCCGGGACGTGGCCCGCTCCATCGCTAATTCACCGCTAGTGAAGGCGGCCCTCTTCGGCGCCGACCCGAACTGGGGGCGCGTGCTCTCCACGGTGGGCGCGCGGGCCGGAACCCGCGGCTGGCTCATCGATCCCTACAAGGCCAAGGTCTCGCTGCAGGGCGTGGCGGTCTTCGCCGGCGGCGCACCGACCGAGTTCGACCGGGAGGCGCTCAAGGCCCGGATGCGCGAGCCCTCGGTGGATCTCAAGGTGGAGCTGGTGGACGGGGACGCGGCGGCAACGGCGTGGGGGTGCGACCTCTCCTACGACTACGTGAAGATCAACGCCGACTACTCCTCCCAGATCGTGCAGAAGGCGGACGGCGGCGTGGCCCGCGAGGACCACGTGGCCAACTACTCGCCGGCCTTCAAGCGCGCGCTCCTCGCCGAGGCGCTCAAGTACATCGCGGCCTTCTCCGGACAGGTGGCGGTCATCAAGTACGGCGGCGCCGCCATGGTGAAGCAGTCGCTCAAGGAGGCCTTCGCCGAGGACGTGGCGCTGCTCAAGCAGGTGGGGCTGAAGCCGGTGGTGGTGCACGGCGGCGCGCAGGAGGTGACCCGGACCATGGAGCGGCTCGGGGAGCGCTCCGAGTTCGTGGACGGCATGCGAATCACCGACGCCGCCTCGCTCCCGGTGGTGGAGATGGTGCTCACCGGCAAGGTCAACCAGGAGCTGGTGGCGCTCTTGAACGCCCGCAACGCCTCGGCGGTGGGTCTCTCCGGCAAGGACGGGCAGCTGCTCCGCGCGCGCAAGATCGTGCACGAGAGCGGGCGCGACCTGGGTCACGTCGGCGAGGTGGTCGAGGTGAACAAGGACTTCCTCAAGATGCTGCTCAAGTCGGGGTACGTGCCGGTCATCTCCCCCATCGGGAGCGCCGAGGACGGAGGCGGACTCTCGGTGAATGCCGACGACGTGGCCGCCGCGGTGGCGGTGGCGCTGGGGGCGAAGAAGCTCATCTACCTCACCGACGTCCCCGGCATCCTGGAGTCGGCGCCCGACGGCGGCATGGTTCGCCAGATCCCGGTTCCCGACCTCGAGAAGCGCATCGAGGCCGGCGCCATCACCGGCGGCATGAAGCACAAGGCACGCGCCATCCTGCGGGCGCTGGCCGGGGGCGTGGAGCGGGTCCACGTCCTCGACGGCCGCGTCCCCCACACCGTCATCGCCGAGCTCTTCACCGACCGCGGCGTGGGAACGCTCGTCTACCGATGACCACCCCGGCGGCACGGCGGCGGCGCGAGGCGGTGGCCCGGGTCCTGCGGGCCGGCCCGGTCTCCACCCAGGAGGAGCTCATGGAGGCCTTGCGGCGGGACGGTTTCCGCACCACGCAGGCCACCCTCTCCCGCGACCTGGCCCGGCTCTCGGCGCGGCGCGTGTCGCGCCCCGACGGCTCCTACTACGAGATCGCCGACGCCCCACCGGCCAGCGTGGCGGCCGCCGTCTCCGGGCTGGTCTCGGCGGTGTCCACGAACGGCTCGCTCGTCGTCATCCGCACGCTCCCGGGCAGTGCGCCGGCGGTGGCCCGGGCCATCGACCTGGCCCGGCTTCCGGGCGTCCTCGGCACCATCGCCGGCGACGACACCGTCTTCGTGGCCCCGGCCCGCGGACGGGGCGCGGCGGGTCTCTCCGGGCGGCTGGCCGGCCTGTTCGAGGCGGGCGCTGTCAAGGCGGGCAGGTGATGGTCACGCACTGGCTCCCCGTGGTGCAGGCCTGGGCCGGGAGGGAGTTTCCGGGTGTCGCGAAGTCGCTGGTGAACGTCGCCTGGAGCCTGTCGATCATGCCCGGGTCGTCGAAGAACGTCCCCAGTTCCCGGTTCTGGAGGAGCGAGGTGTTGGTCAGGTTCTCGGACCCCACGAAGGCGCGGACGCCGTCGGCGATCACCTGCTTGCCGTGCATGTAGAGGGGGGTCTGGAACGACGGGTCGCTCGTGGGCGGCGGGACGCCCGGCATGACGCGGATGGAGAGGTTGGTCAGGCCGAGCCCGAGCAGCGTCTTCACCGCGGCGGCGTTCGAGCCCGTGTCGCCCGACAGCAGGATGCGCACCGATGGCCGCGCCGCCGACCGGGCCACGGCCCCGATGGCGCAGATCATGTCGTCGTCCCCCAGCTCCTCGGTGGTCAGCAGGAGCGAGCGCCGGGCGCTGCCGATGATCTCGAGGAGCCTCGGCTTGGAGTTGACCGGGCTGAAGAGGAGGCTCGCCTGCCCCAGCGGCGGCGTGTCGGACGCGGACGGCGGCGGAACCGTCGTGGCCGGCGTGTACGTGTAGGCACACCCGGGGTTCGGCGCGGGAAGCGTGAAATCCGAGTCGAAGACCCGGCTCACCTCCTGCACGACCCCCGGGTCGTCGGTGATCACCGCGTAGTCGCGCGTGCCTCCGAAGTAGCCGGGCATCAGGTTGAGCGACAGGATGAGGGCCTTGCCGGCCGCCCCGGAGAAGCCGCTCGCCGGGCCGTCGATGACGAAGGTCTTCTGGTGGGTCACGCAGAAGGCGGTGCTGCTGAGCTGGACGGAGATCCCCGCGTTGCGCATGGCGCCGACCGTCTGCTGGATCTGCTGCGCGTTGTTGCCGGTGCCGTATTGCGCCTGGTCGACGATCACCCGGATGCCCACCCCGCGGTGGGCCGCATCGATGAGCGCCTGCACCACGCCGTTCGCCGGCGCCGCGGGAGTCTGCTGCACGGTCGCCAGATCCGTGATCTCGTATATCGTGAGCCGGATGTTGTTCGTCGCGGCGGCGATGGCCTCGAGGATGAACGTGCGCCCGTCATCGGGCTCTATCGCGAGCCGGGGACCGGACGGGGCCGGGGCCGCGCCCTTGCAGGCGGAGAGGAGCAGCGACAGGACGATCGCCGCCAGTACCGCAGGGACGGGTGGGCGCATCGGGGGTTCCCTCCTAGCTCTGCGCCGCGATCCGGGCCCATTCGCCCCGGGACCGCTGCACGCAGTCCTCGATGGCGAGCCCCTCGAAGTAGTTGCCGGTGAGCGCCAGCCGCTCGCCGTCCAGCATCCGGTCGATCTCCACGAGCGTGCGGTCGTGGCCGAGGACCGGGGACGGGAGCAGCGTCATGCGACGGTCCACCTGCTCGAAGTCGGACTGCGCCACGCCGAGCACCTCGGCGATGCGGGCACGCCGCTTCTCGTCGGTGAGGCCGGTGCGGAAGTGGAAGGCGAAGGCGCGCCGCGACGGATCGGGAAGCGGGTCTCGCGTCACCGCCGACCAGAAGAGGTCGTCGGCCGGGACCAGGAAGGCCATCTCGGGCAGCTTCACCTTCTCGCGCCGGACCACCACCCCCACCGACTCGGTGGCCGCCATGCCGATGCGCGCCAGCTCGCCGGCCAGATCGGGGAAGTCGGAGCGGAGGAGCGCCGCCGCCATGGACGGCGGCACGGCCAGCGCCACCACCGGCGCCTCGATCTCGCTGCCGTCGGCGAGCCGCACCCGGTAGGCCGGGCCGATGCGCCGCACCTCCTTCACCGGGGCGGAGGTCCGGGTCTCGATCCCGGGCGTGGCGGCGACGGCGGCCGTCACCGTGGCGAGCCCTCCGTCGAGCGTGAAGCTCTTCACCACGTCCTTCCGTCGGGGCCGCTTCTTGAAGAGCGAGCCGGGGCCGGTGGCGGGGAAACCGTCCACGTTCTGGGAGGGCACGGCGGAGAGGAAGGGGGCGAGCACGCGGGAGTAGTTCCGCTTGCCCACCACGCCGGAGTACCAGCCGCAGGTGGTGGCCCCCTGCTTGGATGCGCGCAGCCCGCGCAGCACGTTGCGGAGCAGCTCGCGCCTGTCGAAGCGGAGGAGGACCGAGATCGGCCCGAGCATGTCGAGCGCGCCGTCGCGCAGGAAGGCGAAGCGCTTTCGCGCGTCCCCGCGCGCCACGATCCGGTCCCGGAGGCCAACGCCCTCGACGACCTCCAGGAAGGCGGAGTAGGAGTTGTAACAGGTGTGCGCGCCCAGCTCGTACCAGTAGCCGTCGGCGGCGCGGCGGGAGTCGAGACATCCTCCGACGCGGTCGGCCCCCTCGAGCACGAGCGGCTTCCGCCCCGAACGGGCCGCGTGCCAGGCGAAGGAGAGGCCGCTCACGCCCCCTCCGACGACGACGACATCCCTCGATTCCATCTGGGCTTTTCGACCTCCGTGCCGGATGCGCGACGGCCGGGCAGCGTCGCATGGCGCGCCGCAGTGCGCCAGCGCTATTCGCCCGTTCCGCGCCCGTCGGATCGCGCTTTCACCTCCCGTCTCCTTGGGCTACAAGGTTTGATCCATGAAGATCGGCTTTCTCGGCACCGGGACCATGGGCGCTCCCATGGCCAACAATCTCCGCAAGTCTGGCCACACCGTCACCGTCTGGAACCGCACCGCCTCCAAGGCGGAGCCGCTCGTGAAAAAGGGGGCGAAGACCGCCCCCTCCCCACGCGAGGCGGCCGCGGGCCAGGATCTGGTCTTCCTCTGCCTCTCCGACGAGAAGGCGGTCGAGTCGGTCCTCGAAGGGCCGGACGGGGCGCTCTCGGGCCTCGGCAAGGGTACGGTGCTCGTGGACGTCTCCACCGCCGGCGTGCGCAGCGCGCGGGCCGTGGAGGAACGGGTTCGCGCCCGGGGCGCCTCCTTCGTGGCCGCTCCGCTGCTCGGCTCCAGGACCGCGGCCGAGAAGGCACAGCTCATCATCGTGGCCGGCGGCCCGGCGGAGGCCCGCGAGAAGGCCCGTCCGGCGCTCCGCGCGCTCTCGGCGCGGGTCATCGAGCTCGACAGCGCGCCGCAGGCGGCCCTCATGAAACTGGTGGTGAACTCCGTCGGCGGCGCCATGATGGTGGCCTACGCCGAGGGGCTCGCGCTGGGGGCCTCGGGCGGCCTCGACGTCGCCAAGGTGGTGGAGACGCTGCAGGCCTCCCCCTTCCACTCGCCGCTCTTCCTCATGAAGGGGGAGCAGATCCTGGCCCGCGACTGGGCGGCGCGGTTCGCGGTGTCGCTCGCCGAGAAGGACCAGCGGCTCGCCCAGGAGGCGGCCGCCGATCAGGGCGCGCGGATGCCGGTGAACGCCGCGGTGCGGGCGCTCTTCGCCGACGCCATCGGGGCGGGGCACGGCGCCAACGACATGGCGGCGGTGGCCGACGTCTACTTCGGCTGGGCGGGCGTGAAGAAGTAGCCCGGTTCCCGGCCGGCCCTCAGCTTCGCCGACCGTAGCGGGCCAGCGCCTTCCGGACCGCCTCGCCGAAGTGGCGTCGCGCCGGGGGAGGCCCGAGCACCTCCGCGTCGCCCCCGAAGGACAGGGCGAAGCGGGTGGCCCACTCGTCGCTCACGCCGGGGACCTCCACCACGGCCCCCCCCTTCCGGTCGCGGCTCACCACCCGCCACTGGCCCGGCCGGGCCAGCGCCCAGGCCGCCGAGAGCGCCCCGAGCCGCAGGCGCACCGGAGGGCCGCTCGCCTCGGAGAAGAGGTGCGCCCGGGCCAGCTCCGCCTCGCCGGGCGGCTCGAAGCGCCGGTCGTCCACGGCACACTCCCGGATGCGGTCGAGCCGGAAGGGCAGCGCCCGGCCGCGCGACTCGTCGTGCCCCCACAGGTACCAGTGGCCGAGCCGCTGGGCGAGCGTGTAGGGGTGCACCACCCGCTCGTTCTCCTCGCCCCGGGTGGCGGTGAAGTAGCGGATGCGGAGCGCGCGCCGCCCCGCGATGGCCTGCTCGATGCGCCCGAGGAGCGAGTCCTTGGCCGGGGGGGAGCCGGCGAAGATGCAGGAGAGCAGCTCCTCGAAGAGGGCGCGGCGGTCCCGCGGCACCGACTCCCGGAGCGCCTTCACCACCCGCTCGCGCCCCTCGCCTCCCAGGGCCAGCGCAGCCGCCGCCAGCGCGGCTGCTTCACTCTCAGTGAACCGCGGCGGGCGGGAGAAGCTCTGGTGCAGGGCCACGTGGACGCGGTCCCCCTCCACGTAGAGGTCGAGGAAGTCGTCCGGGGCGAAGGGCGGGCAGCCCACGCCGAGGAGGAAGTCGAGATCCTCCAGGATCTGCTTCTCGGTCACCCCGCAGCGCCGCGCCAGGTCGCGCACCGGGACGCCGGGGTGGCGCACCGCGTAGGGCACGAGGAAGAGCACGCGCCGGAGCCGCTCCCGCGCGTCCGGCTTGGGGACGGCGACCTTGCGGGTCACGCCACCCTCCGGGCCAGCGCCGCCAGGACCTTGCGGGCCTTCTCGCGCAGCGGGCGCGGGGCCAGGATCTCGGCCCGGTCGCCGAGGGCCAGCACGTGCCGGAGCAGGGCCTCCTGGTTCGTGGCCTCCACCTCGACCACCGTGCCGCCGGTCGTCTCCTTCCAGGCCGCCCGGGGCCCGAACGAGTCCCGCTCCTCGGGGCTGGCCGGTCCGTCGAGCCGGACCCGGCAGCGCACCGGGGCGTGCACCCCGAACTCCCAGGGCTCGCGGGTGGCCAGCGCGGCCAGCGAGAAGCCCTTCCTCACCTCGAAGTCGGGGGTGCGGGGCGCCGCCTGATTCACTTGCAGTGAAATGATGCGCGCGAGGTGGAAGCTGCGGATCTCCTGGCGCAGCCGGCAGAAGCCGGCCACGAACCAGGCGCCGCCGCGCTGGTAGAGCCCGTAGGGATCCACGTCCCGCTCGGTGCGGGCGCGCCGCTCGGCCCCGGCGTAGACGAGGTGGACCCGCTTCTTCCCGGCCACGGCCTGGGAGAGGGCCTCCAGCCGGGCCGACGACTCCGCCCGCGCCTCCTCCCCGGCATCGTCGGCGGAGAGCTGCAAGGCCGCCACCGCGGCCACCTCCGACGCACCCGGCGCGCGGGCCGCGAAGGAGAGCTTGTTCATCGCGTGGGCGAGGTCGCGCGCGTACGGAAAGGCCCGCTGGGCCAGCGCCGCCGATCCCGCCAGGTAGAGGAGCGCCAGGTCCTCCGGGGCGAGCTTCAGATCCGGGAGGTAGAAGTCCTCCTTGTCCACGAGGTAGCCGGCCGACAGGTCCTCGTCGCCACCCACCCATCGGACCGGGACGCCGAGCTCCAGCAGCTCCGCCTTGTCCCGCTCGAACTTCCGGATGGCGGCCTCGCCGCTTCCGCCGTAGTCGTCGGGGAACTGCTCCTGGATCTCGCGCCAGGAGACCGGCTCCGGGGCACGGAGCAGGAGTGCCGCCAGGTCGAGGAGCCGCTCCGCCTTCTGCATGGGGCGCCTCCTCCGGCCCTTCCGCTACTCGCCCGACGGGGTGCCGGGGGACGGCGGCGAGGCCGCGGCGGCCGCCGCCTGCGCCCGGCGCTCCTCGCGCGCCGCCTGACGGACGGCGTCGATGAGCTCCTCGTGCTCCTTGCGGAGGGCGTCGTGGCGGCGCTTCAGCTCGTTGTAGCGGTCCTTCGCGATGTCGAGCTCCCCCTTCTGGACCATGTAGACCCGCTTGTCGGTCTCGAGACGCCCCTTGGCCGCCTTGAGATCACGGTCCATCTCGGCGGCCTTCTTGCGGGCCTCGGCGAGCTTCACCTCTGCCTTGTCGGCCCGCTCCGTCTCGGCCTGGAGCTTCGACTCGTCCGGGGCGAGGGGCGGCGGCGGAGCCAGCGGCTCGGCAGCGGCCTTGGCGGCCTCGAGGGCCTGGGCGCGGGCCTTCGCCACGGCGTCGGCGGCCTCGGTCCGGGCGCGCTCCACGTCCCGGCTGGCGCTCGCGGCCTGCCCTTCGAGCGATCGGGCCCGCTCGGCGGCGGCGGTGGCCTCCGCCCTGGCCTCGGTGAGCCGGGTGGTGAGCTTCTCGATCTCCTCGCGCAGCGCCGGGGCGCCGGCGGTCCTCTTCACCACCTCGGCCTGCTCGAAGGCCTTCTTCTTGGCCTCCCGGAGCTGGTCGCGGAGCTGTGACACCTCGTCCCGGCGCTCCTTCGCCTCGCCGCGGGACGTGGACGCCTCCCGGGAGGCCGTATCGGCCTTCTCCTGGGCCTGGCGGAGCGCTTCCTCCTTGCCGGCGAGCTGGCCCTGGGCGGTTCGGTGGGAGGCGAAGAAGTAGACGGCCGCGAGGACCGCGACGAGAGCGATGAAGAGGAGGAGACCGGTCATGGGGGGACGAAGCTAACGCCCGTCCCGACCTCTTGGCAAGGCAGTACGCTCGCGGGTTACATTCCCGCCTTGCGCAGCGTCGCCACCAAGATCTTCCTCGCCTTCGGCGTGTCGCTCGCCGCCTTCGCGCTGGTCTCCTCCTTCGGGATCGCGCGCCTCCACGACCTCGGCCTGCGGCTGCGCCTCCTCTCCGACGCCTACCTGCCCCTCACCCGCATCGCCGCCCAGATCGACGTGAAGGACTGGGTGGCGCCGCGCCTGCTCGAGGTGGGGGCGCTCGACCCGGCCTCCCGGCGCGCGCTCGTGGCCCTCGCCCGGGCCCGCTTCCCGTCCCTCGTCCGCGAGAAGATCGCCGAGGGGCGTGACGTGGCCGGCCGCGCCATGGCGGTCTCCTCGGCGGAGGAGGCGGCCTTCCTGCGGGAGGTGGTCGTCCGGCTGGACGCGCTCGACACGGCGTGGTCCCGCTACGACACCGCCGCGCGGGAGCTCCTCGACGCCGCCGGGGCGGGTGGGATCACGTCCGAGGCGGGGCTCCAGGCCACGCGGACGATGGAGCGGGCGCTCGCCCTCGACGTGAAGCTCCTGCAGGCCGCGCTGGAGAGCCACACGAGCGAGCTCGTGCTCGCCGCCGGGCGGGAGGAGTCGCGGACGGTGGCCTCCATCGTCATCTACACGATGCTCGCCCTCGTCGTGGGGGCCGGCGCGGCGCTCGTCTCGCAGCGGCTGCTGGCGCCCATCCGGAGCCTCACCGAGGGGGTGAAGGCGGTGGCCTCGGGCGACCTGGGGCGCAAGGTCGAGGTCCGCGGAAGCGACGAGCTGGCGGTCCTGGCGCGCGAGTTCAACGCCATGGCCGAGTCGCTCGACAGGCAGCGGCAGGAGCTGCTCCGCGCCGAGCGGCTCGCGGCGGTGGGGCGGATCTCCGCCCACATCACCCACGAGATCCGCAACCCCCTCAACTCGCTGGGCTTGAACGCCGAGCTGCTCGCCGACGAGCTCCCCCCCGACGCCTCCGCCGAGGCCCGCGCGCTCCTCGCCGCCATCGCCCGCGAGGTGGACCGGCTGAACGCCATCACGGAGGAGTACCTCCGCTTCGCCCGGCTCCCCCGCCCGGTCCGGGCGCGCGAGGAGCTGAACGAGATCCTGGGAGGGCTCGTGGACTTCGTCGCCCCCGAGATGGCGGCCGCCGGGGTGACGATCCGGCGCGAGCTCGCCCCCGACCTCCCGCCGGTCTGGGTGGACGAGGGGCAGCTGCGGGCCGCATTCCTGAACCTCCTGCGGAACAGCCGCGAGGCGATGGCCGCCGGCGGGACCGTGGAGGTGCGGACCGTCCGCGCGACGGACGGTCAGGTTCTGGTCACCGTGTCGGACACCGGATCCGGTATCCCCCCGGAACAATTGAAGAGAATTTTCGATCCGTTCTTTTCCACGAAGTCGGGAGGAACCGGACTAGGACTGGCGTTCACCTTGCAAGTGATCACCGAGCACGGCGGGACCATCCGATGCGAGAGCGAGGTCGGCCGGGGAACCACGTTCTCGGTCGGCATCCCCCCGGCGTCGGTGGGTGGCGAGGAGGCGGTGAACGCGTGAAGGCGAAGCGAAAGATGGCGAGGCGGTTCCGGGACCCGCTGGGCCGACGGTCGCCCATGGCGGAGGGGCCATTCCTGGTGGGGCAGCGGGCCTGGCTCCCGAACGGCGCCCGGGTGGTGGTGGCGCGCACGCCGGGGCTCCACTCGGCCATGCTGGGGCTCTACGTCGGCGTGGGTTCCCGCCACGAGCGCCCCGAGGGGAACGGCGCGTCCCACTTCGTCGAGCACCTCCTCTTCCGGGGAAGCCGCGGCTACCCGGACAGCCGGGCCATGAACGCGGCGGTCGAGGCGGCGGGCGGCAGCATGAACGCGATGACCACCCGGGACCACACCTGCTTCTACACGTCGCTCCACCCGGCCGAGCTCGAGACGGGCATCGACGTCCTCACCGACATCGTCCGCCACCCGCTCCTGCGCGACGTCGAGGTGGAGCGCCGGGTGATCCTCGACGAGATCCTGGACGAGGTGGACGCCCGCGGCCGGGACATCGACTCCGACAACCTGGTGAAGCGCATCGCCTTCCAGGAGCACGGGCTCGGGCAGAAGATCGCCGGCACCCGGCGCAGCGTGCGCGAGCTCGGCGAGGACGAGCTGCGGGCCCACCACGCCCGCCACTACACCGGCGCGAGCGTGGTGCTCGTGGCGGCGGGGCCGGTCTCCTTCGACGAGGTGGTCGAGCTCGCCCGCCCGCGGCTGGGAGCGCTCCCCCGGGGGCGGGCGCCCTCGTCCGCACCACCGCCCGCCTGGCCCGTGGGACCGGTGATCCGCACGGTCGAGCACGACGACGCCCAGGTCGAGTTCACCCTCGCCTTCCCGGCCCCCCCGGAGCAGCACCCCGACCACCCGGCGGCGCTCGTCATCCGCCGCCTCCTCGACGACGGCCTCTCCTCCCGCCTGCCCTTCGAGGTGGTGGAGCGGCAGGGGCTCGCCTACGCCATCCACGCCGGCATGGAGACCTTCGAGGACGCCGGCCTCTTCTGCTTCGAGGGGGCGTGCACGCGCGCCCGTCTCGAGCGGCTGGTGGGCGTGCTCCTGTCGGTGGTGGCCGAGCTCTGGAAAGGGGAGATCCCCGCCGACGAGCTGGCGCGGGTGAAGGAGCGGCACCGCATGTCCCTCACCTTCGCCCTCGACAACCCGTCGGAGCTCGTGGGCTGGTTCGGCACCGGCGAGCTGGCCGGCAGCGAGGAGACCCTGGAGCAGCGCTGCCTCCGGGTGGAGCGGGTCACGGTGGCCGACGTCCAGCGTGTGGCCCGCGCCATGTTCCAGCGGCGGCAGCTCGTGGCGGTGGCCGTGGGCCCCGACGCACGCGCTCAAAGACGGCGCCTCGGCCGGGCCATCGCGGCCTCCGATCTCTGCTAGCTTTCGCCCCATGCCAGGCTTCGTCGAGCGGGCGGTGCGCCGGATGCGGGAGGACCGCGGCTTCAGCCGCAACCGCCACTTCGTCGCCCTCTCCTCGCCCGAGGGGCGGCGGGCGGTTCGCATCGCGCGCCACCTCCGGTCGCTCGAGCGGGACCTCGCGGCGGGGCTGCCGGCACGGGTTCAGACGCGGGACGGGCGCGTGCTCGTGACCATCGCGTACCGGGGAGGGACGCGGGAGGCGTGGCTCAGCCCGTCCGAGTACCGGATGCTGCTCGACAGCCCGGCCGCGCAGGGCGCGCTGCCCGAAGAAGGCTGAGGCCTCACAGGTTCGTCGTCCCCTCGAATACCCGCTCGGCCGGCCCCTTCATCTTCACGGAGAGGTCGTCCGCCACGGTGATCTCGAGGGTCCCGCCGGGAAGCTTCACCGCGATGGGAACGCCCCGGTCGAGCCGCCCCTCGTGCAGGGCGGCCACCGCGGCCGCGCAGGCGCCGGTGCCGCAGGCCTCGGTGAGCCCGGCGCCCCGCTCCCAGACGACGAGGTCCACCCGGGAGCCGGAGGCGCTTCCGAAGCCCACGTTCACCCCGCCCGGGACCAGGGCCTGGATGGCCGGTCCGACGGTGGCGGCCCGGGCCGCATCGGCTCCGTCGAGGATCACCGCGTGGGGGTTGCCCATCGACACCCGCACGGCGCGCACGCATTCCGCGCCGAGGACGAACTCCTGCGTCCCCTCGACCCGGGCGCGCCCCATGTCCACGGTGACGGCGTCCACGCCCGCGGCGCCCCGGTGGACCCGGCAGGCCCGCGGTCCCGCGTCGGTCTCGACCACGATCTCCCCGTCGAGCCCGCGGGTCTCGGCCAGGTGGCGGGCCACGCAGCGCACCCCGTTGCCGCACATGGCGGCCACCGAGCCGTCGGGGTTGTAGATGTGCATGTAGGCCGCGCCGTCCGCGCGGGCGGGCAGGATGGTGAGCACCCCGTCCGCGCCGATGCCGCGCCGCCGATCGCAGAGCGCGACGGCGCGCTCGGCGGTCATGAGCGGCTCCCCCTCCACGACCACGAAGTCGTTTCCCAGGCCCTGGTACTTCCAGAAGTGGAGCGGCACGGCGCGATCCTAGTCGATCCGCTCAGGCGCAGAAACGGGTGATGGCGCGCCCGTAGGCGTCGGCGGCACGATGGACCTCGTCGAGCGGCACGAACTCGCCGGTGCGGTGGGCCACGCGGATGTCGCCCGGCCCGAAGACGCAGGCCTCCGCACCCAGGTGGATGAGCTCGGGCAGCTCGGTGCCGAACGGGATGGCCACCGAGCCGTTTCCGCTCTCCGTCTCGAGGAATCGGACCACCTCGGCGTCGGCGGGGGTCACGCCGGCCGGATCGACCCGCATCGGCGTGCGGGAGACGGTGATCTTGCCGCCCGAGGCCTGCTCGAGCGCGCGCGAGGCGGCGTCCACCCGGTCGAGCCCCAGGACCGGTTCCTGGCCGGGGATGGGGCGCCACTCCAGCGTGAAGAAGCAGTCGCCGGCGAGCACGTTGCGCGCCTTGCCCCCGTGGATGATGCCCACGTTGAAGGTGGTGTGAGGCGGGGAGAAGGTGGCATCGGAGTGCACGGCGGCGAGCCGCGCCTGGATGCGCTCGATCTCGGTGATGAGCCGCGCGGCAGCGTGGATGGCCGACGCCCCCACGTCGGGGAAGGCGCTGTGCCCCTCGATGCCGGTGACGGTGACGTCCACGGCGCAGTAGCCCTTGTGGGCGCGCACCGGCACGAGCCGGGTGGGCTCGCCGATGATGGCGCGGGCGGGGCGGATCCGCCCCTCGTGGGCGAGCGCCTTCGCCCCCTGGCAACCCACCTCCTCGTCGGCGGTGAAGAGGAGCCAGAGCGGCCCGCGGGCCGGGCGCACGCGCGAGGCGGCGAGCAGCATGGCGGCGATGGAGCCCTTCGTGTCGGCCGAGCCGCGCCCGAAGAGGTTGCCGTCCCGCACCGTGCCGGAGAGGGCCTCGCCCCAGTCGGGATCGAAGGGCACGCAGTCGGTGTGACCCACGAGCGCCAGCCCGCCCGGCTCGTCGGGACCCATCCGGGCGATGAGGTTCCCCTTCTCCACGCCGACGGCGTCGGGCCAGGTCATGCGACGGGTCTCGAAGCCCAGGCGGCGGACGCGCGGCTCGAGCCAGTCGAGCACCGGCAGGTTGCTCCGCGAGGAGGTCGAGTCGATGGCGACGAGCGCCTGGAGCGTTTCGACGATGTCCATCTCATCCTCCCCGGAGCTTCCGCATCACGCGGCCGAAGTCGGCCACCACCTCGGCGGCTGCGGGGCGTCCCCGCGGCGGAGCCCCATCCTGCAGCACCGGCTCCCCGGCCACCACCACATCTCGCACCGCCGTCCGCGCCGCCGAGAAGATCACGGTGGCCCGGAGGTCGTGGGCCGACGCCCCGGCGATCGACGGATCGGCGAGGTCGAACGACGCGAAATCGGCGGGATCCCCCACCTCCAGCGCTCCGCCCGGGAGGCCGAGCGAGGCCATCCCCCCCTGGGTGGCGAAGCCGAGCAGCCGGGCCGCGAGCGCGTCGGTGCCCGCCTCGCCGGCCGGCGAGAGCACCCCGCGCTCCCGTCGCAGGAGGCGCAGGTTGCCCTCGAGCGCGCGCGCCTCCTCCAGGAGGTCCACCTGCACCATCGAGTCGGATCCGAGCGCGAGTCCGGCCCCGGCCCGGAGCAGCTCGTCGGCGGGGACGACGCCGTCGCCCAGGTCTCGCTCGGTGGTGGGGCAGGCGCAGACGGTGGTTCGGCTTCGCCCCAGGGCCTCGACGTCGCTGCGCTCGAGGTGGATGGCGTGGACCGCGGTGGTGCCGGGCCCCAGCGCGCCCGTCCGCGCGAGCAGCTCCACCGGGGTGACGCCGTGCTCGGCGCGGCAGTGCGCCACCTCGGCCGGTTGCTCGGCGACGTGGACGTGCAGGGGCCAGCGGCGGTGGCGCGCCTCGGCGGCGAGCTCCTCGATCCACCCGGCCGGGCAGGCCCGCACGCTGTGGGGGGCGAGGCCCACGGTGACGGCCGGATCCGCAGCGGTGATCCGGGAGAGGCGCAGCGCGCTCGCCACCACCTCCCCGGCCGAGCCGTCCACGAAGCGGAGCTGCTCCGGCGAGGGCGGGACCCCGGCGCCTCCGCGGGCGTAGGCGGCGCGGAGCAGCACGATGCGCAGCCCCACCTCCCGCGCGGCCCGGATCACCTCGCGGGCCAGCCGGTCGGGGTCGTCGTAGGGATGCCCGGCCGGATCGCCGACGAGGTAGTGGAACTCGCCCACCGTGGTGATCCCGGCGCAGGCGGCCTCGTGGAAGGCCATGCGGGCGACCGCGAAGACGTCGTCGGGCTCGAGGCGCGCGGCGGCTCGGTACATCGCCTCTCGCCAGGACCAGAAGTCGCTCCGGCCGGGGTGGCGGAGCTGCGTGCGCCCCCGGATGGCCCGCTGGAAGGAGTGGCCGTGGGCCGAGACCAGCCCCGGGAGGATGGCCTTTCCGGCGAGGCGCACCCGCTCCGCCCCCGGCGCGGGCTCCCCCACCGCCACCACCTCGCCCCCCAGGACCGACAGGGCCGCCCCCTCGTGCACCGCTCCCCCGGCGACGAGGAGATCGGGCAGGTAGGCGCGGATCGGGGCGGGCATGGCGGGAGGGCTAGGAGGGGAGGACCACCGCGGCGGCGTCGAGCTCCAGATCGACCTTGCGGAGCGCCTCCTCGACCAGCTCCCGGTGCAGGAGCACGCCGATGAGGGCCGTCTCGATCGCCTCGCGGGGCGCGCCACCGACCCGCGCGGAGGCGAGCAGACGCTGCTCCTCGGCGGCGGCGTGGGCGGCGAGCTTTTTCACTGCGCGTGAAACACGCCGGGCCAGCTCGGCGCGGGCCTCCTTCTCGGCGGCGGCGGCGGCCGGGTCCACCACCGTGGCCGGCGGCGGAGCCCCGCGGGCGTCGCGGGCCCGGTCGATCGCATCCTCGAGCCGGGTGGCGCCCCCCTCCACCACCACGTGGGAGGCTCCCAGGTCCACGAGCACCGGGATGGGCGACTCGTCGAGGTAACGGGAGGCCTGGCGGGACGGGACGCGGGCGCCCGGCGCCAGGTCGGCGGGGGTGGGCCAGCGCAGCTTCCATCGCATGTAGAGGCCGCCGCTCCTGGGCGCGGCGCGGGACTGGAGGAAGGCGGTTCGGCCGCCCTCGCCGTCGCGCGCCAGTTCCAGCAGCGCCTCGGCGAGCCGGTGGCCGGTGGCGAACCACTCCAGCTCCTCGCGGACCACCGCCGTCTCGCGCCAGAAGCTGCCCAGGATGGTGCGCTCCTCGTCCGGGATCTCCATCCCGGGCAGGGCCTCGATGCGCATGCCCGAACCGAAGGTGAAGGCCACCTCGAAGGGGTGGACGTTCTCGTCGGTGTCCACGTCCATGCCCACGCGCCGCCCGGCATCGACGACCAGGTCCTCGAGCTCCTCCTCCAGCCAGCGGGAGAGCGTGGAGAGCGAGGCCCCGACCTCCTCCCCCTCCTCCGGCGGATCCTCGCCCATCCGCGCGAAGGCGGCGGAGACCAGCGCGTGGAGCTCGGGAAGCGAGGCCGAACGGACGTCGAGGAGCGGGTCGTACCCCTCGTGCTGGGCGCGGCGCCCCTCGGCGACCCGGGCGGCGATGGCCCGCCGGAAGGCCTGCCGCGCCTTCTCGGTGCGCTTCCCGCGAAGCTCGGCCAGCTCGTCGGGGACGGTGGCGAGCACCGTGTCGAGCCCGCCCACCGGCTCGTCGAAGATCCCGATCTCCTTCTCGTAGAGGTCGGCCAGGAAGGCCTCCTCGCCGGGCTCGGGCAGGACGTGGATCTCGACGGGGCGCGCCTGCCCCAGCCGGTCGAGCCGGCCGATGCGCTGCTCCAGCGTGAGGGGCGAATCGGGGAGGTCGAGGCAGACGAGGTGGGAGGCGAACTGGAAGTTGCGCCCCTCGCCGCCCGACTCGCCGGAGAGGAGCAGCATGGGCCCCTCCCGGTCGCGGAAGCGGGCCACCAGCCGGTCGCGCGCCTCCAGGCTGGCCGCGTCGTCGTAGAGGAGGGCCTCGAGCCGCTCGGTGGCGGCGATGCGCCCCTGCAGCTCGCGGAGCCGATCGACGTCGTGCCCGAGGACGAGCACCTTCTCGCCGGCCCGGGCCAGGCGGCCGCACAGGGCCGCGGCGGCCTCGATCTTCCCGCCCTCCGGGACGTCCTCGCGGCGCAGTACACGGCGAGTGAACGCCCCCACCTTGACGCGCCGGTTGCGCACCAGGCGCGCCGAGAGGCCGTGGCGGTCGGCCAGGTACTCGAGGAGCGCAGCGCGGGAGGGGGCCTTCCGCTTGCCGGAGGGCGCGAAGGCGTCGTCGTCCGGGGCGAGCTCGTGGAGGCGGGTGAGCGCCTCGTCCACCTTGCCGCCGGCGAGCAGGTCGCGGGCCACGGCGGCGTAGGCCTCGTGCGCCTCGAGCCGCGCCAGGAAGGCCGGGAGCGTGCGGGTGGGCACGGTCTCCACGAGGGAGAGGAGGCGGAAGTACTCCTTGGGGTCGAGCCGCACCGGCGTGGCGGTGAGGAGGAGCAGGCCGAAGGAGGCGCGGGCCACCGGCGCCACCGCCTCGAAGAGGAGGTCGTCGTCGAGGTGGTGGGCCTCGTCCACGATGACGAGGTCGAAGGACTGGGCCGCGGCGGCGGCCGCGACGGCCGGATCCCCGGCGAGCTGCTCGTGGGAGAGGATGGCGAGCCGGGCCTGCCCGAGCGCCGCCTCGGGCCCGCCCAGGGAGGCGATGCGGTCGGGGCCGAGCAGCGTGAAGAGGGCGTTGAACTTGTGGAAGAGCTCGGCCATCCACTGGAAGGCGAGGTGCTCCGGGACGACGACCAGCACCCGCTCGGCGAGCCCGAGCTGGCGGAGGCCGGCGAAGACGAGCCCCGCCTCGATGGTCTTCCCGAGCCCCACCTCGTCGGCCAGGACGAATCGCGGGCTGCGGTCGGCGAGGATGCGCCCGGCGGCGCCCACCTGGTGCGGGAGGACGTGGACGCGGGAGGAGAGGAGCGCGCCCAGGCCGTCGGCGCGACGGAGCGCCTCCAGCCGGACCACGCGGGTGCGAAGCGCGAAGGCGCTGGCCGGTCCGGCGTCGCCGGAGGCGAGCCGATCGAGGAGGCCGCCCGCCGGGAGATCGAGCGGGGTGTCGTCCGGAACGGCGACGAGGGCCCGGTCGCGGCCGGAGACGATGGTCACGCCCGGCCGGCCGGCGAAGCGGACCGCCAGGCGGATTCCGCCCTCGCCCACCTCGAGCACGACCCCTACTCCCCATGCCGGCTGGGCCCGGTGGACGAGCTTCTGCCCTTTTCGGAAGCTCATTCCGTCCGTCCTCTACCCCTTCATCGGGTGCGAAACCACCTATATAATCCCGAGGGTGCGCGGTCGCTTGGGGCGTCCGAGGATCGTTGACACGGACACCCCGCCAAGCTAGAACCCGACCGCTCGACCATCCGGGGGCGGATAGCTCAGGGGTAGAGCGTCGCCCTTACAAGGCGAGGGTCGCAGGTTCGAAACCTGCTCCGCCCAAGCTCTTTGATTGGGGAGTTAGTTAAGTCGGTTATAACGCCGGCCTGTCACGCCGGAGGCCACGGGTTCGAGTCCCGTACTCCCCGCCACAAATGAGGCCGGAATCTCTCGGGAAACCGAAGGGGTTCCGGCCTCTCCTCTTGGCGGCGTCGCCGACTGTAACCCAGGTGTAACTCTCGGACTGCCGAAGCCAGCGAAAGCCTGCGATGCGCCACCAGATGGCGCCAGGACTGCCAGCCCGAACTGCAGCCGGTTCACCTCCGAGCTCATGAACGCCGGCAGCAGGTGGCCGTAGCGCCGCTCGGTGATCTTCGGGTCGGAGTGGCCGAGCAGTTTCTGCACCGAGACGAGGTTCGCCCCGAGCATGAGGAGCACGCTCGCGTAGGTGTGGCGGAGGTCGTGGAATCGGATCGCCCGCACCTGGGCCTTCGGCCAGAGGAGGAACTCGCATCGAGGGCACCGGCGAGGGTCGGCGTCGGCGTGGGGTTCCTCGTGGCCGCACCCCTTCCGCCGGCACTTGTGCTTGTACCCGGTGACGATCCCGGCGCGCTTGAGCGCCCTTCGCAGCACGTCCTCCGGCTGCCAGGTCACGTTGCGCATCGCGCCGGTCTCGTCGGGAAAGAGCCAGGGACCCGGGAACGACACCAGGGCCTGCTCCAGGAACGGGACGAGCTCCTCGGGCACCCGCACCACTCGCTGCTTCATGTTCTTCGTCGAGGGGCGGCCGTAGGAACGCCGCACCGCGAGGAGCCGACGGCCGAGGTCGACGTCCGTCTTCTGGAGCCCGCACAGCTCCCCCTTTCGCAGCCCGGCCAGGATGGCCGTTGCGAAGACCGGTCGCTGCTCGGGAGCGAGGGCCGCGAAGAACGGGAGGACCTCCTCCGGGACCAGGATGCTCGCGATCCGCTCGGGCACGCGGCGCGTATCGGTCTCTTCGGCCGGATTCGAGCCGAGCCACTTCTGGGCCTTCCTGGCCTTGTTGAAGGCACGCACGAGGAAGGCCCGAACGTGGTTCACGGTGGCCGGTGCGGCCTCCCGCCCCTTCGCGTTCAGAAGGTCCTCGATGTTGCCCGGACCGACCTGCTCCAGCTTCTTCGATGCGAGCGGCGTGGCGAGGATGTTGGCCTGCACGGAGCCCACGTTCCGGTCGTGCGACTCCGACTGGGAACTGTAGTTCTCGAGCCACCACTTCATGCGGTCCGCGACGGTCCATCCCTCCGGATTGAGGGTGCGGGGCTCGAGCCCCTTCCGCTGGCGGAACACCCGCTCCTCGAGCTCGCGGAGGAGCGCCTTGGCCTCGGCCTTCGTCCTCGCCGGCGTCGGGTCGTACGCGGGCTCACCGTTCGCGTCCTGGTACTTGATCCACCAGACGCGTCCTCGCTGGTATGCGCAGCCCATTCCCGAACCTCCGCGTGCTCCGTCCGTCCTCGATTCTACCGACCGGACCGACGTGCGCCGCACGACTCGACCCAGGCGCGGAGTTCACCCGGTATAAACCGGATGCCCCAGCCTCCGAGCCGCCGGACCGGGAGCGTCCCGTCCTCGGCCTTGTGGTAGACCCAGCTCACGCTGCGCTTCAGGTAGCGGGCCGCGGCGCGGACATCCCAGAGCTCGTCGTCGGGTGGCAGCGAAGTAGGCCCTGGCGCTTCGCCCACGGGCTGGGACGCCGCCGGGCCTGGGCTGCCATCTCGAACGTCATGCAGATCGAGGGCGCCC
>CAIOAK010000155.1 GCA_903855945.1 uncultured Anaeromyxobacter sp.
CGCTGCCTGTGGCCACGCGTGGATACCCCGTCTGTGCGACGCGGGATGTCTCGGGCACGAGTATGTCGAGCGGCGGCCGAGTCGGCGCCGGACCCTGTCCTAGAGAGCATTTCACTGCCACGCGCATGTTTTTGCCGACGCCCTCACCCTATTGTCTGGTGATTCACCCGCCCTGGCCGATCCCCTCATTTGGATGCGCTTCCAGTGTCAAAATACCGCCACTGCCACATCACGTCACGTTTCGCCATTCATAACGGGCAGAACACCGCATGACCGCTCTGCCAAGACTTGTTCGAGATGCCTGTGGTCGACAGGCATACATGATCAGTTTAGCGAAGCCCTTGCAGCACGGGCGCTTCGAGGTTTCCCAGGGGTGACCTTCCATCCGCGCATCTGGTCGAGGATGGAGGGGCTTCGGCGCCAGTTGGGATCGGTCTCGTCGCCGAAGAGCACCGCCAGACGGTCCCACTCCTTGTCGGCGGCGCGTCCGGACAGCTCGAAGGCCCTGGCGACGGACTGGGCGCAGCAGGTCACCATCCTGGCGAGGGCCTGGGCGTGAATCGGCGGCTTCTTTCGCTCGGTGCCGGTCCGGGGAGGCGGAGCCTCCTGGAGACGATGCTGGTGTGCGAGCAGGCAGACCATGATCGAGGCGACCATCGATGCGTGCAGGAGCGCACGCACGGAAGGCCCGGTCCGTGCTCCGATCTCGTCGAGGCGGAAGCAGGACTTGTCGAGCTTGTTGTCGCTCTCGATCTCCCAGCGGACACGGTAGAGGTCGGCGACCGAGCGAGCCGCGATTCGAGGCGGAAGACTGGTGAGGAAGAAGGCGTAGCCCTTGTCGGTCGGCACGCCGACGAGACGGCAGCGCACTTCGCGAGCGCCGCTGCCCACCCGCACGTCGGCGTCGATGACCTTTCCATCGAGGACCAAGGTTTCCGAATCGAGGAGGAGGTCGAGGTCGTGCCCCGGAAGGAGTACTCCGCGCACCGAGCCTCGGGCGACATGGTCCACCTTGGGCTTCCAGTTCTCCTTCAGCCGAATGACGTACTGGACGCCGTGGCGCTCGCAGGACTGGAGCAGGTCGAGGCTGGCGTAGCCGAGGTCGGCAAGCAGCCCGAGACCCCGCCAGCTCTCGTCCACCTTCAGGTGCGGGGCGTCGTGCTCGCGGGCCGGCGACAGGTGGTAGCCGATGGTGGTGCCGATCCCCACGGAGAAGCGCTTGTGGATCTTCAGCGCAGCGTAGTCCCCGGTGCCGGGGTACTCGTCCTTCAGGGCGTCGTCGAGCTTCACCGTGGTCGAGTCCACGATGTGCCAGTCCCGCACCTCGGCACCGAGCAGGCCAGGAAGGTCGAGGGGCTGAGCCGCGGCGTAGGCGAGCGCGCGATTCCGGACGACATCCAGCACCTGCTCCAGCGGACGGCCGAACCAGGAGTAGAAGGCCCCCCGCACCACCTTCTTCGCGCCCGACTCGAAGTAGATCTTCATCGCGTCGGCCTGCCGGCCGCCGTACCCGGTCGAGGCCGAGATGATCATCGACCGGAGGAACAGCAGGGCGTTCATCTTCCGTTCGCGCTCCTGCAGTCCGGCTGCGCGAATCGCCAGCAGCAGAACGTCATCCGGAAGGATCGTCTCGAACACCTCGCGCACGCCGGCACCCGTCAGCCCCACCGCCACCTCCAAGTTGAGAAGGAGGACTCGATCACGGCCGGTAGGTGCGGCGCAAGTCATCATGGCAAGCGATCGAATGTGCTACGCTTTTTCGCTAACAGGACAGGTATGGCAGAACTCCCTTCATTCGCCAACTAACGGACGCGAATAAGGAAAGTGTCTCCGTCGTCGGAGATAACGTCGTTCGTGTTCCTCATTTCCATGACCCTGTCCTGGAAGGCAAAGGTGTGTA
>CAIOAK010000156.1 GCA_903855945.1 uncultured Anaeromyxobacter sp.
GATGATGAATCGACTGGTCGTCGTTGCTGCGGTGATGATGGCCGGGTGCTTGGCCCAGAAGAAGGAACCCGCCGCAGCCCAGGATCCGCTACCCCCGGGTTACGTGGTCCTCGCCACGTTCACGGGCGAGGCCGACCTGCGAGCGGGGACGCTCACCATCCGGACCGCGCCGCCGGCCGGCGCGATCCCCGGAGGGGTCGATGCGATCACCGCGCTCGACGGCTCCGTCGGCGTGACCAACGACGGGCCCATCTGGCTGGACAAGCTGAACGGCTGCTCCGCCGGTGTGAACTCGTGGGGCGCGAACGTCAAGGTGACGTCGAACGTGGCGCTCCAGCTGAGCGGGGTCTATGCGGAGGTCACGGAGTTCTCCAGTTCAGGCACTGCCGGCTGCAACAGCGCATCCTCGGCGCCGACCGACCTGAAGAAGGACAGGGGGCTCTGGTCCTACGGGTCCATCGTGAACGGGACCCCCGTGTCGAAGACCTGGGAGTTCACGCGCCAGAACGCCACCCTCGTCACCTTCAGCGGAAGGATCGTGGGCGCGACGGTGGGTGTATTCAACCCGACTCCGAACGCCAACGGGAACGTCATCGCGTACAACGCATCAGGCTCGAACCTGGTCTACGCGGTGGGAGTCGTGGGTGGTGTGATCGGGAGCATCGCCTTCATCGACTCCTCGGGGACCGTCACCAATCCCGCGCCAGTTCTCCACGCCGTACCGTATTCGCTCGCACCGGACCCGGCCAGCGGACGGATCTGGTTCGCAACGTGGGATTCCGGATTGTCTCCCGCCAATGGCTACGTGGGCTATTTCGACGTCGCCGGGAGCCTGATGGTCGAGAAGAACATCAAGGACGACGTCGGAGCCGCGCCCTCGATCACCGCCATCGTCGCCGATCCGACCGACGGGACCGGGGCCACGGCGTGGTTCGTGTCCAGAAACTGGGGCGGCACGGCAAACGGGCTCTGGAAGGCGACGGGTTCGGGCTCGCTCAACGTGACCGCGTATTACGTCGAAGGTCCAGGAACCGATCTGGCCTTCGGTTCGGACAACCTGATCTACCTGGCGCAGTATGGCCTGCACCAGATCCAGGTATTCAATCCCGCGACCGGTGAATCCGTCGCCACGGTGCCTCTCGCGGGAGAATGCCAGCGTCCCAAGTACATTCGTCGTGGACCGACCGGAAGCCAGGAACTCTGGTTCATCGCCGATGACGTCATCACGCCCATCGTCAACATCTGCAAGATCACCGAGACAGGCTCCCCTCGCTCCGTGAGCGTGGTGGCCTCGAACACCAGCGCCCGCGGTCTGTGCGTGGGTCCCGACGGATACGTCTGGTACAACGTTCCCGACGGCGGAACGAGCTCCGGCGGGAACGTGGTCAGGCTCGAGGGGACGCCGGCGACCCATTGGAGCTTCGATGTCGGAAGCGGCTCCGTAAACGCCTCGAGATACATCGCGTGCGGTGGCGGTGCGGTGTGGTCGTCCAACTTTACCAGGATCGCCCGCGTCGTGCCCTGAGGGGGTGAGTGCTCGGAATCGCCCTACCGGACCCGATGCTGTGATATTGCCTCAGAGACAAGGCTCTGTCACAAGCATCACAAAGACCGGTCACAGCCCGCGCGATAGGACCCCCCGCCCATGAATGCTGCCACGAAGAAGAAGCTTCGAGCCAACCTTGCCAAGGCCCGCGCCGTCCTCGCGGCCAAGCGCAAGGCCGGGTGGAAGCCCAAGCCCCGCGCGCAGGTCAAGGGCGCGCCCACGGCCAGGGTCGCTGCGCTCAAGAAGGCCCTCGAGCAGGAAGCGGTCGCGCTGGAGGATCGGGCGAAGAAGCTACGGGCGGCCGCGGGCCTGCTGTAGGTCGCGCAGGGGCGAGCGCCTCCGGAGCAGGAGGAAGGCGCCGACCACGCCGAGTGCGCCCACGTCCGCGCCGCCGGTCGTGCTGCACCCCTTGCTGCTCACGGGTGCCGACACCGCGATGCGGGTGGTTGCGGTGTTCGACGCGGAGTCCGTGACCCGGACGACGTCGGTCACCCCGCCCGCGCCGCCGGCCGTGTAGGCCCCGGAGGTCGCGTGGATCGTCCCGCCCGAGGGATTGCTGGCGAGCGACCAGACGTAGCCGATGCCGCTGCCTCCACTCGCAGTGAACGTCGCCGTCCCGCCCGTGCCCACCGTGGGATTCGCCGGGGAGATGACGACGGCGTCGAAGGCGTAGGAGCAGGTGGGGGGCGCCACCGGGGCCGGGCGCGTCGCCACGCCGGTCGCGCCCGCCTGGATGCGGAAGGTGTCGCTCGCGGGCTTCTCGGGGGTTCCCGCCTGGACGAGCACGTACCAGGTTCCCACCGCGTCGAGCGACAGGGTGGCCCAGCCCGCGCTGCACGCCTGGGTCGCCGGGGCGGACTTCGTGGAGGTGACCACGAGCGTGGTCGGGTTCACGACCACCGCCGTCCCGTTCGAGGCGTGGAGCGTGGCGGTGACGCCGCTCTTGCTGCAGACCCGCACCTGTCCGCCCGAGCCCGTGACGTTCACGGTCACCTGGAACGGTGACACCGCCCAGCCGATGTCCTGCAACTTGGTCTCGCCCGCGTACAGCGGAAACAGGCGGTTGCACCGGTCGAACGCACGCCGGCGGGCGACGCAGTCCACGTAGGTCGTCACCGCCGGCTTCTCGGGGAAGAGCGCTGTGGCGGTTGCCTGGAAGGTCTTCCCGTAGCTGTCGAAGGTGGGGGAGGTGCCGCCCGCGAGCTGGACGGTCTCGTACTGGATGGCGGCGGCGGCCTCGCAGGCGCCCGAGCATCCCTTCACGTTGGCGCCCTGGAGCCCCTGGAATACCTCCCAGAAGAGCCCGGCCCAGATCTGGCCGTCGTCGTGCACCTCGCCGTCCATGCCATTCACGACGCCGCTCACTCCACGCTGCGTGACGAGCGTGCCGTTGCCCTGGCAGGTCCGGGAGGCGGTGGGGTCGTTCGCGTCCCGGAGGTAGGGCGTGGGGGGCGAGTAGGTGGAGGCGCTGAAGCTGTTGAACTGGCTCCGACCGGTCCGCGCGTCGTTCAACGCGTCGGCGGTTCCCTCGTTGATCGCGCCGGGCTCGAAGAGAAGGCCCATCGCATCGACCTCGGGGATGAAATCGCCCCAGGCGCTGACCACCGCGTGCGTGAACTCGTGGTAGACGACGGTCGCGTCGTAGGCGTTGTCGTCGGTCGTCTCCTGGCCGAAGACCATCCCGTCCAGAATGGGGGAGTAGTAGGCGTTGTTGTATGGCGCACCGTCCCGGTACGCGTTCACGAGGGCGGGGATGCTGCCGCGCAGCGCCCTCTTTCCGGCAGGCGGAAGGGTGGGGTCGAGCCCCTTCAGAAAGGTCGCGAACCTGTCGAGGTGGTAGTAGGCCATGGCCCCGGCGAAGGCGTCGGTGGGGGAGATCCAGGTGGTGTCGGGGCTGAACGAGAAGCCGCCGGAGGATGCGGGCACGAGCGAGCAGGAGCCGGGGACGGCGGCGGAGTCGGAGGGTACGTCGGACCCCATGCAGTTGTAGACCGTGGCCTGGGAGCCGGTGAGGTCCGCGCCGGTGGTGAGGTTCTGAAGGGTCACAGTGACCGGGGAGGCGCAGAACTCGAGGCCACCCAGGCCCGTCTCGGGGCAACGTGCGGCGGCCGTCTCGACCGGCGAGACCTCGTAGACCCTCGCCGGGGCGGTGGCATGGCGCCGCAGATCCGTCCGGAAGAGGACCCGCCCCGTCTCGCCATCCACGTACACCCGCCAGTCGCCGGCCGGTTCGCGGGCCATGAAATCCACCTGGTAGACGGCCCGCAGCTCCCCGCCGAACTGGCGATAGCCGCGCTCCACCGTGGCGGGACCCGGCCCGTACAAGGTCCGGCCGAAGGAACCGAGCGCGGTGGTTACAACCGAGTCGTCCCCGAGACCGTGACTCCCGGTCGTGATCGGAGAGACCTCCGTCGTGTTCACGAGGAAGACCCGGTTCCCCCCTTCGACGCCCACCACCAGGTCGCCGCCGAAGACCGGGAGCCCGCCGACGAGGCGGCGGAAGTGGACCGCGCCGACGCTTCCCGGGTTCGGAAAGGTCAGCGGCTGCAGCTCATGGAGTGCGGAGACCCCGAATGCCGCTCCCTGGGCGTCGAGGAATGCACGCGCAGCCTCCTCCGGAAGACGCTCGCCCGTGGCGGCGAGGAAACCGCTCGCGTGCGTCAGCGTCCGTCCGTCGCTCGCGTGGATGCGAACGCTCGACGGGTTCCGCTCCGCGAAGGAGTCGGCCGGAGCCGCACCGAGCGCCGCGCACAGCACCAAGGTCGTCCACATGTGATCGCCTCCGTCCGTCGGGCCGAGAAGGTCGAGCGTATCATCGAGGCCGCGCGTCTCGCGCCATCGTCCAGCGGGGGATGACCATCCCCGGCTGGGAGGACTACCGGGCAGCGAGTTCGTGACCGAGGTAGCGCTGGACCCTGACCGCGGCGTTCTGCCCGAGGTTGGCGTAGAAAAACGGGATGTCGAAGGTGTGGTAGACGCCCTTCGGGAAGCCCGAGGCCTTGTCCACGAGGTCCATCAGGTCCTGGGGGGCGGTGGTGCAGATGAGCACTCCGTTCACCGCGTCGATCCGGGCGTCGCAGACCTGCTGCCCCACCGGACCCCACACCACCGACTTGCCGACCAGGGACGGCATGAACGAGCCCAGCCCCTGGCTCGCGGGCACCTGCTCCGCCGTGCGGGTCCAGCTGATCGGGTTGATGACGAGCCCCACCATGCCGTACAGGACGGGACTGGTTCCCGGGACCACGCCCGGACCCTCGGTGTTCCAGGAGACGATGACCCCCACGTCGTCGGCACCCGTCGCGAACTTCAGCTGGGGGTTCTGGGCCAGGAACTGGGCCGTGATGGGGCTGCCGATGACGTAGGCGGCGACCATCCTCGCCAGCACGGCCGGATTCTGACGCAGATAGCCGGAGAGGATGTTCGTCAGCACGGTCGCCCCCTGGGAATGGCCCACCAGGATGAACGGCCTGCCTTCGTTGAAGTTCTGGATGTAGAAGTCGAAGGCCGCGGTGGCATCCAGCGTGGGGATGCCCGCGATGACGTTCCACCGATCGACCGACGAGAGGTTGTCCTGCCGGTAGAAGGGCGCGTAGACGTTGCCCACCGTCTCGAAGGCCGTGGCCTGGCGCGCGTACGCTTGCGGGGCCTGCACCAGCATGGTCGGTTCGTCGATGGCGCAGATCTGCGGGTTGGAGTCGGTACTCGTCCAGGCCGTGGGGTAGAGGTAGAAGACGTCCACGGGATAGGTGGGCGCGGGCGCGATCGGCAAGGCCAGCCAGTGCGCGGCCAGCGAATAGTCGGTGGCCTGTGGCGATGAGCTGCCCGGCCCGCAGGCGAGAACGCCGGGGATCACCAGGAGTGCGACGAGCACAAGCGATGCGGGTGTGGCGCGTCGTGCAGTCATGGTGTGCATCCTCGGCGGAACCGCGTCCCGGGTGGCGGCGGCACGGCGGGCGGCCCCGCGAAGCACTGCGCGACCGCCATCCAGCGGCGTGCCGCTCCGTCCGTCACCTGCAGTGCCGTGTCCTCGACGTTGCGCGTCTGCGCCACGACCTGCGCGAACTCGACGGCCGCTCCCTCGACGAGGCCGCTCGTGGGATCGCCGCCGAGGTCGAGCGTGGCTCCGGACGGCAGCGTGAGGCGGACCGCGGGCATGGGACCGGGCGGCCTGGCTCCGTGAACCGCGAAGCTCCAGCCGTAGGTCTGGGCGCCCAGGAGCGCCACGTGGCGGACCGAATCCCGTTCCGGTCGCTCGATCCCGAGCACGTCGAACACCGCCTGGCCGTGCGCCCAGGTCTCCATGAGGCGGGCCGTCAGCGCGGTGCGGAGGGACATCTCCGGACCCGCCCAGGTCACGCGGCGCCGGGGGTCGAGTTCCTTCCATTCCATTCCCAGTTCCTCGACGCCGGATTTCCAGGCATCGAGGAGAGCCACACCGCGCGGACCGACCTCTGCGTTTTCGAGGGCGCGGCGGTCGCCCGGGGTCGTCGTCGCCATCCACCGCCCGATGAAGCCCCGAACCGCGGACGGATCGGTGAGGGCCTGGCGGGCGAGCCCGTTCCAGAGATGCAGGTGGACGAGCACGTCGTCGAGGGTCCATCCCTGGAAGGCCGTGCCGGTTCGAAAATCGGCATCCCGGAGGCCGCCCATTACCGAGGCCAGGGAGAGCCCCTCCGCGACGAAGTCCTCGCAGGTCGCCCGCATGGGGAAAGCTTAGCAGCGGGCGGCGGGGGCCGGCGAAGAACCGGATAGTTGCCGCGTCCGTTCTGTGAAATTATCAGGCGGATGGCAGGCGCCCCGCCCCCGAAAGCCGGATGGAGAGGCTCGGTTCCCAGGGCCCTTCTGGAATGGGCCGTCCTGGGCGCTGGCCTCGTCACGCTGGCCTCGTACGTCGCCTTCGACCTCTACTCGTCCCGCAAGGACATCGAGGCCACGGAACTGGAACGGCTGGAACACCAGGCCCGCATCGTCGGGAAGAACCTCGCTCCACGCCTGCAGTCCACCGCCTTCGCCCTCGACTCCATCCGCGCCGAGTTGCCGGAGCTGCTGTCGCAGCGAAACGGGGTCTCGCGGGTGAACGAGCACATGCAGATGATGGCCGCGTCCATGTCCGGCGTGCGCACGTTCCTCCTGGTGAACGTGGACGGGATGGTGGTCGCGAGCAACCGCCCGGAGCTCATCGGGGAGGATGTCCACGATGGAGAGCGATACCGGGACATCAGCCACCACCCGGATCTGAAGACCGTGTACGTGTCCCCGCCCGTCCTGTCCCCGGCGCAGACCTGGGAGTTCAGCCTCGGACGGGCCATCGTCGATGCCCGGGGGAAGTTCGACGGCTACGTCCTCGCCATCATCGACCCCGGGTACTTCGACCTCCTCCTCGAATCCACCCGGTACGCCCCCGACATGGCGGCGGCCATGGTCCATGGAGCCGGGAAGATGATCTACCGGGTCCCCGACCCGGTGAAGGCGGTCGGCCTGGATCTCTCGAAGAACCCCGACTCGGCGTTCAGCAGGCACATCCGGAGCGGCAGGGAGACCACGAGCCAGGTGGCGACCCTCACCGCGACGGGCAATGAGGCCCTGGTCGTCCTCCAGACCCTCCGGCCGCTCGCGGGCTCGTCGGACGGGTTCCTGGTGGCCTCCTTCGCGCGGGAGAAGGAGGCCATGTTCACCCAGTGGCGAGCCGGGCTCCTCTACCACCTCGCCCTGCTCACCGGGGTCACGCTGGCGACCGGGATGGGCCTCCTCGTCTACCAGCAGCGGCGCGCGACGATCCTCGCGCTCCAGTCCACCCTGGAGGCCGAGCGGGAGAGGGAGGAGGACACCCGACGGCAGGCGGAGGCCCTGCGGCAGAGCGAGGCTCACTTCCGCGCGCTGGCCGAGTCCGCGCCGCTCGGGATCTTCCGGGCCGACGCGAGCGGGTGCGACATCTACGAGAACCGGGCGGCGGAGGATGTCCTGGGACGGACCGCCGAGGACGGGCTGCGGAGGAGCTGGGCCGAGGCCGTCCACCCCGACGAACGCGCGTCGGTGTCCCGCGGGTGGTCCGAGGCCGTCGCGGCGCAGCGCGTCTACACCGGAGAGCACCGCTTCGTGAGGCTGGAGGGGGAGGAGTTGCTGATACGGGTCTATGCGGCGCCGATCCGGGAATCGGGCGAGGTCACGGGATTCGTGGGGGTCCTGGTGGACGTCACCCAGCAGCGCAGGACGGAGAAGCAGCTGGCGCTCTCCTCTCGCATGGCCGCGATGGGGACCCTGGTCGCCGGGGTCGCCCACGAGATCAACAACCCGCTCACCTCCATCCTGGCGAGCGCGGGCAGCGCCATGGAGGACCTGCGCCACCGGAGGACCGACGGCATCCTGGAGATGCTGGCAGACGTGAGCGCCGGCGCGGAGCGAATTTCACGGGTAGTGAAAGATCTGGCCATCCTCGGGCGGCCCGAGCAGAAGCGGGAGCGGGTCCAGCTGGCCGACGTCGCGGAGACCAGCCTGGAGTGGCTGCCGGGTCCGCTGGCCCACCGGGCGGTCATCCACATCGAGATCGCGGAGGTACCCGACGTGCTGGCGTCGGCGTCCCAGCTCGAGCAGATCGTCCTGAACCTCGTGACCAATGCCGCGCTCGCCATCCCGGATGGGCGGACCGGGAACATCGTCCTCCGCGTGGGCACGGAGGCTCCCGGATGGGCATTCATCGAGGTGTCGGACGACGGCCGGGGGATTTCCCCGGAGCTGAGGGAGAGGATCTTCGAGCCCTTCTTCACCACCCGGACCCAGGGCAAGGGGACCGGCCTCGGGCTCGCCATCTGCAACGCCATCGTGAACGCGCATGGAGGGAGGCTCTCGGTCGAGAGCGAGGTGGGAAAGGGTTCGACGTTCCGGGTGGAGTTGCCGGTTGCGCAGCGCGCTGACTAGTTGTGTACGAATCGATCGGAGCCGCTGGAACTTGCGCGCATCGCCACCGGGGGCGGCCGGCATGGTCGCTGGTACACGCGGCCCACGGCCACGATCGCGGAGGAGGCAAAGAACACCACGAGGATCCCCCTCCACGCCCGGCGTCCACGGTCCGACAGGAACGAATCCACGCTGTACGCTCCCAGGCCGGTCACGAGAAGCGCGTTGAGGAGCACGTAGCGCCCCTGGGCCTGGAAGTCGATGTACCAGCAGTTGTAGAACACCATCGACAGGTTGAGGACGATGCCGGCCGCCAGCCAGAGCCCGGCCCGGCAAGACACACCGGTGGCACGCCGGAGGGCGATTGCCCCCGCGCAGCACCCCGTCCCGATGAGGAGCGCCGCGGCGACGTAGAACACTCCCGGCATGAGGATGTTCAGGTTGCCGAAGACGCCGAACGCGGACTTCAGCAGGCTGGCGATGAAGGTGGGCCAGGCGTCCGGCAGGTCCCGTCCGTAGACGGGCTTCCAGTACTCGGCGAGGAAGTGCCGGTACTTGTGGAGCCCCAGCGCATCGCCGCGGTTCCGCATCGCGTTCCAGAGAAGAAGCGGTGCGCTCACTCCCAGGCTCGCGCCGAGCGCGAGAAGGCTGGCAGTCAGCGAAGCCCGGCGAGTCCATGCGGCCCAGCCCACCCAGATGGCCGTGACCGGAAGCAGGTAGAAGCCGCTCATCTTCCCGAGCAGGACCGCCCCGGCAGCCGCGCCGACCGGGATCAGCCCCGTGGAACTCTCGCCCCGTCGGGCCCATCGCGAAACGGCGTACACGAGGGTCGCGCCGGCGGCCAGCGTGAACGCGTCGGCGTTCGTGTAGGCGCCGACGAAGACGTGCTGCGGGTAGGTCGCGGCGATGAGCCCTGCTGCCAGTGCGAATCGACGGCTGCCCGTCCAGGCCAGCGCCGCCGCCATCAGGGCCAGAGCGGTGACGACGCCGAGCAGCGCGTTCCCCAGCCGCGCTGCCTCATATCCGCGTGCCCACGCTTCGACCGGCGCGAACCGCCCCACATCCGCATGATCCCGGAAGAGGGCGAGGGTGAGGGCCTGCAGGAGATAGGGAGCCGCCGGGAAGGCTGCGTAGATCGAGGTGGTCTCCTCCGGCCATCGCGGTGCGCGGCCGTGCGAGAGCGCATCGACGAAGAGGAAGTGTGCGGACTCGTCCGGAGCGCAGTTCGGGTCCAGACTGCCATTTGCGAGGGGGATCGCCCAGGCCATGGCGAGGCGGAGCACGAGCGCTACGGCGGCGACGAGCAGGTACTCGGCGCGAGATGTACGCACACCGGCCGGCGGGAGGGGCGTCGCGACTTCCATCCGGGCCGTCAAGGTAACATGCCGCGGACCCGCCCCCGCACGAGGAAGCTGAAGGCCGCGCCGAGGGCGGCCGACCCGGCCATGATGGCGAGCGCCCTCGACCAGGCCGCGCCCGGCTGCCCGGCGGTCCGCCCCAGGTCGAGCTGCCAGCCGATGAGCGGCTGGAGGATGCCGCCTCCCAGGAAGCCGCCCACGTTCACCATCGCCGTGGCCATGCCGGAGAACTGCGGCCGGTTCACCTCCTTGGCGACGGTCCAGGTGAGGGTGAAGCCGGGGATGAGGAGCCCCATCAGCCCGAACCAGGCCAGGGTGGCGGGGAGGGGCCAGCGCACGTCGAGCAGCCACGGCGTCCAGGAGAGTGCGAAGGCCACCGTGAAGGCCCGCATCACCCCGACCCGGCTTCCCAGCCGGTCCGAGAGCACCCCCACCAGGACCGCTCCCACCGCCACGCCGAGCAGGAGCAGGCTGCCGTGCTGGCCGGCGAGCACCTGGCTCATGCCGTGGACCTCCACCAGGTAGGGGACGGCCCACAGTCCGGCGAAGGCGAAGAAGGCGCCGGCCACCCCCATGTTGACGAGGAACCCCGGCCAGGTGGCGGGGTTTGCCGCCACCTCGCGGAGCGCTCCCGTCCAGCCGGTTCTCCCACCGCCCTCGAAGGCGTGAGGGTTCACCACGGGGAAACCTGCATCCTCGGGTCGGTCGCGGACGATGAACCAGCTGGCCACCCCGATCGCCAGCGAGAGGACGCCGAGCCCCGCGAACACGGACCGCCACGAGGTGACGGTCACCGCCCAGGCGAGCGGCGCCCCTGCCACCACCGCGCCGAGGTTGCCCGCGAGCAGGGTCACCCCGTTCAGGCTGGCGAAGCTCCGGGCCGGGAACCAGGTCGCGTTGATCTTCAGCGCGGACAGGAAGGCCACCGAGACGCCGATGCCCACGAGCGTCCGGCCCACGGCCGCCACCTCCCACGTCGGGGCCAGCCCGAAGGTGAGCGATCCGATGCCGGCGAGGAGCCCACCGACGGTGAGAAGCCGGCGCGGCCCCCAGGCGTCGGCCAGCACGCCGACCGGCACCTGCATCAGCGTGTAGACGTAGAAGTAGGTCGCCGCGAGCGTGCCCATCACCGCCCTCGGGATCCCGAAGGCGCGGGTCACCTCGCCGGCGATGCTCGCGGGCGCGGTCCGGTGGAAGAAGGAAAGCACGTAGCTGGCCAGGACCACGGCCAGGATGAGGCCCCGGGCGGTGGTGAAGCGCCGGTCGGTGGTGAAGCGCCGGTCGGTGGGGGGGCGGGACGGGGCCATCTGTGATTTCTACATCGGATCATCCCACCTGCGCCTACAGATGCAAATTGCTCTACTCAAGCGGCCAACAACCCCGCGGTCAGCCAGACGTGGACCAGGAGCTGCGCCCAGTAGCGAGCGTGTCGTCCGTCCGGCTGTAGTAGCCTGAGGGCTACGAGCACGGGGAGAACATGGTTCTGGTGGGGCGCGCTGGTCGCGGCCCTGGCGTTTCCGGGGCGGGCTGGCGCTGCCGCGCCCGCCGTGGATGGCGCCCCGACGGGATTGCCGTCTGCGGCCTACCGCGCCGACACGCGCCGCTGCCCGCACCCGGCCGACCCGCTGCGCTCCCACATGGAGTGCCGCCTCGACTGGTTCGACGCGGCCGTCGAGTCCGTGACCGAGTTCTGGTCGAAGGCGCGCAACGACATGCAGGACGTGGGCGTCGTCCCGCGCGCCTCGCTCTACGGCACCTTCCTCGCGAGCGCGGGGATGCCGGACGGCAGCGCGCTCTGGGGTGGGACGCTCTCCATGTCCCTCACCCTCGACATGGGCAAGCTCGCCGGTGCTCCCCGTGGCATGAGCCTCTACGTGGCCGGCCTGGGCGCGCTCTCGAAGGAGCCGTGGCCCTATCCGGTGAGCGTGAACTACGTGAAGTCCGGCGCGTGGCTCACCGAGCTCTACGTGCAGCAGGCGCTCGCCGATGGCCATCTCACCCTGACGGCGGGACGGCTCCAGCCAGCCATGACCTTCGCCTTCCTGCCGGTGATGCTCAACTATCTCTCGAACCTCGTCTACACGGGCTGGCTCTCCTTCGACGAGCCGCCCTATCCCCCCCAGTTCCGGTCGCAATGGGCGCCCAGGCGGTGTGGACCGTCGAGCCGGAGTGGCAGGTCGCCGCGGGCGTGTTCAACAACAACCCCTTCGCCGCGGCCGGCGCTGCCCACGGGTTCGACTGGCAGTTCCAGGAGGGGAACGTCGGCGTCTTCCTCCTCGCCCAGGCCGCCTGGATGCCGGGGGCCCAGAAGGGGAGCGAAACGCTTCCCGGACTCTACGGCGTGGGCGGCTGGTACGACGGGAACGAGTTCGCCGACCTCGGCACCGGAGCCACCTCCCGGGGGAGCTACGGCTTCTACGCGATGGCCCAGCAGGTGGTGCTGCGGCAGGGCGAGGTGGGCAGCGGCCGCGGCCTCACGGTCTGGGGGCTCTTCACCTGGACGCCTCGGGTGAACGTGAATCTCGCCCCCATCGGCCTCGAGGCCGGTGCGAGCTGGGCCGGGTTCGCCGAGGCCCGCCCGCACGACGTGGTCTCGCTGGCGGGCTACGTGGGGCGCTACTCGCCGGCGCTCCCCGGCGACCACCAGGTGCTCGGGCTGGAGGCGACCTACGACCTCGCCATCACCCGCGCCATCTCGGTCATCGCCGACGTGCAGGGGATCTTCGGCGTGAACGGGGTTCCCGGCACGAACGCGCTGGTGGCCGGATTGCAGCTCGGATTCACGCTCTGATGTACGCCACGGAAGGACTCCGCATGATCCGCTCGCTCTTCGCACTGCTCCTGCTCCTCGCTTCCCCTCGCGCGCTGGCGGATCCGGAGCCCGCGAGCCCGGTCGCGAAGGGCAAGCGCAACATCCTCTTCATCACCTCCGACCAGCGGATGTTCCAGCCCCCCCGGGCCAGGGGCTTCCCCCAGCCGGCCATCGAGCGGCTCGCCAGCCGGGGGGTGACCTTCGCGAACCACTACATCTCCGCGGCGGTGTGCACGCCGTCGCGCGGCGTCCTCTACAGCGGCCTCGCGCCGCAGGTGACCGGAATCCAGGAGGAGATGATGTTCGGCTGGACGCCGAGCCTCCCCACGAGCGGCGTCTCCATCGGGACCGCGATGAAGAAGCTCGGCTACGCCACCGCCTACTTCGGGAAGTTCGAGCTCGACCGGGACCTGGTCTACCCGAAACCGGGGGTGAACTACTCCGACGCCCTCGTGAAGTACGGCTTCGACACCTGGCAGCCCTTCGGCGACGTGACCGGCGGGCAGAACCAGGGATACCAGGTGGACGGCGTGATCGGCGCGGAGGGGATCCAGTGGCTGCGAGTGAACGCGGCCCGGCTGAAGAAGGCGGGAGAACCCTGGTTCCTCTCCCTCTCCTTCATCAACCCGCACGACATCTTCTTCGCCGAGGTGAACCCGCCGGGCGAGGCGGTGCAGAAGGGGATCAAGCCCGGACAGATCGCGGCCATCCCCGCCGATGCCCGGTACCGGAAGCGCTGGGACTTCCCCCTCTGGAGCACGCTCGACGAGCCGCTCCAGGCCCCCGGACGCCCGGGCGCGCACTGGGAGTTCTACCGGGGGACCGCCAACGTGATGGGGGAGATCCCGATCGCGCGCCGGGACATGTGGCGCGCCTACGACGACTACTACCTGAACCTGCTCCGCGAGAACGATCGGCACGTCGGCCAGGTGCTCGCGGCGCTCGACGACCTGGATCTCTGGAAGGACACGGTGGTGGTCTTCATCGCCGACCACGGGGAGATGGCCGGAGCGCACGGCGGGCTCCGCAACAAGGGGCCGGTCTCCTACGAGCAGAGCGTCCACGTGCCGCTGATCGTGGTCCACCCGGACGTGAAGGGCGGCCGCACCACCCGGGCGCTCACGAGCCACATCGACGTGCTTCCCACGCTGGTGGCCTTGACCGGCGCCCCGAAGGAGGCCGCTGCCCCGATCACCAAAAGGCTTCCGGGGCGGGACTTCTCCCCCGTCCTCGCCGACCCGGCCGGCGCCCGGCCCGACGCGGTGCGCCCGGGCATCCTCTTCAACTACGTGGGGCTCTCCACCGTGGATGCACGCTTCTTCACGAGCCTCTTCGAGGGCGGAGGCGGCAAGGGGGCGTTCGCGATGACGCCCGCCGACCTGGCCACGAACCATCCCGAGCTCTCGAAGCGGGGCTTCGTCGCCATGACCTTCGACGGCCGGTACAAGTTCGCCCGCTACTACGCCCCGAGCCAGTTCAACACCCCGCGGACGCTGGACGAGATCCTGGCCTGGAACGACCTGGAGCTCTTCGATCTGAAGACGGACCCCGAGGAGCGGCGCAACCTGGCGGTGGACCCGCGACGGCACGAGGCGCTGATCCTGCGGATGAACGGGCTGCTCAACGACCTGGTGTCGCGCGAGGTGGGGCAGAACGACGGCCAGTTCCTCCCCGAGGCGGTGCGCCCCGGGGGGAGTGTGTGCTGCAGGTGATGGCACCCGTGCTAGCCTCCCTCCGGGAGGGTCCCGTGGAGTTTCTCGATTTCCTGCGCGCCACGCCCCCGTTCGACGCCCTCGCCAGGGCTCGCTTCGACGAGCTGGCTGCCCACGTCGCCGAGCGGCGTTTCCCGGCCGGCACGTGGCTCGCCCACGCGGGCGGCGAGCCGATGCAGCACCTCTACGTCATCCGGAGCGGGTCGGTGCGGCTGGAGCGGAACGGCCAGACGCTCCAGATCCTCGAGGAGGGAGAGACCTTCGGCTACACCTCGCTCCTCACCGGCAAGGCCAGCTTCGACGTCCTGGTCGAGGAGGACCTGGTCGCGCTGGAGCTGCCCGCGGCCGACTTCCGGCGCCTCGAGGAGGACCCACGATTCGCCGCCCACTTCGCGGCCGGGCTGGGCGAGCGGTTGCGCGCCAGCCTGGCGCAGTCGCAGGTGGCGGCCTTCCAGCCCGACCTGTCGCAGGAGGCAGGGCGGCTCGTGCGGCGACCGCCGGTGTGGGTGGAGCCGGGAGTCACGGTGGCCGAGGCGGCGCGGGTCATGCGGGACGCCGGCCTCTCGGCCGTGCTGGTCCGCACCGATCCGCCCGGGATCCTGACCGACTGCGACCTCCGGAACCGGGTCCTCGCCGAGGGGCTGCCCGCCGACACCTCCGTGGAGCGGGTCTCGTCCAGCCCGATCTGGACGATGCCGGCGGAGACCCCGATCTACGAGGCCTGGAGCGAGCTCCTCGACGCGAATCGCAACCACCTCGCGCTGGTCCGCGACGGCGAGGTGGTCGGCGTCGTCGCCTCCACCGACCTCATGCGCTCCTCCGCCCAGGGGCCGGTGGCCGCCATCCGGTCGGTCGAGCGGCTCTCCTCGCGCGACGGCCTCACGGGCTACGGTGCGCGCGTCGCGGAGATGGTCTCGTCCCTCCTCGCCGCCCGGCTCGACCCGGTGAACATCGCGCAGCTGGTGGCGCGCCTCAACGACGCGCTGCTGCGCCCCATCCTGCGCTGGGCCGAGACCGACCTGGGCCCGCCTCCCGCACCCTACGCCTGGCTCGCGCTTGGGTCGGAGGGGCGCATGGAGCAGACGCTGCTCACCGACCAGGACAACGCGCTCGTCTACGCCGACGCCGGCGAGGGGTCGCGGGCCTGGTTCCAGGCCTTCGCGGAGCGCGTGAACGACGACCTGGTGGCGGCCGGCTTCCCCCGCTGCCCCGGCGGCTACATGGCGCGCAACTGGCTCGGCCCGATGTCCGGGTGGTGCGAGCGATTCAGGTCCTGGATCCACGCCCCCAGCCCGCAGGCGCTCCTCGAGGCGGCCATCTTCTTCGACTACCGGCGCGTGGCCGGGAAGCTCGACGTGGACCCGCTCCAGTCCGAGATCGGGGCGGCCCGGGACCAGCCGATCTTCCTGCGCGCGCTCACCGGGGAGGCGATGCGCTTCTCGCCCCCGAAGATGCTGCTGCTCCGTCTGCGGGGCAGCTCCTCGGTGGTGGACTTGAAGAAGCAGGGCATCTCACCGATCGTATTCCTGGCCCGGTGCCACGCGCTGGAGGTCGGGACCACCGCGCGCCACACCCTCGAGCGGATCGACGCGGCCGAGCGGGCCGGGCTCCTCACCGGGGACACGAAGGACAACGTCTCCGAGGCCTACCGGTTCCTGGTGGGACTGCGGCTTCGCCTCCAGCTGCGGATGCTGGTGGAGGGAAAGCCGGTGGTGGACGAGGTTCCGCTCTCGGAGCTGACCCCGGTGGAGCGGACCCGCCTGAAGGAGTCCTTCCGCGCCGTGGAGGCGTGGCAGGCACTCGCGTCGTATCACCACCGGCTCTGAACGCGCCGGCTGGCTGCACCGTCAGTGCTTGCTGGCGGAGGCGGCTCCGAAGCCGGTCTGTGCCCGGACGTACTGGTCCTCGAAGGCCTCCGACTCCTGCCGGGCGCGCGCCGAGGTGTCGGACTTCGAGCCCGCCCAGGCCAGGAAGAAGGCGAAGGGCATCGCGAAGAGCGCCGGCTGGTCGTAGGGGAAGATGGGCTTCGCATTCCCGAGCACCGTCACCCAGACCGACCTGGACAGGACGACCAGGATCACCGCCGAGAACAGGCCGCCGTAGCCGCCCAGGAGGGCGCCCCGGGTGGTGAGCCCCTTCCAGTACATGGAGAGGATGAGCACCGGGAAGTTGGCCGCGGCGGCGACGCCGAAGGCGAGCCCCACCATGAAGGCCACGTTCTGCTTCTCGAAGAGGATCCCCAGCGCGATGGCGATGATGCCCAGGCCGATGGTGGCGAACTTGGAGACGCGGATCTCCTTCTCCTCGCTGACCTGCCCCTTCTTGATCACGCGGGCGTAGAGGTCGTGGGAGATCGCCGAGGCGCCGGCCAGCGCCAGGCCCGAGACCACGGCCAGGATGGTGGCGAAGGCCACCGCGGCCAGGAACCCGAGCATCAGGTTGCCGCCCACGGCCTTGGCGAGGTGCATGACCACCATGTTGCCGCCGCCCACCATCTTGCCGCCGATCTTGCCCCCCTCGAAGAAGACCGGGTCGAGGCCGACGATGAGGATGGCCGAGAGCCCCATGAGGAAGATGACGTTGAAGAAGTAGGCCACGAATCCCGAGGCGTAGAGCACCGACTTGCGGGCTTCCTTGGCGTTCGTCACGGTGAAGAAGCGCATCAGGATGTGGGGAAGGCCGGCGGTGCCGAACATGAGCCCCATGCCCAGCGAGATGGCGTTCACCGGGTCCTTGAGGAGCGGACCGGGAGCGAGGAGGGCCCAGCCGTTCTTGTGGGCCGCCGTGGCCTTCTCCACCAGCGTCGAGTAGGAGAAGCCGAACCGGCTCATGGCGAGGAGCATCACCACCGTGCCGCCGGCGAGCAGGAGGCAGGCCTTGATGATCTGCACCCAGGTGGTGGCCACCATGCCGCCGAAGATCACGTAGACCATCATGAGGGCGCCGACCGCGACCACGGCGATGGAGTAGTCGAGGCCGAAGAGCAGCTTGATGAGCTGGCCTGCGCCGACCATCTGGGCGATCAGGTAGAAGATCACCACCGTCAGCGACGAGATCGCCGCCATGGTGCGCACCTTCCCCTGGTCGAGCCGGTAGGAGGTGATGTCGGCGAAGGTGAAGCGCCCCAGGTTGCGGAGCCTCTCGGCCATCAGGAAGAGGATCACCGGCCAGCCCACGAAGAAGGCGATGGCGTACATGTAGCCGTCGAACCCCTGGCCGTAGGTCATCGCGGTGATGCCGAGCAGGGTGGCCGCCGACATGTAGTCGCCGGCGATGGCGAGGCCGTTCTGGAAGCCGGTGATGCCGCCGCCGGCCGTGTAGAAGTCGCTGGCGGTGCGGGTGCGGCGCGAGGCCCACCAGGTGATGCCCATGGTCATGGCCACGAACACCAGGAACATGCCGATGGCGTAGACGTTCACCGGCTGCTTCTCGGTCGCCTCCATGGCCGGGCCTGCGAGCGCCAGCGAGGGAAGCGAGAGGAGCGCGAGCGCGGGGACGATGCCCGCACCGCGCCTGGCCGAAGAGGAGGGCTTCGGGGCCGAGGCCTCCTTCACGATCTCGGCGGTCAGACGGTCGAACTCGCCGTTGGCGCGCCGCACGTAGGAGGCCATGAGGATCCAGAAGGTCACGAACATGGTGAGACCCGCTGCGACGCCGACGGTGAGCGTGGACTCGCCCAGGCGGAGCCCGATGACCGAGGGTGCGAAGGCCACGACCATGACGAAGCCGTAGAAGCCGACGAGGACGATGGCGGACAGCGTCCATGCCAGGCGGGAGCGGCGGGAAACGAGTTGCTGGAACTTCGGGTTCGAGCGGATTCGCTCGTAGGTCTCGCTGCTCATCGCGGGGTCTCCAGCGTGGTGAGGGCTGCGGAAGATGCCACGCGCGATGAGAGCCATCAACGAATGAATCGATTGGCCGGAGAGGATTTTCCTCGCCGCAGAACGTGCGGGAAAATTGTGCGCTCGTCACCGCGGATGGGGCGCCGTTGACACCGGTTGACAGGTGGGCGCATGTGGGCGAACAAGGCACCCCACGGTGAAGAAGCCATCGACCGATGACCGCCAGAAGCGGAGAGCGGAGGCGGAGGCGCTGCTCGCACGCGCCCCCCCGGCGGAGCGGCAGCACCTGTCACCTGCCGACATCCTGCACGAGCTCCAGGTCCACCAGATCGAGCTCGAGCTGCAGAACGAGGAGCTGCGGGTGGCTCGCGACACCCTCCAGGCGAGCCGCGACCACTTCGCCGACCAGTACGACCTCGCCCCGGTGGGATATCTCACGCTCGGCGACTCCGGACTCTTGACGTCGGCCAACCGGACCAGCGGCACGCTCCTCGGAGCCGAGCCCGCGAAGCTCCTCGGTCGCCCCTTCGAAGACTTCGTCGATGGCGTGGATGGCGACCGGTGGCACCTGTTCTTCCTGGACCTGGTCGAGCGGAGAGGCGAGAGCTCCTGCGCCCTGAGGCTCCGACGGGGCGACGGTACCGTGTTCCACGGTCACCTCGTCTGCCGGCCCAACGCGGCGATTGAACGGGGCGAGCCCGGCTCGGGTGTTCGCATCGCCCTGCTGGACGTCACGGATCGCGTGGAGGCCGAGCAGGCACTCCACGACAGCGTGGCGCTCTTCCGTGGAATGTTCGAGGATCACGCTGCCGCCAAGCTGATCATCGACCCGGGAACCGGGGCCATCGTGGACGCCAACCAGGCCGCCGCCAACTTCTACGGCTGGTCGAGGGAGCGCCTCCAGCAGATGCGGATCCAGGAGATCAACACGCTCTCCCCCACGGAGGTGGCCCGGGAGATGGAACTCGCCCGGAGCCTGAAGCGCGTCTACTTCGAGTTCCGCCACCGGCGGGCCGACGGTTCCGTCCGGGACGTGGAGGTCTTCAGCAGCCGGATCGACGCCAAGGGAGGGGGCCTGCTCCACTCCATCGTTCACGACATCACGGACAAGAAGCGCGCCGAGGCGGCGGTCCGAACCAGCGAGGCCCTCCTCCTCGCCATCGCGAACTCCAGCCCCGACTCCATCTTCGCGAAGGACCTGGACGGGAGATGGACCTTCGCCAACGCGGCGGCGCTCGGCGTGTCGGGAAAGCCCCAGGATGAGGTGCTCGGCAGGACCGACTCCGAGGTCATGAACGACGAGGCGCGGGTGCGGGAACTGCGGAACAACGACCAGGCCGTTCTCCAGTCGGGCACCTCACGCACCTTCGAGGAGCACGTCGAGGCTCCGGACGGGATCCGCGTATTCCTCTCGACGAAGGCGCCCCTGCGCGACGCGGAAGGGAGCATCGTCGGCATCGTCGGCGTGGCGAAGGACGTCACCGATACACGCAAGATGCAGCAGGTGGTCGCGACGACGGCACGTCTCGCCGCGATGGGCACCCTGGTGGCGGGGGTGGCCCACGAGATCAACAATCCGCTGGCCGGCGTGCTCTCGGCGGACGGATTCGCACTGGAGGAGGTCCAGGAACTCCGCGATCGGCTCCGATCCGGACAGCCGCTGGATCCGGTCGGGGCCGTGCGCGACCTGGATGAGGTCGTCGAGGCGCTACAGGACGTCCAGGTCGCCGGCAAGCGAATCGCGCAGATCGTCCGGGACCTGACGCTCCTGGGTCGCGCCGGCGTAGGGAGCACCCGCCTCTGCCTGAGGGACGTGGTCGAGCAGGCCAGGAAGTGGCTCCCCTCGTCGCTGCCAGTCATCCATGTCGAGGTCGAGGTGCGGGACGCTCCCGATGTCACGGGGTCGGCGGGTCAACTGGCGCAGGTGCTCCTGAACCTCATGACGAACGCCATCCGGGCCATCCCCGAGGGCGTGAAGGGAGTGATCAGGATCGACGTGGGCAAGGGGGATGGCGGCACGGGTCGGATCGACGTGACCGACAATGGCGTCGGTATGTCCCCTGAGTTGATGACGAGGATCTTCGACCCGTTCTTCACCACCCGCAGCACCGGCCAGGGGATGGGGCTCGGCCTCGCCATCTGCCATGCCATCGTCACCGCCCACGGGGGGACGATCACCGTGACGAGCGCGGTCGGCAAGGGATCGACGTTCCGGGTGGAGTTGCCGGGTGCGAGCGCGTAACGCGAATGTGAATTTCACATTCCCGATCCGGCGAGCCCCAAGAAGGTATCAACGGTCAGTGTAGACATCTCCTGGGAGGCGGATACAAGTCTCCGCGGGGATCCTCACGATGACCGCCGAACTCGACGATGCCGACACCGCCGAGAAGATCGAGGCCGCCTGGCGGTTCGCCGCGGCCACGCTGGATGCCATGCCGGGGCAGGTCTGCGTGCTGGACGAGAACGGGGTCATCCTCTCGACCAACGCGGCCTGGCGGGAGTTCGCCCGGGCCAACGGCGCATCGCCGGAGCGGGTGTCGGAAGGGGTGAGCTACCTCCGGACGTGTCGCCAGGGGGGAGCCAGGAGCGACCCGAGGGGCAGGGAGTTCGCCGAGAAGCTCCAGGCCATGCTCTCCGGAGGGAACGACCATTTCTCGGTGGAGTACGCGTGCAATTCGCCCACGGTGGAGCGCTGGTTCCTCGCGCAGGTGACGCGGTTCCTCGATCGCGGGAAGGTCCGGGTGGTCGTCGCCCACCAGGACATCACCGACAGGAAGCGGATCGAGCTGGAGGCGCTGGAGCGAGAGCACATCCTGGCCGAGTCCCAGCGCATCGCCCGGGTCGGGGCCTGGAGCGTGGACCTTCCACGCGGCACCCGTCACTGGACGGAGGAGACCTTCCGGATCTGGGGACTTCCGGCCGCCCCCCTGGGCCCACCCACCCAGGTCCTCCTGGCCCTGGTCCACCCTGCTGACCGTGCGGCCTTGGAAGGGTGGATGCAGGGTCTGGCCGCCGGACGAGCCCCGAGCCGGTTTCAGTTCCGGATCACGCGCCCCGACGGGGCGGCCCGGGACCTGGATGGGACCGGTGAGCTCGTGGAGGCTTCGGGCTCCCGTCCCCGGCGCCTGATCGGAACCGTCCAGGACGTGACGGACCGCATCCAGGCGGCGATGTCACTCCAGGAGAGCGAGGCGAGGCTGCGCTTCGCTCTCGACTCCACGCGCGCGGGCATCTGGGAGTGGAACCTCCGGACGGACGAGAACACCTGGTCCGAGACGCTCTGGTCTCTCTACGGGCTCGAGCGGGCCGGGCGGTCCCCGACCTACTCTACCTGGATCGAGTCGGTCCACCCCGAGGACCGGGAGTCCATCGCGGCCACCGTGAGCGAGGCTGCCGGGAAGGGGGCCGAGTTCGAGCTGGAGTACCGCGTCCGATCCGCGAGCGGGAGGGAGCGACGGCTTCTCTCCCGCGGACGGCCGCTCAGGAACCAGGAGGGCGAGGTCGATCGGTACGTCGGCATCGTCATCGACATCACGGAGTCCCGCGCGGTCCATGCGCAGCTCGCCGTCGCCTCCCGCCTCGCCGCGGTCGGGACGCTCGTGGCCGGCGTCGCGCACGAGATCAACAACCCGCTCACCGGGTGCATGGCATCGCAGGGATTCGTGATGGAGGAACTCCAGGCGGTCCGGCGGGCGCTGGGGGCCCAGGACTCCCTGGACCCGAAGGCCATCGGCCGGTTCCTGGACGAGGCGCTGGAATGGATGGAAGAGGCCCAGACCGCGGTCGAGCGGATCTCCAAGATCGTGAAGGACCTCTCCAATTTCGGGAGGCCATCGCCGAACCGTGAACGGGTGGGTCTCTCCGAGGTGGTGTCGGAGGCGGTGCGCTGGCTCGGCACCGCGGTGGGGACACGCGCCGTCCTGCGCGTCGAGGACCGTGGTGCGCCGGACGTGATGGCGGCGCGGGGTCAGATCGCGCAGGTCGTCGTGAACCTGGTGAACAACGCGGTGAAGGCCCTTCCCGAGGGGAGGTCGGGGAAGATCACGCTCGCCATCGGGGCCGGGGCTCCGGGCATGGCCAGGCTGGAGGTGATCGACGACGGGGTCGGCATCCCTCCTCACGTCCTCGACCGCATCTTCGACCCGTTCTTCACCACCCGGGAGACGGGGAAGGGTACCGGCCTCGGTCTCGCCATCTGCCATGCCATCGTCACCGCCCACGGGGGGACGATCACGGCGACGAGCGAGGTCGGCAAGGGCTCCACGTTCCGTGTGGAGCTGCCGGCGGCGCGCGTGGACGTGTCGAACGGTCCATGAGCAACGCTCATGAAGTAACTAATAGTTTACTGGGTGGAGGGTCGCGCGTAGCGTGCACCCAGGCCGGATGGCCTTGGAGGTCTCCACCCCATGAACTTTCTCACGCGCGGAGCGGCTCTCGCTCTCGTGGTCGGTGCTTCGGCATGCGGCGGCGGAACCACCACCGACCCCGCTCCCACGGACTTCGCGTATGCCGTCAGTCCCGCCGTGTACACGGCGGGCACGGCGATCACGCCCAACGTTCCTCGCTCGAGCGGCGGTACGCCCACCGCCTACAGCGTTTCGCCTGCGCTGCCGGCGGGTCTCGGCATCTCCGGGACGACCGGCATCGTCAGCGGGACTCCCACTGCGGTGACGCCCATCGCCGCGTACGTCGTGACGGCCCGGAACTCGGGAGGGACCGCCACTGCAGTGTTGATCATCACGGTGAGCCCGGCTGCGGCTCCGGTCATCGTCACACAGCCCGCGAGTCAGGTCGTGAAGATCGGCCAGACCGCGACGTTCCAGGTGGTGGCGACCGGCACGGGGACGCTGACCTACCAGTGGTCCAGGAATGGAACCGCAATCCCCGGCCAGACGGCAACGAGGTACACGACGCCACCCATCACCTACGTCGATGACGATACGGTCTTCACGGTCGTCGTGGCCGACGTTTACGGGGGGCGCGTCACGAGCAACCTCGCCAAGCTCCGGCTCGAGGGATTGTTCATCGACACCGGAAGGATGGCCCATCCTCGCCAGAGCCACGCGGCGTCGAGGCTCACTGCGGGAAGCAAGGTCCTCGTGTCCGGGGGCTTCGCCGTCGGCGTGCTGGCCAGCGCCGAGGTCTTCGACCCGCTGCCAGGAACCTTCACCCCCACCGGAAGCATGCTGAATGCCCGTCAGAACCACACCTCGACCCTGCTCGGGAACGACAAGGTGCTCGTCGCGGGGGGGCAGGGCGGCGCCGGCGGCGGGACGGCCCTCGCCACCGCCGAGACCTACGACCCGACCACGGGGACCTTCACCCTGGTCGGGCCCATGGCGGGTCCGCGCTATTTCCACACGGCGACGCGCCTCCCGGACGGCAAGGTCCTCGTCGCGGGGGGGCGTGCCAGCCAGACCGGCCCGGACCTTCTCGCATCGGCCGAGGTCTTCGACCCTTCGAGCAACACCTTCAAGCCCACGGGCAGCATGAGCGCCGCTCGCTACTGGCAGACCGCGACGCTTCTCGCGAACGGAAAGGTGCTCATCACCGGCGGCTACGGGGTCGCGGGACTCGCGCTCGCGTCGGCCGAGGTCTACGACCCTGCAACGGGACTGTTCGCCCCCACCGGCAGCATGGCCACCCCTCGCTACGGCCAGACGGCAACGCTCCTCGCCTCGACGGGGCAGGTGCTCGTCGTCGGTGGGTACTTCTCCACCTACCTGGACAGCGCCGAACTGTACGACCCGGCGACGGGGACCTTCGCGGACACGGGCTTCCTCATCTCCCCGCGCTACCTCCAGACCGCCACGCCCCTCCCCGGAGGCAAGGTGCTCATCGCCGGAGGCACGGTGGGCGGCTACCCCCTCGCCACGGCCGAACTCTTCGACCCGGTGAGCGCGACGTTCGTGTCCACGGGGTCCATGGATGCCGAGCGCTACCTCGACACCGCGACGCTGCTCGACACCGGCGAGGTGCTGGTGACGGGCGGGTGGTCGTTGAACAACGCGGGTCTCGACTCGGCGGAACTCTTCAGTGGAGCCCCGTAGGCCTTCACCAACTTCCAGCCAGCCCGAACGGGTGCCCAGATGAAGCGAGCTCGGAACAGCGTCGCAGCAGGGATGTGGATGGCGTCGCTCACCCTCGGCCTCGCGGCGCAGCCCGCCGATGCCCAGGTCGGGCAGCTGGACCTCTACGCCTCGCCCAACTACGCGGTGAGCAAGTTGCCGATGGCGACGTGCCGGGACAAGCACGGCGACCTGATCAAGCCGGCGGTGCGGTGCGAGAAGGATGCCGACTGCCCGGGTTACGAGTACCCGATCATCGTGTCGGCGCAGACCTTCCCGATGGGGGCGACCTGCACCGGGCCCGTGGCTGCCGGCACCGGCATCCAGAAGTTCGTCGACGCGCTTCCCCTGATCTGCACGGTGGGCGGCAAGAACAACCTCGGGAACTGCATCCCGATCGCCGTCCCCGACACCACCACCTTCCCGGGGAACGACTACTATGAACTGGGCGTGAAGGAGTTCACCACCCGGTACCATACCGACCTGCCCAGCCCCGCGAAGACGCGCGGCTATCGGCAGATCAACACCACCGATCCCGACGCGAGCAAGAACTACTTCGGCGGCCCCTTGATCCTCGCCCGGTCCTACAAGCCCGTCCGGATGAAGCTCGTGAACGAGCTGCCGACCGGGCCGGCCGGCGACCTGTTCGTTCCGGTAGACCTCCACCTCGGAGGCACGGAGACCGGGCCCGACGGCCTTCCCTACACGCAGAACCGGGTGGCGGTACACCTCCACGGCGGGAACTCCCCCTGGATCAGCGACGGCACGCAGCACCAGTGGACCGTGCCCAGGGGAGAGGACACGACCCACAAGAAGGGGCTCGCGGTGGCCTACGCGCCCGACATGTGGTTCGACGCACAGGGGGGCGTGATCGCATCCTGCGCAGGCCAGATGAGCTGCAACGTGCCGGGCGCTTCGACCAATCCGGGCGACGGAATGCTGAGCTTCTACTGGCCCAACGAGCAGAGCGGGCGGCTCCTCTGGTACCACGACCACGCGTACGGCATCACGCGCCTCAACGTCGTTGCCGGCATGGCCGCACCCTTCCTGCTGTCCAACCCGCCCGACGAGGACGCGCTCGCGGCCGCCGGCGTCCCGGGGACGATCGGGACGCTCTTCTTCGACCCGGCGGCGAAGCCCGTCCCGGGCCAGCCGGTCCCGACGCAGGCAGACCTGAAGCACGTCATCCTTCTCGACATCCGGGACCGGACCTTCGTCCCGCCCTCGGCCCAGCTGGCCTGGTACGACAGCACCTGGGACGTCGCAAAATGGGGAGGCGAGGACTCGGTCTGGTTCCCGCACGTCTACACGCCGGCCCAGTGGCTCGACAACCCGGACCAGTCGGCGACCAACCCGTTCGGCCGGTGGGACTACGGTCCGTACTTCTGGCCCCCCCAGACCACCCTGATATCTCTCGACGGCGCACTGCGCCCCATCGCGGTGCCTTGCACCAGCAAGGCGGCCGTCTCGGCGGCGAACCCGAACGGGGACACGACCTGCCCGAGCACGCCCAACCCGTCGCTCACCCCGGAGTCGTTCCTCGACACGCCGATCGTGAACGGAACGGCCTATCCCACCCTCACGGTCGACCCGGTCCGCTACCGGTTCCAGATCCTGAACGCGGCCAACGACCGCTACTGGAACCTCTCCTTCTTCCTCGCGTACACCGACCCGCTGGCTCCGGCGCCCGACACCGAGGTCAAGATGGTGGACGCCAACCCCGCATACCTCCCGAATTACGGGTCCTACACGCAGCTCGGCAAGCCGCCGCCGATGTGCGACCCCGGTGCCCCGCTCAGCCAGGTGACGAGCCTCCCCGTCCAGCCTCCGGCTCCAGGCTGCTACCCCAGCCGCTGGCCCACCGATGCCCGCCAGGGTGGCGCCCCCGACCCGGCGACCGCCGGCCCCCGATGGGTGCAGATCGGCTCGGAGAGCGGGATCCTCCCCGCGGCAGCCGTCATCGCACCGCTGCCGGTCGTGTACGAGATGAGCAAGCGCAGCATCGTCGTGACCAACATCGCGGACCACAGCCTCCTGCTGGGCCCCGCCGAGCGCGCCGACGTCGTCGTGGACTTCTCGCAGTACGCCGGGAAGACGCTCATCCTCTACAGCGACTCCCCATCGCCCGTTCCGGCCGGTGACCCGCGAACCGACTACTTCACCTGGGGCCCGGACTTCACGCTCACCGGGGGGGCGCCCACCACGAAGCCGGGATTCGGGCCCAACATCCGGACCGTCATGCAGGTCGTCGTCCGGGCCACTCCCAAGGACCCGGTGCCGCCGATCACGCCGAGGACGCCCCTCGACGACGACGCCGTCGCCACCATCACGGGCGCGCTCCGGGCGCGCTTCCCCGTGTCACAGCTCCGGCCCATCGTACCCGAGGCGGTCTTCAGCAGGATGTACCCGCCGTACGTGGACTACGTGAACACGTACGTTCCCATCACCGTCCAGTCCCTCACCTTCACGCCGGTGGGAACCACCACGCAGCTGACCATGCAGTTCGAATGGAAGGCGCTCCACGAGCTCTTCAGCACCGACTACGGGCGCATGAACTCGGTGCTCGCGGTGGAGATCCCGCTGACGACGTGGCTCGGTCAGACCACCATTCCGTACAGCAACATCGACCCGGCAACCGAGTTCATCAAGGACGACGTGCCGGCGCTCTGGAAGATCACCCACAACGGCGTGGATACGCACACGATCCACTTCCACCTCATCAACGTCCAGATCATCAACCGCGTCGGCTGGGATGGAGCGATCCGGGCCCCCGACGCCAACGAGCTGGGCTGGAAGGAAGCCGTCCGGATGAACCCGCTCGAGGACATCTACGTCGCGCTCCAGCCGGTGAAGCAGAAGCTGCCCTGGCCGCAGCCCGACATGGTCCGGCCACTCGACGTGGACCGGCCGCTCGGCACGGTCACCCAGTTCACGGGCGTGGACATCTACAACAACCCGATCAACATCTCGAACCAGCTCTTCAACTTCGGGCAGGAGTACGTCTGGCACTGCCATCTCCTCGGTCACGAGGAGAACGACATGCTGCGGGCGGAGGTCTTCGTGGTCGCGCCGGAGGCTCCCTCGGCCCTGTCGGCGGCCCAGATCATCACCCCCTCCCTGCAGACGAACCTGGGCTGGCAGGACAACTCGATGAGCGCCATGAGTTTCAACCTCCAGCGCGATGTCGATCCGGCCTTCCCGTCGCCCACGTCCATGCAGGTGCGAGTGCCGAAGGTCCAGCCGGGTCCGGTGACCTTCGTGGACAAGGGCCCGCTCGCACTCGACACGGTCTACTACTACCGGGTGCGGGCCGAGAAGGTGCTCACCACCCTGGCCATCCCCGGAGCGATGTGGCCGGAAGCGTCCGCCTGGAGCGGCACCGTCATGGTGGTGCCGGCCCCCATCGCCCAGCTCGCACCGGTCTCCATCGCCTTCGGCACGCAGATCATCCTTTCGCCGACGGCCGACCGCGTGGTCACGATCTCCAACGTCGGAAGCGCACCGCTGAACGTCACCAGCCTCACCCTTACCGGTGCCAATTCCGTCGACTTCACCATCGTCTCGAGCACCTGCACCACGCCGGTCACGATGGGCGGGACTTGCCTCGTCAACCTCGCGTTCCGGTCCCTCACCGTGGGCAACAAGGTGGCGGCCCTCACCGTGGTGAGCGACTCGGCCGTCCACCCGACGCAGACCGTGCCCCTGACCGGAACGGGCGTGGCGCCCGTGGCGATGATCACGCCGAGGACCCTCGCGTTCACCCCGCAGGCCATCAACACGAGGAGTGCGGCCAAGGTCGTGACCCTCGTCAACCGGGGAAGCGCGGCGCTCTCCAGCATCGCCGTCACCACCACGGGGGACTACGCCGTGCAAGCCACCGGCGTGAACGCGTGCGGTGCGTCCCTCGCCATCGGGGCCAGCTGCAACGTCTTCGTCACCTTCACTCCGACGGCGGGCGGCACCCGAGCCGGGACCGTGGTCATCGCCAGCAACGACCCGATCACGCCGGCCTTCACCGTGACGACGACGGGTTATGGAAACTACGTCGCGGCGACGGGCGTGACCCTGATGGCCGTCCCTGCGGGTGCGGCGTCGGCGGGAACGTCGGTCGCCTTCACCGCCGTCGGCACCGGAGCCGGTACGGGTGCGGTCTACTCCTATCGGTTCTGGTTCTTCGACGGAGCCACATGGACCGTCGTCCGGGACTACAGTCCCTCGGACACCTGGGTCTGGGCCATTCCGACGTCGCAGCCCCCCGCCATCTACACCGTCGCGGTGGACGTGCGAACGAACCCCAACGTCTACCGGGACGCCACGACCTCCATTTTCTACACGGTGAACGGGGTGCCCCCCGCGACCGACGCTACCCTCTCGGCCACGCCGCCCAGCCCGTCGGTGGCAGGGGCGACCGTCCGGTTCGCCGCCGCGGGGATCGGCTCCACCGCTCCCTACGAGTACCAGTTCTGGCTCTTCGACGGCTTCACCTGGAGCCTGGTCCAGGACTGGAGCGCGACGAGCACCTGGAGCTGGGTGGCGGGGCCCACCGGAGAGTACGTGGTGCAGGTCCTCGTCAGGACCAGTCCGTGGGTGAGCTTCGACGTGATGTCGCTGGTCCTCTACACCATCAAGTGAGGCCGCATCCGGGACGATGGCCCACGGCGTGCACCGCGAGATCCTCGGAGGCGGCTGGCTGAAGCTCCGTCCGGGACAGGTCACGGACGACACGCAGATGTCGGTGTGGATGGTCCCGGCCGCGCTCGTCACGCTCGCCGACCACGAGGCTCTCCGGCGCACCGCCCCATCGAGGCCGGGCTCCTCGAATGGCTCGAGGCAAGGCTCGACGCCGTGGAAGCGCGCGCGCGTCGGACATACCGGCGCCCGTCACCCGGGACGACAACCAGCGGAGTTACGCCTTCAGCGGGCGATGGAAGAAGGCCGCGCTGATCTACTCGATCGACGAGGATGGACCTGCGGCGTAAGCTCGGCGAATGAGACGGCTCCCGCTCCTCATCGCACTCCTGCTCGCCCCCGCCCTGGCCGGCGCCGCCGCCACGGTTCCTCCACCCGCCAGGCCGAAGATCGTCGCCATCCTCGTCGTCGATCAGCTCGGCTACGAGGGGATGCAGCGGATGCGTCCCTGGTTTGGGAAGGGTGGATTCCGCCGCCTCCTGGAGGAGGGGGCGTTCTTCCCGGAAACCTACTACGGCCACCAGAACACCTACACGGGGCCGGGCCACGCGACCATCGCCACGGGAGCCTACGCGCACCTCAACGGGGTCGTGGCGAACAGGTTCTACGATCGTTCACGGAGGAAGAGCTTCCAGACCTTCTCCGATCCGGGGCACCAGCTCATCGACGCCCCCACGGAGCCCGACGGCGAGCCGTCGCCGGTGAACATGGTCTGTGAGTCGCTGGGCGACCGGCTCCGCCTGACCACGGGGATGAAGGCGAAGGTGATCTCCGTCGGCCTCAAGGACCGTGGTGCGGTACCGCTCGGCGGCAAGGTCGGCCAGACCTACTTCTTCAGCGAGCCCACGGGGGCGATGACCTCGTCCACCTACTACATGAAGGAGCTTCCCGCCTGGGTCCGGACGTTCAACGAGCGGAAGCTCGCCGACTCCTATTTCGGGAAGGTATGGGACCGCGCCGCTCCCGACCGCGCCTATCTCGGCGAGGACGACGTCGCCTGGGAGGACGAGAAGCTCCACGGCCGGGTGTTCCCTCACACGGTGGACGGGAAGCTCGACCGGCCCGGACCCGGCTTCTACAAGGCCTTCGCGAGCTCCCCCTTCGGCCTGGAGTACACGGTCGCCTTCGCGAAGGCGGCCGTGGCGGGGGAACAGCTGGGCCAGCACGCCGTTCCCGACCTCCTCGCCGTCACCTTCTCGTCCTACGACTACGTTGGGCATGCCTTCGGCCCCGACAGCCACGAGCAGCAGGACATGACCCTCCGCGTGGACCGGGCCATCGCCGACCTCCTGGCCTTCCTGGAGAAGGCCGCAGGCGGCAGGCAGAACCTGCTCGTCGGATTCGTCGCCGACCACGGAGTCACTCCCGCCCCCGAGTACATGGCGAGCCTGGGCTTCCCGGCGGCGCGCATCAAGAAGGGCGCGATCAAGGACGCGATCCACGCGGAGCTCACCGCAAGGTTCGGGCCGGGCGAGTGGGTCGTCGCCCTCGAGGATCCGAACGTCTATCTCGACGAGAAGCTCATCTCGGACCGGAAGCTCGACCCCTCCCTCGTACAGGACGCGGCAGGGCAGGCGGTGATGAAAATCCCCGGCTTCCTCACCTACTACACGCGCTCGCGCCTCCTGAGGGGAGAGGTGGACGCGACCGCGCTCGGCCGTGCGGTCCAGCTCTCGTTCTACCCGGAGCGCTCGGGCGACGTGGTACTCGTCACCCGGCCCTACTTCTTCTGGGGCAGGTACGGCGAGAGGACCGCCGGCTCGACCCACGGCTCGCCCTACCGGTACGACACGCACGTTCCCATGGCCTTCTGGGGCTTCGGCGTGAAGGCGGTGAAGAGCGGGAACCGGGCGGAGCCGACCGACTTCTCCATGACCCTGGCGCGGCTCCTCGACATGGACCCGCCCGCCTGCGCCGAGGGCGAAGCCCGTCCCGAGGTCGTTCGGTAGCGGTGGCGACGTATCTACCCGGCTTTCACCAGGCGCTCATGGCAA
>CAIOAK010000157.1 GCA_903855945.1 uncultured Anaeromyxobacter sp.
AAGCGCCGAACTCTTCGACCCCGCAACCGGTCTCTTCGCCCCGGTCGGGAGCATGACGATTGGGCGCCACAATCACACCGCCACGCTGCTCCCGAACGGGAAGGTCGTCGTGGTGGGTGGCTTCGACAACGTCAATCAGGAGCCCCGACTGGTTGAACTCTTCGACCCGGCGTCCGGACAGTTCACTGCAGCGGGAAGCGTGAACTGCCAGCATGGCTATCACACCGCCACGCTGCTCCCGAACGGGAAGGTTCTCGTGGCAGGTGGCTGGTCATCTTGCGCCTCGGACCCCCGATTGAATGCCGAATTGTACGACCCAGGAACGGCAACCTCCATGAACACGGGCAGCATGGCCAATGAACGCTTCGGACATACCGCCACGCTGCTCTCCGACGGCAAGGTGCTCGTGGCGGGGGGAGCACAGGGCGGGTATTCCGCTATCATCGCTGCGGCCGAAATGTATGACCCTGCTACCGGCCTCTTCACGTACGCAGGAACGATCACCCCCACGCACGAGTTCTTGTTTGCGCCGGCTGTCCTCCTGCCCGACGGAAGGGTGCTCATGGCGGGCGGGAGCGACTCGCCTAACGACGGCGCTCCGAACGCCTTGGCGGATCTGTACGGCCTTGCCTCGGGATTTGCACCGACCGGGAAGATGCTCGGCGCCCGCTACAGCTATGCGGCTGCGCTTCTGTCCGGTGGGAAGGTGCTGCTGGCAGGGGGGCAGGCACCGGATGGACTGGTCACCGCGAGCGCTGAACTCTATTCCCCCGCCACGGGAACGTTCTCAGGGGCCGGGAACATGGTCTCGAAGCGGAAGAACCACACGGCCACGCGGCTGGGTAGCGGTGCGGTGCTCATCATCGGCGGGAGCTCCGACTCGGGCGACCGACCACAGTACGCGAGCGCGGAGCTATACTTCGAGTGAGCATCGCTGGCCGGCAGGCCAACTTCAGTCAGGAGGGAGTCCGCGTGTCACGAGCCCGCACCATCGTCCAGGCGAGCGCGATCGCCGCAGCCTACGGCGCGCTCACCATCGTCACCCTGAATTTCATGCACATGCTGGCCTGGGGGCCCATCCAGTTCCGCGTGAGCGAGGCGCTGACGGTGCTCGCGTTCTTCACTCCCGCAGCGATCCCCGGGCTCGCGGCGGGCTCCGTCCTCGCGAATCTCTTCGTCTACGCGAAGAGCGGCAATTCGGCCGTGCTGCTCGACGTCGTGTTCGGCTCGCTCGGCACGCTGCTGGGGGCGTGGTGGATGTGGCGCTTCCGCTCGAGGACCTGGCTCGGCCTGCTCGGACCGGTGGTGACCAACGCGCTCGTCGTCCCCACCTACCTGCCCTTCCTGCTGCGAAGTTACGGGCTCACCGAGATCCCCGTGCTCGGGCTGTCCCTGGGCGGAAGCCGGCTCCCGATGTACCTGGAACTCGTCCTGACGGTGGGCATGGGCGAGGCGGCCGTGGTCTACGGCCTCGGCCTGCCGCTCCTGCTCGCGCTTCGCAGGGCCGGTCTCGCCGGGCGGCTTGCGGACGCGGGGTGACCGCCACACCGAGCATCCGCCGCTCTTGGCCGGAGTCGGAGCCGGAGGCGTCGAGTCCGTGAGGGTCACCGTCACGGAGTAGCTCCCCGCCGTGGCGGTGGCCGACGTCGTCACGGTCCCCTGCTGGTAGACGGTGGGAGTGCCCGAGGGATTCCGGATCTCGTACCAGCGCACGCCGGCAAGCAGGACACCGGGGGCTACCGTCGGTTCCTGGTTCGCGGTCAGTACGCAGCCCGGAAGATGCTGGAGCTTGCCTGGGACCAGACGATCCCGCTGGAGGTCGCCACCTGCTCGGCACTGCTCATGGGTATCCCCACGGTGAGGACGGCTGAACTTGCCGGGGTGAACCGCAGGAGCGTGCTGGTGCCCTGGCACGCTGCCCATACGTTGCCGCTCTCGTCCTGGACCACGTTCTTGGGCGTGGCGCACGCCGCCTGGGCGGTGACGGTGGCGGCATTCAGGCCCGTGGGAACGAGCTTGCAGACATAGCCCGAGACCGAGGCCGTGAACCAGATGGCTCCGTCGGACGTCTGCGTGATGCTCAGGGGCCCGTTGCACGTCGGGTCTAGCCTGCCGCCGTGATCACGCCGCCGCTGCTCGGCCCGCTCCCGGTGAACAAGGTCGCCCTCGACACGGCTCGCTTCTTCGCGATCCGCGGGGGCTCGTAGGGCCGCCGCTCCGGCCGCTCCTGGGCTTTCGCCACGATCTTCTGATCCGTCTTCTTCATGTCTTCATTCCTGGGTGTGCGCGCAGTCGTGACGAGCAGTATTTCGACCGGTCCCCGCGCGTCCATCTGGCGGGGTGTATTGGTCACATTCCTGATGAATCCTCATTCATGATGACGTTGGGTACATCATGACAGACGAAGCGGCGCAGCGATATCAGAAAGGCCCCCGCCGCCGCATCGACGATACGGAACCAGATCGGAAGCTCCACTCCTGATGACGAATCCGTCATCTCTGGAAAGCAGCGCCTCCTGCGGCTAGAATCCGGGTTTCGACCATGAGCCCACGAGCCCTGCGAAAGACCTCCCCGAAGACCCGCGCCCGCGCGGACCACCGTCCTCGCGTCGCCGCCCTCCGGCGCGAGCGGATGCGCAGGCGTCTCATCGAGGGGGGGATGCTCGTGCTCGCCGAGAAGGGCATCCGCGCTTCCGTCATGGATGACGTCGCGCTGGAGGCCGGGGTCTCCCACGGCACGGTCTACCGGTACTACGACTCCATCGAGGATCTGCTCTCGGCTGCGGGCAAGGCCCTGGCGACGGAGACGATCCTCCGTTTCGAGGAGGCGGTCGCGGGGTTCGACGACCCGGCACGACGCGTCGCCGGCGGGATGGTCCTCTTCCTCCGCACGGCGGAGGAATACCCATTCTTCGCCCGCTTCCGCGTCAACGTGGGGCTCCAGGCCGTCGATCCGCGAGACGCGACCGGGCAGTCCCTGCCGAGGCACATCGCCGCCGGAATGAAGAGCGGACGGTTCGCCCGCACCTCCGTCGAGGCTGGACTGGATCTCGTCCTGGGCGCCGCCCTGATGGCGCTGGCGCGGATTGCCTCGGGGGCCACCACCCGGTTCCACCGGGAGCGGGTGGTCGCGGCCACGCTCATGGGCCTGGGCCTGGAGCGGGACGAGGCGCTCCGGCTGGCCAGGCACCCCTACCCGATGCCGCCCCAGGCGGCCGACTCGCTGCTCGCCGTGAGCCGCGCGCGGTTCCGATCCGCCAATCCTCGAAGCGGCACCAGGCGACGGCAGCCCGTCGTGGACGGTGTCGGGGTCCGGTGAGCGCTCGGCGAGGACGGAGAATGTGAAGGGGAACGGCGATCAGCGACGGCCCCGAGTTCGGACGAGGCGCAAGCGTGGACGCTCGGGCGGCACGCCAGGGTGCAGCAGGACGGCAAGGTCCCGGGTTCCGTCCGGGTTGCGCTCCAGTCCGACGACCTCGCAACACTGGAAAGGACTAGACGACGCAGCCCCGGCTTTCTGACACCCTTCGCCCGGCGCGGTCGCCAGCGGTGCTGTGGATCCGGTCGGCAGGGCAGGCCGCCTCCCTCCAGTTCACTAGTTGCAGGCGCCGATGGAACCCCGGGCGCAGTTGCGGCCATCGGTCCAGGTTGCGAAGGTAAAGTCCGCGCCGGTCAGGATTGCGCCCGAAAGGTTCGCGCCGGTCAGGACGGAGAAACCCAGGTTCGCGTTGGTCAGGTCCGCGCCGGTCAGGTTGACGCCGCCAAGCTTGGCGCCGCCCAGGTTGGCGTTGGTCAGCTTCGCGTTTTCCAGGTTCGCGCCGGTCATATACGCGCCCCTCATGTCCGCGCGAGTCAGGTCCGCGCGCGACAGATTCGATCTGGACAGAGTCGTGACTTCGTTGTCTTCGTTCGGGCCAAGTTCCGCGTTCCGCAGGTTCGCGCCCGACAGGTTTGCGTCGCTCAGGTTGCACGCCTGGCACTTCCTCGTCGACAGGAGCGTGCCGAGGTCCGCCTGGTTGACCTTCGGTACGACCCCGGCCAGCGTCGATGCCTCACTGGACAGCCCGGATACCGGACCGACCCGATGGAGGAACACGGTCGTGCTCGTCTCCCCCTGGTTCTGCTCGACGGTATTGCCCGAGACGATCAGCAGCGCATACCAACCGGGCTTCAGCACTACGCTGCCGGTCGGGGATGCGGGCGTCAGGTCGAGAAGGACCGCCTCGGCGTCACCCGTGGCGATCACCGCGTGGCCGATGGCACCATCGGCGTCGTCCAGGGCATAGGAGTACGATTTCGCCTCCGTCACCTCGAACGGGATGATGTCGAGTCCCGGGATCCGGGTGTCGGGCAGTCCGGTGGGACCGGCATCCACCGCCTCCAGGAAGGTCACGCCGACCTGCCCGGGCTGGAGGCTCAGCGTCGGGTCGGCGGCGAAGTCGTACTCGGTGAGTGCGCGCGGGTTCTCGGTGCTGCTCGACTTGGCGCAGGCCCCGATGAGCAGGAGGCCCACTGCGGCGATGGCCATCGTCCCGTTCCTGGTGTTCACGACAAGATCCTTCCGCCGCCCATCACGGGTACGGCACTCCGCCCCACTCACCGACAGCATGGGTCTTGTGGAGTGCGTACGCCAGAGACCCAATTGAGTAGAGCAATCTGCATCTGTAGGTGTGGGTGCGACGGATCGATAAGGCTCACTTATGGTGTACCCGTTCGGGTAGAGCAATCTGCATCCATTCGTTTGGGGGGTATCGGGGGCGGGCAATCGGTGAGCATCC
>CAIOAK010000158.1 GCA_903855945.1 uncultured Anaeromyxobacter sp.
CGGCGCCCGCTCGGATCCCCCCTCGAAGCGTGCTCGTCCGTGTCGCCTTCGGCCCCGACGTGAGCCAGCCGGCGGGAGGCCCGCTCGCGACGAGCTGCCCGCAGGGGCGCCGGGACGAGAGTGGGCTCGGGTCCCGGTGTTCCCCGGCGCCGAACGGCCGCGCATACCCGAGCCCGAGGACGTGCCGCGAGGAGCGGCGCGACCTCCACGCCTGGCGGCACCTCGGCCGCGCTGCCGAAGGCGATCCTCCCCGAAGCGCGCGCTCGCGAATCCGATGGGGGCGCGACCGCCCGCCTACGGCTTCGCGTCCTCCTCCACGAGCAGCCGGTACATCGCCGCCACGTCCGGCGCCGCGAGCAGCGCCGCACGGAACTCGGCGCGCTTCATGAGGCGGCTCACCCGAACCAGCGCCTGCAGGTGCTCCGCACCCGCCCGCTCCGGAGCGAAGAGCGCGACGAAGAGGCGCACGGGCTTCCCGTCGGCCGCCCGGAAGTCGACTCCTTCGGCGCTCCGGCCCAGGACCGCCTGGAGGGACGGCATCCCGGCCACCTTGCAGTGGGGCACCGCCACGCCCTCGCCATCTCGGCGAGGATCGACGCCACGGTGCCGCCCTCGAGGTCGGCCACCACGCTCTCGGAGCGGAGGATGTCGGCGAGATGCTCCGTCTACCCGCAAGCAGGGCCGCCCGGTCCGTTCCAGGAACGCGGGCGGCCCTGGGCTCTCTACGAGGCGAGCGCCTCGATGACGCCGAGCTTCCCGTCGTCGCGGCGATACACCACGTTGACGCCGCGGGTCTTCGCGTCCTGGAAGACGTAGAACCGGCTGTTCAGCAGGTCCATCTGCAGGATGGCCTCGTCGAGCGTCATCGGGCGGGCCTGGAACTTCGACGTGGAGACGACCCGCGCCGACGGCACGTCCTGCGGCTCGTCGATGACGTCGTGGCGCACGTCGACCGGAACCCAGTCCTTCGGGATGAGGGTCGCCTTGTGGTTGCGCACCCGCTCCTTGTGCTTCTTCAGCTGCTTCTCGATCTTGTCGGCCGCCGCGTCGATGGAGGCGTACATGTCCTCGGACCTGCCGCGCCCGCGAACCGAGAAGGCGCCGGCCTTCATCGTGATCTCGGCGTGGTGGGAGAGGTTCTCCACGTGGAGCACGGCGTGCGCCTCGGAGGGTCTGTCGATGTAGCGCTGGATGTGGGCGACCTTGGCCTTCACGTGATCCTTCAGGGCTTCGGTGGGCTCGAGGTGGCGGAACGTGATGTTCACCTGCATCGTGTCCTCCTGGGTGCAGCGCTGGATGCGGAAATGAATCGGCCGCTGCGCTCCGGGTGCCCTCTTTCGAGGAGAACCGGCGAGCCAGCGGCCGATGAACTGCATGTCGCAGGATGCGTCACGCGTTCTGAGGCCATAATAGCAGATCAGAAGAACTTCTTCCGCTTCGAGCTGGGAAGAATTCCGAGTACTTCTCGGTACTTGGCGACGGTCCTCCGGGCGATCTCGATGTTCTGCCCCTTCAGGAGTTCGACGATGCGCTGGTCCGAGTGGGGGCGCTTCGGATCCTCGGCCGCCACGATCTGCTTGATGTGGTTCTTCACGGCCTCGCTCGCGATGTCGTCGCCGCCCGTGCGCCCGATCGCCGAGTTGAAGAAGTACTTGAGCTCGTAGATCCCCTGGGGCGTGTGCACGTACTTGTTCGTGGTCACGCGGGACACGGTGGACTCGTGCATGCCGATGTCCTCGGCCACGTCGCGGAGGATGAGGGGCCGGAGATGGGCGATGCCCTTGTCGAGGAATTCCCGCTGGAACTTCACGATCGACTCGGTGACCTTGTAGATCGTCCGCTGCCGCTGGTGGATGGAGCGGATGAGCCAGACCGCGCTGCGAAGCTTGTCCTGGATGTATTCCTTGGCCGACCCGGCGGTGCCGTTCTTGAGCGCCTGCCGGTACATCCCGGAGATGCGAAGCTTGGAGAGTCCGTCGTCGTTCAGCACGGTGATGTAGCCGTCGCCGACCTTGTACACGTACACGTCGGGGGTGATGTACTGCGCCTCCTCGTTCGTGTATCCCCTGCCCGGCTTGGGCTCGAAGGCGGAGATCACCTTCACCGCCTTCACGACCTGCTCGACCGGGAGCTTGAGATCGCGGGCGATGGCCGCGTAGTTCTTCGACTCCAGTTGCTTCAGGTGCCCCTGGATGATGGCCACCACCTCCGGCAGGTCGGCGTTCAGGTGCTTCGCCTGGAGGAGGAGGCACTCCTTCAGGTCCCGGGCGGCCACGCCGGGCGGGTCGAGCATCTGCACCTTCTTCAGCACGTGCTCGGCGAACTCGATGCCCACGCCGGCGTCGAACGACACCCGCACGAGCGGGTCGGTGGTGGCGGTCTCGGCGTCCTCGTCCTCCACCACCGGCATGCGGAAGTAGCCGTCGGGATCGAGGTTCCCGATGATGAGCATCGCCACCTGCTCCTCCTCCGGCGTGAAGGCGGAGAGGCGCATCTGCCAGACGAGGTGGTCCCCCAGGTCGCCGGTCCGGGTGAGGGTGGCCTCGACCCCCGGCAGGTCCTCGTCGCCCATGTTCCGGTTGGACGGCGCGGTGTGCCCCTGGAGCTGGTAGTGGTCGAGGTACTGGTCCCAGTCGATCTCGTTGGTGCCCTCCTCGCCCTTCACCTCCTCGGCTCGCTCGGGCTCCTTGGCGACCGGCTCGAGCACCTCCAGCCTCGCCTCGGCGGGGCTCGCTCCCTCGGCGCGCTCGTCCTCCTCGGGCGCCTCGTCGAGCAGGGGGTTCTCGTTCAGCTCGGTGCGGACGAGGTCCACGAGCTCCAGCCGGGAGAGCTGCAGGAGCTTGATGGCCTGCTGCAGCTGGGGCGTCATCACCAGCTGCTGCGTCATCTTCAGATGCTGCCTCATCTCGAGGCTCATGGGCGGGCCTCGAACCTGGGCTCGTCGTCGAGACGGAACTTCTCGCCGAGGTACACGGCGCGTGCGCGCGGACTGGCGGCGATGTGCGCCGGCGTTCCCTCCTCCAGGATCTGACCGGAGGACAGGATGTAGGCGCGGTCGCAGATGCCGAGCGCCTCGCGAACCGCGTGGTCGGTGAGGAGCACGCCGATCCCGCGGGACCGCAGCGAGCCGATGAGCCGCTGCAGCTCCCCCACCGCGATGGGATCGACGCCGGCGAAGGGCTCGTCGAAGAGGATGAAGCGCGGGTCGTTGAGCAGGCTGCGGGCCACCTCGGCGCGACGCCGCTCGCCGCCGGAGAGCTGCTCCCCCAGGTTCCCCTCCACCTGGCGCAGGTGGAACTCCTCGAGGAGCTCGTCGGCTCTCCGCTCCCGATCCGCGCGCCCCTGGCCGAGCGCCTCGAGGACGGCCGTGAAGTTCTGGCGCACCGTGAGCTTCCGGAAGATCGACGCCTCCTGGGGGAGGTAGCCGACGCCGCGCCGCGCCCGCAGGTGCATGGGCAGGCGGGTGAGGTCCTCCTCGCCGAGCCGCACGGTTCCCGCGTCGGGCCGGACGAGCCCCACCACCATGTGGAAGCTGGTGGTCTTCCCCGCGCCGTTCGGCCCGAGGAGCCCCACCACCTCGCCGGGGGACACGCGGAACGAGACCCCGTCCACGACCTTGCGGCCGCGGTAGCTCTTCTCGAGCCCGGTCGCCTCCAGGACCGGGGCGGTCACGGGGTGGACTCCTTCTTGCGCGGCCGCGGCAGCTCCTCGCCGGGCTTCGGGACGAGGGTCCCCTTGGCGCTCGTCAGCGTGGCCCGGTCCTCCCTCAGGTCGTAGGCCAGCACCTCGCCGCGCAGCACGCTGTCTCCGTCCTTCAGCACCGGGTTCCCGGTGCAGGTCACCCGGGCGGTCCGCTCCTCGTAGACGGCCGACTCGCAGGTGACGATCCGCGTCCCGCGGACGAGCCGCACGTCGCCGGAGCAGGTGGCTCGCTGGATCTTCCCGTCGCCGTCGTTCTCCGCGACGAGCTTGCGGCAGGTGAGGGTCGCGTCCTCGCGGGTGAGGGTCACGAGCGGCTTCCCCGTGAACACCACCTTGCCCTCCTTGTAGAGGTACTGGACCTCCTCGGCGGTCACCGTCACCGGAGGTGAAGCGGGCGCGGCGGAGAGCGCGAGGGACAGCCAGGCCGCGATCACGGCGCCTTCCCGTCGGCGCGGAGGCGGACGCCGCCCCGGATTCGCAGATCTCCGGTCCGCGGATCGGCGGTGAAGGCCGGGCCGGACATCCGGTAGCCGGGCCCCACGATCTCCACCGGCTCGTCGCCGCGGACCATCCCGTCCGACTCGGCGAAGCGCGCCGAGGGGGTCCGCGCCACCGCGTCACCGCGGGTGAGGACCACGCCTCCCTCCCCTTTCCAGACCCGGCTGCGGAGGTCGCCCGCGAGCGTCGGGGCGGACAGGGAGAGATCGGGCGGGACGGGGCGCGGGATGTCCACGTGGGCGTTCGTGGCCGTGACCGACCCCGTGTCCCGCCGGTAGACCACCCGGTCGGCCGTGCCGGAGGCAGCGAGGTCTGCACCCCGCCAGGCTCGCGCCTGCACGTCCTCCAGGCTCACCTCGGGGGGGCGGGGCGGCGGTGCGGGCTCTCCGGGCCCACACCCGCAGAGCAGGGCGAAGGCCGCAGCCCAGACGAGGCTGGACGAGGAGCCGGAGCCCCGGGGTGCGGTGAGATGGTCGTATTGGCTCACGGGCAAATGGCACAACCCTTGCTAAACGCTTGCGAAGCGGACGATAGCCGGTGGGTCATGCAGCGACAAGGTCTTTCCGGCACGAACCGTGCGTGGCCGGAAAATTACTTTGATTCCGGCGGCTTGGTCTTCCAGCGCCGGTGCATCCAGACCCATTCGGCGGGCGAGCGTCGGATGGCCTGCTCCATCCTCGCCGTGCAGTGGGCGGTGATCCGGACCGCTTCGGCTTCCTTGTCGGGCGTGGCCGGATCGTACGCCACCGGCTCCAGCTCGAGGACGTAGCCATCCCCCGCCCTCGGGCCCCGCCGGTGCGACCAGCCGACGAAGACCGGGCACCCGAACCGGAGGGCCAGGTCGGCGGCCGCGCGGGGGGTGGAGGCCAGGTGGCCGAAGAAGGGCACGAAGACGCTCTGCACCTTGGTGTCCTGGTCGATGAGGATCCCGAGCGCCTTCCCGTCGCGCAGCGCCCGCAGGAGCACCCGACCGCCTCCCGGGTCCTCCCGGAAGAGGGTCGGCACGTCCCCCTCGCGGCGGAAGGCCTCCACCATGTCGTCGATCCTCCGGTCCCAGCTCCGCGCGGCGATGACGATGGCCGGCACCCCGGCCCGGACGATGCGCCGGGCCAGGAGCTCCCAGCTCCCCAGGTGGCCGGTGACGAAGATGAACCCCTTGCCGGCCGCGCTCGCGCCCCGGAGCATCGCCTCGCCGTCCCCCGCGAAGGAGATGTACCGCTCGAGCTGCGGATCGATGCGGGCCATCTGGGCCACCTCGACCGCGCCATGGCCGAAGTGGAGGAACGAGGCGCGGGCGATGGCCCTGCGCTCGGCCAGGGGAAGCTCGGGCATCGCGAGGGCGAGGTGGGCGAGCGCGAGTTCCCGGTCGCGGCGCCCCACCCACCAGGCGACCTGCCCGAGCATCCCCCCGAGGAACCAGGCCAGCCGGAAGGGGATGCGCCCGCCCAGCCAGAGGCCGACCTGGATGGCCCAGATCCGGAAGGTGCGGCGGGTCTGCTTGACCCACGGGACGTTGCTCACGGGCGGACCGGTCCCCGCGCCGAGAGCACGAGGTCGCAGAGCTCGCGGACCGCGCCCCTTCCACCGGGGTAGCGGGACACGAAGCGGGCCGCCTGGAGCACCTCGGGGTAGGCGTCGGACGGCGCCGCCGGGAGCCCCACCCTCCGCAGCAGCGGGATGTCGTTCACGTCGTCGCCCATGTAGGCGACCTCGTCGTCGGCGAATCCCAGGTGGCCGAGCGTGGCGTACCCGTCGAGCTTGTCCCGCTGGGCGAAGATGAGGTGCTTGAACCCGAGCTCCTCGAGGCGCCGGCGGGTGGCCTTCCCGGGCCGCCCGGAGATGACGCCGAAGTCTACCTGGTCGCGGAGCCGCACGATGCCGTGGCCGTCCCGGACGTCGAAGGCCTTCATCATCTCCCCCTCCGGGCCGAACCAGATGCGCCCGTCGGTGAGCACGCCGTCCACGTCGAGCAGCACGAGCCGGATGCGCGACGCGCGCGCGACCAGGTCGGCGTCCCAGGTCACGGCTGTCCCAGCGCCCTGCGGATGCGGAGCACGTCCCCGAGCAGCCGGTCGGCCATGTCGAAGTCGAGCGAGTTGGGGCCGTCCGACATGGCCTTCGACGGATCCTCGTGGATCTCGGTGAAGAGCGCGTCGATGCCCACCGCCGCGGCGGCCCGGGCCAGCGGGGCCACGAACTGGCGCTCCCCCCCGGTGACGTCGCCGCCGGCTCCGGGGAGCTGCACCGAGTGGGTGGCGTCGAGGCAGACCGGCACCCCCAGCTCGCGCAGGAGGACCAGGCTGCGCATGTCCACCACCAGGTTGCCGTAGCCGAAGGAGGCGCCCCGCTCGGTGAGGAGCACGTTCTCGGCGCCGGCCTCGCGGCACTTGGCGACGGCGTGGCGCATGTCGCGCGGGGCGACGAACTGTCCCTTCTTCACGTTCACCGACCGTCCATGACGGGCGCAGGCCATGACGAGATCGGTCTGCCGGCACAGGAAGGCCGGGACCTGGAGGACGTCCACCACCCGTCCCACCGGCTCGGCCTGCCAGGTCTCGTGGACGTCGGTGAGGGTGGGAAGCCCGGTCTCGGCCTTCACCCGGGCCAGGACCGCGAGCCCCGCCTCCAGGCCCACCCCCCGGAAGCTCTTCCCGGAGGAGCGGTTCGCCTTGTCGAAGCTGGCCTTGAAGATCACCGGGAGCCCGTGGCGGGCCGCCAGCTCTTTCACGCGCAGTGCGTGCGAGAGCGCCTGGGCCTCCGACTCGATGACGCAGGGACCGGCGATGAGGAGCAACGGCTGACCGTCGCCGACCTCGTGGCCGCCGATGCGGGCACGAACCTTCTCCATGGGACCTCCTCGGCGCCGCGGCGGACGGGGCGTGGGCCCCGCGGGCCGTCAGGCGCCCTTGCCCACCGGCAGCTTCGTGACCTCGGCGCCGCCCTCCTTCGCTCGGGCGTCCCGGTGCGCCATGGACGCCTTCACGAAGCCCGCGAAGAGCGGGTGGGGCAGGAACGGCTTCGACTTGAACTCGGGGTGGAACTGGCAGCCCAGGAAATAGGGGTGGTGGGGCAGCTCGATCATCTCCACCAGCCCGAGCTCGGGATTGGTCCCGGACACGGCCATGCCCCCCTCCTCGTACCTCTCCCGGTAGGCGTTGTTGAACTCGAAGCGGTGGCGGTGGCGCTCCTGCACGAGGTCCTGGCCGTACAGGTCGCGGGCCTTGGTGCCCTTCACGAGCTTGCAGGCGTAGGTGCCGAGGCGCATCGTGCCGCCCTTGTTGGCGACGCCGCGCTGCGCCTCCATGAGCGTGACCACCGGGTGGGGCGTGGCCTCGTCGAACTCCAGCGAGTTGGCGCCGGCGAGCCCGAGCACGTTCCGGCCGAACTCGATGGCGGCCATCTGCAGCCCCAGGCAGATGCCGAAGAAGGGGATCCGCCGCTCCCGGGCGTGGCGGACGGCCAGGATCTTCCCCTCCGTGCCACGGACGCCGAAGCCGCCCGGGACGAGGATGCCGTCCACCCGGTCGAGCGCGGAGAGGTCCCCCTCCTCCAGCTTCTGGGCCTCGATGAACTCGAGCTTCACCTTGCAGTCGTTGGCGATGCCGCCGTGGACGAGCGCCTCGTTCAGGCTCTTGTAGCTCTCCACGAGTTCCACGTACTTGCCCACCACGCCGATGCGGACCTCGCCGAACCTGGGGCGGGTCACCTTCTCGACGATGGTCTCCCAGCGCTCCAGCCGCGGCGCGCGGCTCCAGATGTTGAGCAGCTCGGCCAGCTTGTCGTCGAGCCCCTCCCGATGCAGCGCCAGCGGCACCTCGTAGATGGAGGAGACGTCACGGGCGGTGAATACGGCCGACGGGTCCACGTTGCAGAAGAGCGCGATCTTGTCCTTCATCTCGCGCGAGATCTCCCGGTCGCTCCGGGTGAGCAGCACGTCGGGCTGGATGCCGATCTCGCGCAACTCCTTCACGGAGTGCTGGGTGGGCTTGGTCTTCAGCTCCCCGGCGGCGGCGATGTAGGGGACGAGGGTGAGGTGGACGTAGACCACGTTCTCGCTGCCCACGTCGTACTTCATCTGCCGGATGGCCTCCAGGAACGGGAGCGACTCGATGTCGCCCACCGTGCCGCCCACCTCGACGATGACGATGTCGGCGCCGTCGGAGGCCTCGCGGATGACCGCCTTGATCTCGTCGGTGATGTGGGGAATCACCTGGACGGTCTTGCCCAGGTACTCGCCGCGCCGCTCCTTGTTGATGACCGACTGGTAGATGCGACCGGTGGTGTAGTTGTTCTTCCGGGTCATCTTGGCGCTGGTGAAGCGCTCGTAGTGGCCCAGGTCGAGGTCGGTCTCGGCCCCGTCGTCGGTGACGTAGACCTCGCCGTGCTGGAAGGGGCTCATCGTGCCCGGATCGACGTTGATGTACGGGTCGAGCTTGAGGTGCGTGACCTCGAGGCCCCGGTTCTCCAGCAGGGCGCCCATCGACGCCGCCGCCAGCCCCTTGCCGAGCGAGCTCACCACCCCGCCGGTCACGAACACGAACTTGGTCTTCTTTCCCCGAACCATGTCCCTCCCCTTTCCCCGCTACCGGCCAGCCGCCACCAGCGCGCGGGCCCGCTCCAGATCCTTCTCCGTGTCCACCCCGAAACCGCTGTAGCTCGTGTCCACCACCCGGATGCGGAAGCCGTGCTCGAGCGCGCGCAGCTGCTCGAGGTGCTCCTCCCGCTCCAGCCTCCCGGGCTCGAGCGCCGAGAACCGCTCCAGGAAGGCCGGAGTGTAGGCGTACATCCCCACGTGCGCCCGGGCGAGCGGCGAGGGGCCGTGCCCCCGTCGAGCCGGGATGGGGGCGCGGGAGAAGTAGAGTGCGTTGCCGACGAGGTCGGTCACCACCTTCACCACCTCGGGACGCTCCCACTCGCCGGCCTCGAGCGGCCGCGCCATGGTGGCCATCTCGGAGGTCCCCTCGTCCATGGCGTGCACCAGGGCCTCGACCGCGGCCGGCTCGATGAAGGGCTCGTCCCCCTGCAGATTCACCACCATGGTGGGGCGCGGGAGCATGGCCCGCGCCGCCATGGCCACCCGGTCGGTGCCGGTCTCGGCGGGGCCGGTGAGCGCCACCTCGGCCCCTGCCGCGCGGGCGACGGCCGCGATGCGAACGTCGTCGGTCGCGACCACGACGACGTCCACCCCCCCGGCGGCCCTCGCACGTTCCACGACCCGGGCGAGCAGGGTCTTTCCGTGGATGTCAGCGAGGGGCTTACCGGGAAGGCGAGTTGCCCCGAACCTTGCGGGGATGATGACCGCGACGCGCCTCACGCCGGGAAATCGTTGTATGCGTCGCGAACGAAGAGGTCAACGGCCGCGACCGGAAAAGGAGGGTTCCCCGGGGCGCCTCCGGGGAAGACCTGGAAAGACGCGTACTTCCCCGCGCCTCCCCCGGGCGTGTATGTTCCGCCGCCATGCCGGTCGTCCGGGTCCCCTTCACGGTTGAGCCGAACTACGCCGGCTGGCGGCTCGACCGCTACCTCCAGGAGAAGATCCGCCGGCTCTCCCGCGAGCGCATCCAGCGGCTCATCGAGACCCGCGTGGAGCACGATGGACCCCGGAAGCTGAAGCCCGCCACGAGGGTCGTCGCCGGGATGCGCTTCTCCCTGCTCAAGGAGGCCGACCCGGAACCCGAGACGCCGATGGAGTTCGGCGTGGTCTTCGACGACGCGCGGCTGCTCGTGGTGGACAAGCCGGCCGGCCTGCCGGTGCACCCCACGGCCCGCTACGCCGAGCACACCTTCACGGCGCTGGCGCGCACGGCCTACCCGGCCCGCAAGGTCGATCCGGCCCACCGCATCGACCGGGAGACGTCGGGGCTGCTCGCCTGCGGCTGCGCCCCGAAGTTCACCCGGGTGCTCAAGGCGGCCTTCGCGGCCGGCCGGGTGGAGAAGACCTACCTGGCGCTCGTCGAGGGGGAGCCGGGAGGGGATCGCTTCGAGGTGGAGGCAGCGCTCCGGCTCACCGGGGCGAGCGGCGTGAAGGTGCGGATGCACGTGGATCCCGAGGGACTCCCCTCCCGCACCGACTTCGAGGTGCTCGGGAGGCGCCGGGCGTCCGATGGCTCCCCGGTCTCCCTCGTCGCCTGCCACCCGCGCACCGGGCGCCAGCACCAGATCCGCGCCCACCTGCACCACGCCGGCCTGCACCTGGTGGGGGACAAGATCTACGGATCGGACGAGATGATCTTCGATCGTTTCACTCGCCGTGAAATGAGCGACGCGGACCACGCGCGGCTCCGGCTGCCGCGCCACGCCCTGCACGCCTGGCGGCTCACCCTGCCCCACCCGGAGACCGGGGAGCGGCTCTCCCTCGAGGCAGCGCTGCCACCCGACCTGCAGGGTTTCTGGGACGGGTGCGCCTGACGGTGCCCCGGCCCGGGCAGGTCGGCGTTCGCAGCAGGCGACTTGCCTGGGCCGGGGCACTAGGATGTTGCCATGGCACGAAGGCGAATCGGAATCCTCACCGGCGGCGGCGACGTCCCCGGACTGAACTCGGTCATCAAGAGCGTGGTCTACCGGGGCTGGGAGCGCGGCCTCGAGGTGGTCGGCATCCGCAAGGGATTCGAGGGGCTCACCCACCTCGACCTCGCCGACCCGGCCAGCCGGGCCCACTACATCATCGAGCTCAACCGGGACAACACCCGCACCATCGACCGGCACGGAGGCACCTTCCTCCACTCCAGCCGGGTCGGTCCGGCCACGGTGCGCGAATTGCCGGCCCACCTCGCCGGCCAGAGCTTCCCCTCCCACGTGGGCAAGGGGGGCATGACCTACGACCTCACCTCCCAGGTCCTGGAGAACCTGGACGGGCTCGGGATCGACGGCCTGCTCACCATCGGCGGCGACGGGACGCTCAAGTCGGCGGCCCAGCTCAACCGCCTGGGCGTCAAGGTCGTGGGCATCCCGAAGACGATGGACAACGACGTGCAGTCCACCGAGTACTGCATCGGCTTCTCCACCGCCATCACCCGGGCCACCGCAGCCATCGATCGGCAGCGCACCACCATCGGCTCCCACGAGCGGATCGGGGTCTTCCGGGTCTTCGGGCGCGACGCCGGCTTCACAGCGCTCTACGCGGCCCACGTCACCTCCAACCGGTGCGTCATCCCCGAGTACCCGGTGGACCTCGAGAAGCTCATCGACCTGCTCGTCACCGAGAAGCGCACCAACCCCTCCAGCTACGCGCTCGTGATCCTCTCCGAGGGGGCCACCTGGAAGGGATACGAGGTGCAGGAGTACGGCCGCCCCGACGCGATGGGGCGGCGACGCAAGGCCAGCGTGGGCGAGGTGCTCGCCGAGGAGATCCAGTCCCGCTCCGGCGAGGAGACCATCGTTTCCGACCTCACCTACGACCTGCGCTCCGGCGAGCCGGACTTCCTCGACAAGCTGGTGGCCTCCACCTTCGGCACCATGGCGCTCGAGGCGCTCCTCGACGGCGCGCACGGCCTGATGAGCGCCATCGTGGAAGGCTGCTACGAGCTCGTCCCCATCCCCGACCCGTCGCTCGGCCCCCGGAAGGTGGACGTGGCCACCATGTACAACGTGGAACGCTACCGGCCGCTCTACGGCAACAAGCGCCACTGGCCCATCTTCCTCACGCGGGTGCCGCCGGCGCCGGCGGGGCTGCCGTAGTGCGTGGCCGCTCCGCTCCTCGCCGCCCTGTTCCTGGCCGCCTGCGCGGCCGTGCCCCCCGCCCCGACCACGGGCGCGGAGGCGGTCGCGGTGCTCCACGCCGAGACCCGGCCGGCCATCTCCACGCTCGTCACCGTCACCGTGCTCGCGCCACCCGGCCCCGCCACCTCGGCGGCCATCGACGCCGCGTTCGCCGTCTTCGCGCGCATCGACGAGGGGATGAACGAGTGGCGCCCCGACTCGCCCCTCTCGGCGCTCAACGCCGCGGCCGGCTCCGGGCGGCCGGTGGCGCTGCCGCCCGACCTCTGCCAGGTGCTGCGCGCGGCCCGGGACGGCGCTGCCCGGACGGGCGGCCTCTTCGACCCCACCTGGGCGGCGCTGCGGGGCGCCTGGCGTTTCGGCGACGGCGAGGATCGGCGCGTGCCCCCGGCGGACGAGGTGGCGCGCCTCTGCCCGCTCGTCTCCTGGCGCGACCTCGAGATCGACCCGCCCGGGGATCCCGCCACGCCCTCCCCCTGCACGGCCCGGCTGCGGCGCGCCGGGATGCAGGTGGGGCTGGGCGGGATCGCCAAGGGCTGGGGGGTGGACCGGGCCGTGGAGGAGCTGCGCCGGCGGGGGTTCCGCAACTTCACGGTGCAGGCGGGCGGGGACCTCTACGCGGCCGGCACCCGGGGCGGAAGACCGTGGCGTGTGGGGATCCGGGATCCCCGGAGCGCGGCCGGCGAGCCCTTCGCCTGGCTCCCGGTGAAGGACGCGGCCTTCTCCACGAGCGGCGACTCGGAGCGCTTCTTCGTCGAGGACGGGGTCCGCCACCACCACATCATCGACACCCGCACCTGCCGCCCGGCCACCGCGAGCCGTCAGGTGAGCGTTCTCGCGCCCACCGCGATCGAGGCCGAGATCCTGGGCAAGGCGGTCTTCGCGCTGGGGGGCGAGGAGGGGCTCGCTCTCGCGGCGCGGAGCGGGGCCTCGGCGGTGATCGTCACCGCCGCGAACCAGGTGGTCTCCTCGCCGCCCCTCAGCGGGCGGCTCGAGATGGTGCGCCCCCCGACTCCGTGAGGAGCGGCGTCGGGACGATCGTCGCCGCGAGGAGGAGCAGCCAGGCGAGGAGCGTCGCCTCGAGCCCCACGAAGGCGGCGATCTTGAGCGGAGCGAGCCACGGCCAGGCGAAGCGGATGGCGAACCCCGCCCCGATGCCGGCCGCGGCGCAGCCCCAGGTGACGGCCGAGAGGATGGCGAACGGACGTCGGCGCGCGGCGTGGGCGAAGGCGACGAGGTGGAGCGTCACGAAGAGCACGAGGGGGACGGCGAGCAGGTGCGGGACCGCGACCTCCAGCAGCCCGGCGAGCGACCGCGGCGGCGCGAACCCGACCTCCGAGCCCAGGTAGAAGGTCTCGACCCGCCCCGGCGCGAGGCCGATCTTCCGCGCGAAGAGCACCGCGGCGGTGGCCATGATCACGGCGACCATGGCCGCGAACGCAGCCACCGGCAGGCGGAAGCGGGCCATGCGGGGGTCAACCACGGGGCCTCCCCGGCTCGCGGCCGAAGGTGGCCCAGGCGACCGCCACCGACGCGGAGAGCGCCGTCATCGCGACACCGAATCCGGCGATGCGGAGCTCTGCCCAGCCCGGGAGGCCGGGCCGGACGAGCGGCAGGAAGGGCGCCCCGAGATCGACGAACGCGGCCGCGGTGGCGAGCCCGACGAGGCCGTTCCGGGTCCGGGCGGAGACCGGGCAGACCGCGAGCAGCGAACCCACCCCGAGGAGCAGGAACCCGTAGAGGAAGGCCGACTGGTGCACCTCCTCCCAGAGCGCCACCGGCCCGAGCCGCTCCCCGGGCAAGGGTTCCAGGATCCGGGCGAGCCCCTGGGGGTCGAGGGCGCCGTGCGCGGCGCGGGAGGCCACCCATCCCACGAGGAGGAGCGCGGTGAAGGCCAGGAAGGCGCGCACGGGAGGGCGCGCACGGTCGAGCGGCTGCCCCGCGGGCTGGACGAGGAACCTCACGGGACCTTCCCTGCCTTCCGCGACATGGAGAGCGCCTGGAGCAGCCAGCGCGACTGCTCGGCAACCCCCCGCGCGGAGAGGGTCGACCCGGTGATGGGCGCGAGGTCGTCCCCCACGGCGGTCCGGTCGGCCGTCCCCTTGCCGGCGAGCTGCGCGAGCCATCGCTCCGAGGGCCGGTACTCGGGCGGCTCCAGGAAGGAGAGGACCACCACGCGACGGATCCGCCCGTCCGGCTCGAAGGCGAGGAGCAGCGTCTCCCGCTTCGTGCGAACCACGTGGGACTGGACCACGGCGTAGCCCAGCACCTGGCCACCGGGATTCCCGGGGGAGGCCGGTCCCTTGCGGGCCACGTAGAAGGTCACCATCCGCTCGGGGATGCGGGAGCGGGCGAGCTCGTCGAGCCTCCGGGCCATCTCGTCGGTGAGGATCACGTCGGAGGGGTCGAACCGGTCGGCGTCGGGGAAGGCGGCGCGGAGTGGAGCCGGGAGGACGTCGGTCGGCGGCGGCGCATCGCCCCGCGCGAAGGGGGCGAGGAGGAGCAGGGCGACGGCGGCGAGGGGGCGGGGCATGGCGCGCCTACCAGACGAAGCCGACGCCCAGGTCCCACTGGGACAGGGTTCCCCCCGCCACGCTCGCGACGGCCGAGAAGTCGGCCTTCACGACCACCTGCGGGATGGGCTTGAAGTCCACACCGGCCGTGTAGACCCGCTGGTCGAGCGTGGGGTCGAGGACCCCGGCCCCCTCGACCGCCGCCTGCGGGTTGAGCGCCTCGAAGCGGAAGAAGGGCGTGAGCGACATGGACGATCCCGCGAGCGTGAGCAGGTCGTAGCCCGCCTCGACGTAGCCGCCCCAGGCGCGGCTGCCGATGTACTGCTGCGGCAGGAGGTTCCGGATCTCCGAGACCGTGCCGGCCTGGGAGAGGGAGCCGAGGGCCAGGATGGCGCGCGCCTGGAGCCCGCGCCAGGCGACGAGCGCGTGCACCTCGCCGAGGAGCACCCACGGGGCGACGAGCTCGCCGGTGGTGGTGCGGTAGCCCTGCCCGGCGTTCCCACCGTAGAAGGAGCCGCCGAAGGTGGCCGGTCCCACGTCCACGTTCAGGTTGGCGACGCCGGCCCAGGTCCTCGCCGGGCCGAACTCTCCGGTCCGGGCGCCGCGGATCCAGCTCGCCGCCTCCATCGACTGCGACCCGAAGACGTCGAGCCCGGCGATGGCGTAGGCCTTGTAGCGAAGCGGCCCCACGTCGCCGTAGAGGCCGCCGCCGATCTGGTTCCAGGTGGTCGGGATGATGTAGCGGTCCACGTGGGGCCGGTAGACCCCGTAGTAGAAGATCGGCTCGTGGTTCTCGTTCAGGAATCCCACCGGGACGAGGACGTTGCCCACCCGGATCTTGAGCGGCTCGGCGAGGTTGAAGTCCACGTAGGCCATCTCGATGCCCCATTCCCGGTCCGGGGGCTCGAACTCGATCTCCGAGTTGAAGGTGATGAGGTCGTTGAAGCGGTAGCCCACGTAGAGGACGAGCCGGTTCACCGCCGCCCACGCGCCGCGGTCGTCGGTGGCGAAGGAGGCGACGACCTCGCCGTACCCGCCGATGGAGAGCCCCTTCGGCTGCAGGTGGGCGCGAGAAGCGCCCGGCCCCATGCCGGCGTAGGAGCCGAAGGTGACGGCGTCGGGCGTGGAGAGCTCGAGCTTGAGTCGGCGGATCTCCTCGGCGAGCGCCTTCACCTCCGCCTGGGAGGCCGGGCGGTCGTCGGAGGCGGGTGGCGGAGAATCCTCGGCCAGGGCGGGCGTGGCGAGGAGGACGGCGAGCAGGGCGGTGACGGGAAGCTTCATGTGGTTCGGATCCCCCGGGTTCATCTTGATAACGATTATCATTATCATGAGGGATGCCGACGGACAAGCAGGACCGGCAGGGAGCGGCGCGCAGCAGCAGGGCTCTGGGGGTGAGGCGCTATCCGCGCCGGTGGCGCGCGCGACGGTCGGCGACCGCCTCGGCCTTGGCGATGCGCGACCGCTGCTTCACCGCCAGCACGTAGAAGCGCTGGCGGAGCGCCTCGGCCTCGGCCTCCGGCAGGTCGCCGTGGCTTCCCCGCTGCGCCTCGCGCCGCTCGATCGCCTTGTGGAGGCTCACCGCAGCGGCCACCGAGACGTTGAGCGACTGGGAGAAGCCGCGCATCGGGATGGCGAAGCGGGCGTCGGCCATGGCCAGCGCGTCGTCGGTGACGCCCCGGCTCTCGTTGCCGAATACGAGCGCCACCGGCCCGGAGAAGTCGAGGTCGCCGAGCCCCACCGACCCCTCCCCGAGCCAGGTGACGTGGATCGCGAAGCCGCGCGCCCGCAGCGCTTCGAGGCACTCGCGCGTCGAGGTCCAGCGGGTCACGTCGAGCCACTTGTCGGCGTTCTGGGAGATCTTCTTGTTCCGGTCCCAGCCCTTCATCGGCCCCTCGACGACGTGGACCTCCTGCACGCCGAAGCTGTCGCAGGTGCGCAGCACGGCGTTCACGTTCTGCGGATCGCAGAACGCCTCCATCACGACCGTGAGGGTCCGGGTGCGGCGCGAGACCACCTCGTCGATGCGCGCCTTGCGCTCCGGGAGGAGGTGGTCGCTCACCGCGCCGCCGCGCTCCGGGGCTTGCCCACCTTCTTGCGCGCCAGCCGCTCCCGGCCCGGTACCTCGCCGCGGAGCACCGCCGCCACCGCGTCGAGCAGCTCGTCGATCCCCTCGCCGGTGACGGCCGAGATGGCGAGGATCACGGGCTTCCTCTTCCGCCGCGCGAAGCTCTTCCGGAGCTCGGCCAGCTTCTCCTTGGCCTCCGGCACGTCCATCTTGGTGACGGCGATCACCTGCGGCTTCTTCGCCAGCACCGGCGAGTAGAGCTTGAGCTCGCGGTCGATGGCGTCGAGGTCGGCGCGCGGTCCCCGCCCCTCCCCCGGCGCGACCGGGTCCACCAGGTGGACGAGCACCTTGGTCCGTTCCAGGTGGCGCAGGAACTGGTGGCCGAGCCCCGCTCCGGCGTGCGCGCCCTCGATGAGGCCGGGCACGTCGGCCACCACGAAGCTCTTGCCGCGCCAGCCCACCACGCCCAGGTTGGGGGTGAGGGTGGTGAACGGGTAGTCGGCGATCTTGGGGCGGGCCCGGGAGATGCGGCTGATGAGGGTGGACTTGCCGGCGTTCGGGTAGCCGACGATTCCCACGTCGGCGAGCAGCTTCAGCTCGAGCTGCAGCTCCTTCTCCACCCCCTTCTTGCCCGGCTTCGCGAAGCGGGGCGCCTGGTGGGTGGCGGTGGCGAAGTTCATGTTGCCGAGGCCGCCGTGGCCGCCCTTGGCGATCACGAAGCGGGGGCAGTCCGGCCCCATGTCGGCGAGGATCTCGCCGGTGACGGCGTCCTTCACGATGGTGCCCGGCGGGAGGCGGAGCTCGAGCGCCGGCTGGGAGAGGCCGTTCTGGTCGGAGCCGCGCCCGTGCTCGCCGTTCTTCGCCCGGTGCTCCCGGACGTAGCGGTAGTCGAGCAGCGTGGCGAGCTGCGGGTCGACGACCAGGATGACATCGCCGCCCCAGCCGCCGTCGCCGCCGGCCGGGCCCCCGCGGGGGATGAACTTCTCCCGGCGCCACGCCACGGCGCCATCGCCGCCGTCGCCCGACTTGACCTTGATCCGGACCTCGTCGACGAATTTCACGTGGCCTCCAGACGACGAACGCCGCGGGCCCGTGGCTCCGCGGCGCTCGCGACGACCGGCATGTGCCGGGTGCTAGGCCTTCGGCAGGACCGCGACCACGCGGCGGTCGCCGCGGGTCTTCTGGTACTTGACGGTGCCGTCGATCTTGGCGAAGAGCGTGAAGTCCTTGCCCATCCCGACGTTCGCGCCGGGGTGGAAGAGCGTCCCGCACTGCCGCACCAGGATGTTCCCGGCGACGACGTTCTCGGAGCCGTAGACCTTCACGCCGCGGCGCTGCCCGGCGGAGTCGCGGCCGTTGCGGCTGGAGCCTTGTCCCTTTTTGTGAGCCATTTCTTGCCTCTCCTTGCCCGGCCAGCTAGCCGCGGACGTCGGTGATCACGACCTCGGTGTACGGCTGCCGATGGCCGCGCTTCTTCGTCCAGCCTTCCTTCTTCTTCCGGAAGTGGACCACCTTGGCGTGCCGCCCCTGGGCCACGATCTCGCCCTGGACGGATGCGCCCGCGACGGTGGGCTTGCCCACCTTCGCCTCCCCTTCGCCGCCCACGAGCAGGGCGTCGAACGAGAGCTTCTTGCCCACGTCACCCTCGAGGAGCTCCACGCGGAGCTTGTCCCCCTGAGAGACGCGATACTGCTTGCCGCCGGTCTGGATCACCGCGTACATCGAGCCGCTCCTTCGCGAAATAAACCTCGGATTGCTCTCGGATTCTTCCCCCGGCGTGCGAACGAGCAGGCGGGGCCGGGCCTCCGGAAGGGCGGTGGTATACGATCCGTCCCCCCATCCTGTCAAGGAAACCCGGAGGTTACGATCCCGGGACCCGGCTACAATTTCACCGCCTTCATCTTCACCTCCATGTAGGCGTGGAGGTGGTTCCGGAGCGCGTCGAGCGCGCCCTCCAGCTCGTGCTTCGCCACGTGGATGTCGCCGCCGCTCTCGGCGAGCAGTTGTCGCGCGTAGGCCTCGACGTCCACGCCCAGGACCTTCTTGCCCTTCTTGCGGGCGGGCGCGGGTTTCCTCGGTGCGGGCTTCTTGCGGGCTGCGGCCATGATCACCTCGGGGGGCGGGATGAAGGGAGGATAGCCTCCGGCTCCAGCTCGTGGAAGCGGCGATAGTCGATGGCGCGCCGCCCGTCGGGGAGGGTCACGAGCACGTCGGCGAAGCGGCGCCCCCAGAGGATCTGGGCCGGGGACCAGGCGTGGCGCGCGTGGACCGACTGGGACAGGGTCTCGTCGAGGCCGGTGAGCGAGGCGACGAGGTCCACGTCCTTCGCCCGGAGGCTCTCGGGCGTCTCCCCGAAGAGGGGGCTGTCCTCGGTGATGGGGTGGACGACCATCCAGGTGAGCGCGAAGAACGCCGACTGGCTGCGGCGCAGCTTCAGGTCGTGGACGCGCCGGACCTCGTCCCCCTCGGGCGTGCGCTCGGTGCGCAGGAGGACGAGGTGGGCCTGGGCCTCGGCGATCTGGTTGGCCCGCTCGTTCGCCATGCGCACGAGGAGCGACGGGACGCCGTCGAAGGAGGTGATGATGGCGTTCCGGCTGAAGACCACCCGGGCGGTGGGGCGGGAGAACTTGGCGAAGACGAGGCCGGTGACGAGCGCCAAACCGAGCAGGCCGACGAGCGCCTCCAGGGTGACGAGGACGTTGGCGGCGAGGCCGCGCGGCGCCATCTTGCCGTAGCCGATGGTGGCCATCGTCTGGACCGAGAAGAAGAAGGCGTCCGCGAAGCTGCCCGGGCGGGCCTCCTCGATCCCGTCCCCGATGGCGAGGTAGCCCATCGCGAAGAGGAGGTTCGCCCCGACGTAGGCGACGAGCACACCGACGAAGAAGGCGACCCATGGGGCCACGAGCAGCGAGTGGTAGAGGTCGCGCAGCGGGGAGGCGCGCACGCCGATCGAGACGATCTCCCGGCCCGAACCGGGCATCCGGGTGATGCGTCGTCGGGAGGAGCCGTCGCCGGGCACGCTCGAGGTCCTAACCGGCGATGGACCGGATCGCCGCGCCGTACGGCGCCCGGAGGACGCCCCGCTCGGTGACGATGGCGGTGACGAGCTCGGCGGGGGTGACGTCGAAGGCCGGGTAGCGCGCCGCGACCCCCTCCGGGGCGA